>UBUL01000014.1:0-162600 GCA_900468625.1 Hyphomicrobiales bacterium
GTCAGCGATGGCATGATCCCCGAAGCCGGTGACATCGAGCGCCTGACCAAGATACTCGGCCGTCCGCTGCACAGCTATCGCGACTTCGCAGCCGAAATTGCGCGCGCAGCCTGAGGGCCGCGCCGACCGTACATGCGACCAGGAGTTTCATCATGATCTATTCGACCGCTACCGTGCCGGTGAACCCCCCGGGCGAAACCAAACTGACCCGCGACCAGGTCTGGAAGGGGCTGGAGCTAAAGGCGCGCGACGCCCGCCTGTTTCTCCCGCCGGGCCTTTGCACCCGCTGCGAGGTGACCGAGGAGAGCGCTAGCCATTTCGTGCGCGAAGCCACCATCGCCGGCTCCGACCTGCGCGAGATCATCACGCTTGAGCCGCAGCGCAAAGTCACCTTCTTCCAGGCGACCGGCCCGCGCGAGGGCGCCATCGTCAACGAATTGTTCGAAGACGAGGCCGGCGAGCTTCAGCTCAAATTCTATTGCTACCTGGGCCTGCGCGACAAACAGCCCGGCGGTCCCGAGGAGCAGGCCGAGCAGGCGCAGTTCGACAGCGACAAGGGCTACAAAGCGGCTCTCCTGTCGACGCTCAAGCGCACCCGTGAATTGCTGGCCGGCGGCACCCTCTGACGCTCATTCATCCACCGCCAACCCAACACCAAAGGAGACACAGCATGACCAATATCTGGTCCCCCATCAAAATCGGGAGCTTCGAGCTGCCGCATCGCCTCGCCATGGCACCGATGACCCGCAGCCGGGCCAAGCCCGACGGCACACCCGGCGATCTTGCGCCGGACTATTATTCGCAGCGCGCGACCATAGGCCTTCTGATCACCGAAGGTACGCAGCCCTCCGACGACGGCCAAGGCTACCCCGCAACGCCCGGCATCTACACCGACGCGCATGTCGCTGGTTGGCGCAAGGTGACCGATCGAGTCCATGCCGCCGGCGCACGCCTGTTCATCCAGCTCATGCATGTCGGCCGCCGGTCGCATCCGGATAATACCCCGCATCATCGCCAGCCGGTCGCTCCGTCCGCCATCGGCCCCGGCGAGGACATGTTCACGATGAAGGGCATGCTCCCGGTCCCGGAACCGCGTGCACTGACGACAGCCGAGATCCAGCAGACCGTCACCGAATTCGCACATGCGGCCCGGCGCGCCATCGAAGCCGGCGCCGACGGCGTCGAGGTGCACGGCGCCAACGGTTATCTGGTCCATCAATTCCTCGCGCCGGACTCAAACCATCGCACCGACGAATATGGCGGCTCGATGGAAAATCGCGCGCGCTTCGCGATCGAAGTCGTTCACGCCATCGCTGATGCGATCGGCCCCGAAAGGACCGCCATCCGCCTGTCGCCTGGCATTCCGACCGGCGGCATCGCGGAGGGAACCGATAATGACGACCTCTACCGCTATCTGGCGGCGGAGTTCGGCAAGATGGGCCTCGCCTATCTCCACATCCTCTATCTCCGCCAGGACCCGCTGCTCGCAGAGATCCGCAAGACGTTCCCGGGCGTGCTGGTGCTGAACCGCCCGGGCCGGCAACGCGATCAGGTCGGTGCGGACGTGGCCGCGGGCCTGGCCGACATCGAAGCGCTCGGTGTCATGGCGCTGGCCGATCCCGATCTCATCCAGCGCCTGAAGACCGGCGCACCCTTCAACGAAGTGCGGCAGGCGCTGTTCTACGCCGGCGGCAGCGCGGAAGGCTACACCGACTATCCGTCGCTAAATGCGGCCTGATGGGTCGGGGGCGAGGATGGCTCTCGCCTCGTCGCCCCCGACCGATCCTGAAAACTCCTAGTAAGAAAGGCCCGCCATGCCAGGCACAATATTGATTGCCGGCACGTCCAGCGGCCTCGGACGCGCAACCGCCAAACTGTTTCACGCACGCGGCTGGAATGTCATAGCTACGATGCGCACGCCCGAGCAGGAGACCGAACTGGCTTCGCTCGCGCGTACCATGATCACCCGCCTCGACGTTCAGGATCCGACTTCAATCGCAGACGCGGTTCGATCGGGCATCCAAGCCTTCGGACGCATCGACGTCCTGGTCAACAATGCCGGTTATGGCGCGTATGGTCCGCTGGAGGCCACCTCGCCCCAGGAGATCCGGCGGCAGTTCGATGTGAACGTGTTCGGTCCGCTCGCTGCCATCCAGGCGGTATTACCGCATTTTCGCGCCAACAAATCAGGTGTGATCGTCAATATCTCGTCCATCGGAGGCCGCATCGCGTTCCCGCTCGGCGCATTATATCACGGTAGCAAGTTTGCCCTTGAGGGGCTCTCGGAAGCGCTGTCATACGAGCTGGCCCCGATCGGCGTGACCGTCAAGCTCGTCGAGCCTAGCATGATCGCGACCGACTTCGGCGGCCGCTCGCTCGCTTTCAGCAACGATCCCTCCTTGGGTGAATATCAGCCCACAGTGCAGGCGGTCATGCGGGCGTTCGCGGCAACGACCGCGCAGGCCTCGCCGGCCGAAGCCATCGCCGAGACGATCTACCAAGCCGCGACCGACGAAAGTGAAAAGCTGCGCTTCGAGGCTGGGGAGGACGCGCGACGCGTCATGGACCTTCGCAAAGCGAGCAACGACATCGAGTTCAGTCGGGAAATCAAGGCCATGTTTGGTCTGCCCGATTGATCACAAATCCAACCCTCCAACATCTGAGGATTTCAAAAGTGCCCAAAGACATTCGAGTTGCGCTCGTTACAGGCGCCAATAAAGGCATCGGTCTGGAGATCGCGCGCCAACTGGCTGAGGCCGGCGCGACCGTGCTCGTCGGAGCCCGCGATGTGGACCGCGGGAAGACGGCTGCGGCTGAGCTTTCCTCAAGCGGCCTCCGCGTCCGATTGGTCCCGCTCGATTTGAACGACCTTGCCAGCATCAAATCAGCTGCGGAATCAATCAAGAAAGAACATGGCAAACTCGACATTCTCGTCAACAACGCCGGCATCGTCGATGCCGAAGACGGGCCGCCGAGCGCCGCATCGTTGGAGGCGGTGCGACGGATCATCGACACCAACTTCCTTGGCACTCTGGCGGTGACGCAGGCCATGCTACCGCTGTTGCGACAAGCGCCTGCAGCCCGCATCGTCAACCTGTCGAGTTCATTAGGCTCGCTCACCATCAATGGCGATTCGAGCTCGCCCTACTATTCCGCGCGCCTGATCGGCTACAACGCCTCCAAAGCTGCGCTGAACATGCTGACTGTGCAGTTGGCGGCCGAATTGCAGGGCACCTCGGTCGTCGTCAACTCCGTCAGCCCGGGTTATGTGAAGACCGATTTGACCGGACATACTGGTTTCATGACTGCCGAAGAGGGTGCGAGGCTGCCCGTCCAATATGCTCTTCTCGGCGAAGACGCTGTTTCTGGGCAATTCGTCGAGCCTAATGGACCGACACCCTGGTGAGCTTTTCAAGGTCGCCGGCCCATCGAGAGGGCGACAATCCATCTTGTACGTGAGATTAGGCTCTCCGAATGCGGGCAGACACTTGTGCCATCCAATAATGTGGTTCGTTCACGGAGAAATGCGCGAACCGCACTCGAGAATACACTGAGGATCGCGGGTTGGGCGATGTGCTTCCCCCGCAGCAAAGGAATATAGATGCTTTCCGCAACCACTCTGACGGCGGCGTTTGACCGCGTCACCGATTATTGGTCGCCAAAGGTGATCGGCCGCGTCAACGACCAGTTGCTCAAGGTCGCCAAGCTGAAAGGCGAGCTCGTCTGGCACGCCCATGACCACGAGGACGAACTGTTCTATATCGTAAAGGGCGAGCTCCGCATGGAGTTCGAAGATGGGCCGACGCTCCTGCGGGAAGGCGACTTCCTGACCGTGCCCAGGGGCGTGCGGCATAATCCCGTCGCTGATGAGGAATGCTGGATATTGCTGATCGAGCCGGCGTCCACACTGCACACGGGTTCCCAGATCACGGATCGCACGCGCAGCCTGGACGAGCAGCTTAGCTGAGCGGCGCGCCAGCAAACATCCGGTCGCCAGCCTCCCGAAGATGCTCCAGAAAAGCCCTCACGGCGGGGTTGGCGCGGCGGCTGGAAGGCCACAGCACGGTGATGGTCTCGCGTTCCACGGCAAAATCGGCGAGGACGGGAATCAATTCACCGCGCGCGACATAGGGAGCCGCGATAAAGGACGCACTAATGCCGATACCGCCGCCTGCCGCCAGCATTGCCAGCACCGCTTCGCTGGCATCGACAACGATGCCCGACGAAGGCGTGATCTCAATCTCGCTTTCGCCGACCTGAAACGGCCAGCGGAACGCCTGCCCGTTGCTCTGGTATCTCAGGTTGATCGTGTCATGGCTGGTTAGTTCGTCCGGATGTGCCGGCGCGCCGTGTGCGGCCAGATATGAGGGTGATGCATAAGCGCAGAGTCGCAACGGAGCGAACCGGCGAGACAACAGACGCGAGTCTGCGAGCTCGCCGATCCGCACGGCGATATCGATGCCCTGTTCGACAATGTCAACGAGGCGGTCATCGAGCCGGAGGTCGATCGTCACTTTCGGATAGCGCTTGCGGAATGCAGGCAAAGTCGGCGCGATGAGATGGAGTCCGATCGGCAGTGACGACGCAATCCGCAGCGTGCCGGCAGGCTCCGCCCGAACAGCTTTCGCTACCTGCTCGATTTCCTCCGCATCGTGCAACAGCCTCACCGCACGTTCGTGCAGCTCACGGCCCTCGGGCGTGAGCGTGAGCGACCGCGTGGTTCGCGTGAACAGGGAAATCCCCAAAAGATGCTCCAGGCGCTGGACGCTCTTGCTGACGGCCGACGGCGAAATGGCGAGCGAGCGCGCCGCAGCGGTGAAGCTACCCAATGATCCCGCTCGCGCAAACGCGATCAGTCCAGTCAGCCGCTCCAATGCTACTTGTTCCTTCATGACACTATTAAATCGACTTTCACCGCAATTATCAATGCATGGACATAGGCATATATCGATGCGCAGTTGATGTGCTCGATGGAGGTTCTCATGAGCGATGTGATGAAAGCGGTTCGCCTTCATGCCTTCGGCGGCCCCGAAATGCTGATCTATGAGGATGCGCCAAAGCCGCAGATCAAGGCGGGTGAGGTCCTCGTCCGCGTGCATGCCGTCGGCCTCAATCCGCCCGACTGGTACCTGCGCGAAGGCTATAAAATGCTGCCGCCCGAATGGCAGCCCAGGGTCTTGTTTCCGATTATCCCCGGGACTGACATCTCCGGCGTTGTCGCGGCCGTCGCTGACGACGTGCGGGGTTTCGCGGGCGGGGACGAGGTTTATGCGATGGTGCGGTTCCCCATCGGCCTAGCGGGCGAAAGCCGCGCCTATGCGGAATATGTCGCCGTCCCCGCGACGGAGCTTGCTCTGAAGCCTGCTGGCATCGATCATGTGCACGCGGCGGCTGCACCCATGTCTCTCCTCACGGCCTGGCAGTTCCTGATCGATCTTGGCCACGACGAGCCGAATCCATTGCAGCCGCACCAGCATGCACCCGTGCCATTGGCGGGTAAGAAGGTCCTCATAAACGGCGCGGCAGGTGGGGTCGGCCATCTTCTGGTGCAACTGGCGAAGTGGAAGGGCGCGCACGTCATCGCGGTCGCATCCGGCGGCAACGAAGCGTTTCTGCGTGATCTGGGCGCTGACGAATTTATCGATTACGGGAAAATATCCCCGGAAAGTGTCGTTCGCGATCTCGATCTCGTTGTCGATGCGGTCGGCGGGCCAAAGACGAGGCGCTTCTTGCCGGCGTTGAAGCGCGGCGGTGCTCTGTTTCCGATCTTCCCGCTTGGTTTCGACGGCGCAAGCGAGGCCAAGAAGCTCGGCATTGCCGTTTCCACGACGCAAGTGCGCTCGAATGGCGCTCAACTTGCGGAGATCGCGCCTATGCTGAACGACGGAACGATCCGCGTTGCCATCGACAGCATCTATTCCCTTTCAAAAGCAAAAGAGGCTCACGAGCGCGCGGCAACCGGACATATTCGCGGCAAGATCGTGCTCACGGTAACCCAGGAGGAACAGTCATGAACACTGTGGCAAAGCTTCCCCAAGGCACGATGACATGGTTTGGGATGGTCGGCACCTTGATGTGCGACGCAGCTTCGCGGGCCGGCCTCGCAACGGACCTAAATTGGTCGCTGGTGGAACGCTACAGCGACGGCGTCGTGATGCCGAACGGGCGCGTTCAAGGCATACGCTTTGACATCGTGAATGGCGCGCCGTCCTTCACGATCGGTGTCGGCAAGGACGAGAGCGGCGACGTCACCATCGAGGTGGCCGCCGACGCCGCCCGCGAACTCAATCTGCTTTATACAGTAGACCCCGCCTACGTCGCCTCGCTCGACCGGGCGACTCGGCAAGGCCAAATCAGGGTGCAAGGAGACCTGTCGGTGATGGCCGATTGGCTCACAGCCATACATGACACGATTGTGGACCGGACATGCTGAATGTGAATCGCTGGGCCGTGCACGCTTTGCGTCGACCAAGATCGAGTCTGATCTCATACCATGAGGCGACAGGTTGATCGGTCTATTCAAAAGGAACGGAAGTGCCGGTCGCGTCAGCACTTGCCCTTATCTAGGCATTCAGACGTGCGAATGCCTCGTCGTAGCGGCCTTCACGCTCAGCCCAACGCTGGAAGAACACACGCTTCACGAGGATTTCTCCCGATTGCGGCTGCGCTTCCAGGGCAGACATCGTTTCCGTGATGTACTCGTCGAGCGGCATCGCATTCGGATCGCTGGCCTGGGCCTCCCCTGTCAGCATGGTCTGCACGTAGGGAGGTGCGATCTCGATGACCTCGACCGAGGTATCCCGCATCTGCCGGCGAAGCGTCTGCGACCACGAGTGGATCGCGGCCTTGGTTGCGCAATAACTGGGAAATTCGGATCGCGGCACGAAGGCGAGGCCCGACGACACGTTCAGGACCGCAGCGCTAGCCTGGGCCTGAAGATGAGGCAAAAGAGCGGCGGTCAACCGGATCGGGCCAAGCAGATTGGTCATGATCGTCGCTTCGGCGATGCCGGTGCTCCCGTCCGCCAGGTTTTCCGTCCGCATGATTCCGGCATTGTTGACAAGAACGTTCAACGTCGGGAAATCGCGGACGACTTTTTGACCAAATGCCGCGATGGCCTTCGGATCGTCGACGTCGAGTTCCAATGCCTTCAGCCCGGGATTGGCCGCAACGGTTGCTTCCATTTTAGACCGATCGCGCCCTGTGATGATGACGTCGTTGCCCCTGGCCAGGAACGCTTCGGCGAGGCCTCGGCCGATGCCGCTGTTGCCGCCCGTGATGAGAACAGTATTTCCGCTCGTTTGCATGGCTCACTCCTTCGATACCGATCTTAAGTTAAGCTGGACCGGTAGTGTGTGCCTGCCGCATCCTGCGACATATCTGCCTAATTCTGCGAAACAGTTTTTACGATCCATTGATTTGCAGCGCAGTTCGTTTACCGTTCTGCCTGTTTCTGCGGTGTGCCTCATGACCCTCCAAGCTTTGAAAGATCGTGTCCTCGCCCATGCTCGCCAACGACCGGGCGGCCTCGATCCGTTCGAAATCGGCCTACCCGGTCTCAGCATCTCGGTACACCGGCAGCCGACAGACCTATTTGCGGTGAGATACTGGCCGATCTTCTGCCTGGTACTGCAAGGCGCCAAGCAGACGTCCATCGGAGAACAGATCGTAACCTTCGCCGCCGGGCGTTCCGTGATTATCGGCGTGGAGCTGCCGACGTTCGCGCGCGTGCTCCGAGCCTCTACGAACGAGCCCTACGTCGCATTGTCCATACACCTCGACTTGTCGCTTCTGAAGGAATTGGGGGCCGAGCTAGAGGGGAGCACACGAGGCGAATCCCCTTTGCCGGCGATCGCCTCCGGTGAGGCTGACGAAGCAGTTATCGACGCTATGTCGCGACTTCTCGGCTTGGTCGATAAGCCAGCCGCTATCTCGGTGCTGCAGCCGTTGATCGTTCGTGAAATCCACTTCTGGCTGCTTTCGGCAGGGCACGGCGCCATCCTGCGGCAGATCGCACATGCCAATACCCCAACTGCGCGGATCGCCGAGGCCGCCGCACGGATCCGCAGGACCTTCGCTGAGCCGCTACACATCCCGCAGCTCGCCCGGGAGACCGGAATGAGCGAGTCGACGTTCCATCTGCATTTCCGGACCGTGTGCGGGACGACCCCGCTGCAATTCCAGAAGCGGCTGCGCCTGCTTGAAGCGCGAAGGCTGATCCTCGCTGAAGATCACTCCGTCTCTGCGGCGGCGCTCTCTGTCGGCTATGAGAGCCCAACCCAGTTCAGCCGCGAGTTTTCGCGGCTGTTTGGGCTGCCGCCTAAACGAGCCAGGCAGGCGGCAGGCAAAGAAATTCAGGAAGTAGCGGTCTAACTCTGGCCATAGGGGCCCGCCGCTTGGCCCTCGCCAGGTAAGCGGCTCATTCTTTTGTCGCGGCGCGGCGCTACACGATCCCTCCTGCTGACCTCAATCTTCGTATTGGCGCTCTGGTCAACGACTTAATCGGTCGTATAGCGGATAAGTGGACCATGATGATCCTCGACATCCTCGCCGACCTCGGAGAGTTGCGGTTTACATGTCTGAGCGAGTTGGTCGAAGGCATCAGTCGGAAGATGCTCACCCAAACCCTTCGGCAGATGGAGCGCGACGGATTAGTCGTTCATACGGTGCATCCCGTCGTTCCTCCTAAGGTCGAGTATAGGCTCATTGCATTGGTCTTAAGCTTTGGCTCTGCCTTCCGGCGTCTGGGTTTGAGCCGCTGAGAATCTTGAGCAAGTTGAGGAGGCTCAAGCTAGTGATCGCAAAGCCGGTACTCGGGGACCTGCGCCGCAGAAGCACGCGACTCGGGCTTCAGCTAACTGCCCTAACTGTCCGATTGGATTCTGCCGAGGACCAGATGGAGATATATGGATGGGTGCATTCTTATTAGGCATGTTTTACTTACCGGTGCTCGCAGTCGTTATATTGTTCGCTCTCGTGGCAAAGTTGGCTCGATCGAATGCGAAATAAGCTTCGATGACGCCGACAGCGCTGGATGCATTACCTGCCATCTGCACCGACACGTGCCACGCCGAAGCCTTCTCGGAGACCCAGATTTGCTAAGGTATCATTGCGATAGCGTACACGAACGCCTTGCCGCCAAAGAACGACCACCCGGCGTTCCCAATTCTTCCGTCCGCCACACGGTCTTCCACATACTTTCGATCCTTCATAAAAAATTGAATGGCACGAGCGAGAGGGGAGCCTCATCGCCGCAATCGCCAACGGGAGATTGCGATCTAAAAGGATCGAACTAGCCAAGGGCAACTCACAACGGCAAAGAAGATCGGCCGCTGCAAGCCGCCGATCACTATATGTGAAGTTAAGCTTTACAGTTTGCCTTTGCTTATGATAGCGATGCCTCCATGATCGAAAACGCCGCCAAACCACCCCTCGCCTCCACAGTCGCCGAAGAGCTCAGAGGCTTCGCAAGCAAACTGAAGCGCAAGCTGCGCGAGCAGGGCCATGCCGGAGACCTGACGCAAAGCCAGGCGTCGGCGCTCGTCCGGCTTGAGAAGGAAGGCCCGATGACCACCTCGGCGCTGGCGCGAGCAGAAGGCATGCGCCCGCAATCGATGGGCGCGCTGCTCTCCGCGCTGGATACGATGGGCCTCGTTTCAGGAATGCCCGACCCCTCGGATGGCCGGCAGACCATTCTCTCGCTCACGGAGAAATGCCGCCGCCTGATCCAGGAGGGCCGCGCCGCTCGCCAGGACTGGCTCAGCCGTACCATCGAAGCCAGGCTTTCGCCCGAAGAGCAAAGCCAGGTGCTGGCCGCCATCGGCCTGCTGCAGCGGCTGGTCGAGCAGGATTAGACTAGACTTTCCTTCCTTACACCTTAGGATATCCCATGGCCCTGACCGCATTGGATCCACAGACCGCCCTAATCGTGGTCGATCTCCAGAAAGGGGTCATGAGCGCAGCGACGATGGAACCAATCGCCCCTGTCATCGACCGCGCCGTGGCGCTTATTCGCGCCTTCCGGCAGCACGATCTGCCCGTCGTCCTCGTCAATGCCGCCGGCACCGCGCCGGGGCGCACGGAGCAGCCCAAGCGCCACACCGGACCGCTGCCGGACGGCTTTACGGATTTCATTCCCGAACTCGAGCGGCAGCCGGGCGATCTCGTCGTGACGAAATACAGCTGGGGTGCCTTTGCGACGACCGACCTCGACGTCCGTCTCAAGTCCCTCGGCGTCACGCAGGTGGTGGTCATCGGTGTCGCGACCGGAACCGGGGTCGAGGCGACCGCGCGGCAGGCCTTTGAGGCCGGGTACAATGTCGCACTCGCGATCGACGCAATGACCGACACGCGGCCCGAGGCCCATGCCTACAGCATCAAGAACGTCTTTCCCCGGCTCGGCGAAACCGCGACGGCGGAAGAGATCATGACCGAACTCGCGAAACGGAACACCTAGGATGAACGTCCTCCACACTCTCTCGCTGCTTGCCGGCGGTGCCTTTCTGATGAATGCAATTCCGCACCTCGTCAGCGGCGTCCTCGGCCGCCCCTTCCAATCGCCCTTCGCCAGGCCGCCCGGCGAGGGCCTGTCGTCACCGACCGTGAATGTCCTCTGGGGCTTCGCCAATCTCGTACTGGCCTATCTGCTTCTCATCCGCTTCGGCGGCGTGAACTTGGACGGTGCCGCGGATGTCGTATCCGCGGGCCTCGGAGCTTTCGCAATCGCCCTGTTTTCCGCCCGTCACTTCGGCCGGTTCCATGGTGGGAACGCGCGGGAACGACAATGACGCAACAGACGCTGCGAACCTTCCGGTCGCTCCGCCACTATAACTACCGGCTCTGGGCGGCGGGCGCGCTCGTGTCGAATATCGGCACCTGGGTCCAGCGAACCGCACAGGACTGGCTCGTTTTCGCCGAACTGACGCGACATAACGGCTCGGCTGTGGGCATCGTCATGGCCCTGCAGTTTGCACCGCAATTTCTGCTGCTTCCCTGGTCCGGTCTTGCCGCCGACAGTCTGAACCAGCGCAAGCTCCTGATGGCGACGCAGGCGACGATGGGCGCGCTTGCGCTTGCGCTCGGCATCCTCACCGTCACGGGCCTCGTGCAGCTCTGGCACGTCTACGTTTTCGCCTTCCTGTTCGGCAGCGCGGCCGCCCTCGACGCGCCGGTCCGCCAGACCTTCGTTGCGGAGCTGGTCGGCGACGACGATCTGCCGAATGCGGTGGCGCTGAACTCCATGTCGTTCAATCTCGCGCGGATGATCGGCCCGGCTGTGTCGGGCGTCGCGATCGCCACCGTCGGTACCGGATGGGGCTTTCTCGCCAATGGCGCATCCTTCCTGGCCGTCCTGATTTCTCTGACACTGTTGCGGCAGTCAGAGCTGCGGCCGAACAGGCGGGCGCCGCGCGCCAAGGGTCGCTTTATAGAGGGCTTGCGCTATGTCCGCGCGCGCCCCGACCTCGTCGCAATCCTGTTCATGCTGTTCTTCATCGGCACTTTCGGCCTGAACTTTCCGATCTTCGTTTCGACGATGGGCGTGCGCATCTTCCATGCCGATGCCGCCGGCTATGGGCTGCTGTCATCTATCATGGCGGTCGGCACGATCACGGGCGCATTCCTGAATGCCGGCCGCGATCGCATCGAATTCCGCAATCTGATCGTCAGCGCCACGGTGTTCGGCCTCGGCTGTGTGCTGGCGGCGCTCGCGCCCGGCTACTGGTTCTTCGCGGCAGCGCTTGTCGTCATCGGCGTTGCGGCACTTTCCTTCACCAACGCCACCAACAGCCTGATGCAGCTTTCGACTGAGGCTACGATGCGCGGGCGGGTAATGGCGCTGCGCGTCGGCATCGCGCTCGGTGGCACGCCGATCGGAGCACCCATCGTTGGCTGGGTGGCCGACCACGAAAGCCCGCGCTGGGCGATGGCGATCGCGGCAGCGTCGGGAGTGATTGCAGCGGCGATCGGCGTCTTTGCCAACCAAGAAACAGGCGGGAATTAGGTCGTGATCAAAGTCCTGTCCCTCGTTTTGGCGGGATTGCGGCTGGTGTCAAAGGGCGACGACATCGCGAAGACGCATGGGGGTTCGGCTGTGTTTTGGCGTGGGATATTCAGTGCTGATTGAGACGGCATCTCGGCCGTGCGTCCACAACCGGCAGATACCCCCCGCGTCGAGTGAGACGAACCCAGGCGGTGTTGCCTTTTGGGCAATCAATAATGCGCACAATTGTTCTTTATTAGAACACTGAATTCCCCCATCATCCCGTCATTGGTGGATAACGAGACAAAAAGTCCGATCGCCCAATCAACAGGGGAACTATCAGAATGTCACAATTCATGATGAATCGCCGCCGCTTCCTGTCCGACGCTGCTTTAGTCGCAGGCCTTGCCGCGACCCAGACTTTCGTCGGCATTCGTGCCGGCAAGGCGGCCGACGTTGCGGAAGTGCGCATGCAGCTCGGCTGGCTCGCTTCCAACGGCCTGCTCGGTGAGGTTGCAGCCCAGAAAAAGGACTTCTTTGCCGAACAGGGCATCAACCTGACCATCGTGCCCGGCGGCCCGAATGTCGATGGCGTCGCCGGTGTTGCGGCCGGTCAATCCACGATCGGGCAGATCTCCTCCAGCCCCTCCGTCATGCTCGCCCGCTCGGCCGGCATGCCCGTCAAGGCGTTTCTGGCCGGATATCGTAAGCATCCGTTTACATATTTCTCGCTGAAGAAGGCGCCGATCCGCGAGCCGAAAGACCTGATCGGCAAGACGATCGCCACGCAGCCGACTGCCTTCATTCTTCTGCGCGCGCTGCTGGCCAAAAATGGCATTCCGGAAGACAAGGTGAAGATGGTCAACATGGGTTCCGACATGAACCAGCTGATGACCGGTCAGGCCGATGCCGTCACCGGCTGGGTGACGAACACCAATGCGCTGAAGGTGCTCGGCAACGAGCGCGTCGACATGATGCTGTGGGATGCCGGCCTGCAGCTCTACGCCAACGTCTATTACACGACCGACGAACAGCTCGACAAACATTCCGACGTGCTGGTGCGTTTCACCACGGCCGCTGCCAAGGGTTGGGGCTATGTCCGCGACCATCCGGAAGAAGCCGTCAGCATGCTGGTCGAGGCCTATCCCAATCTCGACAAGGCGAGCGAGCTCGAGGCTGTCCGTGCCGTCATCGATTTCTCCTTCGGCGACAGTACCAAGCAGACCGGCTGGGGCGCGATGAACAAGGACAATTGGGCCGCCCAGATCAAGGCCTATGCCGATCTCAAGCAGTTTACGGGCACTACCCCGACCGTCGACGAGGTCGCCACCATGGCGATCCTCGACGCAACAACCGAAATCCGCAAGCAGATCGGGTGAACGCCATGATGAGCGCCCTCACCATCAAACAGCCGCAGCCGCTACCGGCAAGTGAAACGGCAAGACTTGCCGTTTCCATTCGCGATCTCGATATCCGTTTCGGCGACAAGGGCAATGAATTCACGGCCTTGTCCAACGTGTCGGTCGACATTTCGGAAGGATCGTTCGTGACCATGCTTGGGCCGTCCGGCTGCGGCAAGTCGACCCTGCTGCGCTGCGTCGCCGATCTTGTCCATATCAGCGACGGTTCGGTGTCGGTATTCGGCCGGCCGCCGCGTCAGGCGCGCGAGGGTCGCGACTTCGCCTTCGTGTTCCAGGAAGCAACGCTTTTGCCCTGGCGGAGCGTCATCGACAATGTCCGCCTGCCGCTGGAAGTCGGCAGGCATGACAAGAGCTCCTATGCCGATCCCATGGAACTGCTCGCTCTTGTCGGCCTCAAGGGACGCGAAAATGCTCTGCCGCACGAGTTGTCGGGCGGCATGCGCCAGCGCGTCGCCATCGCCCGCGCCCTGGTGACCAAACCGCGTATCCTTTTGATGGATGAGCCCTTCGGTGCTCTCGATGAAATCACCCGCGACAAGCTCAACGAGGAACTCTTACGCATCTGGCGTGAAACGGGCACGACCATCGTCTTCGTGACCCACTCCATCCCCGAAGCGGTCTTCCTCGGTGAGCATGTGCTGATGCTGCAGGCGCATCCCGGCCGGGTGAAAGAGTTCATGAAGGTCGATCTTCCCTATCCCCGCGTCCTTGCGATGCGCGACACAGTCGACTTCATCAAGGTGACCGCGCATCTGCGCGCGCTGCTGGAGGAATGCATATGAGCAACGCCGTGCACTCCGACATCGGCAGTATCGCCAAGGCACCGCGCAAGGTCGCCATCCTCGACGCAACGGTCGGCGTGCTTTCCTCGCACATGCCGGCGATCTTTGCGGCACTCGGCTGCATCGTGCTGTGGCAAGCGGTCATCTGGATCTTCAAGATCCCGACCTTCATGGCGCCGAGCCCGCTCGACGTCCTCTATGCCTTCCACGACAATGCCGCGACGCTGACCAGAAACGTCCTGCCGACCGTGCTCGAGGCAATCCTCGGCTTCGTCTTCGGCAATCTCATCGCCATCCTCTTGGCGATCTGGTTCGTCCATAGCGCCACCGCCGAGAAGGCCTTCTACCCAATCGCCGTCTTCGTCAAGGCGATCCCGATCATCGCGCTTGCGCCGATCCTCGTCCTGAGCTTCGGCAATGGCGTCGCTCCGAAGATCATCATCGCCGGCCTGATCTGCTTCTTCCCGACGCTGGTCAACATGGTCCAGGGACTTCGCTCAGCCAGCCCCGCGATGCTCGACCTGATGCGCGTGCTTTCTGCCAGCAACTCCGAGATCCTCTGGAAGGTCCGCCTGCCAAGCTCGCTGCCATTCCTGTTCGCCGCGCTGAAGATCGCGGCAACGAGCAGTGTGATGGGCGCGATCGTCGCGGAATGGATCGGCTCCAGCTTCGGGCTCGGCGCGCTCATCATCGAGGCGACCTACAATTTCCGCTCGCCGCTGCTTTACGCAACGGTCGTCATCGCAGCACTTTTGGCCGTGATCCTCTTCTTCATCGTCTCGGTTACCGAGGCGAAGATGATCCGCTGGAAACCGAGCGGCCAGCACTAAAACCTAAAAAACATCGAGGGAACTCCAATGGAACAGGTTATTCACCAGCCTGCACGGGACATCCGTGTCGTCGATCGCTCCGATGTCGTCGTGGTCGGCGGCGGCCCGGCAGGAATTGCCGCAGCCGTATCGGCTGCACGCAACGGCGCCAGCGTCACGCTGCTCGAACGTTATCCCTATGTCGGCGGGCTTGCCGCCGGCGGCATGGTTCTGGTGCTCGACGACATGATCAACGAGCTCGAGATCACGGTGCGCGGCATCTGCATGGAGATGATCGAGCGCATGAAGGGTTGGGGGCTTTGCGTAACGCCGACCGATCGTGATCGCCTGATCGAATTCCGCGATACGCCGGAAGCCTGGCAGCGCTGGGCGCGCTGGGGTCTCTTCGACTTCCATACGCAATCGATGCCACATCCGATCTGCTTTTCGGCCGCTTTCGATCCCGACGCCTTCAAGCGCGCCGCCTATGACATGATCGCCGAAGCGAAGATCAAACTCCGAACCCACAGCTGGTTCTCCTCGGCGATCGTCGAGGGTGGCGCAATCAAGGGCGTGATCTGCCAGACGAAGGACGGCATGCAGGCGATCCTCGGCGATGTCGTCATCGACACAACGGGCGATCTCGATGTCGCCGCAAGCGCGAGTGCTTCCCATGTCGAATCCAACTTCATCTTGACGACGGTGTCGCGCTGGGGCGGGGTGGATACGGAGGCTGCGGAGCGCTTCGAACAGCAGGAGCCTGAAGCCTTCAAGGCACTCGACCACGAAGCCAAGCGGCTGATCGGCGGCTGCTGGTCCTTCTGGTGGCTGAAGACGCCGCTGCCCGGCGTCGTCTGGCTGAACTGCCCGCACATGCCGACGCTGAGCGGGCTGAAGGTCGAGGATCTGACCAAGGCGGAGATGGAAGGCCGCTCCCGGATTGCCAAGCTGCTCGATTTCGCACGCGAAAAGATGCCGGGCTTCGAGAATGCCTATGTCGTCGATTTCGCGCCGCAGACCGGCGTGCGCCAGACCCGCCTGCTGCAGGGAGACTATGTCGTGACGAAGGACGACGTCATGACCCGTCGCCATTTTGCCGACACGGTCTGCCGCGGCCGCGATTACTACACGCCGTACCGCGCCATGCTGCCGAAGGAAATCGACCAGCTGATCGTCGCCGGCCGGCATTATTCGGCAACGCCGCAGGCACAGAAATCCAGCCGCGAGATCCCGCCTTGCATGGCGATGGGCGAAGCGGCGGGCGTGGCCGCAACCGTCGCCCTCAATGCCGGGTCGACCGTACGCAAGGCCGATATCCGAGCCATTCAGAAACAGATGCGGGCTCAGGGTGCCGATCCCGGCGACATCCCCTCGGAAAACGCCACATATTTGGAGGCTGCAGAATGACGACTTTGCCACTCGACGGAATTCGCGTGATCGATTTCACCCAAGTCATGCTCGGGCCGTGCTGCACGCAGGTTCTGGCGGATTACGGCGCCGAAGTCATCAAGATCGAAAAGGTCAAGATCGGCGATCTCTCGCGCTGGTCGCTCGGCTCCGATCCAGACGGGCTCAACAATCCGGTCTTCTGCTCGCTCAACCGCAACAAGAAGAGCCTGGCGCTCGATCTGAAGGATGCCAGCGCCCGCAAGACCGTCCAGGCGCTGCTCGAGACGGCCGACGTTGTCGTCAACAACTTCCGGCCTGGTGTCATGGAGCGCATGGGCTTCGGTTATGAAGACCTGAAGAAGATCAATCCCCGCCTGATCTATGCGGTCGGCACCGGCTTCGGGCTGACTGGCCCCTATCAGCACAAGGGCGGTCAAGATGTGCTGGCCCAGGCCGTCTCCGGCGTCATGCGCCGCAAGTCCGACAGTAGCCATCCGACATCCATCTACGCCACGCCGCTTGCCGACTATTCGGCCGGCATGCATCTCGTCCAGGGCATCCTGCTTGCCCTTCTGCAGCGCGACAAGACCGGCGAAGGCCAGCAGGTGGCCGTAAGCCTCTACAACTCCATGATCGCCATGCAGATGCAGGAAGGCACGACGCATCTGATGCGGCAGAAGGACCTGAACTGGGGTGCCTTCCCACTGACGGGCGTCTTCGAGACGACGGACAGCGCAATCGTCATGGTCGGCGCCTTCAAGCCGAACCCCTTGCGCGATATCTGCGAAGCGCTTGAGATCGAGGACCTCTCGCAGTATCCGCACTATAAGGATTTCGATGCGCAGATGGCACGGCGACCGGAATTGCAGGCAATCTTCCGCGACAATTTCGCCAAGAACAGCACGGCGCACTGGATCGCGCGGTTAGAAGGCGTCGATATTCTCTGCGCGCCGGTTCGCTCACTGCCGGAGGCATTGAGGGACGAGCAGACCATCATCAACAAGATGATCCTCGAGGCCGGCGAAACGGCCGCCGGCCCGATCCGCCTGATCGGCTCGCCAATCGACATGTCGGCCGCTGAGGTGACTGTGCGGTTTGCACCGCCACAGCTCGGCCAGCACAATGAGGAAATTCTGGCCTCGCTTTCCGGGCTTCAAGGAGACGCCGCATGAGCGTTTCCTTCACCGTAGAGGATCGCGTCGCCCGCGTGACACTTGACCGGCCCGACCGGATGAATGCGGTTGATGCTGAGACCGAGGCAAGGCTGGAGACGATCTGGACAGAGATCGAGAAGCGCGACGACATCAGCTGCATCGTCCTGACCGGCTCCGGCGAGAAGGCCTTCTGCGCAGGCGCCGACCTCAAGGGCGGCAGCGGAAGTTCCGGCGTCGATTACTGGACGGTCGGGCGGGAAAACGGCTTTGGCGGCCTCGCCTTCCGCCGCTCGCTCGACGTCCCCGTGATCGCCCGCGTCAACGGTTACGCGCTGGGCGGCGGATTCGAGATGGTGCTCGGCTGCGACATCGTTGTTGCGGTGGAAACGGCCCGCTTCGGCCTGCCGGAAGCGCGCGTCGGCCGCATGCCGCTCGATGGCGGCATGGTGCTTTTGCAGCGCAAGATCCCGTTCAACCGCGCCATGGCCGTGATGCTGACGGGGCGACAGTTCGGCGCGCAGGAGATGGCAAGCTACGGCATCGTCAACGAAGTCGTGCCGGCCGGCGAACTAGACGCTGCCGTCGATCGCTGGGTCTTAGATATTGTCGCCTGTGCGCCTCTGTCGCTGCGGGCGATCAAGCAGACGGTCAATCGCACCGGGCATCTGAGCCCGGCCGAAGCGCAGGCGCTGCGGACGCCGGCTCTGATCAAGGCCCTGAAAAGCGAGGATGCCATGGAGGGGGTGGCGGCTTTCCGAGAGAAGCGGGCGCCGGTTTGGCAGGGCAGATAGGCATGCTATAGCTTCGAGATCGCCGAGGGTTTTTCATGCATGCCAGCATCCTGAAGTATTTCGCCGAGGTCGCACGCTCCGGATCGATCCGCAAGGCGTCCGAGGAGCTGCATGTGGCGACCTCTGCCGTCAGCCGCCAGATCAAGAAATTGGAAGACGAGCTCGGAACGCCGCTGTTCGAGCGTTTTTCCGACGGGCTGCGGCTGACGTCTGCCGGCGAAATCGTGCTGCGCCATGCCAAGGAGACGCTGCAGGACTTCGAGGTAATGAAGTCCAATCTCGGCGACCTTCAGGGAAAGAATACGGGCCGCGTCCATATCGCCGCCCTCGACAGCCTGCTTGTCACGTTTCTTCCTGATTTCATCAAGAGGTTTCATAGGCTGCATCCTGCGGTCGACTTTCGCGTCCGAGCAGGGGCCTACAACAATATTTTCCATTTCATGGCGGCTGGCGACATTGATATCGGCATCAGCTTTGACCTTGCGGCTCCACATGACCTGAAGCTTGTTGGGTCGATCCGCACAGCCTTCATGGCCATGGTCGCTTCATCGCATCCGTTGGCGCGGGCGAAATCGGTGACGTTGCCAGAATGCGCCCAATATAAGCTGCTTCTGGCGCTCGACAGCGAAGTCGTCAGTTCGGCGATAGCAATCGAGCTTGCGGGGCTCAATCGTGTGGGGCGAACGTTGGTCGCATCCAACAACCCAATTCTCCTCAAACCACTCATCATGTCGGGTGACGGCATTGGCTTTTTTACCCCGGTTGGACTCTGGTCGGAAATCCAGACGGGTGAAATCGTTGCCATCCCGATTCGGGACTTCAAGCTCAGTACTGTAGATATCGGTATTTTCGTGCCGCGCGATCGGCATCTAACTCATGCCAGCCAAGCAGTCATCGAGCTGCTTAATACCGAGCTCCGCGGGTTCGGCGAGGATTTGAGAGCCATCGTCAGCAGATGAGAAAAGTATGAAAAAGATCCGCCTGCTAAAATGTCCTGGCTATGGCCCGGCCACGCGCTTAGACAAATTGGCAGACCTGCCATTGCAATTCGACGCTACTGCTGCGCTGCCCGGCGATCTGATCATGCCGTCACCTGTCAACGCTCACGATCACGGCTACGGCATCCGCACCCTTGATTTCGGCGCTGTCGATGACGCACTGGAAGTATGGATACCGGGCCTCAGGCTGCGGCCGCGAACGGATCCCTATCTCGAAGCGCTGGTCGCCTTCGGCCGGCTTGCCAGAACCGGCGTCGGCGCGACGATGCATTGCCACAACTCCCTCAACGTTGATCATCTGGTCGATGAAGCGAGCGCCGTCATGCGGGCCGCAGGCGATATCGGCATTCGGCTTGCGCTTTCCTGCCCGTTGCTCGACCATGATGCCTGGGCCTATGATGGCGGGCCCAACCGCCTGAAGCCGTTTCTATCCACAAGTGATTGGCAGGCGTTGGAGCCGACTATTCCAGCCTACGCTCCGATCTCCACCCAGCTTGCAGCTGTCGAGGCCGTCGCTGCGGCCAATACTAGCCCGCTGGTCGATGTGCAATATGGGCCGATCGGGCCGCAATGGTGCTCGAACGCGCTTCTGGAGGCGATTGCGGAGGCTTCTGCGCATCATAATCGACGCATCCACATGCATCTGCTCGAAAGTCCGCGCCAACGCGTCTGGCTCGACCGCCGCTTTCCCGAGGGCGTCGTCACCTATCTCGACAGCATAGGCTTCCTGTCGCCGCGGCTCGCCATTGCCCATGGCGTCCAATTGCGTCCAGACGAGCTTGAACTGCTTGCCGAGCGCGGGGTGCAGCTTGTTAGCAATCCCTCAGCCAATCTGCGCCTTCGCTCGGGCATCGCTCCGATCGCCACCGCGCTAGAGATCGGTGGCCCACCCTTTGCGATCGGCCTTGATGGTACCGGATTGGACGACGATCAGGATCTCTGGCGCGAGATGCGGCTTCTCTATCTCCTGCAGGGCGGTCGCGGCCCGACGCGACGATTGACGGCGCAGAATGTGTTCGATGCCGCCATCCGCGTGGGCGGCCGAGTGATCAATGCCAACCAAGCCGAAGACTTCACCATCGTCGACTATCAGGCTCTGATTGCCGACGCCCTGTTCGACGATATCGACGAAGCGGAAATCCTGTTGACGCGCATGAGCGCCAAGTACGCCAAGGGGCTCATCGTCGCGGGCCGGGATGTGATGCGCCGGGGAGAATTGACAGGCATCGACTTCGACGCAGCCCTATCCGAACTTGGGGCACAGGCAAGAGCTGACCTGCCAAGGCTTGAAGAGCAGCGTCCTCTTGTCCGAGCTTTATCCGAAGCGACTCACGCCTATTATGCAACCTGGCCCGGAATCTCGTGATACCGGGCCAGGCGGAGATCATGCGTCGACCAGCGCGCCGATCCGTATTGCATCGAGGCCCTCGAGCCTCTTCTCGTCGCTGATCGGCAATTGCGGCGGCAGCACCCTGTTCCAGTCAGCATTTCCGGTGCGCTTGCCAACGAGATGCTTGACCGTCGGAATGAGGGGATGGGCGGCGATCGTCTGCCGCAGACCTCGCACCTGTTCCAGCAGCTTGGCATTCTCCTGGTCGCACCACAGCCGCTGCGACGAGCGAGGGTCAATATTGACGGTCGCCGAGATGCAACCGGCATAGCCATGGCGACCGGCATCGGCAAGTACCGCCTCGCTGCTCGGGAAAACGCCAAAGCCGGCGATCTTGGCAAGCTCGCGCGCGTAGGCAAGATTTCCGGAACTATCCTTCGCCCCAAGAATGCGCTTTGGAAAAGCCTGCGAAAGCCGCGCCGACAAGGCGGGCGAAAACTCGATGCCGGTCAATTGCGGGAAGTTATAGAGGTAGATCGCGATCGGCGTCTCCGCCGTCATTCTCACAAGCTCGGCAAACCAGGCAAACAAGCCGTCTTCTTCGACCGGCTTGTAGTAATAGGGCGGCAGCACGAGCGCCGCCGCAAAGCCGAGATCGAATGCGCGGCGCGTCAACGCAACCGTCGTTTCCCGATCCGGCGTGCCGGTCCCGACCATCAGCCTGCTGCCATCCAACTCCCGCGCTGCGGTCGTCATGAGAGCGCTGCGCTGGGTGGCAGAAAGGGAATTGGCCTCGCCCGTCGTACCCAGCACATTCAGGAAATCACAGCCATTGTTAAGGCACCAGCGGGCATGTTCGATGAAGGCAGCGCCATCGATGTCGCCATGATCGTCGAAAGGTGTGGGCACGGCGGCGATCACGCCGGCGATCGGGGTCTGCGTCACGAGAAGGCTCCTCCTATTCTATCAGATTCTGATTTCGGTCTGGCTGCGATAGGCTGCCACGAAAGGGTGATCGAGGCTGGTGACGCGGCTCTTGTCCCAACCACCGGGAGCGCCCCATCCGGTGACGTCATCGGCAAAGAAATCGCGATTGACGTCGCGCAAGAACAGCCGCTCCGCCGGCATTTCCTCGTCCCACAAGATAGCGTCGACCGGACAAACGGAAAGACAGAGCCCGCAATTGATGCATTCCTCCGGCTGGATGTAGAACATCCTGCCGCCCTCATAGATGCAATCGACCGGACAGGCGACCGTGCAGGCCCCATCCTTCGTATCGATGCAGGGTTCGGTAATTACGTAAGCCATGACCTTCGCCTCACGGCGCTCTGGAAGGCGCCTTTAGCAAACTATGACAAACTAGAGCGTTCTGAAGAAGCGCCGATTTTCGGCGCTTTCGTTGCCAACACGGCAATACTCGGGCGAGCGAGTGGGTTGGAACAGCGGATAGCGTAGGTCTCTAACCGGCACGCAGCAGTGGCTTTCGGGTGTACTCAACCACTGGCATATCCACCCGACAATCGCCTTCTCTATCGTATGAAACGGAAGATGGGACCGCCAAAAGTCGTGAAGCAGTTCATGAGCGATGTCACGTTGTTTCATGGACGCTCGAACAAATCGTTTGTTTGCGACGTCAGCCACCCGTAGCGCTTGGCAGTTGGATCTTGCAGGATGGCACGACGAGTGATGCTTTTGAGGTCTATCCCGACGTCATGACAGAATGCAAGCAAGGCCTGCGCCCTGTGATATTGGACACCAAATGGAAGACACTAGATCCGCGGGCGCAAAATCTAGGTGTAAATCCGCATTCGCAATGTCGCCACCGTGGCACGCGACACGACAAAGGCCGAAGGGCGAATGCATCGTACGGCATCTGTAGTCGTGAACCTGGCGACAGCAATTACAATGCCGACACTTCCGATCAAGCTGGGCGGCAACGCCCTTTTCAAAAAATCACGACCCACAGTCAACAGAATCGGATCTATTGATGTGAAGGGACACGAACCTGTGATCCCCTTGTTTACTTCGTCAGCGAATCGATTTGTCACTGGTCCATAACCGGACGATTGTGAGCAAAATGCTCAATTGCGCAGCCTCACGGCGGCAATGGCATGTGGCATCAGGAGCGCGGCAATCTCCGTGATAACTTCCTTCAGATCGCCGGGTTCATGTGCAACGCTTTCAACGAATGCGTGCCATTGTCGTTGCTTTTCCTGGTCGTTGGCAAACGCGTCCGTGAGGGCGTCGGGTATCTCCGTGGGGACCGGTGTTTCTCGTCGTTCGAAAGTCGCTTTGATCGCACGCGCCAATCTGTCATCATCGAAATCGAATGACCGGTTGAGAATCCAGATGTCGTAGAAGTCCTTCATGCGGCTGTTTGCACGCCCTAGCATGACCATCGCCTGGAACTTCTCGGCAATGACGGTTTCCCGCGCATAGGCTCGGAGCCGGGGCATCGGAAAGCCGAGCATAGAAGGATAATCTAGCATCTCCGCCCCAGGCTCGAGCGCATCGCCAAATCCGATGTCGATCGTCAGGGTAATCCGCGCGCCACTGATCAAGGCCACGACCCGCAGCCTGAGCCCGCCATATTCCAGTCCCTCACGAATGCGATCCACGCGTAAAGTTTCTGCATCGAACGTGACGCCATCATCAGCTTGTTGCGCCAGAATCTCGCGAAAAGTCTTCAGCATCGGGTCCGGCTCGGGATTGCCAAAGCCCAAAAGGTCGAGATCGCGCGTGCCGCGGTGCGGATCGTCAAACCAACTCATCATCAGCATCGCGCCCTTCAGCACAAAGCGGCCGGCGTGAGGTGATTCACTGAGCCGGAATAATAACCGCTCAAGCGCAAAACGCGTCAGAACCAAATCGAAGGTTTGCCCACTTGCCTTGGCGAGTTGCAACAGGCGGGTGCGCACCGAGGCGCCGAGATTTCTGATTTCTTTAGCCATTGGCGGTCAGCGCCTCGAGATACGGCCGGATCACCGTTCCAACACCGCCGTGCTCGGCTTCAGCAGCGATCTCGCCGGGGTTGGCCTTGCGTTGCCGTAGCGCTTCTTGAAGCCCCTCGATCGCCACGGAGAGGCCGATCTTGTTGCGATAGCGGAAGCTATCGGCAATTGTTTTGGCAACTCCGAAAATCTTCACGGGAACGCCTTCAATAACATGGATTTCAACGCCATCGTGGAGCAGGCTCTCCGTAAAGCGCACGATGCGAATAGGTGTACCATCTGGTTTCGGAGGCCAGTCTTTGCGGCCTATGGCAAGCCACACGTGTCCCGGCAGTTGATCGGTAAGGCCGTGGAAGGCCAGAGCCGAAACAAGGCAGACAACGGCTTTCGGAACGCGTTTGGCAGCCTCTGCCAGACTATGGTTGGCATCGAGTTCGGCATCTGGAAGTTGATAAAGACCGCGAGCAAGCCGCATCACTTCACCATCCCGTTCCATTCGGCCCATGGTTGCCGCTGTCACGCCAGCGCTCCGAAGTTCCGCCAGTCGTGCGATGCCTCGCTCGATAAGCACATTACGAGCGATCTGGCGTTGAGTGAGGGTAACCGGCATTGACACAAGAACTCGGAGTATAGAACCTATTATCCGAGGATTTGTATCACAATCCTTGCCCTTAAGGAAGGCAACGATTGGACGAAAGAGCGAGCAACAACCATAGTTATGCTCTTGATGAAATTCGAACCTCCGACCCTTACGATCCTTACGATCCTAGCAAATGGGCTGAGGCGATCCCAGGAATTCCCCGAAAAAGACATCAGCTCGCGAATACCCACGCGGCCGATGTTATTCGCGCCATGGATCGACGAGGATCACGCCGGTACCATCGAAATCTTGAACATTCCGTGTGACCACCGTTAAACCGTGAACCAGCGCGGTCGCCGCTATCAAGGCATCGGCTTCGTTACGGCGATCTGGAATATGTAAGTGGGCACAACGCGTTGCTATCGCGTCATCGATTGACAGAACTCGCTCCGCGAACTCAGGGCGGACACGGCTGTCCATCCATGCCCGCAGGCGAGAACCTTGGGAAGCATCTCGACGCTGAATGCTCAATATCCCGCGCTCAAGTTCCAGAATCGTAATCGCGGAAATGAATAGGTCGCTGGAATCTTGAGCACCGACCCATTTCGTCACATTTGGATCAGCTTTACCGTCTCCGACTTTACGCAGCTCGGAGACGACGTTTGTATCCAGCAGATACTTCAAGACAGATCGACTCCACGAGGTGCAATTTCGGCTCGGGGTGGATCGAAATCGATGGCTGACAACCCGGGCATTGAAAGAACATCGACAAGATTGCGGCGCTTGCCGGTCAGGCGCACGAACTCACTGTAGGTCATCAACACATGGGATGGCTTCCCGCGATCTGTGATAACTACAGGCCCTTTATTGGCAGCCTTCTTTGCCCTACTCACGTCGTGGTTCAACTCCCGGCTAGATAAACTCGTGATGCTCATAACAGCCTCCATGTAGGAACATGCCTACATATAGGTTACTGTTTGCTGCAAAGCAATGCCCGCCTTGAAAGGGATCGAACCGTAAATCCATGCCTTCGTTTCTCTAAGAGATTGATAGCCTGAGGACTTCCTATGTGAAGGACCGGCTGCGGCGTAACTCCCCTGCTATGGAGTTGGCTCCAACAGGCAATTTCTTCAAGACATTAGCCTCACGAGCGCGCACCCGCGAGACTCGATTTGTCTTTGCTGAACTTTGTGAACGCCCGCTGCCTCAAGAAGATCGGTTTTAGCGACGCAATGGCACATAAAATCGAAATTGCTATTCGACTGGTAGCGAAATTAACTCGACCCCGGAAATCAAGCCAATAAGGGGATCAAAATGGGAATGAAACTGTCAATGGCCGGCGCAAGCACTGCAATTGCGCTCCTGCTTTCGAACCAGGCCTTCGCGCAGACTGCTGAAGTCATGCACTATTGGACAAGCGGAAGCGAAGCCGCCGCCATCAAAGTCATCGCCGATGACGTTGCGAAGAAGGGCGGCACCTGGAAGGACAGCCCGGTCACCGGCTACGAAGCCGCCCGCGCCGCTGTTCTCAGCCGTCTCGCTGGTGGAGACGCGCCGACATCCATGGTCGTCGATCTCGGTGAAATCAAGCCGCTGGTCGAACAAGGCATCCTCGCTCCGATCGACAATATAGCCTCGACCAAGGGCTGGCAGACATTCCTTCCGAAGCTGGTCGTCGATAAGGCGAGCGTTGACGGCCATCTCTACGCCGTTCCGATCGATATCGGTACCGCAAACTGGATGTGGTACTCAACGAAGGTATTTGACGACGTCGGCGTCAAGCCGCCGGCGACCTGGGACGAGTTCTTCGCCGCGGCAGACAAGATCAAGGCCAAGGGCTATATCCCGCTCGCCTTCGGGGGTCAGGCATGGCAAGAGGCCCTCGTCTTCCGCTCGATCATGATCGCGACCGGCGGCAACAAGTTCTACACGGACGTCTACACCAAGCATGACGTCGATGCCGCCGGCGGCCCGCTGATGGTAAAATCCTTCGAGACTTTCGCCAAGTTGCGCGGCTATGTCGATGACGGCAACACAAACCGAAACTGGAACGACGCCACCAACATGGTCATCACCGGAAAAGCCGCGATGCAGATCATGGGGGACTGGGCAAAAGGCGAATTCCAGGCGGCCAAGATGGCGCCCGGCAAGGAATATGGCTGCGAACTGGCGCCCGGCACCAATGGCGTGCTGAACATCGTTTCCGACACCTTCGTCTTCCCGGTCGGCGACAAGCCGGAACAGGTCGCGGCTCGCAAGCTGCTGGTCGACGTGATGATCGATCCCGAAACCCAAGTGGCCTTCAACTCCATCAAGGGCGCCCTGCCCCCGCGCCTGGACGTGAACCTCAAGGATGCGGACATCTGCTCCCAGAAGGCAGCCGGCCTGCTCAAGGACCCGAACGCGCTTGCCCCGAACGCTGAGCTTTCCTTCAGCAGCGAAACTGTCGGCGCCATCAAGGATCTGGTAACCCAGTTCTGGAGCAACCCGTCCATGACGCCTGCCGACGCTGCAAAGCAGTATGCCGATATCGTTGCACGGAACTAAGTTCTGCCGCTAGTCTCCGCTGCCCCGGCACGATTGCCGGGGCAGTCTTTGTAAATGAGTTGCGATGTCGACCAACGGGGGCAAGCAATGTTTAAGAAGAACCTGGCAGCCAAGCTGACGCTTGTGCCCAGTACGGTGGTCATCGCCGTCTGTTTCTACGGCACAATCCTCTGGACGCTTTATATCTCGCTGACGCATTCGACGATGCTGCCGAACTACAAGTTCTACGGTTTCGGACAGTATGCGACGCTTCTGTCCATGCCACGCTGGCACATGGCCTTTGCCAACATGCTGATCTTCGGAAGCCTGTTCATTACCGGCTCGCTCGTCATCGGCACGACGCTTGCAGCTCTTCTCGATCGCAACGTCAAGGCCGAAGGCCTCTTCCGAGTCTTCTTCCTCTATCCGCTCTCCATGTCCTTTGTCGTCACCGGCCTTGCCTGGCAATGGCTGCTGAACCCGACAACGGGCATCGAAGCACTGGTGCGCAGCCTCGGCTGGCAGGATTTCAGCTTTAACTGGCTTGCGAGCCCGGAAAAGGCAATCTACGCCGTCTCCATCGCCGCCATCTGGCAATCCTCGGGTCTTGTCATGGCCATCATGCTGGCCGGCCTGCGTGGCATCGACGGCGACATCTGGAAGGCTGCGAAGATCGACGGCATCCCCGTCTGGCGCTCCTATATCAGCATCGTGCTTCCCATGCTGCGGCCGCTGATCCTCACCTGCGTCATTCTTCTCGCCACGGCTGTGGTCAAGAGCTACGACCTTGTTGTCGCCATGACGGGTGGCGGCCCGGGCATCAGCACCGATGTCCCC
The DNA here is from genome assembly GCA_900468625.1 of Hyphomicrobiales bacterium. Lineage (GTDB taxonomy): Bacteria > Pseudomonadota > Alphaproteobacteria > Rhizobiales > Rhizobiaceae > Rhizobium. Next base: position 27,549 of record UBUL01000014.1, read on the forward strand.
GGAAAGTTTGTCGTGGACCTCCTTTTTCAGCGCGCCAATATCAGCACCGCGGCCGCCGCCGCCATCCTGATGCTGGTAACAGTCATCTGCGCGCTTTCCCCCTATGTTTATATCGAGCTCAAGAGGCAGAAGCGATGACTGCGACCCCTCTCGCCCAGTCCGGCGCACCGGTGATCTATAGTGTTCCCCGCGCGAAAAGCGCGAAACCTGGCCGCGCCCTCCTTTACGTCATCTTGTCCGTGGCGCTGGTCTACTACGCGATCCCGCTGCTGCTGGTGATCTCGACGTCGCTGAAGACCACCGACGAACTGCGCACGGGCAACATCTTCACCCTGCCCCAGAGCCTCAATTTCGATGCCTGGTCCAAGGCATGGATGACGGCCTGCACCGGAATCGAGTGCAATGGCATCCACGGAAATTTCTGGAATTCCGTCGAGATTGTCGTTCCGGGCGTGATCTTCTCGATCCTGTTCGGCGCTCTGACCGGCTTTGCCCTCTCGCAGTGGCAATCGAAGCTCAGCCGCGTCATCCTGCTGTCGCTGATGCTCGGCGCCTTCATACCCTATCAGGTCATACTTTATCCGATGGTGCGTATCTTTAGCAGCATCGGCCTCTACGGCACGCTGCCAGGCATCATCCTGATCCATATCATCTTCGGGCTGCCCTACATGGCGCTGCTATTCTTCAACTTCTACCAGGGCGTTCCGCCGGAGCTTTCGAAGGCGGCCAAGATGGATGGAGCCGGCTTCTTCACGATCTTCTTCGAGATCATGCTGCCGATGTCGGTCAACGTGCTAGTCGTCGCCATCATCATGCAGGCGACCGGTATCTGGAACGACTTCCTGCTGGGCCTGATCTTTGCGGGGCGAGACCACCTGCCTATCACGGTGCAGCTGAACAATATCGTCAACACAACGACCGGCGTTAAAGAATACAATGTAAACATGGCCGCGACCTTCCTGGCCGCGCTGCCGCCACTTCTCATTTACATTCTTTCCGGACGCTATTTTGCGCGCGGTCTCGCCGCCGGCGCAGTGAAGGGCTAATGCAATGACACAGATCTCCGTTATCGACGCGAACAAGTCCTTCGGACCACAGCATATCCTGCGCGATATCAACCTCCAGGTCGCCAGCGGCGAGTTCATTGTGCTCTTGGGCTCCTCCGGATGCGGCAAATCCACCTTGCTCAATGTCATAGCCGGCCTCGAGGACCTCGACACCGGCAGGATTGTCGCCGGCGACCAGGATGTCACCAACGTTGATTCAAGTCGTCGCAACATGTCGATGGTCTTCCAGTCCTACGCGCTCTATCCCACGATGACGGTGCGCAAGAACCTTGGCTTCGGCCTGCGAGTCAACAAAGTCGCCAAGGCAGAGATCGCCAAGCGCGTCGAATGGGCCGCGAACTTCCTGCAATTGACGCCGCTTCTCGACCGCCGCCCCTCGCAGCTCTCAGGCGGGCAGCGTCAGCGCGTGGCGATCGGGCGGGCGCTTGTACGCCGAAGCCCTATCTGCCTGTTCGACGAGCCTCTTTCGAACCTCGATGCAAAGCTGCGCACCGAGATGCGCCTGGAAATCAAGAAGCTGCACCAGGAATTGCGCAGCACGATCGTCTATGTCACACACGATCAGATCGAAGCCATGACGCTGGCAACGCGCGTCGCAGTCATGAAGGCTGGCAAGATCGAGCAATATGCCACACCGGATGAGCTCTATGGGAAACCGGAAACCCTGTTCGTCGCCGGCTTCGTCGGCTCGCCGAGCATGAACCTTCTCTCGGCCCGCATCCGGATCGAGGATGGCGAGCCAATGGCAATCTTCGGCGAGCATCAGCTTCCGATCGATGCCTATCCGTTTCGTCAACCAGCCGTCAATGGCCAGGAGATCGTCATAGGGTTCCGTCCGGAGGACATACAGCTCGCCGACGACCGAACGACACTGCCGACCCTGTTTGCACCGGTCACATTCGTCGAACCTATGGGCGCCGATACCCTGGTATGGTTTGCCGTGGGAGACCAAAAGCTGTCGGTCCGACTGCCGGCAGCCAAGGCCCGTGGGCTGGGCGGCGAAGTACGCCTCGCTTTCAATCCGAGCATTGCATCGATCTTCTCGAGGGAAAGTGAACAGCGCCTGTAGGGCGCAGTCGCAGCCGCCGGATGCGGCGGCTGCCCCTCGACACCTAGCAGAGTTCGCCGATCAGACGATCCATCATGGCGTCGCAGAGGTGCAGCTCGGCTTCCTCGATATATTCGTCGGGTTGATGACCCTGATCCATGTTGCCGGGGCCGATAACGACCGTTTCAAGTCCCAGTCTCGTTGCGAATAGTCCAGCCTCGGTGCCGAAGGATACTTTCGTCGTAGGCGCCTGGCCGAGAAGATGCGCTGCAAAGCTAGCGGCATTGCTTTCTGCCGCGGTGGACAGCCCTGGATAGGCATTGCGGACTTCGATTTCCGCTGCAGGGTCCGCTAAGGCGCGGATGCGGGTCAGGATCTCCTCGACATTATCCTCAGCGAGATGACGTATCTCGAAGTCGACGGCCGCACGTTCGGCCAAGATATTCAGGACCTCCCCGCCGGCGATCTTGCCAACATGAACGGTGGTGTAGGCGATGTCGTAGTCCGCATCGCGGCATCCGCTTTCCGCGATTTCCTGCTGCACGTCGCGTAGATTGCCGACGAAATCGCAAGCCAGATGAATGGCGTTGATGAAACGCGGTGCCAGCGAGGAATGGCCTGCGTCGCCTGTGAAACGAGCCTGCGCGGCCACCTTCCCTTTGTGACCAAGCGCGATCGCCATCGATGTCGGCTCTCCGACAATGCAAAGCGAAGCCCTGAACTGTTCCTTCGCCAGGACATCGAGCAGGGAGCGCACGCCGACGCAGCCGATCTCCTCATCGTGGGAGAAGGCGAGATGCAATGGCCGCTTCAATAGCTTGCCATCGATGCGGTCGGCAGCGGATAGCGCGCTTGCAAGAAACCCCTTCATGTCCGTCGAGCCACGGCCATGGAGTCGAGAGCCGCGGCGCGTCAGCCGGAAAGGGTCGGAGGTCCATGCTTGCGTTGCGACCGGCACCACATCGGTGTGGCCGGAAAGAACAATGCCGTCATCCTGCCGGGGGCCGATGCTGGCAAACAGGTTCGCCTTTTTGCCAATCTGGTCAGCAACAAACCGGCACTCGAAACCGCGGTCGCGGAGATAGGTTTGGACAAAATCGATCAGCGGCAGGTTGCTATCAGCACTAACCGTGGGGAAGGCGACAAGACGATGAAGCAGGTCAAGCGTATTCAAGAAATGACACTCCCAAAACGGGCGAAGGCCCGCATCGCAGCGAGCCTCCATTATTCTCTGTCTTTGACGGCGCTCAGCGGGCCATCGTCTCTTCATCAGCCATTGTCTGGTTGATATCGGCGAGCAATGCCGCGATGTCACCCTTCGGGAAGGCCTGGCGGAAGCGCCGGTCGAAAGTCGTAAACATGCCGAAGAACGAGTTGGCGCAATGTTCGAGCATCCGGTTCGCCTCACCCTCGTCGATCGACAGGTGCTTCTGGAGGAACTGATTGAACTTGGCCCGTGCGATCGGATTGGCGAGGATAAAGACGGGCTGCGTATCCCACTTCACTTCACGATGGCGCGAGGCGCGCGAACGGATTTGCAGTGGCGCTGCCAGATGAATGTCGCGCGAGGACGAACCGATTTCGATCTGCACGGCATCGTCATCGAGGATCCAGCGCCCCTTGCCGGAATCATAGAGCGCAAAATCCGCAGCAGGGATTGTGAGCGACACCCGCTTCGATTCGCCCGGCGCCAGATGCACTTTGGCAAAGGACTTCAGCTCGCGCTTCGGACGCTGCAGCCGCGGCTTACCATAGCTGACATAAAGCTGGGTAGCTTCCTTGCCGGCGACAGCGCCAGTGTTGGTGATGGTGAAGCTGGCCACGACCGTCTCTCCGGCTCTCAGTTCGGAGCGGTCCAGCGTCAGGTCGGAATAGGTGAAGCTGGTGTAGCTGAGGCCAAAGCCAAAGGGATATTGCGGCTCGATCTCGCGTGCGTCGAACCAGCGATAGCCGACGTAGATGCCTTCGCTGTAGTAGTGGCGACCGTTCTCGCCGGGGTAGCTGAGATAGGAAGGCATGTCCTGCATGCGCTTCGGGAAAGTTGTTGTCAGCTTGCCCGAGGGATTGACGACCCCAAAGAGAATGTCGGCGATACCGCCGCCGGTCGCCTGGCCGGAAAAGAACATTTCGACGATCGCCTTCACTTCCGGAACCCACGGCATGACGACTGCATCAGGGCTGGCGATGGCAACGACGACATTCGGGTTGACGACAGCGACGGCGCTGACGAGCGCATCGTGACCCGGCGCGAGGTCGAGCGTCGTGCGGTCAGAGCCCTCGCCGTCGTACCCATTCTCCGTGCAAACAAAGATGACAACCACGTCGGCGCCGCGTGCGCCCTCGACAGCCTCGGCAATGAGTGCCGCGCGCTCACTCTCGACTTCGCTCGTGCCGCGGTACTGCTCGACCTTGATGGCGTCGCCGGCCAACTTGACGATCTCGTCGATCGGCACGTCGACAAGTGTCGGCGTGGTGGTCGCGCAACCCGAACCCTGGATGACGGGAACACCGGCGCCCTCGCCGATGACCACCATCCGCTTGACCTTGGCTGGCGTGATCGGCAGCAACTGGTCGTCATTCTTCAGGAGCACCATGGATTCGCCGGCCATGCGGCGGGCGAGCTTGTGGTGGGCATCGCGGTCAAACACGGTATCGCGGCGTTCGCCGAGCTTGCCGGCGCGCACCAGCGCCAGGACGCGGGCGCAGGCTTCGTCCACCACGGCCATGTCGACCTTTCCAGCCCCGATGGCCTCATGGAGGTCGCTCTTGCGGGTTTCGCTTTCCGGCATGTCGAGATCGTTGCCCGCCGCCAGGGAAGCCGGACGATCCTTGATGCCGTGCCAGTCGGAGACGACGAGACCTTCATAGCCCCACTCCTCGCGCAGTACCTTTGTCAGAAGCCAGTGATCCTCAGCCGCCTGAACACCGTTCAGGCGATTGTAAGAGCTCATGACCGTCCACGGATTACTCTTCTCGATCGCGCGCTGGAAGCCTTTGAGATAGATTTCCCGCAAGGCGCGCTCATCGACGACAGAATCCATCGAGGTACGCTCGACTTCGGAATTGTTGCAAGCAAAGTGCTTCAGCGATGCACCGACACCGTTTTCCTGTAAGCCGTTGATGACGCCGGCTGCGAAATCACCGCTGATGACCGGATCCTCACCGTAATATTCGTAAGAACGGCCGCCGAGCGGTGTGCGGCGGATGTTGATGCCGGGGCCGAGCAATAGATGCACGCCAAACTCCTGGCATTCCATGGCGAGCGCAGTACCAAGCTCATGGGCAAGATCGACGTCCCAAGAGCAGCCGAGGCTGGATCCGTTCGGGAAGCAGGTGGCTTGCTTCATGGCGCCCCATGCCACTTCGACATGGCTGGCTCGCTGGCCGACGACATTCAGGAAGGCCGAGAAATCGACGCCACCGGCTTCTTCATTGTCGATTTGGTGGATGGAGTAGCGGACACCATAAGTGCCATCGGTCATGACGACGTTTGGGATGCCGAGGCGCTCGATTGCCTTCGTCTTCCACATCCTATGCCCGGCCAGAAGGGCGACTTTCTCCTCGTTGGTCATTTCGGCGATCAGTGCCGCGAAGTCGCCGTTCATAAGCTTGTCTGAATTCACGTCATGTCTCCAAAGTGACTATGTGCTGGCACTCTACGAAGGACGCGCCCGGTTAGCGCGCGATCGTAGGTGATGGCCGGAAATCTTTGCGCCGAGCGATCATGGCACTCGCCTGGCCTCAGAGAAATAATGCATTTCCGAGGCGACGCTTCATCAAAAGCTTGGCAGCCCTATCACGTTGACACCTTGCGGCGTTCCATGACCGGGGCGACCATCCCAGGTATGTAGGAGTCGGACATACACGACTTGCAATGCTGCTCGAACATCTCGATCAATCGAGGCTTGCGATTTTGCTTTAGGGTAAGGACTCCGATGACCATCGGTTTTTGGTTGCCGGAGATCGGCACACGCACGACCGTCCGGCCGTCCATTGCCAATTGCGACCGAGGCCGAACATTTGCGATCGTATAACCATAACCATTCGCCACCATTGTGCGAATGACGTCCTGGTAAGCAGAGCGCATGGCAATGAACGGTTCGACGCCCGATTTTGCGAAGAGCCCAAGGAAATATTCGCGGCTGATGGGCAGATCCAACAAAATGAGCGGGTAATCGGCCAATTCGTCCAAGCTGATAGATGGGTAGCGCGCGAACGGATGCGATTCTCCAACGAGAATATGTGGAGGCAGCGTTGCAAGCGGCGTGAACTCGAAATCGTCCGTGATGAGCAGGTCATAGCTGATCGCAACATCGATTTCCGCACGCTGGAGCTTTCCCAGCAGCTCTTCGTGATCGCTGACCGTCTGAATAATTCGCGTTTCCGGGAAAGCTGAGGTGAAGGAGTGCGAAAGCTCCGGCATGATCATCGAGGCAAGCGTCACCATACATCCGAGGGAAAGCTGGCCGCGGACCTTTTCATTAACTTCGGAGGCGACCGTGTAGATATTCTCGGCCTGCTCGACGAGTTGCTTGGCTTCCGCCAGCATAAGGCGGCCAGCCGGCGTCAGCGAAAGGCCTTTCGCATGGTGGCGCACGAAGAGCTGCGTCTGCAGTTCCGTTTCCAAATGGGTGATGGCAGTGGAAATCGATGGTTGGGAAATATTCAGTCGCTCGGATGCGAGGGTAATACTTCCTGTCTCCGCAGTCGCAATGAAATATTCGATCTGGCGGAGCGTGTATCTCATAGCCTCATAATATCTCTGCTAGCTGGAAGAACAAGCAGCGGGCGATCGCATTATTCATCGCCCGTCACCCCAAAGGATGGGGCGGCGTTGGGGTCAAGCGCCCGCTTAACGTAGTCTTCCATTTGCGGCTCATAAATCGCCCAAAGATCCTGGAGGGCCTCGATCGGCTTATCATGCCAGTCTACGCGGAGATCGACGATTGGCCAGGCAACGTTGCGGACAACCTTCAGGCCCGCCGAGCGAACGGGGCCCGCCTCGCCGCCTGCTTCAAGCCCAGCGGCAAGTGCCTTCAGCAGCCTGGAAGGAAGATCGCCAGGGGATATCTCGAATGCGGCGACCATGCGCTGCGCGACATCGGTATTCGCCAGAAGATTGCCGGCGGCGATGCAGCCCTCGCCCTTTGCCATTGCATGGACGCCGAGCGTACGCTCGCCGGAGTGACCGGCGACGTGTCCACGTGCATCGACGATTGCCAACTGCCGATAGTCGGCAAAGGGGGTCGATGCCACCAGCCGACCAAGCGCTTCTTCCGCCGTCGCCCCCATTCCCAGCATCTCCAGGCCCGAAATGCCAAGGCTGGGATCTGTAATGTTCTGGCTGGCCACCACCCCGGCGCCAGCTCGGGCATGCGAACAACGCGCCGCGACGGCGGGAGAGGAGGAGGAGATTGCTATACCGAACATGCCGGACTTGGCGCAACGGGCGGCGATGGAAAAGGTCATGGGCTCACAAAACCCTTATTCGGGAATGACGGCAATGGCGTCGACTTCGACAAGCCATTCGGGACGGGCAAGCGCGGAGACGACGATTCCCGTCGAGACGGGGAAGACGCCTTTCAGCCATTTGCCGACAACGCGATAGACGGCCTCGCGATAACGCGGATCGACGATGTAGATCGTTATCTTGCAGATGTGATCGAGCGACGAGCCGGCCTCCTGAAGAAGCGTCTTGATGTTGGCCATGGCTTGTTCGGTCTGACCGGTGACATCACCGATGGCAACGCTGGCGGAGGTATCGAGATCCTGACCGATCTGGCCACGGACGAACACCATCGTGCCCTTGGCAACAACCGTCTGGCAAAGGTCGTTATCCAGCTTCTGCTCCGGGTAGGTATCCTTGGTATTGAACTTGCGGATGCGTGTATGGGCCATGTTGAATTCCTTGAATCGGGAGAACTTTATCGCTGGATCCTGGGGGGTGCCTTAATCAGCTTTCTGGTTCGAAGGCCGGTATTCGTTGTACTTGCGCTGTGTCGAGATGCGGTCGGCGATATGCTTCGCGTCATGCCACACGCCCCAAATGAAGCTAGATCCGCGGCGGGACTGCCATGGCAACCCGAGGAAATAGATGCCGCGCTCGGCCGACACGCCGCGCTGGTGTTTCGGACGGCCCCGTTCGTCGAAAACATCCAGTTTCAGCCAGCTGTAGTCCGAGGAGAAGCCCGTGGCCCAGATGATCGTCGTGATGCCGGCCTGGGCAAAGTCGAGGTTGAGGATCGGATTCGCGGCGCAATCCGGCTGCGGTTCGAAACGGCGCGCTTCGGGATCTTCCGGCAGGTCGATGCCGTTCTTCGCAGCATAGGCATCCGCCTCGTCAAGCAGCGCCATGTAGTTGGCATCGCCGCGATCCAGGTTGATGGCAAGATCGTCGGAAAAGCTAAGGTTTGTTCCGTCAAAGCCGATTGTGCGGCCGAGCAGGATCATGCCCTTTCCGGCGAGACGGCGGAAATCGATCGTGTGGCCGCCCCGCGCACCGCTGACGGCGATCGTCACATGTTCGGTGCCCGGACCGGGTGTTTCCATATCCCACTTCCCCAAAACGCCCAGCCACCAACAGAAATCGCGGCCACGATAGGCACGCGGCGGGCGATCATGCGGGCCGACGGAAAGATAGACTTTGCGGCCGGAAAGCATAAGCTCCTCGGCAATCTGGGTTCCGGAAGAACCGGCGCCGATGACGAGAACAGCTCCTTCGGCGAGCTGGCCGGGATTACGGTACTTGGTCGAATGCATCTGCGTAATACCGGGTGCATTCGCGATCAGGTCGGGAACGACAGGCACTTGGAAAGCACCGGTTGCCGCAACAACGTTCTGTGCATCGATCACGCCTTGCGAGGTTTCGACCCGGAAGCCGGGGCGTCCGACATGCCTTTCGACACTCCTGACCTCTACGCGGCAGCGAATAGGGGCATCGATCTGCCTAGCATAGGCCTCGAAATATTCGGCGACTGCATCCTTGGTCGGAAAGCCGTCCGGATCAAGATTGGGAAATTCCATTCCGGGGAAGCGATCGTGCCAGGCGGGGCCGTTGGCAACCAGCGAGTCCCAACGCTCCGAGCGCCAGCGCTCGGCAATACGGCTACGCTCGAGGACGAGGTGGGACACACCGGCCTTGCCCAGGTGTTCACTCATTGCAATGCCGGCTTGCCCCGCACCAACAACGAGAGTGTCCACGGTTTCAACTGCCATTGCTTGCGTCCTTTTCCCTTAAGGATGTGTGCGGATTGTGACGTCCGGTGTAGTTCACAGCCTTGCCGGGGAAAATTACGTTTTTAGTTTGCAGTGATTAGGCTGTCGCTAAGCTGATGAATGTTGGTGGTCCGCCATCAGTTGAGTGTGCTGAATTTTCACGCGATGGGGCATGATCCCTCGATGAGCTATCGGCGCTCTTGAACCAATTCGAACCGTCGGCCCGGCGCTTATTTTTTTGTCAGGGCGACCTAAAACCAATTCTTTCAACGCTTTGGAGAGAGGCACCGCCGAAGCTGCTGTTGTAACCGCTGTTAACGTCCTCAAATCGGAGGTCGAAGCGTGCGAGATATTTCGTCAGACGACCCGCTTCATTGCTGCTTTTCTTTTCGAATCGCGAGATCGCAAACAAGGCTCTGCCGGCAGAACTTGCCGCTACGGGCTTACGGCAGGTGCTGCTAAGAATTCTTGCAGCTCTACCAGCTCGACCACCGCGGTACCCGAGCGAGGAGAGTCCATGGCCCTCGCCTCGCACTTTCCTTTTATCCGAGAAGCGAACAAATCACCCATAAGCGTTTTTGAAGGATCTAGGTCGTGACGTCCCGTCCAGCGTGGAAAATCCGCAAAACCAGCACCTCGGTCTCCTCGGCAACAAAGGCGATACTCACGCTCCCATAACCAATGGTCCGAAGGTCGAGTATGAGGTTGTCTCTCATCGTGCCGCGTTTGAGAAACGTCGCAAGCTCCTCGATAGACTGCCGGGTGCCGTTGACATAACTCCACGCCACCGTAGGTCCAGCCCTTTAAACGTCGGCGAGATCCCGGCACACGTCACGCAGTTCAGCCTGCGCGTTCTTATGTAGGACAATTTTTATTTCATACTCTACTTGGCTTTCGCCAGTTGAGCCCGATGCTCAGCTTCCAACTGGTCAAAAGTCTCATCCAGATGATCCATTGGTAATCACCTGCATTGGTGATACGGTTTGGCGGCATCTTATTCTTCGCCCGGTTCATCTTCCGTGATCTTTTTCAACAGGAACAGTAACGCGACGCGTTCGGCAGGGTTAAGCCGTCCCATCGTCTTTTCGCTGATGATATGCGCGTTCGGATACATGGAGCGCAGGACCGCTTCTCCCTTCGCTAGCAGAGAGATGATAACCTTACGGCCATCGGCAGCATCCTTGGAGAGATTGATGAGACCACGTGCCTTGAGGCGCTCCACGATGCCGCGAATAGTTGCCTGATCGACCGAGGTTGCCTTCACCAGCTCGGCCTGCGAACTCGGGCCACGGTCGTGAAGCGTACAAAGGGTGACAAACTGCACGGAGGTCAGGTCGGGATCGCTAGCATTTTCCTGGAAAATCGCAAGATGCCGCTGATAGGCCTTGCGCAACAGATGTCCAACCTGCTCGGTCACCTGATAGCCCGCCCGTGGGTCCGCTTCTCCGATGTCGCTATTTTCTGCCATGCTCGCGTCGTCCGCTCCTATTGACGCTTCTAATCCTCCAAAATCGAACAAATCGCAAGCGGGCCGGACCGCAGCGTGACATGGAGGAGAGGCGGACGAGCAATCGCTTCCTGAGAGAATCCCCTGTGAACGGCATAGGGCCGACCACGGGGCTGCCACTCTATTCGAGACCCATGTTTCTGGATTCAGCATTGATGAACGCTACGCTGACTGCAGCAAGCAACAGAAGACCGGAGATGACACCGAGCGCCAGACCAAAATTCGAGGTCATGACCGGCGCGACAATCGACGGCGCCAGAAGCCCGCCGAAACGCGCGACGGACCCGGACAAGCCCATACCGCTGGCGCGAAGCGTGGTCGGATAGATTTCCGGCGTGAAGGCGTAGATCGCGCCCCAGGTGCCGAGCAGCGCAAAGCTGAGCAGCAGCGTTGCCGAGATGACGATCTCGACCGACTGGCCCAGCCCATAACCCAATGTGCCGATGGCGCTCAGGATCAGGAAACCGATCAGGGTCGGCTTGCGGCCCCATTTCTCGACGCCGTAGGCCGCCAGCGCATAGCCCGGAAGCTGGGCGATCGCCAGCACGAGGAGGAACAACTGACCGCGCATAAAGCCGAAGCCTTCTCCTGCCAGCCGCACCGGCAGGTAGACAAACACGCCATAGTAGGAAACCGAGATCAGCATCCACGCCAGCATCAGGAAGATGGTCCGACGCCGAAGCTCCGGCGACAGCAGCGCGGCAATCGACTTGCGCTGTGGCGCCTGCGGCGTCAGGGGTGCGATCTCGACGACGTTGCCGTTGGTGGCGGCGACACGCTGAAGAACCTTGCGTGCCTCTTCCGATTTTCCCTGTTGGTTGAGATAGAGTGGTGACTCCGGCACGTAAAAGCGCAGGACAACACCGACAAGCGCCGGCAGACCGGTCACGAAGAAGATCGTGCGCCAGGGCTCTCCGCCCTGCGAACCGGCGACCAGTGCGAGAAGCGCCAGTGCCACAGTTCCCACAGCCCAGAAGCCTTCGAGCAGCACGAGCCAACGACCGCGTCGGTCTGACGGAAGAAACTCGGCCATCATGGCATAGTCAACCGGAAGCGTTCCACCCACACCGAGACCTGTCAGGAAGCGCGCGACGAGCAACCAGTGCAGATCAGGAGCAAAGGCCGATGCCACCCCGCAGATCGCATCGAGAATGATTGCGATGAACAACACCGGCCGACGGCCGATCCGGTCGGCAAGGCGACCAAAAGTGAACGCGCCGACGAGCATGCCGAAAAAGAAAAACGTACCGGTCTGGAGCGCCTGTGGGACGGTGATGCCGAAGCTTGCGGCGATTGAAGGTGCGGTGAAGCCGATTGCCAGCACCTGCATGGCATCAGCGGCCCAGACAAGCCCGAAAATGATGAACAAACGCTTCTGGAAGCTGCCGACGCCGGCCGCCCTGAGACCCTGTTCCACGGTGATTGGAGTTTGCATGTTACCCCTCGTTCCTTTTTATTTGGGATTACAGTCGAAGCGGTGATCTTCGCCACCTTGGCGCCAGTGAATTGACGCACGAACTCATCCGTTCCGGTCGCGCGACCGGAACGTTGGGATTGACCGAATATGCCGGAAGCCCGGCGCTTCTATCAGTCGAACTTTGCCTGCATTTCCTTCACGGCGATTTTGCCATTGAGCACCATCGGCTCGTCATCCAGGAACAGTGAACAACCGCGCATCGGAATATCCAGATGGCAGGCAGTGTCGTTCGGGCCGCCGAGCTCGTTGTTCGGACCGGTGGAGAACATGACGTTGCCGTAGAAGGAGCGAGCTTCCATGCCCATGCCGCCCGGGAATTCTCCCGGCACCATGCGATGCCACTTGGCGTTCTGGTTCAGACCCCAGCCGACATGGCTCATGCCCATGCCGCGCGGATCGTTGAAGCCTTCCATATACGATTTGACCAGATCGGCATCGAGCCCGCCTCTGATGTGGGTGATCCAGCCCTTTTCGATCGTGTAGGTGATCGGGTCGCGGACGTAGATGTTCTGCGGCAGCAGGATATCGCCCGGCGCAACGACGATTGTGCCATCGACGCCATCGTCGTCACCGCCGGTGAAGACGAAGCCGGACGGCCAGTGGTCCCAGCGACCGGGCTCGTCGGTGCATGCATATTCGGTGATGGCAGGATAGGTGTTGAGCTTATAGGTGACGTCGGTGCCGTGTGGCGAGGTGATCCGCATGACCTTCGCCTTGGAGAGCAGGTCGCCAGCGAACTCGACGCGCTCGCGCAGTTCCTTCGTCGGTAGCATGCGGGCGAGAACTTCCGGCGGTTCGACAGCGGTCAGGATGCGCGTCCCGGCAGCCTGAATCGCCATCTGCTCCGGGCTGAAGAGCAAGAAGATGCAATCGATCAGCATATCGGCGGCCTTGAGGGCCTCAACCGCTTCCGGCATGGAGGCAAGGCCCGTTTGGCCGACCGCCCATGCACCTGCCGGCGGCACTGGCGGCAAACGCATGTGATACATCTTGGCGCCGAGACGCATGCCCGCGGCCATGAAGGCGTCCGCATAGTCCAGACGCTCGTTACCCTGTGTCAGGACGATAAGTTTTTCGCCCTCGTGGACGCCCGACATCTTCAGCTGATGCAGGCAGATTTCCGTGAAGCTGAATTGATCCATGCTCGTTCCCCTTGTTGGTTGAAGGCTCAGGTGCGCTTGCGGTTACGGATTGTTGGGCTTGACCTTGGCGATTTCGGCAATCGCCTCCTCCCTCGAAACGACGTCGCCATACTTGCTATCGATGTCGAAGAGGTTGGCATTGTGCGGGTCCGGATGGCGGTCGCCGACGCAATCACGCACGACAATGGCCCGAAACCCGTGCTGCACGGCATCGACCGCGCTGGCGCGGATGCAGCCGCTCGTCGAGCATCCTGCCATGATGACGGTATCAATGCCCTGCGCATGCAGGTGGGAAGCAAGGCTGGTGCCGAAAAAGGCGCTGGCATATTGCTTGACGATGACAAGCTCGCCGGCCGCCGGCTCCACGCCCTCGCAGAATTCGGCTAGCACATTGCCTTCGACCATGGCCTTCATGACCGGCGACTTCTTGACCCACATGCCGCCATCGGCGCAGTTTTCCGCAAGATAGAGAATGCGTGTGTGGATCACGGGGATGCCTGAAGCCCGGGCGGAGGCAATCAGCGCCGGTGTTTGTGCCACCGCTTCGACGACGCCGGGTGCATAGAGCGGCGCTCCTTCAATCGTGTATGCCTTGAGAAAATCGATAACGACGAGCGCTGGCCGCTGGCCGAAGCCGATGCGGTTGCCCCAGACACCCTGATAATTGGCTTCGGCGGTTTGCATTGTCGTCTCCCTTAGTAGGCACCGGACAGAAGCGCGCCGGCACCCGGCACAACGGCTTCCAGCCCGAGCGATTTCAGCATGCAATAGGTCGTGGCGACAGCGGCGGTCAGCACCGGCTTGCCGGTCATGGCTTCGACCTTCGCGATAACAGGCAGCGAAGGCATCTGGACGCAGGCCGAAAGGACGATCACATCGACATCCGTCAGGTCTAGCGTCTGGACGATGGCCGGAAGATTTTCCGGGTCGTGCCGGGCGACATCGAGATTGTCGGGGATTTCCAGCGCGCGCCAGTCCATGACCTCGAAGCCCTCTTCGCGGATATAATCGACCACGAGCTCCGTGAGCGGCTTCATATAGGGCGCAACGACGGCGATCTTCCTTGCATTCATCACCTTTAGGCCCTCGATCAGGGCACCGGCGCTGGTAACGACTGGAATGTTCGCGCCGTTTTCCTGCGTGCGCCCCGTCAGGCGCTTTTCCGACTGGCGGTGATAACCGAGACCCATGGCCATGATGGCAACAAGGCAGGCATAACCCAGCACATCGACGCGGGCATCCGAAAGCTCGACGGCACAGCGGTCCGATTCCGCATCCATCGCCGCCAGCTCTTCCTTGACGACCTTCTTCATCCGCATGCGGCTTGAATGGAACGTGAAGCGCTCGGGCCGGATGGACTGGCGGGCGGTCAGCATGGCCGGAATTTCGGTTTCCATCGTGGTGTTGGAACTCGGAACGATCTGGCCGATACGGTAATATTTTTGCACGGACGAAATCCTCTGCTGCATGGAAGGCGAAAAACAGGCAAGCGGCGAAGCAAAACGCTCCGCCACCGCAATCAGCGGGACAGGAAGTCGCCAAGCGCCAGGAAGAAGCCATCGAAGTCATCCCAGGGGATCATGTGACCGGCGTCTGGCACACGGGCGATCTGCAGCGAGGGATTGAGACCCTTGATCTCTTCTTCGTCGGCCGCCTGGATCACGCCGCCGCGGCCCGCGACCATCAGCATCGCAGGAACGGTCAGGGCGGCGAAATCGGGCAAGATGTCGATATCGTGGAAATCGTTGAACGCCTTGACGATCCCAGGCGCATAGCAGGTATGGAGCCATTCGGCGCGCAGCTGCAACTGTTCTCCGGTCCAAGTCGGGCAGAACGCCTTCATCGCCTGGGCATCCATTCCCTTCTCGGCCAGTGCGATCGAATCCGTATACCACGGCAGCTTGCTCGGATACGGGCGACGGCCAGGACCGGAAACCGGCGGATCGATCAGCGCCAGACGGCTGAAGGAACCGGGCGCGCGGTTGGACGCCCGCATCGCGATGCGCGCGCCCATGGAATGGCCGAGAATGGCGGGCTGTCTCAGTTCAAGCTCGCCGGCGAAGGCGATCACATCATCGGCCATCGCATCGAGGCCGTAGTCGAGGTCCGGGCCCGTCGATGAAAGACCACGGCCGCGGACGTCAAGAACATAAACGTCATGACGCAGCGACAGGCTTTCGGCAACGAAACCCCAGGTGATTGCCGGCGATGTTATGCCGGGAACCAGAATGACCACCGGCCCCTTGCCGCCATAGCGCAGATAGTGCTGACGGATGCCGTTGGCGAAGACATTCGCACCATGGAGGAACCGGCTGCTCATGCTGCATTCTCCGTGCGCAGCGGTTCGGCATAGACGTCATAGCCGTAGACCCAGGACGGATCCTCCTGCGTCAGCAGGAAGGTATTGGCATTGGAGACGCTCTGCACGCGGGTTGCGCGATCACGGCGATTGGCTTCGTAAAGGCCGAACGCGGTGGCGAAATCGTTGACGCCGGTCTCCTGGAGGCAGCGCGTCAACATGGCGGCATCTTCGATGGCCATGGCCGCACCCTGCGCCATGTGCGGCTTCATCGGATGGCAGGCATCACCCAGCAGGACAAGTCGGCCGCTGCTCCAAAGAGGCAACGGGTTACGGTTGAACAGCGGCCACTTGGTGACCTCGTCCGTGCTTTCGATCAACGCCTGGATGATGGGGTGATAACCCTCGAACTCGGACGCCATTTCCTCGCGACTGCTGGGTACGAATGCAGTATTGAATTCCCAGGCCGGATGAGGCACGCCGGTGACGTAGTAATATTCATCGCGACGAGCCGTCGTGTAGTAAACCATCATGTGGCGGTCCGGACCCCACCACTTGACGCAATCTTCGAAGGTCAGGTTGTATTTCCGCAGCTTGTCGGAGGAAATTAGCGCACGATGGCCGACCCAACCGCTGTAGTTTGGCTTCTCCGCACCCAGCAGCGTTTCGCGGACGCGTGAATTGATGCCGTCGGCGCCGATCACGATGTCCGCCCTTACAGACGTGCCATCTTCGAACTCGATGAGAACATCCGTACCATTGTCGTCGATACGGGTCAGCTTCTTGCCGAAATGCAGCGTTCCTGGCTGCAGGGCGTCGCACTGGATGCCCTGAAGATCACCACGATGCACGGTGCAGTAGGTCGCGCCGTAACCTTCAAGCGGGATACGCGACAGATAGTCACCACTGATGCCATCACGGCTGAACCAATGACTAGGCGTGCTGCTGATGCTGACAACCTTTTCGGCAACCCCGATGCGCTCGAAGATCTTGAGAACATTCGGGCCCATGTGGATGCCGGCGCCCAGCCGCGAGAAGCTCGGCGCCTGTTCATAGACGTTTACGTCGAAGCCGGCATGCTGGAGCAGCGCTCCCGCCACGGCGCCGCCGAGGCCGGCGCCAATAATCGCGATTCTTTCCTTGCTGCTGGACATGGCCGACCCTTCTCGCCGTCACCTGGACGCGTAAACTGGAATTGGAAGTATGACAAATTTTGTAGCGCATACGCTGTAAATAGCAAGTACGGCATCTGCACTTTTGCAAAAATTCCTTCTGGCTTTTCCGCAAAATATGATTATCGTCGCTGTTGCCGGCACATGCATGCGCATGGAGAAACGGCCATATAAAGTGCATACGCTTTATAAATGAGCAAGGAACAGCAAATGCGTGACGTGATCTGCAATCGCGTCATTATGAATTGCAGGCATCAGGAAGAGGCCTTCAGCATAATGGCGTATTTGAGTATCGGCGGCCTCACTTTGGCCGGTGACCGCGCGGTGGAGCCGGGCTTTTGAAAGAGGCCGCCTCATTCAGCCTGAACGTCAACGGCACTGTCAGCGACATCGAAGCCGGCGGCGCAACGCCACTCCTTTACATCCTCAGAAACGATCTCTGCCTCAACGGGCCCAAATACGGGTGCGGCCTCGGCGAATGCGGAGCCTGCGCGGTCCTCATCGACGGCCGGCCGGTGCGCTCGTGCGCCGTGCCACTGAAGGCAATCGGCGATCGCAAGGTCACGACGCTTGAAGGCCTGGGAAAACCCGGCCATCTGCATATCGCCCAACGCGCCTTCATCGAAGAAGCCGCAGCGCAATGTGGTTACTGCCTGAATGGCATGATCATTGCCATCGCCGGCCTGCTGGAAGCAAAGGCGGAGCCAGACGAAAGCGATATTCGCGCGGCGCTCCGGCATCATCTCTGCCGCTGTGGCACGCATATGGAAATACTTGCCGCAGCACGCCGCGCCGTCGCCTATGCGAAGGCCGAAAAGTCCGCGGGCTCGGGAACGGAAGACAGGATCGAGGTTTCGCCATGAGCATCCACCGCGAAACGCCGAGAGCTGCCTATCTCGCTACATCAGACATCCTACTGATCGTCTCCGATGCCTCCCTGGGCGATGCAGCCGAGCTCTACATCGCCATCGATAGTGTCGGTCGCGTCAAGGCATTCAACGGGCACGTCGATCTTGGAACCGGCATCCGCACGTCACTGGCGCAGATCGTCGCCGAGGAACTGCATGTTCCTTTCGAGCATGTGGAAATGGTGCTGGGCGCGACTTCCGCCGTCCCCAACCAGGGCGCCACCATCGCCAGCGAGACGATCCAGATCACCGCCGTGCCGCTTCGGCAGGCTGCGGCAACGGCGCGTCACCACCTCATGGCGAAGGCTGCTGCCCTGAAGGGCACCACGGTCGAGCACCTAGTCCTTGAAGACGGCGTCATCCGCGCCGGCAACGGAGCGAACTGGAGCTTCACCTTCGGCGAACTCGTCGCGGGGGAGCATGTGCGCCTGTCGATCGACGCCAGTGCCGAGCTGAAGCCCGCGTCTGCCTACCGCATCGTCGGCTCCTCGCGACCGCGCGTGGACATCCCGGCCAAGGCAACCGGTCAATGGACGTATGTGCATGACGTGCGCGTGCCCGGCATGCTGCATGGCCGGGTCATCCGGCCGCTCTATGCCGGCTTTGATCACGGCGAGCATGTCGGCAACAGCCTCATATCCATCGATGAAAGCTCGATCGCCCATATCGATGGCGTTGTCGGCGTTGTCGCCATCGGTGATTTCGTCGGCGTCGTCGCAACGCGCGAGGAAATCGCCATCGAGGCTGCGAAGACGCTGAAGGTCTTGTGGCGGGAACCTCCGCAGCGGCCGGATCTGAACGCGCCGGAGATGGCGCTGCGTGCTAATCCCGCCACGCCGCGCAAGCTGATCGATCGCGGCAATGTCGAGATGGCTCTCGCCGGCAGCGCGAAACCCATGAACCGCACCTATATCTGGCCCTATCAGATGCATGGCTCGATCGGGCCGTCCTGCGCCGTGGCCGATTACAGCGAGACCGGGCTGACCGTCTGGTCGGGCACGCAAAACCCCTTCCCCATGCGTCGCGATCTGGCACTCCTCCTCGACATGCCCGAGGACATGATCCTCGTGGAGCGCCTGGAAGCCGCCGGCTGCTATGGCCGCAACTGCGCAGACGATGTGACTGCCGATGCGGCGCTTCTGTCCCGCGCCGTGCGCGCGCCAGTGCGCGTGCAGCTCACGCGCGAGCAGGAGCATGTCTGGGAGCCAAAGGGCGCTGCCCAGATCATCGACGTGCGCGGCGGCCTCGATCTTGAGGGCGGTCCTTCGGCCTATGATTTCGAGACGCGCTATCCGTCCAATCTCGCACCGACATTACCGCTGATCCTGACCGGCAAGCTCCCGCCGGTATCCGACGTGGTGCAGATGGGCGACCGCACGGCGATCCCACCCTATGCCTATGGCAATCTTCGGGTCACCGTCCACGATATGCCGCCGATTGCCCGGGCCTCGTGGTTCCGCGGCGTTTCCGCGATGCCGAACACCTTCGCGCATGAATGCTATATTGATGAACTTGCGGCCGCGGCCGGCGTCGATCCGATCGAATACCGGCTGCGATACCTTCACGATCCCCGTGCCGTGGACCTCGTGCACGCCCTGGCAGAGCGGGCGAACTGGGTGCCCCACACAAAATGGGGCACGCTCGGCGGCGAAGGCGACCTGCTTTACGGCCGCGGCTTCGCCTATGCCGTCTATATCCACGGGCCGTTTCCGGGTAAGGCTGCCGCCTGGGCGGCCTGGGTGGCCGATGTCGCCGTCAACACCGAGACCGGCGAGATCGCCGTAACGAAGGTGATCTGCGCACAGGATTCCGGGATGATGATCAATCCCGACGGCGTGCGGCATCAGATCCACGGCAACGTCATCCAGTCCACCAGCCGGGTGCTGAAGGAACGCGTCGAGTTTTCCTCCACCGCCGTCACCTCGAAGGAATGGGGCGGCTATCCGCTGATCACCTTCCCCGAATTGCCCGATATCGACGTGCTGATGGTTCCAAGACAGGACGAGCCGCCGCTCGGCGTCGGTGAATCCGCTTCCGTTCCGAGCGCATCGGCCATCGCCAACGCGGTCTATGATGCCACCGGCATACGTTTCCGCGAACTGCCGCTGACACCGGAAATGGTGCTGGCGGCGCTGAAGGGCGATACGGCCACGCCGCCTCCCGCACCCCCCGCGAAAAGGAAGCGGTGGTGGAATATCGGCATCTCGGCTGCCGGAGCCGCGGCAGCAATTTCAGGGCTTGTGGCGATGGCATCCCCATGGCGGCCGGCGATCGCCACGATCGAGCGGCCGGACGTGAATGTCTATAGCGCAGCCACGATCGAGCGCGGCCGCCTGGCCGCTGCGGCGGGCGCCTGCAATGTCTGCCATGTCGGCAACGACGGCACACCCTTCGCCGGCGGCCGACGCTTCGAAACGGCATTCGGCACGGTCTATGCCACCAACATCACGCCGGATGTGAAAAACGGCATCGGCGCCTGGTCCTACACCGCCTTCGAGCGGGCCATGCGTGAAGGCATCAGCCGCGATGGCCACCACCTCTATCCGGCCCATCCCTACACATCCTTCGCTGGCGCTGAGGATGCGGACCTGCAGGCGCTCTATGCCTATATGATGACGCAGACGGCAGTGGCGGGAAAGGCGCCGGAAACAAAGCTGAAGTTTCCCTATAGCATCCGCATGATGATGGCAGGGTGGAATGCGCTGTTCCTGAAGTCGACGCCCGTCACCTACGACCAGACGCGCAATGCCACCTGGAACAGGGGCGCCTATCTCGTCGAGACGCTCGGCCACTGTTCCGCCTGCCACACCGAACGCAATGCGCTGGGTGCTGAAAAAACCGGAAGTGCCCATCTCTCGGGCGGCTTTGCCGATGGCTGGGAGGCGCCTGCGCTCAACGCCATGGCCAAGGGTCCGGTTGGCTGGACAGAAGATGCCTTCTACGACTACCTGCGCACGGGTCATTCGCGCGACCACGGCAGCGCCGCCGGCCCGATGGCGCATGTGGTGGAGGTCATGCAGCCACTGCCGGACTCGGACATCCGCGCCATGGCAAATTATCTGGCCAGCCTGAATAAGGACAGCGACCCTTCGAAGGCCGCGGCCCAGAGCCAAGCAGCGATTGCAGCCAGCGAGGCAGCAAAGGTCAGTGCGGGACTGGTTTCGCCCAAGGGCGAGCGCATCTTCAATGGCGCCTGCGCTACCTGCCATACCGGTAACACGGTCCTCTCATCGCTGGCGCTGAACAGCAATCTGCATGCAGATACGCCCGACAATCTCATCCAGGCGGTCCTCGGCGGTGTCGAAGCGCCGGCGATCCTTGCCGAGACCACCGGCAGAGAAGCGCCGGAAGTCATGTCCATGCCGGCATTCCGCGATACGCTGAACGAGACGCAGCTGAAGGAGCTCACCGACTACCTGCGCGCCCGTTTCGCGCCGGACAAGCCGGCCTGGAGCGATACATCGGCGGCATTGCAACGCATTGCCGCCGCCGCACACTGAGGAACGCACATTGCCTGAAACAGCGGCCATTGCGGATATCGAAAGTCAGGCCCTCTTTGAGCGCCCGACTGCCGCATTTCGTCCTTCAGCCTACTGGTTCTGGCATAGCATTCCCGATGAGGCTACCTGCCGGACACAGCTTGCCCATTTCCAGGCGAAGGGCATCGGCACCATCCTGATCCAGGCGCGACTCGCCCTGCCGCGCGAGCAGTACCTGTCACCGCACTATCTGTCAGCCTACAGGCTGACCGCCGACATCGCGGCTCAACTCGGGCTCAAGCTTGGCATTTATGACGACTATAACTGGATCAGCGGCCATGCCGGCGGCAAGACTGTGAAAGGGCGTGACGAACTGCGCGAGCGTCACCTGTTCTGGTCGTCTTCGGCAGATACGCAGGGCACGATAAGCAGGATCCATCCGGCATTCACGCTGAAGATGGGCGCCGACATCATTGCCTGGCAATATGAAGGCGGGCGCATCGAATGGTGCGAATGGACTGTCGAGGCAGCAGTGCTGCATCCCTCCGGCCCAATCGAGGCATATGATCAGATCGTCGACGTGACATCGCAGGTCAGCATCACAGGTTCCGATCGTGCGTCCTGCAGCTATTCCTATGATGGCGCGGTTGCATTCGGCTGGACGCTGACGGTCTTCATAAGCGCGCGCTCCGCGACATCACGGATCATCAACTACCTGCTGCCGGAGGCAGCCCAGCGTTTCATCGACGTTGGCCTCGAACCCATCGTCACAGCCCTTGGCAAGCGCGTGCCCGATCCCGTTGGATCTGTATTCTACGATCAGCCGGCCCCCGGCTTCTATCGCTGGGACCAGATGGCGGGAAATCTCGGCAACAGCCTGCTGTTTGCGCCTGCGCTGAAAGACTGTGTCCTGTCCAAGACGGGCGTGTCGTTCGCCGTCGCCCTTCTCGCGGTGGTGCGTAACGTTGGGCCGGAAACCTTGCGACTGCGTGCGTTGTTTCACGCAGCCTATTCCACCCTGATGAACGAGGCATTCTTTGGCACGCTCAGGGGCTGGGCGGAAGGAAAAGGGATCGTTCTCACGGGGCATGAGATCCTCGCTCATGTCAGCTCGTGGGCACTCAATGGCGGCTTCACAAGCATCGATCCGCGCGTCGCGCCGGCGGTGGACTTCTTCGGCATCGACGCCATCAGGCACGAAACGGCCGTGGACGCAAACAATCTCACGCCACAGTTGGCTCCCAAGATGGGTGACTCCGTCGCCCGCTCGAACGGACGCAGCCGCTGCGTCGTGGAAACCTATTTCAGCGCCGAACGCACTGAAATGCGCGCTGCCGGCCAATGGGAGGTGACGCTGGAGGCATCGCGCGCCCAGGCAATCCGCCTTGCCTGCCTTGGCACACGGCAGTTCCTCTGGCACGGCGTCTACCAGACCGATGGACTCGACAACGACCCGATGCCCTTCACCAATCCGCGCTTCGACTTCGCGCCCGGCATCAACTTCGAGCCGTGGTGGCCCTATCATGATCTTTTCGCCGAAGAGATCGCACGCGTTTCCGCCTTTATCGAACCTGCAAGGCCGCAGGCGCCGATTGCTATTCTCTATCCTCTATACACGGCCTTCGCTGAAGGGCCTCGCCACGGCCATGCCACCCATATCGGCGCCTGGTGCGAGCAACTGTTGGCGCAGGGCTGCGATTTCATGTTCGTGAGCGAGGCGGATATCGCAAACGCGGCTATAGAAGATAGACGGCTGCTTGCATCCGGTCTCGCGTTCGACGCGGTGGTGCTGCCTTCGGTGACGGTATTGGAAACGGCTGTTACGCTTCAAAAGCTCGATGCCTTCACGAAGGCCGGCGGTCGGATCTGGTCTTCGGGCGAAACCGTCTCCACGGTTTGCACGGGCGAGAGACTCTCCGGCTCGGTTTGCGTCGCGTCGCACACCAGAACGATGCCCAATGCCGAAACGGTGTCCGCCCTCCTATCGACCCTGACGCTCGACGGTCCGCAGATTTCGGGCCAAAGGCCGTGGCAATGGATCGGTCATGACGTTGACGGCTGGTGGAGGATGGTCGTTTTCAACGATGGCGCAGAAGATATCAGCTTTGACATCCTGCTCGGAGATGGCTTCGATTATGCGATATGGCAGGTGGAACAAGGGTCTGTCGAAGCCTTCGCCGCCGTTCACAAGCTGACCGTAGAGTTGGAACCGCACGAAGTTCGCTGCATCCGTCTCCGTCAAAACGACCAGGCGGCTGTCGCCATCGGCCATCTATCGAGCCGACCGGCGCTTGAGCGAAACCGGCTCATTGCTCTGGCAGACGGCTGGACATTCGCGCCCGGCCAAGATCAGGCCTTCGCGCCTATCTCCGTTGACAGCGGCTGGGAAGAGCAAGGCTTTCCGGCCTTCAGCGGCACGGGCGTCTACCGGCTTTCCTTCACAACGGAAACCGATACCGACTGGATGCTGGAACTGCCGACCGTTCATACGGCGGTCACTGCTTATATCGATGGAACCGAAGCGGGACGCCGTAGCTGGCGGCCTTATCGCTTTACACTCGGCTACCTTGCCGCCGGCAGCCACGAGCTCGAGCTTCACGTCGCCAACACGGCGGCAAACCGCTATTACGACAACACACCCTATCTCGGCAGCGGCCCAGACAAGAGCGGGCTGACAGCCACACCCCTGCTCATACCGCTGCAAAACAGACCGGAATAAGAACCATGCTGAAACATTCTACCGTTCCCCTGATGCGCGCCTGGAACAGCTGGTCCGATCGACCGGCGGAAATGGTATTCTTGCCGCTTGGCGTGCGTGTCACGCCCGTTCTCTATTCCACGCGCAGCCGCACGACATCGGCGATCGAGCCACGGCGCGACACGGTGCGGCTTGGCCGCCATGCCATCGACGGATCGTTGATCGAACTGGAAACGGAGCATAGCGGAACCACCGTCGCCTTCAGAACCGAGAAGTCCGATCCCTTCGCGGTTCGCGGAAATTGGGAGGACAAAGCGGGCGGTGAATGGGGGCTGCGCTTTTGGCTGACCCTGGCGATTTCGGCAGACGGCGGAGAAGTAGTCACGCATGAAGCCGGCCGCAACGTCACACTCGTCAAGATCGGCACGCGCTTCGTCGCGGTCGCGACGGCCGAGGCTCCGGTGCATGTGACTGGCCATGACACGATCGACGACCTGCGCGCCGATTTCGAGGCGAATGGATATTTCTACACTGCGAGCCGGAAAAACGAGGCGCCAGTGATCGCCCTGCGCTTCAATCTGGAAATGATGCGCCAGGGAGCCTATGCCGCCGCCGTGGCCGACAGCGCCGAACTTGCGGTTCTCAAAGCACAGACCTGCCTTGCGGCCGACAACCCGAGCGCTGCTCCCACCGCCCATAATGGCACGTACGAAGGATCTCTGGACGCGATCCGCGACGTCGTTGCCTGGAACACGATCTGGGATGAAACCAACTCCCGGCCCTATACGGCTGTGACGCGTATCTGGAATCTCGGCAAATTCGCCGTCTGGTACAATGATCAGCTGTTTGCCGCTCTGCTGGCCGGTGTCTTCGACGCCGATCTCGCCCGCGAGAATATGGCAACGGCGATGGCAAGCGCCACTCCCCAGGGCAATATCGCCTGCATCGTCACCTCGAATGATGCCTGGGTGGACCGCAGCCAGCATCCAAACGGCGCGCTCGTTGCCTGGCAGCTTTACCAGCGCACCGGCGAGCGTTCGCTTCTGGCGGCAAGCTATGATGCGCTGGCCCGCAATCAGCGTTGGTGGCGCGAACACCGCGATCCCGACGCCTCCGGCCTGCTGTCCTGCGGCACATCGGACGTCGGCGAAGGCCTCTATAAGGGCACGCACTTTGCCGCGCGCAACGAAACAGGCATGGATAATTCGGCCACTCATGACGAGGCCGTCTACGATCCCATCACGCGTACCCTTTCGACATTCGATCTCGGGCTGAATTGCGCGGCGGCGCTTGATGCCGAGATGCTGTCGAAGATAGCCGAGGTTCTCGGCAAGGAGGAGGATGCCAGTGAATTCGCGGCCATCACCGAACGCTGCCGCAAGCTGATCTCGGAAAACCTGTGGGATGAAAACCGCAACATCTTCGCCAACCGGCAGCGCCAGGGCGGCTTTGTGCGGTCGCTTTCGCCGACCAGCTTCTATCCCCTGCTATGTGGCGCAGCCACGTCCGAGCAGGCCGAGAAGTTGCTCCAACACCTCAGCGACGAAACCACCTTCGGCGGGGACTACGTCCTGCCGAACGCGACGCGTGACGATCCCGCCTTTGCCGACAATGTCTACTGGCGTGGCCGCATCTGGCCGAACGTCAACTACATGGTCTGGCTCGGGCTGCGCCGCTACGGCTTTGCAGCGGAGGCGAATAGGCTTGCGCGGCAGAGCTACGAGCTCTTCATGAAGTCCTGGAACACGGACCGGATCGCGGCGGAGAACTATAATGCCACGACGGGCGAAGCGATGGACCAGGGCGATACGGATCCCTTTTACATCTGGGCGGCCATGCTGCCGCTAATGGCTGTCGGGGAGATCATCGACTTCGATCCGTGGAGCGGCTGGACCCTTCACAATGCCGGCGCTGACCTTTCCGTCGGTCCGATGCTGTCGCCTTCTGGAATGCTTTCGGTCTCGATCTCCGATGGCCTGCTGGAAATGAGCCTGGACGGCCGCGCATCGCTGAAGACTAACCTGCAAACATCGTTCACGCAGATCGCTGTCAGTGATGCACGTTTCTCCTGCACCATCATTCCGACGGGCAACGACGGGTTTGTCGTGCTTCCGAAGGTCGAGCCAGACCGCATCGTGGCAGCACATCTCGATGGCCAGGAAGTTCGGTTCGAGGCGAGTACCGATGGCGCGCGTCTCGAAATCGCAAGGGCCACGCACGGCCGGAAACTGGATGTCTATTTTTTGACAGTGTGAGTGGTATTGGCGCCTGATGGAACTTGACAGGCGCAGATCAGCCATATTACTTTGCATACAAATAAAAAGAATGCCGGAAGAGCATGAGGGTTGAACGGAATTGCCTATCGGGAGCGACACGCTCGCGATAGCAAATTCATAACGACAATGCCTGATAGAATGGCTAGGATTTAACACTGCGCCGAAAGGCGCTGGGAGAACCCGTACGTTCCAATTGGGTGTGACCAGTCGTCAGCCTCACGTCAATTTAGTTTGCATACAAATCATATGGCGCGCTTTTAATAAGCGGACTGCCGATGATTTGCGTGAAGCCTGAGGTCGTCGGCTGCCGCCGCGGCCGTTGACAAGAGTAGATTTTCAAGAGGGGTTCCAAATGACTGAAATCACAAGACGCAACACGCTGAAGCTGATGTCCGGAGCGGTCATTGCCGGCGCTGCCTTCTCGGCCATGCCACGCATGGCCTTTTCCGCCGGTAAGATCACGGTTCTAAACTGGCAGGGTTACGGCACCGACGAAGCCTGGTCGATCAAGGCCTTTGCCGAGAAGACCGGCATCGAGGTCGTCCACGACTACTACAGCTCCGAGTCGGAAATGCTGACCAAGCTGCGCACCAACCCGGGCGCCTATGATCTCGTCGTTCTCAACGCTGCGCGCTGCGCGCAGGCAACCGCGGAAGACCTCCTGCAGCCGATCGATTTCAGCAAGGTTCCGAACGCTGCCACGATCGACGCAAATCTGCGCTCCAACGCCAACTTCCTGAAGGATGGCAAGGGCTATGCGGTGCCATGGGTCTGGGGCATGACTTCGCTCGCCATCCGGGACGGCATGCCTGTTCCAGACAGCTACAAGGTTCTGGCGGATCCCGCCTACAAGGGCCGCGTTGCCATGGACGACGATGCGGTTATCTGCGTTGCCGCCGGCGCCCTGATGACCGGTCAGGACATGAATAACCCGAAGGATCTCGGTGCCATCCGCGACGCGTTGAAGTCCATCAAGCCGAACGTCAAGCTGCTGTGGTCGACGGAAGACCAATGGAACAAATCCTTTGCAGCCAAGGAGTTCGACCTTTCGCTCTTCTGGTCGGGCGGCTCGGTCCGTTCAAAGCGCAATTCGAAGCTGCCTGTCGATTTCGTCGTTCCCAAGGAAGGCGGCATCGGCTGGGTCGATGGTCTCGGTATCCCGGCGTCGGCTCCCAACGCCGAAGGCGCACTGGTCTTCGCAAACTGGCTGATCGACCCAATCTTCTACCTCGAATGGGCCACCAAGGTCGGCGCACCGGCATCGTCCAACTCGGCAGCACTTGCAAGCCTGCCGGCCGACGACCTGAGCCGCCAGGTTCACAAGCCGGAATACCTGAAGACCATGGGCATCATGTCGGCTCTGCCGGATGACCGTCGCGAAGCCTTCAACAACCTGTGGCAGGAAGTGAAAGCCTTCTATGCAGAATGACAATCTGACATCGGCGTCAGAGCGCGGATCTTCGGGTCCGCGCGTGCGGCGTCCCCTGCCGTCCTGGGTGTCGACGACGGCGCTGCTGATGCCAACCTACGGCTGGCTGACGCTTGCCGTCTTTCTCCCGCTGCTGACCATGTTGGTCTTCAGCTTCATGGCGGCAACTCCAATGGGCAAGGCGCCGATCGTCTTTACCCTGAAGCAGTATCGTGCCTTCATCGACCAGCCCTATCTGATCGGTATTGCTTTCACGTCGCTGCTTATCGGCTTCTGGACGACGTTTGCCTGTGCCGTACTCGGCTTCCTGGCAGCCGTTGCGCTTGCTCGTTCTACCTTCGGCAAGACGCGCGAGATGCTGCTCATCCTCATCCTGCTACCATTCTGGACGAACGGCCTTGTCCGCATCTTCTCATGGACAATGGTGCTGCGCGAAAACGGCTTCCTCGACACCATCTTCCACATGGTCTTACCGGATGCTGGATCGATCGGCTTCCTCTATACGCGCTATGCAGTCGTTGTTGGCCTGGTACATGCTTATCTGCCTTACATGATCCTCACCTGTTATATCGCGCTGGTTACGATCGATGACGCGATCATCGAAGCGGCCGCCAGCCTTGGTGCGCGGTGGTGGACAATTCTCTTCAAGATTCTCGTGCCTATGGCTGCCCCCGGTCTCATCTCGGGTGCCGTGCTGACCTTTATCCCGGTCATCGGGTCCTTTATGGAGCCCCGAATTCTGGGCGGCCGCGTCGGCGTCACCATGGGCACCGTTATCGAGGACCAGTTCACGCAAGCCTTCAACTGGCCGCTCGGCGCCTCGCTGTCCTTTACGCTGCTCGCCGTCGTACTTGCAATCTTCGGCACGTTCTCCGGCGTCCTGCGCCGCGGCACGGCGGCTTAAAGGAGGGAACACCGAATGAGATCGCTTGGTCGTTTCTATCTGATCGCCGTACTGGTCTTCCTCTACACGCCGATCCTCGTGATGATGGCGATGGGCTTCAACGCCTCGCCGCTCTACGAACTGCCGTTCAGCTTCTCGACCCGCTGGTACGAGGCGCTCTGGAACAACAGCATTCTGCTCACTGCTGGTATGAACAGCATCATCATCGCCGTCATTACGGCGGTTGTCGCAACCACGCTTGGCACCATGGCATCTGTTGCCCTGTCGCGCGGCACCTTCCGTGGCAAGAGCTTCCTGCAGATCATGCTGCTGCCGCCGATCGCCATTCCATGGCTGATCACCGGCACGGCGATGCTGATCTTCTTCTACTGGACCGGCATCGGCCGCGGCATGCACGCGATTATCATCGGTCACGTTGCCCTTGCCATCCCTTATGTAGTCCTGGTGGTGGGAACCGGCTTCCGGACAATCCGGGCCGACCTCGAAGAGGCGGCCATGAGCCTGGGATCCACCCCCGTTCGTGCGTTCTTCTCCGTCACCCTACCGTTGCTTTACCCCAGCATCCTGGGCGCCGCCCTGTTTGCCTTCGCGGTCTCACTCGACCAGTTCGTGATTTCCTATTTCCTCGCAACGCCCGGCTTCACCACGCTGCCGGTTCAGATCTACTCCTCGATCCGCAAGGGCTTCACCCCCGAAATCAATGCGATCTCGACTGTGCTTCTGCTCGGCTCGATGACCGTGATTCTGATTTTCACGCGCTTCGCCAAGCCCGGAGACACCCGTGACAAACGTTAACGTCAATTCCGTCGCCAAGACCTACGGCACCACGCCGGTTCTGGCCGATATCACCACCGAATTCCCCGAGGGTTCGTTCACCAGCCTTCTTGGGCCTTCAGGCTCCGGCAAGACGACGCTCCTGCGCATCATCGCCGGCTTCATCAAGCCCAACCAGGGTGTGGTGACCATCGGCAGCAGGGATGTCACGAACATACCCGTATGGGGCCGCAACATCGGCATGATGTTCCAGTCCTATGCGCTGTTCCCGCACATGACGATTACTCAGAATGTGGCCTTCGGTCTCGAGCGGCGCGGCATCAAAGGTGCCGCAGCCCGCAAAGAAGTCGATCGTGCTCTCGAAATGGTTCGCCTGCCGGGTTTTGGCAACCGGATGCCAAAGCAGCTTTCGGGCGGCCAGCAACAGCGTGTAGCGCTGGCACGCGCCATCGTCATCAAGCCGAGCGTGCTGCTGCTTGACGAGCCACTGTCCGCGCTCGACCGTAGGCTGCGGCAGGAGATGCAGGTCGAACTGCTGCGGATCCAGCGCGAGAGCGGCCTGACGACGATCTTCGTCACCCACGACCAGGAAGAAGCTCTGACGCTATCCGACAAGGTGGCCATTCTCGACAAGGGTCGCATCGTGCAGATCGGCGCGCCCGAGACTGTCTACGAGAAGCCTCTGACGCGTTTCGCCGCGGAGTTTCTGGGCGATTCCAATTTCCTTGTCGGCACCGTCGAGAACGGTGCGGTGCGGCTTTCCGACGGTACGACAGTGCGCAGCGCAAGCCCCCTGCCCGGCAATGGGACCAAGGTCACGCTCGCAGTGCGGCCGGAGAAGATGTCGATCTCGGCGGGGAATGCCGAAGGCAACAGCCTCACGGCGCGGATCACCACGGTCATCTACGCCGGACCGGTGCTCTCATATCTCCTGGAGACCAAAGACGGTCTGCCGCTGAAGCTCTTCGTTCAGAACCGAGACGGCACTGTCCTCAAGGAAGGTGACAGCGTGACGCTGAACTGGTCGCCGGAACACACCGTTTGCGTTGTGGATTGACAATGACAAGGGCACCGTTGTCCCATAACACCTTGCATGTCGTCATCGACATGCAACGGCTCTTCGCCGAGGAAACACCCTGGTTTACGCCAGCCCTCGCAGGCATCGTGCCGAATGTGCAGCGGCTTGCCGAGGTCAGGCCTGAGAGGGCGGTCTTTGCCCGCTTCATCGTCGCGCAACGTCCCGAGGAGGCGAAAGGCCGATGGCAAGCCTATTATGAGCGCTGGAAAACGGTAACCCTGGGCGAACTCGATCCGGGGATGCTGGATCTCGTTGCACCGCTGGCTGCGTTCGCGCAGCCGGGGTCAATCGTCGACAAGGAAACCTTTTCGATCTTCGGAGCTCCCGGCTTTATCGATCGTCTTGATAGCGAAGACGTCGATACGCTTGTGTTCACCGGTGTGGAGACTGATGTCTGCGTGTATGCGAGCGCACTGGATGCGGTCGATCTCGGCTACAGGGTGGTCCTCGCCAGCGACGCTCTGGCGAGCGGCGACATGATGGCACATGAGATGGTACTGACGCGTCTGGCACCGAGGTTTTCGGAGCAGATTGAAATTTTGACAACTGAAGCCATTCTGGGTTTGTGGACTGTATGACGTTGATTTGGATTGCCCGATTCGGCGGCGGTAAGCCCGGCTGAGAGACAAGATGGATATTCCACTCAAGGACAAGGCCCGGGGAGCGAAGGGTGCAGATATGGCAGCGAAACCGAACCACACCCAATATGCGCTGGGCGAGCAGATCGGCTTCTTCCTGCGCCAGGCAAACCAACGCCACGTATCGATCTTCGCCAGCCTGATCTCCGAGAAGCTGACGACCACCCAATGGGCGGCGCTCGTCAAGCTCAAGGATCTGCAGCCCTGCTCGCAGGGTAATCTCGGCCGCGAAACGGCGATGGACATGGCGACCATCAAGGGGGTCGTCGACCGCCTCGTCAAGCGTGGCCTGGTGCACACCGCGCCCGACCCCACAGATGCACGACGTCTAGTCTTGACACTGACCGACGAAGGCGAGGCCACTCTAGACCGTAATCTCTCCATTGCGCTGGAGATTTCGCAAGAGACCCTGGGGCCGCTGACAGCTGCCGAGCGCATGATGCTGATGGAACTGCTCCAGAAGATCTGTTGACAGCATCACACGCGGTCCGAGCCCATTCACTCAGACGGAGGAAGACACACCATGCCCGAAGCGGACGATGGGGAAATCCGATCGCTGGTCACCTCCATGACCACGAATGAGAAAGTCGCTCTCGTCAGCGGCCAAGGCCTCTGGAGAACAGCCGCAATCGAAAGGCTGGGGATCGACTCGATTCTGATGACGGATGGCACCTACGGTGTGCGCTACTCGACAACCCAGATAGATGCCGGCACCGGCGATGAAGAAAGCCTCGCCGCATTCCTCGACCTGATTAACCAACAGGCCGACGATAAAGGTGGCATGTTCGGCACAACGCGACCAGCCACCTGCTTTCCGAACGGCAATCTCGTCGGCTGTTCTTGGGATGTGGACCTGCTGTATCGCATGGGCGAAGCGCTTGCTCTCGAATGCCGCAGCCTGGGAATCCATCTTCTGCTCGGACCGGGTATCAACACACGAAGGACGCCGCTCGCCGGCCGCGCCTATGAATATTACTCGGAGGATCCCGTCATCAACGGCGATCTTGCCGCCGCTCTGATTTCCGGCCTGCAGGACAACGGTATCGGTGCCTCGCTGAAGCATTTTGCCTGCAACAACTCGGAAATCGATCGGACAACGACCAGTTCCGATGTGGATGAACGGGCTCTGCGGGAGATCTATCTCGCAGGCTTCGAGCGGGCGATCCGCAAGAGCCCGCCCTGGACCGTGATGAGCGCCTATAATCGGGTGAACGGCGTTCAAGCGGCGGAAAGCCGCTGGTTGCTGAAACACATCCTGAGGGATGAATGGGGATATGACGGGCTTGTCCTGTCTGACTGGCACGCCATCAAGGATCGGCCCTCATCGCTTAAAGCCGGTACGGACCTCGACATGCCGGAAAGCAAACCTCGTAAGGCACGGCTTCTGTTGGCTATCGAAGATGGCAAGGTCGCCGACGACATACTCGATCGGGCTTGTGAGCGGGTTATCGGCCTCGTCCGCCGCTGTCATGTAGAGAGGCTGCCCGCAGTCCCTGTCGATCTGGACCGCCATCACGCCCTCGCCCAACAGATCGCAGCTGAGTCCATCGTGCTGCTGCGCAACGAACGGCAGACACTGCCGCTCGATGCGGCTGCTACCGGCGAGATACTCGTTGTCGGCGATGGCGCCTTGGTCCCGACGATCCAGGGATCGGGGTCAGCGACGACCAATCCTTATCGCGTCGACAGCCCCTTGGAGCGGATTGCAGCGCGTGCAGGAGAACATCTGAAGGTACGTCATGTGCCCTTCCCGACAGCGCAAGGCATTCCGACGGAGAGCGAAACGCAAACTGTTCTAGATGCTGCAACGACAGCGGACGCAGTCATCATCTTCACCGAGAACGAGAAGTCGCTTAACGGCGAAGGCAATGATCGCGACACCTTGAAACTGGCGGCCGGCCACGATCGACTGATCCGCTCGCTCACTGAGGCCGGCCGGAAAGTAATCGTCGTTCTAACGACGCCGGATGCGGTCGAAATGCCGTGGCTGGGTGCCACGCAGGCCGTGCTGGCCTGCTTTTATCCCGGCCAGGGCGGCGGCGAAGCCATTGCCCGCGTTCTGTTCGGTGAACAGAACCCTTGCGGAAAACTGACGACGACGATGCCCATCCGCATCGAGGACATTCCCGGTTGGCACACCTATCCCGGTGAGAACGGCCGGCATGTCTACAGCGAAGGAATTTTCGTCGGCTATCGCTACTACGACCTCAAGGCGGTGACGCCCCTGTTCGCCTTCGGCCATGGCCTAAGTTACACTCGTTTTTCTTACGAGAGCATGGCACTCGACGGGCAGGAAATCGGCCCGTCGACGGGCTGCAGGGTGAGCGTCACCATCCGCAACATCGGCGAAGTGGCTGGCAACGAAGTCGTCCAACTCTACGTCCGTCCGTTAAAGCCCGGCCTGCGTCGGCCGATCCGGGAACTCAAGGCTTTTGCCAAGGTCGAGCTTCAACCGGGCGAAGCCAAGGCTGTGACCCTGACGCTTTCCGCGCGGGATTTCCAATATTTCGATACCGCGCACGGTGCGTGGGTGCTCGATGCAGAAGCTTTCATCATCGAGGCGGGGGCTTCCTCACGCGATATCCGCCTCGAAAGCCGACTCGCTTGCCGTTCCGAGCGCTTCCCTCCGGCAGCCCTTTCCACGATTTCGCCGCCAGCGCTGGTTTTCGCGAATGAAGGGGCGATACCTGCGTTGACGGAATTGCTGGCGAGGAAGCTCCGCATCTCCGGCGAGGAAGCTATGGCCATCCTCGAAAAGCTCAAAGGCTCTTTCCTGGGCTTCTACGATACTTTGAGCTGGTATGTCGGTGACGCGATCAACGAAGCTGATATCACCACGCTTTTCGACACGCTGAATCAGAGAACAGAGAAGATGTCCGCTTGATGCAATCCTTCGGCTCCGATGATGCCATTGAACCTCCCCGACCGGCTTTCCTCACGGATGATCCTGAGGAGATATTGCGTTTCGAGGCAGATGCATTTTGACGAAGGAACGGAGCGGCGCCTGTCACCCTTGTCGAAACTCGCGGCGGGGCAGTTCGAGTAAGGGGCGATTTCGGCCCAAAACCAAAAGCCACAACACAGCAGGTTAGCGGTCGGCAAGCGCCCACAACTAACCTTTGCAGCGCCTCCACTCTTTTAACGATGACAACCTATAGCCAAAAAATGAGATCTGTATGATGTGAAAGGATTCGAACCAGCGGCGCCGCGCCAGCTTCTCTAAGCTCTTGATAAATCAAGGAGTGCAACCGGCAATTCGGTTCAAGGGGCTTAAACAGCTCGGCAGCGTAATCTTTACGATTCGCCTTGTTACGATATAACATTCTACTTCTGATTTCTGGACTGTGCGACGCTGCTGTGCGAACAGCCCGCTCGCATCAAATGCAGCTTAATGACGAGAACACCACAAGACCGGATCTGTTGAGACCCGCCAAGCTATCTGGCCACCCTGAACCAGCGTTGGGTCAGTTCCAGTTTCATGAATAGGACTGAAATGCCTGAAAATGCTTCACCAGAGGGTTTCGAACGAAAGATACGAAGCTTCGCCGAAATTCGCCTCAGCCCCCTTCTCTCTCCCGACGACCTTGAGAGATTGACGGGGTACATGATCGACCTGATCCGTCATCGGGAGAGACCACCCGTCAGGATTGGGCGAACAGACTGGTCAGAGATCGCTTTTGCCTGCGGCCTTAAATCGGAACTGAATACGAAGCTGAAGCGGATTGCTCAGAACGGTTTCGATGCGATCGTTCGATGGCTCGTGAACAACGAGCCGTCTTTTGCCGAAAGGCCGCTATCGCGCGCGCGGAAAGCGACCACGCTGCAGGTGGCGTCCTCGGGTTCGAAAGCTAGGACCGCCAAATTGGACGAAAAGCGAGGAGAGTCGAAACCTGCTGAAGCCTCGTCCGAAATCAACCAAGACTTCCCGGCCGCTCTTTTTGATCGCTATGAGGACCCAAAGTCATTTCAGGCCTCCCTGGAACTGCAGATGCGCCGGTTTGGCGAAAGCTATTATTACCTGCACCGCGCCATCAAGCGACCCGGCGACGTCTTCGATGACGCGACGATCTTGAGTTGGCTGAAAGGCACAAAGGTCCCTCGAAGCGTCGAGAGCATGGACGTCCTCGGCCGGATCGAGCATCGCTACCAACTTCCCCAAGGCTACTTTAAGCGCAAGCTACCGCATCAGTCCCGCTCGACTTCTGGCCACGATCTTGGCGCGGATGTCTCGCCGGCAGAGCGACGGCGCCTGGCCTGGCACCTCCCGGATGATTTCAACAGCTTGCCGTTCACGAAGCGTGAGGAGATTCTCGAGTGGGTGCGCCGGATCATCATAACAGGCGCAACTGACTACCGTCGTTTCCAGGCTGCCGCATCGAAGCAACGCTATGCCATCCGATTCCCGTCGATGACCTATGGCGGGCGGGTGATGCCGACTCTCGGCCGAGCCAATACCCCGGCCTTCGATCCGTCTATAGACATCGACGATCCGGACCTACTGTCCGGGGTCATCGACGCACCTCCCAGGCTTGCCATGGAAATGGCCAGTCTCATCACCTTCAAGACTACCACGTTGACGGCGATCGGCTTTCAGCGAAATGGCGTCTGGGGCGAGGAAACCGCTGCCCAGAAGCTCGAACATCTGGGCCTCATGTTTGGGGCGCTTGCAGCATCCCCAAGCGGCGAAGTTGCGGGCCGTGGCATACCGCTTGGGGCGCTGACATTCGGCCTTCTGATATTTCCGGGAATTTGGGACTGGTACCTGCAGTGGCGCGAACGGCGAAGGGGATTCTATACCGCATGGGAAGCCGACATGCTTAGCATCGCGCTTTCGTTGACCCGGGAAGAGACGGGCTGGCTTCGCCAGCATCCCGAGCTCATCGAACGTGTTGTTCCAGTCCAAGGTTTGGTGAGTGCCAGCGATATTGAATCCGCAAAGCGAGATTGGCACGCGAGCCTCGATGCGTTTCACGCCCATGCGCGGAGCCGTATCAAGGAGATTCAGCGCGTGATGCGAGTCCATCGTGATCCCTTTGAACCGATCATGTGCGTTCTTGAGGCGCCGAGCCCACTCGCCGAATATCGCAAGATAACTGATGAGATCCTTCTTCGGATGCCCGACAAAGATCGATATCCGCGAGCCGCTGCAGAGTCAGTCCGGTCGTTCCTGATGTTGCGACTCGGGCTGCATCTTGGGTTGCGGCAGAAAAACCTGCGACAACTATTGTTCTGCCCACGCGGGCATCTTCCGACATCAGAGCGCAGGCTCGAGGAGATGAAGAGAGGCGAGATTCGGTGGAATGACCGCGACGGCGGCTGGGAGGTCCTTATCCCGTCAGTCGCCTTCAAGAACTCGAATTCGTCGTTTTTCGGCTCGAAACCGTTCCGGCTGATCCTGCCGGATCTCCTCGATCTTTATCATCACATCGGCGCTTACATCGACCGGCATAGAGGCATCCTTTTGAGGGATGCCAAGGATCCGGGAACATTCTTTATTAAGACGGTGAAGCAATCGAGCACGGAGGCCGAATACAACCAGACGACTTTCTATGAGGCTTGGCGGCTTATAGTCCAAAGATACGGCATCTTTAACCCATACACCGGTCGCGGCGCTATCAAGGGTCTCCTTCCGCACGGACCGCATAACGTGCGAGACATCCTTGCTACTCATATCCTCAAGCTCACGGGCTCTTATGAGCAAGCGAGTTACGCGATCCAGGACACGCCTGACATGATCCAGCAGCACTATGGCCGGTTTCTGCCACAGGATAAGGCAGCATTGGCGGCTCGAATTCTGAATCAAGTCTGGGAGGCTGCCTAGCGGTCAATTCTCCGGCACGACTCTTCAAACTCCCTGGATGCCTTAAACCGGCTATCCCAGTTTCGAAAACTGCCTTGCGACCTCTTGGCTGTCGGTGAATGTGACATTCTCGGCATTCGGCTTTTGGGCTGAGCGTCAAGGATTGTGAGTTCCTAAGACCCCACAAGATAATCCTGCCGGAGCTGATCTCATGAGGATCTGCCCTGCTCCGTGCACTCCCGATCAACAACGACCTTACGAAGATGAGCAGAAATGTAGGAAAATTTATCGCCCGATACTTTCTCAGGAAGCGGTTAGCGACTCGGAATCGTTCTCGATCTTGCCGCCCTCTTCGGCTTGCTTGAGATGCCTGAGATCGGAGGAAATGCCTCGTAAAGAGCTGCCGACTGAATTGTTAGGGGCATATCGTGCAGCGCTAGTGCATAGCTCTTGTCGAACTCCTCCCTAGCGATCGCATTGAATTGGGCAACATAGACACACTGATCGCTAATGCCGCCCAAAGCGCCCGGTTTGCGTACGACTTGGATAACGATTGGGAGTATCGCATCTATAGCGTCATCGCCGTTCAGGCGAGACGTGAAAGAGAATGCGACCCCAACTTGTTCACGAACTTGATGCTCGAGGATGCGTTCGCCGATCTGCTTTGCCTCGACAGTGACGTATGCGCGGACTCTTTCTCCTTCTGGGGTTCGGAGTACAGCGATAAAAGTCGCGTCAATCTCGGGTTGAGTTTTCACGGACACTTGGAGATGAGCGAGAGTTTCGACCGTCAGGGCGTAGTCGACCGCGCGAGTCGACAAATGAGTTTCAATAAGGCGTTGCGATACGGCGATTTGGATAAGCCAAGGTTCGTCCTGGCGGCCGAGCTTCCGTGCCTCCAATGGAATAGACAAGGATTCGAAGCGGATAACCGGCAATTCCGGCGTTGGGTCGAAGCGGTCGGGAAAAGGTACGGTATCGGTGCCTGAAAACTCAACGAACTCAAAGACCTGTTCATTGCCGTATACCTGACGCGCGGTGATTCGCTGGTTTGCTAAGCGCTTCGGCCAGTTGCGATTGCAGGTTTTCTTCCGAATGAAATCTTTGAGGAAATTTGCCACATTGCCGGTGCTCAGCGACTTTTTCTCACTGCTATGGCGACTATTGCGCTCTCTAATGGCCGCTTCGAGCATAGAACGATCGACGACCAGACGTCGTTCTACGGGCCAAGTGTCGCCGCCGATCAGGCGATCGTAAACAATTTCGATAACTTCCGGCTTCTTCGATTGCGTGACTTGATCTTCGGTGTCGGCTTCGCCAATTTCTCTATCTGTGTCATCAGTCATCGAGCCGGTCCCTTTTCAAGGTATCTATGACTCGATTCGCCCTACGATTGTAAGCGTTAGTTGTAAGATTTTATCGCGTTGCGATCCAATTCTGTTGCCGGCATTAGTTTGTAATGACGCTCCTCCACCACCTTGACCTGCCCATCTTCCAGAGTCAGCTCGAACAGAGCGATAACACCCTCGGACATGAACTGGGCAGCGATGGGCCGGCATCTTAAGTCCGGAAATTTTTCGGCGGAGAATGCAAGATCTTGGCTCGTTTGCACTACCCCGATCTGATCTTTGCCGCCCTTTGCTTGGACGGGTATCACGTAGTGGCACCCATACTTGTCCAATCCGATATAAAGTTCGTCGATTTCGATCTGACCGACACCTTTCACGGTCGTCCGCAGATGATTTTGAAGGCTGTAGGTCGTTAAACCCAAGAAGGTATCGATCAGGCGATTGTACCTAACGATCGCGAGGAGGGCCTGCTCGTCGTCCAAAGCGTAACCCCGGATCAATTCCGGAGTGGCGTCGGGGATGCCCGTGCTGACGAGGTATTCGCTCGGAACGATTCGGGTAATCTTCACGAGCCGGAAACGATATCGAGCTTTCCCGGCGCCCTCGATTATCCATTCGAGCCCTACAGGTTGGGTCGCGGCTATCTTTTCCGGTAGCGGTACGCGGAAGCGAAACGAATAAATTAGATCTCCGATATTTTTCGGCAATGCAATTAGCAATTCTGCCGCAAAGGTCTCGATCTCCTCGCGAGCGAATTCGAATTCGGTCGTTCCCTGCGACCAGTGATCGAAGAATACGCGCTCGATCAGCACCCTGTATCGATTTTGCGATGGATCCGGTCTAGCCATTCAAGATGCGTAGTCGCGTTCGCGCTTCCTCGATCTCCGACTGTTTGCGCTTCTTGGCGCCGCTTTTCCTGTCGCGCTTGGAATTCGGCTTCGCTACACCGAAATGCTCGGCGGCTTCCGACAGCTCCATGTAAAGAAGTGTTTCGTCACCGAGGGCAAGCGTTTGCAAAGGACGTTGCGCTTCGATGCCGAGTGCCTCCATAACCGTCGATGCGATAGCTCGCGCGAGCGGCGGCGGCACAGCATTGCCGATCTGCCGCGCTCCATGCCATTTCGTAGAGTGCAGGCGGAACCAATCCGGGAAGCCATGTAAACGAGCCATCTCACGGACTGTGATGCATCGATTGTGCGTGTAATGAATCGGTCGAGGGCTGGTGAAGGCACCGCGGGCACCGTCGGTACCCGCTCGCAAAGTGTTGGAAAGGCCGGTTGGAGAAAGCTTGTAGAAACGGCTGATAGGTTCGACGCAACCGGGTTCTGTTTCAGAAAAACGCCGTCTAGAAATATCGGTGTGAATCGTGCGCGCGCTCGATGTCAGCACAGCCGGATTCCACTCTCGAACGTATCCGAAATGCCATGAGTCGTTTGCTGTGCAGCGCATCTCCGCGGCATAGTCCGAGGGCTTTTTGAAAGAAGTCGTCTTCACGGCGTCAGTTTCAACGAGTGTTTCGAAGCGATCCGCGTCCGGAAGGTCGCCTATGGCCTGTTCGCAGGAAGGTCCAAGCGGTAAGCCCTGCATCTGGCGCTTGCCGTCCGCCGGGTTGGTCGTCGCCAGAGGATACTCGGGCACCTCATGTCCTATTTTCGCACCGAAGAGAATGAGACGCTGGCGATGCTGAGGGACGCCGTAATGTGCCGCGTCTAGCACACGCCAGGGCAGCCGGACTTGATAACCCCTCTCTGCGAAGGCTTCGACCAATTCGTCGAGAAAGGCGCGGTGTTTTCCGACAGTCAAACCTTTGACATTTTCGAACACGAACGTGCGTGCATCGAGCTCGGAAACGATACGCACGAAATCCATGACAAGACTGTTGCGCGGGTCATCCAGAACGCGCTGGCCTATCATGGAAAAACCTTGGCAAGGCGGGCCACCGAACACGCAATCGATCACGTGTTCGCCTAGTCCGGCCATCTTCCGAATCTCGGCTCCCGAGAGGCCTGCTATCGATTTCGGAATTACCACAGTATTCGGAAAATTGAATTTGTGTGCTGCGCAGTGGATAGGATCGATCTCGACGGCGGCTACAACTTCGAAACCGGCTTGTTCGAATCCAAGACTCATGCCGCCGGCGCCAGCGAATAAATCGATGGCCAAGGGCCGCGTTTCAGCACTTTCAGTGTGATTTTTTTGATTCGA
Organism: Hyphomicrobiales bacterium; assembly: GCA_900468625.1. Lineage (GTDB taxonomy): Bacteria > Pseudomonadota > Alphaproteobacteria > Rhizobiales > Rhizobiaceae > Rhizobium. The sequence goes on from UBUL01000014.1 coordinate 68,014, forward strand.
CATACTGCAAGTCTATTGATTCGTCCGGATGTTGTCGATCGAAATTTTTGACTCATTTAAAAAATCCGATAGGCGTGTCATAAGCGCATCGGCGTCCTTGAGCTCGCATTGCCAAACAATATGGCCTTTCCAACCCAAACTCTCGAGGTCTGCGATATTGCGCGTATCTCGCGCCTTGTTCGCCTCTATCTTAGGACCCCAGTATTCTTTCCTAGATTTAGAAGCTCTCCCCTTTGGGCAGTCGTGCCCGTGCCAAAAACACCCGTGCACGAAAATGACCTTCTCACGTCCTGGGAAAACGATATCCGGAGACCCCGGAAGATCCCGCCGATGAAGGCGAAAGCGGTAGCCGGCAGCAAACAGCGCTTTCCGAACGGCTTGTTCGGGTCCGGTATTCTTAGTTTTTACGGATTGCATGATCCGTCGGCGTTGCTCTGGTGTCCTCGTATCGACCATTGCAAACATATAGGACGTTCCGTCAAAGACGTGTAGAGCCTGTTCAGTTTCACAACGCTTTGACCCAGATTTGCATTTGAGGCTGATCCGTTCTGTCGCGAAGATGCCATAGACGAACTTGCGATATCGGTATCCAAGCAGGGTCATGACGAAACGCATTGGGTGAAATCTCGACACAAACGAACAGCTTGGACGATCTCGCAGACGCGGTGCAACTGATCATATTTAGTGGGATATTCGTTCGAAAAGCGGAAACCACTTGGCGCCCGGCGTCGACTTTGAATGCGATCGAAGAAGCGGGATGGTGTTGTTTGGAGTGTTCGTGGGGAAAACCACCAGCAATCCCTGACCGCCGTACCCCAGCGGACGCCGTTTATCGATTTTGCTTCCGATGTCCTGGCACAATGCACGAGCACGTTCCCATTCGTCCTTTGACGAGAAACCGGAAAAGTCGTCGGGGAGCGCGAGGGAACTGTTGTCAAGAACTTCAGCTGTTAAGAACCGAACGTCGATCTCATCGATCCTTGCAAATCTGTTCTCAAGCACCGTTTTCGCGGCAGGCGTCGATGCGATAGTTATCACACGCACCTTTAAGCCAGCCAATGCCGCTCTATTCCGGTCGATAAAGTCGGAGACGTTCTCTGACAACGATCCCCCTGTTCCGGCGAGATCATCGATAATAACAACGGCCTGAGGGTTGCCGCCCGCCTTGATGAACTCGGCAAACCTTGCCTCGAAATCGACCTGGCTGATGATGTTTTTCGCAGAGATATTGCTTTCCTCCGCGAATACTGAGGCATAATTGCTGCCACTCTTCCCCTCTCCATCTACGTATGTGACGATTATATCAACTCGCCGCTCGTTGCGCGCACGCAAGATGGGAACCTGCAATTCCGGGCGTATCATCTCGAAGGCGGCCCGGAGTCTTTCACGCACTAGGACTTCGCTGAAGACCCGCGTCCGCTCGAGAAGCGTGAAAAGGACCCGCTGGTCCTTCAGGCTTGGCACCTGCTGATACCATGAACGGATTTCGTCGGTACCGATCTGCCTTCCACGGAAGGTCGGCCAGCGCTTCGCTAGGGCTACAACCTCTTCGGATTTGATCAGAGCCTTGTTTTCTTCTGCGATCGCCGAGTTGGCAAGTTCCTCGCTTAGGTTGTCGGCAATGAGTTGCTGGGCTCCCACATCCGCCAGCCACCTGCTGAAAATGGGAAGAACAAAACGGTATGTTCCGACACTCTCGCTCAATACCCCGCGCTTTACGAAATCGTTCAGGACGCTTGCCACTTCTTGGTCTGTCAGGGAGGCGGCTTTCTTCGCCTGTACGTTCTCGACATTGAGTGGGATTCCCGCGCGCTGGCATCGAGCGGCAGCGACGAGCACCCTGCTTCTACGCAAAATATCGGGCTCTCGATCGTTGGTCGGGCGAGGAACACCGTCTTGCCACAGATGGGCGAAAGAATTAGAACCAAGATTGGAAATCGCCGCTTCGGTGGCCATCCTCACCTCATCCGCCGTAATGTCCGTATCTCGCGCGGCTACAGCACTCTCCACCACCGCGGCGCATACGATCTTCGCGAAATATGGGTTCCCGTTAGACGCGTTGAAGACCTCCGCTATCGCATCCTCGTGCCAATTCATGATCCCGGCAGTAGGCTTTCTCACCATCTCCTGGAAATCTGGCCACTCCTTCTCACGCGAGAAGTAGCTGAGATTGATGCGGCTGAAATTGTTCAGTTTTTGCCCTTGCCTATCCATAATGAAAGGCATGTTCTCGCCGCCCACGAGAATGAGGCAGATGTTATTCCGCCGCGAGATCGACCTCAGGTTTGCAAAAAATGTCTCTGCGAGGTTGCCCTGTAGAAATAATTCCTGAGGTATCTCGTCGAACTCGTCGACGACAATCAGAAAGCGCTTCTGTGGAGCAACCCTCGCTGCCAGTTCAGAAACGGTTACCAGTTGCGAAAGCGATCCCTCGTACTTGCCTGGCTCCAGCCGAACATCCGTGCCCAACGCGTCAAAAATAAACCGCTCTATGTTTTGGCCAAGCGAGTTCATGCTCGCGGAAGGAGAAGCATGAGCGACATCCCCCCACAAAATATAGTGGCTACTCATAGAGCTGGTCGGGTCATGATCTTCGGCAAACTTCGCAACAGCAGCCGCTAGCGATGTTTTGCCTACGCGTTTCTGCCCCGTGATATAAAACGGCTCCATCACTGTCCTGAGGAGCTTCGTTGCAGAAGTCCGGACCAGATCAGCCCTTCCGATAAAGCTTTCTCCATAGGCCACAGCAGTGCTATAGGGGGAAGAATACTCAAGGGTCGGCCAGTCGACGTTTACGTTCTGCGCATTTATTCTGAGCGTAAATTCCGCGGCTATCCTCTCGGGATTACCTATCTCGCCCCACTCCACCTGGAGAAGAATTTCGACTTCGGCAGAGGCCTCGACGATGAGCGTGTCCAGAACTACCGAGAAATCACCGGGTTTCACGCTACCTATATTCGTCGTGGAGTTGGCGAAGGTAACTCGATCGGAGGTCGGCAGGGCTTCTACTACGACGTCCAACGCTAGCCCCGCACCCTCGTTCCTGAGAGGAAGTACGATAGACAGCTCCCTTCCAAGCTCGTTGAGCGGATAGCGTTTTGCCAAGGCATTGTTTACCCAGCCCTTCGTTATACGCGCTTGGTATTGGTTTTTGACTTTTTCGAGGAACGCGCTGACGCAGCGTCGAGCGGTGTTCAGAAGAGGCGAGAAAATTTCGTGCGCGAGGAACGAGCTGTGTTCGGCTATCAGCCTGGCGGTGTCATCGATAGTTCTACTGCAATCCTGATAATTTTGAAGGAAGGAGGAACCAAGCTCTTCCATCCGCTGCATTGACGTGAATAGCACCTCGGTCGCGCTTTTGAGGTCTTGCAGATGATACGGACCACAATAGGCTCTTACGATGCTATGATTCAGAATTCCGAGCACAGCTTTTCGAGCTGTCACGAGCGCATGTAGATCGCCGTAATTGGCCGTCAGTGGCTCCAAAAGACCCAGAACAGTGCGGTGTCCGTTCGACAGCACAGCAAACTTTTCATATGTCTGCGACTTAGGCTTGAGTAACAGGAAGCTGCAGATATCGCCTATATTTTTCTCACAAATCTCTACGATTAGCCGCTCGATCTGATTATTGGCGTTCTGCTCAGGAATCAGACTGGGGACGGCAAGAAGCCGTATAAGTACGACCGACACATCGCGTAAATGCTGGCCGGACCTGGATATATGATTGAGTTCTTCGGACAGAGAGCCGGTCGGCTCGTGCGGATTGAATCTATGCAACCAAGCCCTCAGCTGTACCCTGGCCTCGGATACCTCATTTCGCGCAATCAGATTCTCGATTAGGGAAATCATGTCTCCGTCGTGATTTCCATCTACGGCAGTCGGTTGTTGCATATCCCCTCCCAATTCAACTCCCGATAAATCCCCTTTCTCAGCCTGTATTGCAAGTCATTTGTCGTCTTGCATTTAATCGGGCTCATCCTCAATTTCTGCGATTCGGTGCGTTGGTTGCCGTGTGCCCGGATGGGGCATCTGATTACCTTTAGTGATTTCGAGCATCGGGTCCTTCAACGAAGCCAAAAGCGTAAGGCGCGGAATTAGCGCTGGGAACGAGTTCCACGTCGTGGAGTAACAACGCGGAAACAGAGAGCACTTCAATACCCGTGCCTCCATGCAGTCGACGGAGGATTTCCGCGATCACCAGGCAGCCCGCTATCAATCCCACGAACGGCACGGCAATCGTGCGCGACGCCAATCGAACCAACCCGCATTCATCCATGCCCTCCTGGGCAAGCGAACTATATGCTCGGGCTGAGCGGAAGGACTCGTTGCCTTGACCGACCTGCTTGCTCCAGATGCTTCCGGCGCTTCTGGAAGCAGGAAAGGTGTGAAGGCCGATGCTGCGGAACGAGTCCAGGCCGGCCCCAAGCCCCGCCTCGACGACAAGGCCGAAGCCGGCATGCTCAACTGCCGCGCGGGCTTCCGGATTATCGACACCACAAAGGGCGACACCCGGTTCCCACGAAGCCCTGCGGGTATGCTCTCCGAAGAGGCGTTCTTCGATGTCTGCTTCGAAACCGCGTTGTTCGAGCCAACGCGCGATCACACGCGTCTTCTTCGCTCCGACATCATCAGAAAAGGACAGCAGGGACGTGCTGTGGTTCGAGATCGCGATACGATCGACATCCTGAAGCAACAGCTTGGTTTTACCACTGTCGCCGAAATCCAGCGAGGCGAGCGCCCAGACGAAAGCTTGTCCGAGATTGCCGAGTCCGATCAGCCACAAGGAAGACGGAAGGAAGGAAAGGTCCGGCTCGTCGATGTTGTCAAGCCAATCGTCCGTAAGGCTCCACAGCGACATGCCGAACGCGCGGCGGCCAGCAAGCGGGTGGGTTTTGGAAAGATAGGCAAAGGCCTCGGCGGCGCATGCGGCCGATGCAAGAACTGGGGCAAGCCCTATGGCGTGCGTCTCGTCGAGCCGGCGGCCGGACTTTGCCGTCGTGACGCCGCCACGCCAACCGGACCAGGTTAACCTCCATTGCGGCGCATCCGACGAGACGGGCGCAGCATCGCCGATTAGGGCAACCGGCCAAGTTGGGTTCGAGACGTCGTCGATCGTGAGTCTTCCTCCCAGTTCGACTACCACGTCGCGGATATTGCGGCCTGAATATAACGGAGTCGAAGCGAGGCATTTGGGAAGCCCCACAACCTCCACGCCGCCGAGGAATGTCCGGGTAGCCACGTTAACCAGGGTCAAAAGTGCGGTCTGCTCCAGGTCGGACGTCTCGATCGAAGACGCCACCCGGATCGAAAGTCTGAAGCTTTCCAGAATTCCCATGGCTTCGGCATGGCTGGAAGCCTTGCCACTGTCCATGAAGTACTTGGCGGTGCGATGCAATTCGTCAGCGGAAATCGCGGGCATGATCAGCTCCATATGCCGATGTAGAAGAAATGCGAACTACGCAAGCCGGACTTGTCAGTCCACTGGTGTTCGCCGCGGTATTGGTAGATTCCGACCTTGGCCATATCGGTGGGCGGCCGGCTGAAATTCGGAACGATGAAGGCGATGTGGCCTGCGCGAGCCACCATCGGATTTTCCTTGTCGGAATGGCTTTGTCCTGCACCTCCGGGATGCGTATGGACATCGGCGACAACGGTGAGGCCTCGCAACCGGCATCGCGCCCAAAGCCGCGAAAACGCGTCGCCATGGAGGATGCAGACACCGCTGTCATACGCCGCAGGATCGAGATCGTCGTAGTAGACGACTTCAGCTATCTTTCTGGAATCGCCGTCAATGGTGCCGAGAAGAAACGCCCCTGCTTCATGCTCGCGCTCACCCCTGCGATCAAGTTCGGACAGGATCTGGCTCCAAAGGATCGGAGAGCAGCGGATGCGGTGATTAGGCGCAACGAACGCCCGTATAATCGCTCTGATGGAAAAGGTCATAGATTTGCTCCAGATATCCGATGATGCCGCGCTTGGGGTTCCACAAGCGGCTCGGATGTTCCGTCCGCCAGCCTTCGTGCCCTTCGATGGAGTAGCGGTCGCAGGGAAGATAAAGACATTCGCCGTTTCGCCATTCAGGACGGAATACCGCCGCGACATGCGAACGCCCCGTCGGCCATTTGTCGGCTGCCAGAGGTTTTCCCACATCGACGTCCCAAGGCCGTGCGGTGACTGGGATTTGCGGATAGCCCGAACATTCGAAGCGGAAGCCGAATTGGGTGGGCGCGGTGCCACGAGTGGGCGCAGACACGGTAATCGTGACGTAGGGCCAGGAAAGCTCGACGAGCTTCCATTTCCCGTCGAACTGGCCGCTCCGGAAATCCGGGGCGGCAACATCGCGTTCCAACAAGAGGCGATCGGGAGGAAGGACCACGTTCATCTCAGCCCTCGACGCGCTTCTCGGGAACGAGGTCGAAGCAGACGGAGCACGTATGATTGTCGGTCAGTTCCTGGAGCGTCGTGTCGCTCGACGGACGGCTGGTAGAATTGCAAAGCTGCAGCACGTGCTCGGCTGCATCCTTGGGATCGATCTTGAACTTGCGGACCGCCCATTCCTTTACCGCGCGGACACGCGTGCCCGGCGGGAAACGATGTTCTTCCGAGTGTTCGAGATAGTTCACGGTCGCTGCCACGTGGCGACAACGGGTGATATGAATGCGTGTACCATCCTTCAGATCGCGCAAGATCTCGGCGAGTTCCTTTGAAAACGGCTCATCCGAGTCGCCGATGAAGATATGAGTGTCCTTATCGACTTCGATGGCCGCCGCAGCGAGAACTTCGAGAAGCTCGCTGACCGAAGCGGTCCTGCCGAGGAGGACCTCGATCAGCTCGCTGCGACCATGAGCCTGCAAAAACACGGTGATCGTGTCCATCTTTGCTTCCTTTCATTAGGTCCGAATGACCCACATAAAGAAAGCGATCCGAGCCCCGAAAAATGGGGCGGGATTTATCCGGTGCAGCGAAAATAATAGGGGCAATTCGGGCAGTGTCGGCGATCGGCGTTCTCGATGCCGAAGTCTCCAGCTTCGATCTGCGAGATCGCCTTCTGGTACTCGTTCAATGCCTTTCCAGCGCCATTCGCCGGTACCGGCACCCGTTCGCCCGTCGACAGATAAAGTGTCTCCACCTCGACCCTCATGCCGGGGTTCGCTAGCTCGGCACCTCGTCTTAGGATCGCGTAGATCGGCTTGTCGAGCTCCGATTTCGTCTTTCTGCCTGTCCGCAGCCTCTGGACGCAGACGGCGTTTCCCGCCTTGACGACCCTGTCGGGCGTCACGGTGATCCGCCGGCCGGAAATCGGAACCGACCATTCCAGCCGTTCGGCACCACCCGGTTCCGCGGTGGCGATCCCAGCCATCCTGCTGACCATCTCGCGGGCAATGTTCAGATAGAAGCCCGCAAACCCGTGCGTCACCGGACCGTTGGCCAGCCAGACAGCTTCCAGGCGCTCGACGGCCATATTGGCGGAGACGCTTTGCCCCGATCGGACCTGCTCCTCGATCCAATTCGCCGTCTGGTAGACGCAGCGGTGGAAGGCCACATATGGGGATTCGTCCTTCCCGCCCCGGAGCGCGTCCACGATCTGATAGCGATACCTTCGACCGCACTGAAGGTAAACGTCGAGATCGCTGACTGGGTAAACGTCGGCCCGGTGGCCGGCGCCGCTCGCGCCGGATGTATTCTCAATCTGCGAGATGTCAGACCCGCGTCTTACGACCAGTCTTTGACGCAACGGCGCGAGAAACGAGGACTCACTTGCTCCTCGCGACTTGTATTTTTCCGCGCGTGTCAGCGAAAGGTGGTCCCGCGCGCGGGATAGCGCCACGAAGAAGAGGCATTCCTCCTCCGCGGCATGTCCTTCACGGTCCATCGCAAGACGCTGAAGGCTGGTCGGCGGCGTATAGCGAACGCCCCGCCAGCTTCCCGGCATATAACCGGTAGCCAAACCCGGCAGATGCACGGCTTCGAATTCCAAGCCCTTGCTGCCGTGAATGGTCATGACGCGGACAGCGTCCATATCCGTCGCCTCGGAAGATATCGCCCGGTAAGCTGTATCCTCGTTTAGAGCCTCGATGCGCCGGATGCGTGCAAGGAATGATTTTCTGCTCGGGTCCGTCTTCAAACTGAACTCGCTACATACCTTCAGTAGCTGGTAGATCGCGACAAGCTTTTGCTGGGCGGAGGAGCTGTTGTTGTGCAGAAAGGGCTGGAGATAGGCACTTCGCTCGATCAGCCAGTGCGTCAGCAACATCCAAGGCGAGGCTTTTTCCAGACCCGCAAGCTCCGATCCCAACTTGATGAGGCCCGAAGCGCCGGCGGCGGAAATCCCGGAAACCTCACCTGCCCTGCGAAGCCCTTCGAAAATAGTGAGGCTGTTCTCCTTGGCCCAGCCGACCAGACGCAGAGAATCCTCTTCGCCGACCCGGTAGTCCGACATCGCCGCCACCCGCGGCAATCCGACCGCTCCATGCTCTGCGTCGAGCGCCAGCAGCGAGAGCAGATCGCGGATTTCCTCCCGTTCGAAGAGGTCTCCGAGGTAGAGAAGCGGCACGCCGAGGCCCTCGAGCACACCGGTGATCCTGGAGAGCGTGAGATGGGATCGAGCCAGGATGACCTGGTTGGAGTAGTCGACGCCGCGTCTCTTGAGGTCGAAAATCTTGTCGCGGATCGCCGCGGCTTCGGCGACAACCGTTGGAGCGATCGTCAGCGAAACATCGTCGGGCGGCTGTCCAGACGAGACCCCGCGCTGGACATTCCACGTGCCGCTCAACCCTGCTCCCCTGCCCATCGAGGCAGAGAATGTTTCGAAGGCGCGCACGACCGGAGCGAGGGAGCGGTAGTTGTTTGCCAGAGCCCGACGTGTTCCACCGAAGTCCGCCACGAACCGCGTGACGTTGCTCGGTTCGGCTCCGCGGAACCTGTAGATTGACTGGCGGCCGTCGGCGACGACCCAGAGGTTCGCGCCGGTTTCCCTGATTGCACGGAGCATCTCTGCGCTGGCGAAGTTAACGTCTTGATATTCGTCCACCAGGACCTGCGTGAACCCGGAAATGTAAGACCCCACGTCAGGGTTGTTGCGAATGAGCGAAACCGCCAGGCGAACGCAGTCCCCGAAATCGACAGCGTCACGCTCGACCAGACACTCCTCGTACATCCGGTAGATGGCGGCAATCTCCAGGGACCTTTCCGCCTTCTCGACATCTTCGTCCGTCGTCGCGGCGTGGCGATCAGCGGTGGCCGCAGCTGCCAGCTGCTCAGGCGTGACGAGCTCGTCCTTGCAGCGTGAGATGACTTTCAGGACCTCGACGAGTTCGTACGCCGGCTCGTAGAGGTTCTGATAATATCGAAGGGGCAGGCGTTCGAGGTTGTCTTCCAGCAAGGCAAGCGAGGCAGCCTGATCCAGGACCTGGACGTTTGTCGTCCGTCGGAGCTGGGCCGGCCACTTCAATATGAGTTCGAGACCGAAGGCGTGGAACGTCCCTACCCACATCTCGATGGAGGCATTACCGTCCATCGCCGAGAGACGCTCGCGCATTTCCTCTGCGGCTTTCTTGGAGAACGTCAGTGCGAGGAATTCGCCCGAGGTTACGCCCCGTCCTAGCAAATGCTCGATACGATAGATCAGAGTGCGGGTCTTGCCCGTTCCCGGTCCCGCATCCACGAGAAGCGGCCCTGCGTTCCAGGTCGCCGCGATCCTCTGACTTTCGTCGAGTTCTATCCGCGGGCCGGCGGCCGGCGTAGGCCCAGCCGGCGATAGCGGCGGGAGCATCAAAGCACGGACCATCTGGTTCATAACCAGGTTGAAGGGAAGCTCGAGTTCCTCGGCGACTTCCAAGACTCCCTTTCCATTTAGGTACTGCTCCCTGAGCCAGTCGGTCGGACAGAGCAATTCGCCCGCGAAAATGTCAGCCTGCTGCTCCTTCCTCTCCCTGGGCGAATATCCCTCGACCTTGCCAGCTCCACTATCGACGTCGTCGCCATTAAGGCCGAAAGATGAATGCCGGACTTCGCTATGGGGATCGTTGTGCAGCCGGAAATGACCGATCTCGTGCGCGATCACCACGCGTTCATCGATCGGGTCCTGGCCGGGCGAGATGTTGACGATACAGGACAAGCGATCGAGCGATCCCAGAGTCCTCGCCCCCAGGTCGATATAACGCTTGTCTAGATCATCGTTTTCGAGTGCTGCGGTGATGATCGCCACAGCACTCCTGTCACCGCCGGAACTTTCAAGCGCCTGCAGGTGACATTCCCGTGCCTTTCGCCTTACGTCGCTCCAACTGTCCATCGTCAGGTTTCTCCGAGCCAGAACTTCTTTCGTTCGGGAGACATGTTGCTCCCGGCAATCACCTCATCGTAGTTCCTTTTCGGAATGGCGGGAGGCGCGGCAGATTTGGCATGCTGAAGCTTCGGATGCTGCATTGCATGCAGGCACGCGCGATCAAACTCCGGCTCCGAAATTCCAAGAAAGAAACGGAGAGCGCTGACAAGTTTGGGACCGACCGGTGGGATCATCCAGCCGTTGAAGAGATCGGCGAGCACATCGCGACCGATATCAAGCTCCCTGGCGACGTTCGGAATTGTCGTGCCGCGCGCGGCCAGCATTTCATGAAATCCGACTGTAGCCTCCGGCTCCGAAACCTCCGCCTTGGCCTCGCTCCGGAAAAGCGCGTTCAGGACTCGACTGTGCGCACGCGCCATCATGACATCGCTAACGGTGTCGTCAGCCTGCTCTCCCGTTGAATCGGCCGCATCCCAATCGCGGCTGATCGCTGCGTGCATGCGGATATCCTCCGCAAACTGCGGATACCGTTTGGTCCACTCGATTATGTCGTCGGCCGTCGGGCGCGGACATGTGACGTGGAACTGGTATAGCGCGCGATCTCGTTCGGTCTCTGTTGGTGATTTGCTCATTTTCTTCCTCCACCCGAGGCGCTCTCGAGTAGTTTGACCTCCTCGTTTTGGGAGAGTTGACTTTGGATATCGGAGATCCATTTCCCAACGGTCTTCCTGTCGACGCCAAGCGCCTTGGCTATCGAGAAATGTCCGTCGTTGCGATGTTTCGGGACAAGCTCCATATGGAGCCGGAAGGCGAGCCGTTTGCGTGCATCCTTGATGGTGGCAAGGATACGTTCAACATCGATCTTTTCCTCGAGATGTCGCACGCCATCCAGCAAGCCAGGATCGCGAGCCGCGCCCGATTCAAAAACCTCTTCGTCGTCATGAGTCGGCTCTGCACGACAATCGCTACGAAGGCTCGCGTCACGACCGTCCAGTTCACTGGCGTTGGTGCCCTCGTCGTCGCCATCGGCCGAAGACGAGCCGCCGTTCTCGCCGTCTGAATCGGGAGGGTCTTCGGGCTTGTCGGGACCCAGATTGTTATCCCGCAGCCTTCCTTCGAAGTCTGCAGGAGTGCGTGCGAGGCGGTCCTCCTTGGCGATCGCATCCTTGATCCGAAAGTTGACCCTTGCCGAGAAGGCTTCCGTCAGAGCCTCACCGTCGGCAGACAGAGGATCGAACAATGCATCGATGAGATCTTCATGCACCCGCTCAATTATATCCCAACCCTCGTTGCGATGGTTGTATCCGACCCTCTTTCGGAGCATTCCCATCATCGCTTCCGAAATGCGATTGGCCAGCGCATCGCGAACGTGCCTGTCTGCAGAGGGACCAAGCGTCCGCAACGCTGCGGCGAGATACTCAAGTTTCTGTCCGCGAAGGCGTCCATTGTGGATAACCTCGAGCCAGCCCTCAGGATCGTTTGATGGCGGAGAAGGGTCGTCTCTTACATTCATTTTTATTGTCTCCGGCGTCGTTAAACATTCTCCCTAAAAGACAGCGATGCGAGTGTGAAAAAGTGGGAATTGATTTTGGAATAAATTCTGTTCAGGTCAAAAAATATTTGCAGCGCTCGTCCGTCCTATTCCTTCGTGCATTGTACACGATTCGCTGCAGAGACGGCCGGGTGGCGAGGGATACGATGCTCGGCCGGTCATTCTGACTCTACCTCGGCGCCCGGCTCGGGACGAGTGACCAAACCATCCCGCCATCGTCTGGAACCATCCTTGCGCAGATCTGATAGATCAGCCCGATGAAGCCGTCTTGTCCGCGCCCGACACACCGGCCCGAATCCAATCCACATAATCCTCGTCACTTAACGTCAAAAATGGCATCTCCCGCTCGACCTGTGCACACACGTCCTCCTGCGTGATCCGGATCAGATGCGGCGAAATATTCCATTGCGTGGCGTCGTCGACTTGAATGCTCAACGTTTTGCGATTGCGACGGATGACAACGCCACTGATCAGCGCATTGTCCGGCCCTTCGAACATCACACGACCGCCGATCTTGATTTGCCGCAGCGCTCGCGCGGTCTTCTCCAGATCGAGCAGCTGCAGCCGCCCGACGATGCGGTCGTGCAGCTCGAGCAGCGCGGCTTCGTCCAGCCGGTCGATATCGATATCATCCACTGTGCCGCTCCTCGTCGCTGATCGCGTCTTATGCTCCACAGCCAATTATGGTAGATGAGCATCAACGGCACAATTGCCCGCCAAACCGGCGATGCCAGAATGTCGCTTCTGCTTACCGATTTCAAAACGCGACATGCCATGCCTTACTTGAGCTTAAAGGGCCTAACAGGCTCTGTTTTCGGCTTGGAATTTCAATTCTGACTTAAAATTGCAAAAACGGTCAAGCGCTTGGGAAAACTACAGAACTCCGACATCTTGGAAGAAGAATGCCGGCTGCATGCCATATCGGGAACCGAAACCACACAAAAAACTCGGTCGGTTCGCATCGCAGCCTATTCTCTCTGGTCGGCCGCGGGATCAGTGCGACGTCGACTTCACCAAAGTCTCGGAATCGTGATCACGGCAAGCGGAGCCGCTCATCTATCTGTGTCACAATGCAGTGCCGCCGATTACGCCTTCCGGCAATCGAAGCAGGTGACCTCGTGGTTGCCTTTCGGTAACGTATCTTCAAACCGGTCGTGCTGCGGGCCTTCCAAGCAAACTGCATCGAGATTCTCGCAAGATAGCACCTGAAGACGCAAGGGGATGTTGTTGCCGGGGCCGATCTGGTTCATGAGCCAGCCGACGCAATGGGCTTCCTCGCCTGGCGGATGTTCATGGCAAGCCATGATATGACCCGTGCCCTCCAACGATCCGGGTTCGGCGATGGTGCTGGCGAGAGCCAGACGCAGCTCCTCGCTGTAGCCATCTGGAATATCGTGAAGATTTGTGGATGCCTTCCAAGGGCATTTTTCACATTGCCTGACACGCTTCAGCTTCCAGCTCATTCCGAATCCCATCGTCGTTGCCAGCCGGTTTTATATCGATCAGCACCGGTATCCAACACGCTTCGGGCCGGAGCATCAATGTCGAACGGCGGCCCCTGCTCTACTCGGCGTGCAACTGTTAGACCAAATCCGCGCGCGGAATTTTCAGCTTAGCGCTTCAATGAAATCGGTAAGCAGAAGCGACACCGACTGTCGCTTTCAGTTTCCGATTTCAAACGGCGAAATACCTTGAATCAGTTGGGTTTAGACCTCCAAGCCAGCCAGATTTTTCGCTAAGAACTTCAAATTCAGTTGCAAAAGTGGTCGCGATCTTTGGATCATGGTCCGATCATAAGGGCTGGTGGTTGCGAGTGTGATGCACCGGAGGGAAGCAGAATTGAGTCAAGCGATAGCCGCAGACCGCACTCATAGCAGTTGTTGTACGCGGGGATGCTGTCAGATTTTCAGGTCAGCATTTCATTGAAATCCTTAGCTGAAATCCACACCGGATCTGCCCCACTTACCCCTTATCGGCGATCATTGTAAGTGGAGCAAAATCGTTGGCGGCGACTGACGAGGAAACCAAGGAAGCTGTGCAAAAGAGCGCAGATTGAGACCTGTCCATCGGGCAGAGGATTCCGTCGTCTGGGCAAATCAGATTCAGTTCCGGGATGGCAAAGAGACGGCTCCCCGCACCTGAACATGCCGACACGCTTTCGCTGAAGGCGCTACGCAGTCTGGTGACTGGCCTGTTGGAGCGGGCTGAACAGGCCGAGGCTCGCCTCGAAAAGCTTGAAGCCGAGAACGCAGAGCTGTGGCTGGAAAACACCCAGCTGAAGGTGGAGAACCAGCAACTGCGCGACGAGATCGCACGGCTGAAAAGCGTGCCGCCAAGGCCGCCGTTTCGCCCGTCCGGCATGGATAAGGCGACCGATATCAAATCTGGCGACAAACAAGCGAGCAAGAAGAAGCCGCGCGGCCCGAAGCTCGATGTGAAACGGGTTAGCCGGGAAGAGATTTTGCGCGCGACCGTTCCAGCCGGCTCGCGGTTCAAAGGCTATAAAAGCTGTTTCGTACGGGAACTGGTGCTGTCGGCCGAACTTGTTCATTACCGACGCGAGTGCTGGCTGACCCCGGACGGCAAAACGGTGCTGGCGCCACTGCCCGCGGGGATCATGGGCGGCTATGGAGCGAACCTCAGGCGGTTTTGCCTGATGCTGCACGCGCAAGGGCAAGTGACGACTGGGCGACTGACCACGTTGCTAAATGATATCGGCGTCGAGATCTCGAAACGCCAGGTCGTGCGCCTTCTGACGAGGGAACTGGATGGGTTTGTCGCCGAGGATGCGGCGGTGCTGCATGCCGGCCTGGTGTCGTCCTCCTATGTCACGGTTGACGACACCGGCGCCCGCCATGCGCACGATAACTTTTATACGACCCAGATCGGCGGAAAACATTTTACCGTCTTCCGCACGACGAAATCGAAATCGCGGCTGAACTTCCTGTCGCTGTTGCGCGGCAATTACCAGGACTATGTCCTCAATGACGCGGCGTTCGATTATCTGGAAGAACGCCGTGCCGACCCGGCGCTTGCTGCCGAACTGCGCGGCGTCGCACCGCGGCACTTTTGTAACCAGGTGCCGTATATGGAATATCTGGCGCGCAGGGGTGTCGACATTTTTGACCGTCAAGGGATCGGTATCCTGGCAGAAGCAGGTCTCTGGGGGTGTATCCGCCATCATGGGCTGGTGGGCGACGTGGTGATCGTCTCCGACGATGCCGGTCAATTCCGGGTCGGCAATCACGCCCTATGCTGGGTCCACGGGGAACGGCTGTTACAAAAGCTGATGCCGGCAAAACCAAAGGAAGCGCGCGCTGTCACCCTCATTCGCGACCTTGTCTGGCGATTTTACAAGGCGCTAAAGGCCTGGAAACAAAAGCCGTCACCGCAGGCCATCCCGGCTTTCCGACGACGGTTTGACCGGATCTTTACCATGCGCACCGGCTATAACGCGCTCGACGCATTACTGGTGCGTCTTCACCGGCGCAAAGACGAATTGCTGAAGGTGCTCGAGCGGCCGGAGATCCCGCTTCATACCAATGCGTCGGAGAATGATCTGCGAACCTTCGTCACCAAGCGAAAAATCTCCGGCGGCACCATGAGCAGAGACGGCCGGACTGCCCGCGACACCATGCTCGGGTTGATGAAGACCTGCAAAAAGCTCGGGCTCTCCTTCTGGCATTATCTCGGCGACCGGCTCGGCATCAGCGGCGAGGTCGTCCCGCCCCTGGCCGGTGCCATCCTCGCACGCGGCTAAACCCGGATCAGCCCGATGAGGTCAACTTGTCCGCGCCCGGCACATTGGCTCGGATCCATGCAGCATAATCTTCATCGTTCAAGGTGAGAAACGGCATCTCCCGTTCGACCTGCGCTCGTATGTCGTCCTGCGTGATCAGAATCAACTGGGGAGAAACATTCCATTGCCTGCCGTCATCGCCGTGAATGCTCACCGTCTTGCGATTGCGGCGGATGACAATGCCGCTGATCAATATATTGTCCGGTCCTTCGAACATCACTCGGCCGCCAATCTTGATCCGCTGCAGCGCTTGCGTGGTCTTCTGCCGATGCAGGAGATGCAGCCGATCGACAATCTGATCGTGCAGCTCGATCAGCGCCGCTTCGTCGAGACTGTCGATATCGATCTTCGCCATCAGCAGCTCCCATCCTGACCAGGGACATCCTCTTCATCCCAGGCACCGATTATGGTAGAAGAGCATCGATGGCACAATTGCCCACCGCTTCGGCACGGCCCACAAATCAGCCCCTTTTACCCCTTCATTGAGCAGCTTTTCCCTTTGTTAACCATATGAATTAACGCTATTCTTTTGTCCTGTTGAAGCGAAATTGGCTGTTGCTTCCGCTACCTGGACGGCAGTTTTCTTGGCCATTCACCATCGATAGGTATCAAGTATCGATAGTGATGGATTTCAGGGCGCAGAATCGAAACAAGAGCCAATCCACAGGCCTGCTCGAAGCTGAAAGCGATGGAAAACCGGTTCCGCTACCCCCGAAACACTGCTGAATGTCGCGCCAGTCGTCACCGCGCCGGCGCGGCAATTACTGTGGCGACATCCGCCTCAGTCGCTGCGGGCCGTGGAACGATGGCCCTGCCCTCGGGCAAGCGCAACAAAACGCTGCTTGACCTCGGCAAACAGTGCCGGTGGCAATGGCCCGTAATAGCCGCTTTCGCGGTCGACCTGTCGAATATCGGGGCCAGGCCAGACAAAGCGGTTGCTTTCGGTCAGGACAATCCACGAGCGCTCGTCATCAAGGCCAAGCGGCGTTTGGTCGCCGGTGGAATCTCGATGGCGTCGGCCGGATTGCTCGGCGACGAATGGGTGATCGGCAAGACGCGCACGACCGGAACTCCGTCATCAAGCACGGTCACGATCGCCAGCACCAGGCTCGGCCGGTCCTTGTCGCCCTCCTCTCGTCCCTCAAGGTGATGGGGGTGCCAGAGATAGGAATAACGGAAAACCCAGCCGACCTTCGGTTCAGTCGGCAGCATTCTTGTCCGTCAGCAGTTCGGCATTGAGATGATCGAGACCCAGGTCCATTTCGGATTTTTCCGCCGCGGCGATGTCCGCGTCGCCAAGCTCGGTCGTCAGTTCGACGCGACGCTCTCGCCGCATCAGCCGAAGATAGTCCTCATAGGCAATGAGCACCGTACGGGGCCGACCGTTCTTAGTGATGATCACCGGCTCGCGAACCGCGGCATCTTGAAAGGCGCCAAAATTCTTCGACACCGCTGCAGCCGTTACCGTCGCTGTCATGCGCATTCTCCTTTTTCCCTAATATACGGATTTCCCGGAAATCCCGCAAGAAGAAAGCGAGCAAAATGCGCCTGCTGAAATCCGCCACGACGATGTCCGAAGCGCGGTTGGCGCGCGCGCAGGCGCTTGATGCGCTCGATGCCATCCTGCCCTTCGCCCGCCGCGATCAACTTGCCGCGCTGCTGACCGACGAAGACGTTGCCACACTAAAACATCTGGCCAAAGAGGGTACGCAAAGTTGAGTTATAGAAACGAGGGCTATAACTCCTGCGCTGGAGTTGGACGCAATCTGGCTCGCCGCATTTTACCTACGATCGTGAACCGCTCCAGCAACTCGAGCGGCAATTTGGGGTTTGAGTAGCAACGGAACAGAAAACCGACACAAGGCCGCTGCCTTGCAGAACCATGACGGCAGGGAGCTTATCGACTGAAGCCCGTGGCGCTCCTCGGAGCCCCATCAGGCTTCGATTTCACAAGGCGAACCGCTAGATTGAAGCCTTTGCTATGGCCATCAGGAACTCCCGTCATAAAATCAACGAAGTAAATTAGGCCCATTCCCGCGGAGGAACTTGTCCAATAAGGGCTCTCCATATCGTCGGATGGTCCGATGTCCGGAAAGGCCACGATATCCACTGCAGGCGTGCCGCATTTGTCATCGACTAAACTGAAGAGCTCACTAACAGAAGGGAGACGCCAACCATTACCCGTGCTCTTGGAAATTTTTGACGCTTCCTCAAAGTTCAAGGAACTGGGCTCTCCAAGACAGCCTTTGCCTTTCTCCCAATGCGTGCCAACACTGCAACGCATCCAGATCAGGCCGGTTTTCTTGTCGTACACTTCACCCTCATCAAGTGTGAACCGGGAGGATGGTCTGTTTTTTAGTTGACCTGGGCAGGTGGCGAGAGCAGGCGACGCAAGTGAATTGGCGATGACCAGCACGATGCAAGCGATAGTTCTCATTTGCTTCTCCGACGAAGGCGCGCTTGGTCTCGTCCCAAGCGATACGCGCTACTCAGCGAAATGAGGTAGACAGCCGGTCCATATTTGTCCAATACTATGTTTATGGATAATGATATCTCTAAAGATATGAATGACGCGATTCCGGAGATTGATCTCCGGCAGTTGCGCTCGTTTGTAGCCGTTGCGCAGCGGGGCCATTTCGGAAAAGCCGCAGCCTATCTCGGTGTCGCGCAACCACCCCTAAGCCAGCAGATTCAGCGCCTGGAGGGGCGTGTCGGCTATCCCCTTTTTGATCGCAAAGGGCGAGGGATTGTGCTGACACCAGCAGGCAAAGCTCTATTAACGACGGCGACACGGGCCTTGTCTCAGGTCTCGGAAGGTCTCGAGGAAGCACGGCGTATTGGCCGGGGCGAAGCGGGATTTTTACGGGTAGGGTTTGCAGGGTCTGTGGCCCTGACGGTTCTTCCCCCTGTCATACAAGCATTTCGAGACAGATACCCCGCCGTAAACATTGATCTCGTTGAAAAGACTACGACGCCACAGATTGCGGACCTTCGCTCTGGAATGCTGGATGTTGGCTTTCTCCGAGAGGCCCCGCCGCGTGATTCGGATCTCGCCCACTCAACGATCTACCGTGAGCCCTTGATCGCTCTCCTTCCGCGCAGTCACGCCCTTGCGCAGCGATCATCCATTGCGCCCGGAGAATTGGCTCAGGAATCCTTTGTCACATTTCATGAAGCAAGTGGCCCTGCCTTCTATCAACGCATTCTTCGTGTTTGCCACATTGCCGGCTTTATGCCGCATGTGGCGCAAGTTACCGGAGAGTGGCTCACCATCGCCGGTTTGGTGGCGGCGGGTGTGGGAGTTTCAATCGCGCCCGAATGTATTGCCCACATTCGCCTACCCGGCTTGGCTTTCGTCCGTCTGGAAACGAAGGACACGGTCGAGATAACCTTAGCATGGCGTCAAGGCGATATGACTCAGACAATTTCTAATTTTTCTGAAATCGCAATGGAGGTTGGACTGTCTCTACTTGGTTAAGGACAACCGCTTGAGGATTGCCGATTGTTGATCACTGAAGGAAGAGGAGCCGATCCATGACGATTTCAATACCCGCCTGAAGCGACATGCGCTCATCGGCTTAAGGGAAGAAAGAAAGTTCGAGCCACATGATCTCCCTTCGCTCGGCTATCCGGCTCGACCATGCTCAGCTCATGGCACTTCTGGCTGGTTTGGATTGGAAGAAGATCCGCCCAGCGACGATCAGGAGACCGCGCTCCACGGGCGCAACGAGGAATGTATCAACGAGATGCTCGCCGCGAAAGTCGCCTGACTGTTGGCCAACCTGTGCGCGCCTGCGTCGGCACGACCGGGATTTTCATCATATGCCAGCACTTGCCCACACATTTAGTCGAAGGGATTATCGATATAGACCCGATCCACGAGCTTCAGACTGCGATCGGGCTGCACGATGTATGTCTCCCGCACCCGCTCGCCCCACTGATCAGTGAATGTGTGGGGAAGAATGCTGCCGACGGGTGACTTTTGTAATCGTTGTCGCGGCTGCCCGCCGTAGGTAATGCTTCCCGGAATTGGCTCCAGCCCTTCTGTGCTGGTTTGGCAGGCCGCAAGCATGGCAGCCAAAGCCGTCATAGCAATTATTCTTTTCATCACATCCTCCAATCTCGCTCCGATACGCCAAACCAGACGTGAGTATTGCGGTTCCAGGAGGCAAGGCCTTGCGCCTATGCAGTCCAGGGCCATCGCTGGGTCTGACTTGCCATGCCAACCATGAATGACAGCATAGCCTGCTGGCTAACGCTGTACTCGTGTCTTCGACCCTTATTAGCCAATCTGGCCATCGTTTTGAGGCCGACATGCAATTGGAACTGCACAAGCCGCTTCAGAGGAATCGGCCACAGTTCGCCTGCTCGGGTCAACATAGCGATTTCTTGCGACAGGGCGCTGTCGCAGTCTGAAACCAAGCGGAAACTGTCTCCCCGATCCAGAGACATCAGGGCGAGCCGACGGGAAAGCGCAATGGTATTTTGCAGATGCCCGTGAAGCACCTGCCCTTGCAAACGGCGAGGCGGACGGGACCCAATGTGACCAACTTCACATTCCCCTGGAAGTGAACGTTAAGGACATGAAACCGTCCACGCCAGCTTCACGCATGGCGTCGGCATGCGCCATCAAAGTGGCTTTGTAATCGGCATGCTGGGGCACCCTATCATCGGGGATCAGGGTCATGACCGCGGAAGCTGGCTTGATCCATTATGCCTCGGGCTGAGAGCGTGGCCGACCTCATGCAAGATAACTTGCCGACAAATAGCGACTTTCGCCGGTCTCAGGCGCGGTCGCCCAGCATCCGCAGGAAATCGACATCGTCGCCAATCAGTGCGTCTATGATGCTATCCGCGATGCACCGTCGGATCATCGGGAGTGCATCCCGGCCACCCTGCCAGAGGGTGGCAAGCTTTTCCGGCAACGGCAGGCTGAGACGCACCGCGATGCCGGCCTCCTGAAGCGCTTCGGCGTCGGCCCGGTGGAAACGGTTCAATTCCAGCGAAACGCCGTCTATGCCACCAGCTTGCATCGAGGCCACGATATCCACGGGGCGATGGTGAAGGATCGCTTCCGTCTGAAGCTGCGGCTCGACTTCCTTGACCCGCCGGAGATCGAGATGATCGAAAGAGGATATGGCGACATGATCGAAGGCATCCAGATCCCGCAGGGTTCCGACCATGATATCGATCAGGCGATCCGGCCGTTCTGGCTCCTTCATCTCGATCGCCAGGCGCGTATCCGTCTGTTTGGCCCATAGGACGGTATCGGCAAGCGTCGGCACGCGAATACCGGAAAAGCGCGGATCGAATTTCGCGCCAGCATCGAGCGAAAGAATATGCTCGAGATCATGATCGGCAACGAAGCCGAAGCCGTCGGTCGTGCGCTGCAGCGTGCGATCATGCATGACGACGATCCGGTCGTCGCGCGTCAGCATGAGGTCAATTTCGCACTCGTTGGCGCCGGCATCCACCGCCTGTTGGAAGGCAAGGAGGGTATTTTCCGGGAAGCGCCGGCTGAACCCGCGATGGGCGGCGATACGCAGCGAGCCGTGACGGGCGGCGTGAAGGGGCAAAGGCAATGCAGATCTCCTTGAAATCGAATTTGCGACAATGGTCTGGAGCATGATGCCAAAAAGGGCGATCGGCCTTCGAACGACATTATGCCCTGCTTCTTTGAAGCCAACTCTAGCTAGCGCAGCGTCGGATCGAGGGCATCGCGCAGATAGTCGCCGATCAGGCTGATCGACAATGAGAGAACGAAAATCACGATGCCCGGCAGGATCGCGATCCACCATTCGGTCATCACATAGTCACGGCCCGCTCCCACCATGCTGCCGAGACTGACGAGCGGCGGCTGGATGCCGAGCCCGAGGAAGCTCAGCGCCGATTCCTGCAGCAGGATCTCAGGCAGGACGACGGTCAGGTTGACGAGGACCACCGAAAGAATGTTCGGCAGCACATGCAGGAAGGCGATGCGCCCGGTTGCCGCGCCATTTCGCCTGAGGGCTGCAACATAGCCGCGCTCCAGCTCGAGCCCGGCCATGGTGCGCACTAGCCGCGCGTAGCGCTCCCAGCCGTAAAGGCCAAGCAATGTCATGAAGAGCCAGAGATTGTCGCCGAAGAAGGCGAGAACGGCGAGCGCGATGATCAGGAACGGCATCGACGCCTGGAAATCGACCGCAACGCGAATCAGCATGTCGGCAAATCCACGCCAAAAGGCGGCAAGAAGCCCGAGCACCGTGCCGAGCGCCAGGCTAATTGCCGAGGCCCCGAGCGCGATCAGCAGGCTCGTGCGCAGACCATAGAACATGCGGCTCAGGATATCCCGGCCAAGTTCGTCGGTGCCGAGAATGTGCTTGAGCGTGCCGCCGAAAAAGATCGGCGGCGCCTTGCGGGCATGAAGGTCGATCTGCATGAAGCCATGGGGCGCCAGTATGTTGGCGAAGACTGCGGCCACGACGAACACCGCAAGGACGGCGATGCAAAGCGCGGTCGTCAGATCGAGCCTGAGACCGCCGCGCCAGGCTTTCTCCGGTTTGGTCTTTAGAGGAGCATCGGCGCCGGCCGCTGTGTTCGCCATGGCTTTTCCCTTTCGAAATGACCGATCAGGCCGCGGACCGATGGCGCAAACGCGGATCGGCGAGAATATAGAGACAATCGATAATCAGGTTGGCGCTCACCATCGTCAGCGTAATCAGCAGCACGATGGTCTGCACGACGTTCAGATCGCGCTGGGCGACCGAGGAGACAAGAAAGCGCCCGACGCCTGGCCAGGCATAAACCGTCTCGACCACGGCCGCACCGCCGATCATGCCGCCGACGAGGAAACCGAGCATCGTAAGAAGCGGCAGGGCGGCGTTGGGCATGACATGCTGCCAAAGAACCGCACGTTCGCCAATCCGCTTGGAACGCGCCGCAAGGATGAAGCGCTGGCCCAACACCTCCAGCACGCTCGAACGGACGAAGCGGGCAATGATGCCGGCATTGTAAAGACCGATGACCAGAACCGGCATGACCAGATGCGCCAGGGTCAAACCGCCGCCGCTCGGCAGCAGCCGCAGGGAGACCGCGAAAAGCTGGATCAGCAGGATGGCGATCAGGAAATTCGGCAGCGAATGCATCAGCACGGCGAGCGCCATCACGAAGCGGTCGATGAGGCCGCCGCGGTTGCGTGCAGCCAGAATGCCGAAGGGCACGCCGGCGCCGAACGCCAATAGCAAGGCAGCGCCCATCAACTCCAGCGTTGCCGGGACTTTCGACAGAACCAGTGTCAAAGCGTCCTGCCCGTTGAGAAGCGACGTGCCGAAATCACCATGCAGAAGATGGCCGAGATAAGAGAAATACTGGATGTAGAGCGGCTGATCGAGACCCCATTGCCGTCGCATCAGCGCCACCACTTCCGGCGGCGTCTCGATGGGCAGCAGGGAATGCAGAGGGTCGCCGCTCACGCGCAGGATGACGAAGGTGAAGGTCATCGCCAGGAAGAGCGTGACGAGTGCTCTTAGAAACGCGCGCAGGATGGATTGAAGCATTGCCGTTCCTTCAGAGCGTTTCGAGCATGGCTGCTGCCGGCCGCGGGCCGCTTCGCCGGCCGTGGGGAACGGCGGACAAGAGCTTGGCCGTGTAAGGGTGGGCCGGGCGCGAGAAGACCCTCTCCGTCGGGCCCGCTTCGACGATCCGCCCCGCTTCCATGATCGCCACGCAATGCGAGACGTGGCGGACCACCCGCACATCGTGGCTGATGAAAAGCAGCGACAGGCCGCGTGCCCGCTGCAGCTCGAGCAGAAGATTGAGCACCTGCGCCTGCACGGAGACGTCAAGCGCCGAGACCGGTTCGTCGCAAAGCAGAATCTGCGGCTCGACAATGAGGGCACGGGCGATGGCGACGCGCTGGCGCTGACCGCCGGACAGCTGATGCGGGAATTTCTGCAGGGCGGAAACCGGCAGACTGACGGCCTTGAACGTCTCCGCCGCGCGATCGAGCCGGCTTGCCGGATAGCCGATGCCATGGATTGCCAGCGTCTCCACCATCTGATGACCGACGCTGCGGCGCGGATCGAGCGCGCCCATCGTATCCTGCGAAACGACCTGGAGATGCTTTGCCAGACCACGCCGGTTCGGCTTCATCAGGCTTTTGAAGCGCCGGCCGAACAGCGTGATTTCCCCTGATGTCGGAATGCGGTCGCCGCACAAAAGCGAGGCAAGCGTGGATTTGCCGCACCCGGATTCTCCAACAAGACCGAGGGTCTCGCCGGGCTTCAATGTCAGGCTTACATCCCTGATGGCATGGAAACCCTTTGCGCATCCGGGCCAGAGGGAAAAGCCGGCCGAATAGGAAAACTGCAGATGATTTACGGCAAGCGCAAGGTTTGCTTCTTGCGTATCCGGCGAGGTGCGTTTCTCAGCGATCATGGGGAACTCCACGGGTTGAAGCAGGCAAGTGCTGCCGCGCCGGCAATCAGCGGCGGGACCGTCGTCGCGCAATGAGTTTCGGCGCGCGGGCAGCGAGGAGCAAAGGCACAGGCTTGCGGCAGGCCTTCGTGGAGCTTCAGTTCGCCTGGAATATCCGCAAGCCTCTCCAGCGGCCTGCCGCGTCCGGGCATGGCTTCCAGCAATAGCCGCGTATAGGGATGGCGTGGATTGTCGTAGAGCTCGTCCGTCCGGTTGATCTCGACCAGCGAGCCTGCATACATCACTGCGATGCGGTCGCAGACCTCGGAGACGAGATCGAGGTCGTGACTGATGAAGATCATGGGAATGCCGCGTTCCCGCACCGCCTTGACCAGCAGCGCGACGACCTGCGCCTGGACAGTGACATCGAGTGCTGTGGTCGGCTCGTCGGCGATGATGAATCGCGGCTGCATGGCAAGCGCCGTGGCGATCATCACGCGCTGGCACATGCCGCCGGAGAACTGCGCAGGATAGGCCTTGTAGCGCGCTTCCTGCTGAGGGATGGCGACCTCCGCCAGAAGCCGAAGCGCCTCGGCCCTAGCCTCGGCTGCCGACATTCCAGCACTGACGGCGGCCTCGGCGATCTGGGAACCGATCGTGCGGACGGGGTCGAGGCAGGAAACGGGCTCCTGAAAGATCAGACCGATCGGCGGCAGCTTCACCCGCGCCAGCGGACCAAGCTCGGCCGCGTCATACATGGCGTCCTGGAAGGAGATATAACCGCTGGCGCTGGCGGTTGGACCCAGCAGCCCTGCAAGCGCAAGGCAGGTAACGCTTTTGCCCGATCCGCTCTCGCCAACGATGCCGAGGATTTCGCCCTCGGCAAGGTCAAAGGAGACGTTGTTGACCGGATGAAGCCGGCCGGCGCCCGTTCTGAACGAGACACTCAGATTGTCGACCGAGAGAACAGGCGTCGGCATGACGATCCGCTCAGCTCTTCTGCTCTTCGAAGGCAAGGCTGCCGGCGCCGAGATCCATCTGGAAAGCCGGCAGCGGCTGCCATTTGATGCCCTTGCGGATACCGAAGAAGACGGCATTCTGATGCAGGACGGTCTCGCCCGGATCCTCCCATTCGATCAGATGCAGCATGTCGCGGAATATCTTGGCGCGTTCGGCCGGCTCGACCGCCTTTTCCATCTTGGCGCCCAGCGCGTCGAAATCCGGGTTCTGCCAGATCTTGAACGAGGTCAGCGAGCCGGCCGAACCGAACTGGGTGAAGAAGGAGATATAGGGGTCGGGAATTTGCCCGGTGCTCGACCAATTGCCGGTCGCGCGGGTCGGAGAGTTCTCAAACAGCTTGCCGCTTTCGACAAACTTCATCTTGGCATTGACGCCGACGGCCTGCCACATGGCAACGACGGCCTGAGTGACGGGATTTTCGGCCGTATAGTAATTGTTCTGCGACCGGATCTCGATCTCCTCGCCATTGTAGCCAGCATCCTTCAGGAGCTGCACGGCTCGATCCGGGTCGTATTGATAGGCCGGATAGTCCTTGAGGTAGACGGGACCATAAAGCTCGAACTGCAGGCCGTTCGGCACGCGGGTGCGACCGTTCCAGATCGTATCGACGATCGCCTGACGGTCGATGGCGAGGATCAGCGCCTGGCGCACGCGCGGATCCTTGAGCGCCGGGTTGTTCTTGTCGAAATACAGAATGCGGTGGTTGGGGACGGGGCCGCCGACAATGTCATGGCCGTTGCTGGCGGTGACGACCGAAAGCTGATCGGGCGGCAGGTCCGTTGCAATGTCGTAGTCACCCGCCAGCAGGCCGGCGATGCGCGAGGAAACTTCCGGCACGATGCGCAGCGTTACCCGCTTGGCCGCAGGCTTGCCGCGAAAGGCCTGGTCGTGAGCTGCCAATACGACATTTTCGTTGATGGCGTAGCTTTCGACCTTGTACGGACCGGCGCCGACCGGCCTTTGTCGCCAGGCCGTCCAGTTTCCGCCATTCTTCTGCCAGGCGTCCTTGCTGATGACCACGGCCGCATAGGATGCGAGGCGCTGAAGGAAGATCGGATCCTGGAACTTAGTGACGAAGCGGACCGTCATCGGATCGACGACTTCGACGTGATCGAGGCTGGTGAAATTGGTGCGATAGACGGGATAGCCCGGCGCGTCCTTGTTCAACAGGCGCTCGGGGCCGAAGGAGAAGGCGACATCCTCGGCCGTCATCTCGCGGCCGTCGTGGAAGATCACGCCGGGACGCAGCTTCATTTCGAGCACAGTCGGCGAGACCCAGGTCCAGGAAGTGGCGAGATTGGGCTTGACCGAGAAGTCGCCGCGCATGTCGAGCGCAAGCACCGTCTCGTGGATCGAGTAATTGTTGCGGAAGGCGACGTTGCTGGCCGCATCGACCGGTTCCTGCGACACCGGATTCTGCTGAACGGCAATGCGAAGTTCCGGTTTTTTGTCGCCGTCATCAGCGGAGGCGGACAGCGCGGGAACGAACGCGGAAAGGCCTGCCGCAGCTCCCAAGAAAAGCGTCGTTCGGCGGGTGACCGGGCCTGTAAAGCCGGTGAGCAAGCATTCGGACATCGGCACTCTCCTGTGTTTGCACAAACGTTTGCGCAAATGAAAAACGACCACTTGCGCTCAGAACCGTCGTTTCTCTTACGCAAGGGAGAATGGCCGCAGGCTAGGCGAGCTCGATGACGCACGTATGACAAGTTCGGGGTGCACAAAGCACATCGGTCGCTTTGCAACGCGCGCTTCAGCCGGGAGGTTCGACAGCTCGATCAGAAGGTCAAGCGATGCTTCGCACAAAGCATCCGTGGGCTGGGCGACAGTCGTCAAGGGCAGCGCCCAATAGGCGGTATCGGGCACGTTATCATAGCCGACGAGGGAAATATCGGCGGGAATCCGCAAGCCGAGCTCCCGCAGGAAGGCGACGACCTCGATGGCGAGGCCGTCACTCCCGCAGATCAGGGCGGTCGGACGCTCCGGCGACGACAATAGATCTGCAAACAGCTTGCGATCGCGCTCGTTCTTCTCGAACGAGATGACATCGCCGACGATCGCCCCCGCGCTGCCGCCAACAACTTCCCGGAAAATCGACAGGCGGTCGCGAAGCGCGCTGCGGCTGACGCGATAGATGAAGGAGATGCGTCGATGACCAAGTTCCGCCAGATGGTTAAACAGCAGTTTCATACCGAACCGGTCATCGGTCAGCACCGCGGGAAGCGGACCGGTCAATCCGGCACCGAGCGTCACATGCGCCTTGCCCACCCGGTCAAGATGATCACAGAGCGCCTGCTGGCCGGGAAGGTCGCTGACCATGATGACGCCGTCGAAAAAATCCTCCTGAAACAGACGCAATTGTCCGGCGATCTCGCCGGCCTCAGCCTTGGCCTGCGCGACCAGCAATTCCACGCCCCGGCGCTGAGCGACCGCCTGAAGGCGGCTTGTCAGATGGGGCTGATAATGGCCCGAGAGGCTGTTGACGATCGCGCCGAAAACTCCGGTCCTGTGTGTCCTCAGCGACGTTGCCAGACGATTGACGACGTAACCGACGCTGTCCGCCGTCGCCCTGACGCGCTCCTGTGTTTCCAGGCTGATGCGGCTATCGGCATGGCCATTCAGAACACGGGATACCGTCGTGGTGGATACTCCGGCCAGCCGGGCGACCTCCAGAATGCCGATTCTTTTCGGTGTTTTCATATCCATTGCCAAAGTTCTTCATAGCGAATGCCCGCCAACAGTTGAGGGACTTGCGTCAATACGCAAGACTGCCATGCGGACTTTTGCAGCAAATTCATCGGCCATTGCGAAAAGGAGATGCCTAGTTCGGGATAAACCTGGCAGATATACCGCGGGTTCATCATCTTGTCTTACCGAGAGACGATAGCACGTTTCGCAACTGGAACCCTGAGGGCTGACGGCCGGATATGCAAATGACGAACGATGAAATCGCGGGACATGTATCAGGCAGTCCTGCGGAAGTCTTTTGGGCATTCTTAAAGCTCGGCACGACGTCATTCGGCGGCCCGATCGCCCATTTGGGGTATTTTCGAAGCGAACTGGTGATTCGATGCAAATGGATAGACGAGAAGGGCTATGGCGACCTCGTCGCTCTATGCCAGTTTCTCCCCGGCCCCGCATCCAGCCAGGTGGGGTTCGCCTTGGGTCTTTTGCGCGGCGGGCCGCTCGGTGCCCTTGCCGCGTGGACTGCCTTCACCCTGCCATCCGCATTGATCCTGCTCATGTTTGCGATGGCCTCGACAGCCCTCGACAATCCCATCGGACAAGGACTGCTCCACGGGCTGAAGCTCGTCGCGGTGGCCGTGGTGGCGCAGGCGGTCTGGGGCATGATGAAAGCGCTCACTCCCGACAAGCCACGCGCCGGCATTGCCCTGGTGGCGGTGGTCGCGGTGACCTTCCTGGGTGCCTTTGGTCAGCTCGCCGCGATCCTGATCGGGGCATGTGGCGGGATCCTGCTTTGCCGCCAAACGGATACGCATGTCCACGGCGCCGTCTCGTTCAAGATTTCCAGATCCGTCGGGATATTCTGCCTTTTCACCTTCTTCCTCCTGCTCTTCGCGCTGCCGCTTGTCGCATCCAGCGCCGGCACCCAGGGGCTTGCCCTCTTTGATGCCTTTTACCGCTCCGGATCGCTGGTATTCGGCGGCGGCCACGTCGTCCTGCCCCTTCTTCACGCCGAAGTCGTGCGCCCCGGCTGGATATCGGAAAGCTCCTTTCTTGCAGGCTATGGTCTTGCGCAGGCCGTGCCTGGTCCTCTTTTCACCTTCTCGGCCTATCTCGGCGCGGCCGTCACGCCCACTCCGAACGGCATATTCGGCGCCGCAATATGCCTCGTGGCGATATTCCTTCCGGGTTTCCTTCTTCTGGTGGGCACGCTCCCCTTCTGGGCCAAGCTGAGCGGCTATCCGACGGCACGGGCTGCGATGCGCGGCGCCAACGCAGCGGTCGTCGGTGTGCTCGGTGCGGCTCTTTACAACCCCGTCTGGACCAGCGCCGTCCTCGCGCCGACCGATTTTACTCTTGCCCTTTCCGGCTTCCTGCTTCTGGTGGTCTGGAATATGCCTCCGTGGATTGTCGTCCTTCTGATGGCGGCCGGCGCCCTTCTGGTCCAGATCACTTAGCGGCCCAGTCCCGGATTATGATCGCGCCGCTTCAAGCTGCCCTGACCCGCATCACCGGAGGGCGCAAGACAAGACTGGCGCGACAGCGTCAACATGTGGTCTCGATAGATCTGCCAGTTGCGCAGGCCGCCATATAACGCCTGAATCGCTATTTCGTGAGGTTGGCAACGACAGTCTGCGGCTGCAGGATATCCACCCAGCGCCCGGTATCGTTTGTCGCCTGCCGCTTCAGGAAATGATACGGCGTCTGCGTCCAGTTTTTCACCTGATCGCTCAGATTGTCGAGAATGAAATCCCCACGGTCGGTGCGCACCGTGACGACGGCATGGCCCTCACCATCGGGTAGGCGCACGACCGTAATCAGCAGATCGGCGATTGGTATGCCCTTTTCCATCAGCTCCCTGCGCTTCTCCAGCGCATAATGCTCGCAATTGCCCATGCCATCGTCAGGGTAGTTCCAGTATTGCACGGCGCCGTAATGATCGAGGTCGCTGATTGGCTTGACCCATTTGTTGACCGAGTCATTGACGGCGACAATCTCGTCCCAGGTCTTTTGCGTGAGCTTGATCGGTCGCAGATCGGAAGGATGGATCTCGCATTCCGTCGGGCGTCGCTTGCAGAAATCATAATGGCCGATCGGCTGCGACGTGATTGAGCCCGTCGGCATGAACGCATTCGAGGCCGCAGAAACACCTGTGTTGCTGGCTAACAATGCTACTGCAAAAGTCAGAGCTGAGACAATGGACCTGCCTGCCTGGAGCAAGCTGGCTGGCCGGACGACGCAAAACATACAAACGCCTTTGCCTTCAGGGACAATGTTAACAAATGGTTAAATTCCGCGGCCAGCGAAGTCAATTTGGGTCGCGCCATGGGCGTCGCAAATCTTAATTATTGGTTAACGCAGGAGTGCCGCCAGCAATCGGCGAAAACGGCGTTTCCCCCTTGAGGCCGACATCACCGACAAGGACATTGCCGGTCGCTTCGCCCGAATGGATGACCTGCGCCAGGAAAATCCACAGTTCTGGAACTGGCTCGGCCACCGGCCGGCCAAAGGCGCAGCGCGACCCGGTCACCCGGACGCACTGGTCGCCGGCGTCACCATGGAAGACGGTACGCCCGTCCTTGGCAACCTCGAAATGGCTCTGATGGGGTGGACGCCCCCCGACGGCATCTATGTGCCAGAATGGAGACGTTGATCACCATTTAGAGGAGGCGTCCACCCCATCAGAGCCGCCAGAAGGCCCGGCTGCATTGTCCCGGCAGCTTCACACCGGACCGTTACCAGTCCCGCATGTGCCGGTAGGCTACTGACGACGGAACGTCAGGTTCTTCTCAAGCCTTCTCCTTTCTTCGTCGAACAATTATTCAGGCGACTTCACGTCGCACCGATCCGAGCTTTCCCGCCCCGATCTACGCCAGCCTGGTCCAGGGCGACAAGGGCGAGTACAAGCTCATCTGGTCCCGCCCGAACCGGGATTGACGACGATCACAAGGCTCCCGCCACCAACTGAGCCTCTCCCACTTTAACATTTTCCGCGATTTTCGTTTATTGGATGAAAATGGATGGAAAAATAGATTGCGGTGTGCGATATCTCATTTGGATGTAAATGGATGGGAGAATGGATGACGCAGCTCGATCTTTCCAAATTGCGTATCACGCCTGAGATCCTGTCACTAATCGCCGAAATCGACGAATTCAAAGGAGCGTGGCGCGCACTCGGCCGCATCGCGCCAGACCGCCTGTCCAGTTTGCGACGGGTCGCAACGATCGAAAGTATTGGATCGTCGACCCGCATTGAAGGCGCAAAATTAAGCGACCGTGAAGTCGAAAGACTTCTCTCGAACCTCCGCATCGGCTCGTTCGCCAGTCGAGACGAACAGGAGGTCGCAGGCTACGCCGAGGTGATGGAAACGATCTTCTCAGCCTTCGACGCGATCCCGCTCAACGAAAATCACATCCGACAACTTCATCGGGACCTGCTTGCCCACTCGACCAAGGACGAGAGGCACCGAGGAAACTGGAAGACACTTTCCAATAACGTCGAGGCTTTCGACGAAGATGGGCGAAGCCTTGGGATCGTTTTCGCGACCGCATCTCCATTCGATACGCCCGGCCGGATGTCGGGACTGATAGCCTGGCAACAGGTCCAAGAGAAGGATGGCAAGTTCCACCCCCTCCTCATCGTCGCTGTCTTCATCGTAGTCTTCCTGGAGATCCATCCTTTCCAGGATGGCAATGGACGCCTATCGCGAGCCTTGACCACCCTGTTGTTGCTTCGAGCTGGTTACCTCTATGTCCCGTACAGCTCTCTCGAAAGCGTAATCGAGCAGAACAAGGAAGCTTATTACATCGCGCTTCGCCGCACGCAGGGAACAATCCGAACAGAAGAACAGAACTGGAATCCGTGGGTTGAGTTTTTTCTCCGGAGCCTGCAGCGCCAGAAGCAGCGGCTCGAGCGTAAGATCGAACGTGAACGTATTCTATTGAGCGACCTGCCGGAACTATCCGTCGCGATCCTCGAACTGGCACGAGAGCGGGGGCGCGTGACTGTCATGGACGCGGCCAAAGCCACGGGCACAAGCCGCAACACCGTCAAGGATCATCTTCGGGCGTTGACGGAACAGGGACATCTGACCCTTCATGGAGCGGGTCGCGGGACTTGGTACGGCCTGACTTAAAGCTGGAGTGATTGGTACGCCGACCCGCCGAGATCGGCAATACGGCCAGCGGGAATTTCGTGCCATCGATCCATAGTGTGTAGCCATCGATGACGTCCGGTTTGGAGAGAGGGGCCGAGAAACCGGCAGCCACAAAGCTGCGCGGCGCTCTGCCCCTACTCTACGTCATGTCAGGTTTCGTGAGCGCAGAGAGGTGAGATTCCTCTCTGCGACTCGACTCTTGTCCCGGCCGCGGTCCTCGCTTTTCGGTTAACGTAACGATGCTGTTTCATTATGCTGTTGGTCTCACCGGCGGTGCAAACTATACGACGGCACGGCCAGACTTGGAGGAAACTTTGAACGGTCGTTCGCCCGCTTTGTTTGTTATAGCGGCGATACGTCAGCAGCGATTTGGCTCTTCAGCTGATCGAGATGGGCCTGGCTGAGGGCGCCGACGCGGCCGAGCAAATCCTCGACCCGTCCCGAGACCCACACGAGCGCCTCGCGGCTGATCTCGAAATGTTTCGAATACCGTGCCTTCACGTAAGCCTCGTTGACGATGTTGAACCAGGCGGCGTGTTCGCCATGCCGCCAGACCTCGGCCAGCTCCGGCACCTGTGACTCCGCCAGGCTGCGCAGATGCTTGAGATTGTGCGATGGTGGGCTGTAGCTGGTCAGCGTCAGCAGTACGGCGGAATAGGCCTGCTCGATAACCTGGTGAAGCATGAAGCTGCATGCTTCGGACGATTTTTCTGCGTGTGGAGCGCCACATCGTCCATCAACGCCACCGCAAACGAAAACCGATCTTCAAAGTGCTTCTTGGCAATCCGGTATTCTTCTTCCTTGGAGCGAGGTTTTGGCTCGGCGAGCGGCTCGTCATCGAGCTCATAGAGCACGATGCCATCGCGGCGGATGTCGACGAAGAAATATTGCCCAAGCGTCAGTGCGGTGTTCACCTCGCGTCTGGAATGGACGATGAACCTGACCGGTGTTTCCACCTCACGCATATGCAACAACCGGTCATCGGCCTTTTGCCAATATTCCGTGAAATCGGTAAGCTTGCGGTTGTTGACGATGATCAACAGATCAAAATCCGAGCGGTAACGCTTCGTCGTGTGCCGCTCGTCGACCCAATCGCCGCGGCTGAATGAACCGAACAGAATGATCTTTAAAATGCGGCCGCGCTTCTTGAACTCGGCCGACGCGCCGTTCATCGCATCCTCGAATTCCTCGTGCAGCACTTCGACGACGCGGGCAAGCTCGCGCTGCTTGATCGGCGGCAGATGGGCGATGCTGGATTTCATCGGCGGCGGTCGGTCTTTCCGGGTCATGAGGACAGGCATAAAGCAGGTTCCGCCTGGAATCCACAGGTTGCAGGATACGCCAGGCAAAGGCAATGGATTTGTTGCAACAAAATGCGATCGATTATGCTATTAGGGCGTGCTCGCTTTAGTCAGAGCTGAAGTCTTATTGAGTGCACTGTCACGGTAATTTCTGAAACGGTGCCGCAGGGGCCGCCAATCGCCATATTTCTTCTCATTCCCTGCAACCATCGCTCCTCCAATCCAGACATAAGGTCAGCGCTTGGATTCGTCACTGGAATATGCTCGACAACGCCCGCATCGTCTTGCACCGATAGCCAAACGCGAAGCCGCTGATATCCGTCTGGCTGAATCGCGCCGTGTTTCCGCGCAGCTTCTTCGGTAGCCGCAGCCTGTGCAGCAGCGCGCTCAATCTGATCGGCGGCCTGCTCAACTGTGCCTATCGACTTTCCGCCCAAGCCGCCTGGGGAAACAAGTCTTCTTTTCAGCTAGACGGCAACTTCATGACCAAGATCGAGAAGATGGCCTGCGGGAATGCGGAAAAAATCCGTCATATGAGCACTGTTGCGCATCAACGCCGCGAATATGGCATATTGCCAATGAGGCAGGCCAGGTCCGTCCTCGCGCCGCACAATCTTCTGTGTGCCGATGAAATAGTTGATATTATCGAGATCGACGGGGCATTTCAGCGACAGGATCTGCCGAACCAGGGCTGGAATGTCGGGACGCTCCATGAAGCCATAGCGCGTAGAGGCTCGCCAGAAACCCCGTGCCTCTTCAGAAAAAACCACGCGGTCAGCTTCTGCAACCCACGGCACCGATTCCGTACGCAAGGTGATCGTCAGCACTTTCTCGTGCAATGAATTGGAGTGATTGACATACGATTGAATAAGCAGAGGCGTATTGGTGGTCGAACACGTCAATAAGACGGCCGTACCCGGTACGCGGGCGATCTGCCGCTGCGGCAGGCTGGCAACGAAGTCACCGACCGATATCGGACTTTCTTCCATGCTTGCCGTCATCGCCAGCACGCCGCGGTGCCAGATATACATGATGGTATAGACGAATGCGGCCAGGATCAGCGGCACATAGCCACCATCGAAGAGTTTCGTCAGATTCGACGCAAAGAACGCTGCATCCACGACGAGAAACAGGCCGGCCACCGTACCGCTTGCAAGCAGGCTCCAACCCCATATTTCCCGCATCGCCATGAAGAGCAGCGTCGTCGTCATCAGCATAGTCGCCGAGACCGCGATGCCGTAGGCGGCCGCCAGATTGTCCGACTTCTTGAAACCCAAGGCGAGGCCGATCGTCACGATCATCAACAGCCAGTTGACGGCTCCGACATAGATCTGGCCATAGCCGCCTGCGGACGTCTGCACCACTTTCAACCGCGGCATCCAGCCAAGCGCGATGGCCTGCCGGGTCATTGAGAATGCGCCGGTGATGATGGACTGGCTGGCGATGATCGTCGCTACCGTCGACAAAAGGATCAGCGGCAGCGTGAGGGCGGACGGGCAAAGGCGATAGAAGATATTGCCGTCGGTCGGCGCGCCGGCAAGAACGATCGCAGACTGCCCCGCATAGTTCAGAACGAGACTCGGAAAGACGACGAGCGACCAGGAAAGCTTGATCGGCCCGGCTCCGAAGTGACCCATATCGGCATAAAGCGCCTCCGCGCCGGTAACGCAGAGGAAGACGCCGCCGAGCACGAGAAAGCCCATGCTGCCGTGGTCAAAAAGAAAGGACAGGCCGTAAAGCGGATTGAGCGCCCAAAGGACTGTGGGATGCTGAGCCACGCCCCATAGGCCCATCAGCGCCATGGAAAGAAACCACACGCTCATGATCGGACCGAAGGCGTGTCCGATCCGCGCCGTACCAAAAGGCTGGATGAGAAAGAGGCCGAGCAGAATTGCAACCGTCAGCGGCAGCACATAGGCCTGCAGCGAGGGAGCAACGATATTGAGACCCTCAAGCGCCGAGAGAACCGAGATTGCCGGCGTGATGGCTCCGTCGCCATAGATCAATGCTGCACCAAAAAGCCCGAGGGCGACGACGAGCGGCCTGGCCTGCCGCTTGATGCCGAGCTGGGCATAAGGGCAAGGATGCCGCCTTCGCCATCATTGTCGATGCGCATGGCAAATCCGGCATATTTGACCGAGGTGACGATGACGAGCGTCCATACGATCAGCGAGAGCACGCCTAATATCGTTGCCGGATCCCTTGTACCGATTATGTCGAGCACAGTCTTGAACGTATAAAGCGGGCTGGTGCCGATATCGCCAAACACGATGCCCAGAGCACCGATGCTCGCCACGAACCAAGAGGACGAATGCGTGGTCGAACGCTGAACTACCGACATCAACTGCTCCCGAATCGGATGCTCAAAGGTCCAAGCGGCACATTAAGCATGTCTACGTGAAGGCAGGATGATCGGCGAGAGCGCGAGGAAAATTGCAGCAAAAGCAGATCTGATTCTGCTCGACGCCGAACCAAATGCCGGGTTCGCCGCCCATCTTCCGGGCGAACGGCGAGAACCGCAGGTCCCTTCGACAGCAGACCATTTCGCCCATTTCCATACCTTACGCTTGTCAGTCCAGGTTTCAAATGCGATTGCTCTGAGAACGACGGTGGCGGTAAGCAGCTTTAAAATGAAACTTGATGCGATCGATTTGCGGATATTGGATGTGATCCAACGAGATGGCCGCATCACCAAACTCGCGCTCGCCGAGAAGGTCGGTTTATCGCCGACGCCATGCTGGCTGCGGCTGCGAAAGCTGGAAAAGGCAGGGATCATCACGGGCTATCACGCCCGTCTGGCGCTACGCAGGCTCGCGCCGATCGCCAGTGTCATGGTGGAACTTACTCTTGCCAACCATCGCCAAGCCGATTTCGATCGCTTCGAGCGAACTGCGGCGGCCATGCCTGAAATCGTTGCCTGCTGGGCGGTCGGCGGCGGCGTCGATTATATTCTGAAAATCATGTCGGCCAATATCGACGCCTATCAGCGCCTGATCGACGATCTCCTCGATCGCGATCTCGGCATCGAGCGCTATTTCACCTACATCGTGACCAAGACCGTGAAAGAGGAGACGGTGCTGCCGGTCACCGACCTTCTTTCCCCGGATGCATATGCGCCCGACAGCGAATAGAGAGACTCTCTACCAGCGCCCTTCTCTTTAGGTCCTTTCTCTCTTTCGACTGCCGGCAATGGACAATCTCTCGCGGCGTTCCGTGAGAACATTGCGGCATCTGGAACGAGAGACTCGACCATGCCTGCACTTCACGCCCGTCTCACCTACCACGAAGCCTTGTCGAGGCTGAACGACCGCCATTTGCTGCGAGACCTTTCCTATGTCGCCGGTCGTTGGGTCGCCGGCAAGGCCGGCCGCAGCTTCGAAGTCACAGATCCCGCATCCTCCGCAACGCTTGCCTGGGTCACCAGCCTCGACCGGAGAGAGGCCTTCGAGGCCATCGACGCGGCAACGGATGCCTTTGCGGCCTGGCGCGCGCTCTTGCCGCAACAACGAGCGTCGATCCTGCGCAAGTGGTACGAATCGATGATTGAGGCACGCGACGATCTGGCGCTGATCATGACTCTGGAACAGGGCAAGCCGCTCGATGAATCTCGCGGCGAGATCGACTACGCCGCAGGCTTTGTCGAATGGTATGCCGAGGAAGCCAGGCGGATCAACGTCGAAAGCGTGACCAGCCATTTGCCCGACACCGAGATGTTTGTCCGCAGAGAGGCCTTGGGCGTCGTCGCGATCGTCACGCCCTGGAATTTTCCGGCCGCCATGATCACGCGCAAGGCCGCCGCGGCGCTTGCCGCCGGATGCACGGTCGTCGCCCATCCATCCTCGGAAACGCCGTTGTCGGCGCTTGCGCTTGCCGAACTCGGCGAACGCGCCGGCCTTCCCGCCGGTGTCTTCAACGTACTGACCGGCGATGCCGCAACCATCGTCGGGGCCTTCTGCGACGATCCGCGGGTCAGGGCATTGAGCTTCACCGGCTCGACCGAGATCGGCAAGCTGATCGCCGGACAATGCGCCGAAAGCATGAAGCGGCTTGTGATGGAACTTGGCGGCCATGCGCCCCTGATCGTTTTCGACGACGCCGATCTCGATCGTGCCGTCGATATCGCCATCAATGCCAAATTCGCAACCTCCGGCCAGGATTGCCTTGCCGCCAACCGGATCTTCGTTCAACGCCCGATCATGGACGCCTTTGTTGCGGCATTCGGCAAGCGTGTCGCGGCCCTGAAGGTCGGCAACGGATTGGACGGTGCCGTCGATATCGGACCGCTCATGCATGAGCGCGCCATTGCGAAGGTCGAGGAACATGTTGCCGATGCGCTGAAACACAGCGCGAGGCTTGTCGTCGGCGGGAAACGGCATCCGGCCGGAAAGCTGTTCTTCCAGCCGACCTTGCTTGTCGATCCCTCCCCGGATGCTCTGATCATGCGCGAGGAAACCTTCGGACCGGTCGCCGCCGTCAGCACTTTCGATAGCGAAGACGAAGTCGTCGCCCGTGCCAACGACACCGAATACGGTCTCGTCGCCTATGTCGTGACGACGAATGGCGCAAGGCAGATGCGGCTCGGCCGCGCGCTCGAATACGGCATGGTCGCCATCAACCGTGTGAAGATCACCGGCGGCCCGATCCCCTTTGGCGGCTGGAAGCAGTCCGGCCTCGGCCGCGAAGGCTCGCGCCACGGCATCGAGGCATTCACCGAGCTCAAATATCTCTGCGTCGATACGACCGCCTGACGCGCCCATACAGAAGAAGGAAGCATAACATGTTGGACAAGCGCAACGAACTGAACGCCTGGGATAGGGATCACTTCTTCCATCCCTCGACCCATATGGGCATGCACGCGCGCGGCGAGAGCCCGACCCGCGTCATCGCCGGCGCCGAGGGTGTTTACATCACGGACACCAACGGCAAGAAGAGCCTCGACGCCTTTGCCGGCCTTTACTGCGTCAATGTCGGCTATGGCAGGCAGAAAATCGCCGATGCGATTGCGGAACAGGCCAAGAATCTTGCCTACTACCATGCCTATGTCGGCCACGGTACGGAAGCCTCGATCACGCTTTCGAAGATGATCATCGACCGCGCGCCCGAAGGCATGAGCCGCGTCTACTTCGGTCTCTCGGGTTCCGACGCCAACGAGACCAACATCAAGCTGATCTGGTACTACAACAATATTCTCGGCCGTCCGGAAAAGAAGAAGATCATCTCGCGTTGGCGCGGCTATCATGGCTCGGGCGTCATGACGGGGAGCCTCACGGGCCTGGAGCTTTTCCATAAGGCCTTCGACCTGCCGCGTGCACCCGTTCTTCATACGGAAGCGCCCTATTTCTTCCGCCGCACCGACCGGTCGATGAACGAGGAGCAGTTCGCGCAGCATTGCGCCGACAGGCTGGAGGAGATGATCCTCGCCGAGGGGCCGGAAACGGTTGCGGCCTTCATCGGCGAGCCGATCCTCGGCACCGGCGGCATCGTCCCGCCGCCGAAGACCTATTGGCAGAAAATCCAGGCCGTGCTCGACAAATACGACGTCCTGCTCGTCGCCGATGAAGTCGTCACAGGCTTTGGCCGTCTCGGCACCATGTTCGGCTCCGATCATTACGGCATGAAGCCGGACCTGATCACCATTGCCAAGGGCCTGACCTCGGCCTATGCGCCACTTTCCGGCAGCATCGTTTCCGACAAGATGTGGCAGGTTCTCGTCCAAGGGTCCGACCAGCTCGGCGCCATCGGCCATGGCTGGACCTATTCCGCCCATCCGATCTGCGCAGCCGCCGGTATCGCCAATCTCGAACTGGTCGATGAACTCGGCATCGTCGAAAATGCCGGTTCGACCGGCGCATACTTCCGCTCGGAGCTGGCCAAGGCGGTCGGTGGCCACAGCCACGTCGGCGAGGTCCGCGGCGATGGGCTCATGGCCGCCATCGAATTCGTGGAGGACAGGGATGATCGCAAGTTCTTCGATCCGGCAAAGAAGATCGGCCCGCAAGTGGCGGCAGCGCTGCTCGAGCGCGGCGTCATCGGCCGTGCCATGCCGCAGGGAGACATTCTCGGCTTCGCACCACCGCTGTGCCTGACCCGCGAGGAAGCCGATACCATCGTCAAGGCGGCTGTTGGCGCCATCGAAAGCGTGCTTTCAAATCGCTGATCCAATCCGTGCCGGCGGATCTCTCTTCCGGCCTGAGCGATAGTGGCGCGGCTCGTTGTTGACAATGAGCCGCGCGATCTCATTCGGTCATCGCCTTCAAGCGACGAATGATGTACATGGATGCTGTAATTGTACCGGATCAATCCATGTATCGTCATGATTCAAAAGACCAGGACAATGGCGCCTGGAAACCCGTCCTTCAGCATCGCAAGGGCGTGACCAAGCATAAGCTGCTGACCGACAAGATCATCGCCGACATAAACGATGGCATTCTGCCGGTGCATGCGCAGATGCCGACGCATCGCGACCTCGCCCATGCGCTCAAAATTTCGGTGCAAACCGTGAGCCTCAGCTACAAGGAGGCGGAGCGCCGGGGCTATCTGCGCGGCGAAGTCGGGCGCGGCACCTTCGTGCGCAGCCGCGTCACCGAACGCGCCGACAGTTTCATGCTCGATCGCGACCCGAGCGGCAGCGCCGATCTTTCCATCATCCGGGCCGTCTATACCGAGGCGCATGAACGCTCGGCCCGCGAACTGATGCAGGCCCTTGCCGAAAGCGACAATAGCAGCTTCATGCGGCCTTGCCGTCCGATCGCCGGCCTCGATGCCCATCGCGCCGCGGCACAGGTCTGGCTCTCAGGTCTGTCGGTCAAAACCGATCCGGACCAAATCCTGATCACGAACGGCGCGGCGCACGGGCTTTTCCTTGCCGTCGCCTCGGTCGTCCGTCCGGGCGAAGTGGTCCTGACCGAGAACCTGACCGATCACGGCATCATCGGCCTTGCCAATGTTCTCGGCTTCACACTGCGTGGTCTTCCGACCGATCGCGAAGGCATCCTGCCCGAGGCCTTCGAGGCAGCCTCTGCCATCGGCGACGTTACGGCGCTCGTCATCGTTTCATCGCTCGGCAACCCCACAAGCCACGTCATGGGTGAGGAGCGCCGGCGCGCGATCGCCGACATCGCCCGCCGGCATGGCATCTTCGTCATCGAGGACGAGGTCTACAAGCCGATGCTGCGCGATCCCCTTCCGTCCATGCCCGAGCTCATTCCGGAACTTGGCTTCTTCGTAACCAGCTTCACCAAGTCCGTGATGACGGGATTGCGCATCGGCTATCTCGTCGTGCCGGCCCACTATTCGATCCGCGCCGCGTCGATCTTGCGCGTGACCGGCTGGAGCGCCACCAATGTCGTTGCGGAAATGGCGTCGCGCTGGGTTCTGGACGGGACGGCGAAAGCCCTGCTTGCCGTCCAGCGAAGCGAGGCCGAAGCGCGGCAGGCGATCGTGTCCGACGTGCTGGCCCCCTTCGTCGTCGGCAGTCATCCTTTGTCGCTCTGCGCCTGGCTGTCGGTGCCGGAGCGCTGGACGGAGGAAGGCCTCGTGCGCGCACTTGCCCGCAAGGGCGTCGCGGTCACGCCGTCCGAACCTTTCGTTGCCGGTGGAGAGCGGCCGGTCGGCGGCATCCGCATCTGCCTTGGCGGGCGCCTGTCCCACTCCGCCCTTCGCTCGGCGCTCGAAACCGTTCGTAGCACCTTCGAGCAACTGCCCCCGGTTTTCGACGTGGGCTCGATCGTTTAAAATTCCGGCGGCAAGTCGCCGGCATCGTGACTGCTTCCGTCAAAGAATCGAGTGCAGAAATTCCTTCGTGCGATCCTCCCTGGGCGCACTGAAAATCTCTTCCGGCTTGCCCTGCTCGCAAATGCGGCCTTTGTCGAAAAAGCAGACGCGGTCCGACACTTCGCGGGCAAAGCGCATTTCGTGGGTGACCAGCAGCATGGTCAGATCGTGCTCATGCGCGAGATCGCGGATGACGCCCAGCACTTCACCGACGAGCTGCGGATCGAGCGCCGATGTCGGTTCGTCGAACAACAGGACGCGCGGGCGCATGGCAAGTGCGCGGGCGATTGCTACACGCTGCTGCTGGCCGCCGGAAAGCTGGCTCGGATAATGATCCTTCTTCTCCGAAAGCCCGACCATGCGTAAGAGATCGACGGCACGGCATTCGGCTTCCGCCCGCCCGAGCCCGAGCACGCGCGTCGGTGCCTCGACGATATTGCGCAGCACGGTCATGTGCGGAAACAGATTGAAGCTCTGGAACACCATGCCGACATGGGTGCGGATCTGGCGCAGATGCGCCTCGCTGGCCAGGAACCGGCCTCGGCCATTGTCTTGATGATAGGACATGCCGGCCAGGTGCAAGGTGCCTTCCTGGAAGGGCTCGAGCGTCATCAGGATGCGCAGGACCGTCGATTTTCCCGAACCGGAAGGGCCGATCAGCGTCACCTTTTCGCCGGGCGCGACATCGAAGCAGAAATTGTCGAGCACGGTCAGGTGGCCGTATCGCTTGGTGACATCTTGAAAGCGGATCAGTGGTTGCGTCATCTCAGAGCAATTCCGTTTTTCGGCAACGCCTTTTCGAGCCAATGAATGGCCGCCGAGCAGACGAGCGTGAGGATGAGGAAGATCAGGCCGACGAGGGAAAGCGGCACCAGATACTCGAACGTCCGATCTCCGATGAGATTGGCAAGGTTGAGCATGTCGACGACCGTCACGACGGAGAGCACCGGCGTCTCCTTGAGCATGGAGACGAGATAGTTGCCCATGGCCGGTACGATGCGGGGGATCGCCTGCGGGATGACGATATCCCAATAGGTACGG
The DNA here is from genome assembly GCA_900468625.1 of Hyphomicrobiales bacterium. Taxonomy (GTDB): domain Bacteria; phylum Pseudomonadota; class Alphaproteobacteria; order Rhizobiales; family Rhizobiaceae; genus Rhizobium. Next base: position 110,018 of record UBUL01000014.1, read on the forward strand.
CCGTGGCTCAGATTGAGCGCCGTCGCCGCCTCCCATTGCCCGCGGGGCACCGCATCCAGACCGCCACGATAGACTTCCGACGTATAGGCCGAATATTGCAGACCGAGAGCCAGCGCGCCGGTGAGGAAGGCTGGCAATGTGATGCCGTAGATCGGCAGGACGTAGTAAAGGAAGAAGAGCTGCACAAGCAGCGGCGTGTCGCGCAGGAACTCAATGACGAAGGCTGTTGGCCAGGAGATCGCCACGAAACGGCTGCGCCTGAGCAAAGCGAAGATCAGGCCGAGAACAAGCGCGATGGCAAATCCGGCGGCCGCCGCCTCCAGCGTGACGATGAGGCCGATGCCGAGGATCGGCAGGATCGATAATGCAAAGGACAGCGTCGTCGACGTATCCCAGGTGAAGCCGTACATCATGCCGGCGCCCTCCCCGGGAAAGCGACGCCACGGCGAAGGATCGTCTCCAGCCAGCGCATGAAGGCAACGAGGACGAGCGCCATGATGAAATACCCAATCAGCGTCAGCGAATAGATCGTCACGCTGTCGAGCGTGATATTTCGCAGCTGTTGCGCCTGGAAGGTCAGATCGCTGATCGATATCAGTGACACCAATGCCGTATCCTTCAGGTTCTGGACGGCAAGATTGCCGAAGGCCGGCATCATCTCCACCACGGCTTGGGGCAAGACGATATGGAAGAGCGTCTGTCCCTGCCCGAAATTCAGGGCGCGTGCCGCCTCATGCTGAGCGTCGGGAACCGCCTGCAGCGCACCGCGCACGACTTCCGCGCCATAGGCGCCGATGTTGAGCGCGAGGCCGGCAATGCCGGTCGTGATCGGATCGAAGGAGATCCCGATCAGAGGCAGCGCGTAATAGAGCCAGAAGAGCTGCACCAGAAGCGATGTGCCGCGAAAGATCTCGATATAGACGATCGCGATTAGGGAGAGCAGCCGCCCTCCGGCAAAGCGTGCCAGACCGGCTGCAAAAGCCAGGATCGCACCGAGGAACATCGAGGCAACGGCGATGATCGCCGTCACCTCCGCGCCTTTCAGCAGCGCCGGCAGATAGTGTGTCCAGCTCATGGCCCGGTCACCTCCTTTCCAGAATGGAAGGGGCCGAACGGCTTGGCGGCTAACCTTGGGACAGCCGCCAAGTCGTTCCTAGCCGTCGATAGGGTCACTTGCCCGCGCACAGATCTTCAGTGCTCTTCGTGCGTGCTGCCTCGACGCTTTCGGCACTCAGACCGTAGGACATCAGGATCTTCTTGTAGTCGTCCGTCTTCTTGAAGGCTTCAAGCGCGGTGTTGAACGCCTTGTAGAGTTCCTTGTCCTCTGGCCGGAAATCAAAACCGCCATAGCTTCTGACGGATTTCCCGTTGATGACCGGATCGGTGAAGGGTTCCGCATGCTCGACATTCGTGCTGCCCTGAACGAGCTTGGCGACGGTCAGTTCGGTCGCCGCATAGGCGTCGGCCCGGCCGGTCTGGATCGTCGATAGCGCATCCGCATTCGCCTGGATCATGACGATCTGGGATTCCGGAATGCCGAGACCATGGAAGAAGTCGAGCTGGTCGGCACCCGATACGATCGCAACCTTGAGCGACGGATCCTTCTTGATGTCCTCATAGGAATGCAGGTTCTTCGGATTGCCCTTCGGCACGAGCAGTCCCTCGCCATAGCTCGAATTCGGGGTGGTGAACTGCACCTGCTTGCAGCGCTCCGGCAAAATGTTCTGCTCGGCGGCGACGAAATCGAAACGCTTGGCCTTCAGGCCGGGGATCAGCGAGCCGAACGGCGTCACGGTCCACTCGACGTCCTTGACGCCCATCGACTTCAACACGGCTGCGGCGACATCGGGACCGATGCCCTTGGCGGCACCGCTCTCGTCCATGAAGCTGTAGGGAACCTCGTTGGCGCTGGCGCCACGGATATAGCCATCCTTCTTGATCTGATCGAGGCTGGCGGCGTGGGCGGATGCGGCGAGGCCGATGGTCAGACCCATGACGGCAAGGCTGCGATAAAGATTCGTTCTCATGGTTCACTCCTCTGTGGTTGAATTGCGCCATCGGCTGTCCGGTTTTCCGGTTCTTTGCCATAGCGGGTTGCGATCCGCGCCGCGTTGCCGCGGCGCGGCAGTTCAGGGGCCTCCCGTCAGCGTCGCGACGACGGCCAGGCAGTCGCCGGTCTTGATGAGGCCGGGAAAATGACGTGCGGCGAGAATGCCGTCCATTGCCGCCCGATAGTCCGATGGTGCGGTTCCCGTGCGGCCGATGGGATGGATGCGGGCGATGATCTCTCCTCGCGAAACCTTCTCACCCAGATCCTTGAGCGGTTCGAAAACGCCGTCGGCCTCGGAAAAGACGAAGCAATCCGACGATGGCATGTCGAGCCACTGCGTCACTTCGACTTCCGGTGCGCCGGAGACTATCCCCGCGTGCTTCAGAACGTTCAGAACGCCGCGCTTGGCAATGGAAGCCGTACGCGCAGATATGGTTCCACCACCGGAAAGCTCCGTCGTGACGAAAACTTTGCCCATCTGTTCGGCCGTGGTGTCGTACATGCCGACGGCGTCGATCTCGATCATCCGCATGGAATAGGGAGCGGAAAACGCAGCTACTCCATCGAAGCAGGCCTTCTCCTGACCCTTGTCCGGCAAAGCATGCGCTGCGGCATAGGGCAGGAAATCAAGGGTACGGCCGCCCGAATGGAAATCGAGGACGATGTCGGCAAGCGGCAGCAGGTAGCGAGTAAAATAATCGGCGATCTTCTCGGTCACGCTGCCGTCGGGCCGGCCGGGAAAACTGCGATTGAGGTTGCCCTTGTCGATCGGAGAGGTGCGGGTGCCTGCCTGAAAGGCGGGGTAATTCATCGCCGGAACGATGATGATTCTGCCCTTGACCTCCTCCGGCTTCAGCGTCCGAGCGAGATCGAAGAGCGCGACGGGCCCCTCATACTCGTCGCCATGGTTGGCGCCGGTTAAAAGCGCCGTCGGCCCCTCACCATTTTTGATGACGCAGATGGGGATCATGATCGAACCCCAGGCGGAATCGTCGCGCGACCAGGGCAGACGCAGATGGCCGTGCTGGATGCCGTCACGGTCGAAATCGACAGTCGGCGTAGTCGGCGATGGCCGTTTGGAAATGTTCATGCTGTTCATCTCAATTAATCACTTCACCACCAGCCGCCGGGGAACATTGGAGAGGCACTCGACGCCGCTTTCGGTGATGACGATGCTTTCGGTGATCTCCATGCCCATGTCCTCCAGCCAGAGGCCGGTCATGAAGTGAAAGGTCATGCCGGGCTGAAGCTCGGTGCGGTCGCCGGGGCGCAGGCTCATGGTCCGCTCGCCCCAATCCGGCGGATAGGAAAGACCGATCGGATAGCCCGTTCGGTTGTCCTTGACGATCCCGTATTTCTTCAGAACCGCAAAGAAGGCATTGGCGATGTCCTCGCAGGCATTGCCCGGCCTGGCGGCGGCGAGCCCCGCCTCCATGCCCTCGAGCGTTGCCTTTTCCGCCTCGAGGAACGCCTGCGTCGGCTTGCCGAGGAAGACGGTTCGCGACAGCGGGCAATGATAGCGGCGATAGCAGCCGGCGATCTCGAAAAAGGTGCCCTCGCCGCTCTTCATCGGCTTGTCGTCCCAGGTCAGATGCGGCGCGGAAGCATCTGCACCCGACGGCAGCAGCGGGACGATCGCGGCATAATCGCCGCCGAAGCCATCGACACCGCGAATGCCGGCATCGTAGATTTCGGCGACGAGATCGGATTTGCGGATGCCCGGCTCGACCTTCTCAACGATCCGCCGGTGCATGGCCTCGACGATACGGCCAGCCTTGCGCATATAGTCGAGCTCGGTCTTGCTCTTGACGGCGCGCTGCCAATTTACAAGCCCCTTCGCATCCTTGAAACGGACATTCGGCAGGTGTTTGACGAGCGAGGCATAGGCTGCGGCAGTGAACCAGTAATTGTCCATCTCAACGGCGACCGAGGCATTGGCCCAGCCGCGTTCCTCGATGATCGTGGAAAGCAGATCCATCGGGTGGCGCTCATCCGACTGCACATAATGATCCGGATAGCCGATGATATTGTCGTGCGCGAGATAGGCTGTGCGCTTGGCGCCATTGGCATCCTGGCCGCGCCCGTACCAGATCGGTTCGCCGGACCCTGGCACCAGCACGCATTGATGCACATAGAAGGACCAGCCGTCATAGCCGGTAAGCCAATGCATGTTGGACGGGTCGGTGACGATGATAAGATCGACACCGGCTTTCTCCATGGCGCGGCGCGTCTTTTCGAGCCGCTCGGCATATTCGGCGCGGGTGAAATTGAGGGTCGGCTCGTTCACGCTTAGTCTCCTGATGCTTTCGTCGTTTCGATCGCTTGGCCCACGCCGGCCAAGACGGCGCGGCGATGCGCAAGCGTAGCAATGGCGGTATCCTGCACGCCCGTCCCGGTCAGATCGCAAAGTGTGATCGCCTTGCGCGACCGGCGGCCGGCGGCCTTGCCCGAGACGATGGCTCCAAGCTCGGGGAAGGAAGCACTTTCGCTCACCAATCCCGCCGCGATCGCATGATGAAGCTCGCCCAGCCGCCGCGTCTGCTTTAGGCTGTCGGAGACATAGACCGTGGCCTTTAGAACGGCGGCCGGATCGATCTCGTTCTTGTGCTCGGCATCGGAGCCCATGGCGGTGACATGCTGGCCGGGCTGCAGCCAGGCGGCATCGAGAATCGGCCTGTCCGACGGCGTGGTGGTGACGATGATGTCGGCGCTGCGGCAGGCTCGCTCGGCATCCGCCNNCCGCCTCCGCCATGACGGGAAAGCCGAGTTCTGCCGTCAATTCCCGAGCGAGCTTTTCCGCCTTTGCCAGATCGCGCGCCCAAATCCGAGCAGCGTCGATCGGCCGGACCAGCGTAAGGGCTCGCAATTGCAAGCGAGCCTGCATGCCAGCGCCGAAAATCGTGGCAATCCGTGCATCCGGACGCGCAAGGTGCCGGGCAGCAACGGCGCCTGCGGCGGCCGTGCGCACATCCGTCAGATAGCCATTGTCGAGCAGCAGCGCCTCGACCAGGCCGGTGCGCGCCGACAGAAGCATCATCAGCCCGTTGGTGCTCGGCAACCCGAGCGAGGGATTATCGAAAAATCCGGGACTCACCTTGATCGCGAAACTGTCGAGACCCGGAACATAGGCCGTCTTCACATCGACTTCGCCGCGATGCGCGGGGATGTCCAGCCGCATGATCGGCGGCATTTCCACGGCCTTTGTCGCCAATGCCGCAAAAGCCTGTTCGACACAATCGACCACGTCATTGTCGAGATCGACGATCTTGCGAAGGTCGGCTTCGGTCAGGATCAGCACACGCGTCATGGCGCCGCCTCCACATTGGGGTCATCGATGATTGTCCGATGGACCGCCGGATCGATATTGCCTCCCGAAACGACGATCACCGTTGGACCAACGGGTCTCGCCTTGCCTGAAAGCAAGGCTGCTATCCCGACAGCACCTGCCCCTTCGACGGTTTCGCCTTCGACCTTCGCCGCATGGCGAATGCCTGCGGCAATCTCCTCCTCGCTGAGCAGGATCACCTCATCAAGCAGCGCGCGGCACATCGGAAACGTCAGACGATTGTCAAGGCCTATGCCTCCTCCGAGCGAATCCGCCAGGGTCTCCATCTCCTGCACATCGACCGGTCGCCCGGCCGCAAGACTTGCCGCCATCGCGGCGCCGCGCTCCATCGACACGCCGATAATCTTGGCAGCCGGCTGGCGAGCCTTGACCGCGGCCGCAACGCCCGCCGCCAGCCCGCCACCCGACAAAGGCACCAGAACAGAAGCGACCTCGGGCAGATCATCAAAGACCTCGAGGCCGAGCGTGCCCTGGCCGGCAATGACGCCGGCATCGTCAAAGGGTGGAATAAAGCGCATGCCCTCTTCACGCACGAGGCGCTCGACCTCCCGCATGGCATCGTCCTGCGAGTGCCCGACAATACGAATATCAGCTCCAAGGCTTCGGATCGCCTCGACCTTGTTGGCCGGAACGAGCGCGGACAGACAGACGGTCGCGCGTGCACCCATCGTCTTGGCCGCTTGGCCGACTGCCCTGCCGTGATTGCCCGTGGAGGCCGTCACTAGTCCGCACGAACGTGCCTTTTCATCGAGGCAAAGGAGCGCATTGGTGGCGCCGCGGAGCTTGAAACTGCCGGTCCGCTGACGGTTTTCCAATTTGACGTATACCGCAGCGCCCGCACATCGAGACAATGCATGCGAAGGCATCAGCGGCGTACGCAGGACGTGGCCGGCAATGCGCCGCCGCGCCGCTTCGATATCCTGCAGCGTAACCACCATTGTCATTGTACGCACCGATGGTTTGCAATCGGTGCAACGAATGCCGACAGGATTTCCATCTCTTTCCCGCACCGCGTGTTCATGACAACAGCGTGAAAGAGACAATGGATCATGTCAATCTGTATATTGTTTCATTACAATTATACGCACGCCGGCGTTTCGCACCGGCAGCAACTGCGGTTTACAATCTCGCAGTTTTCGGTCGGAGCGCCCCCCTTACAAACCTCGGCGTCACATTCGGAAGACCCTGTCGGCGGCTTTCGCAACCGACTTTTCTTCCAGCCTGCCACGTGAGCGAAGGCTTTTCGGAAATCTTTTCGGACGGATTACCTCCGTCTGGTTGCCAAAAAACCATAATTGTTCCACCAACATGACGGATTGAACACTCAACATTGAGAATCGGGTCGAAGCTTGATGCGTATAAAATATGGTTTCCTCTGCCTTTTCATGGCAATTGCACCGTCGGCATATGCCCTGGAAGCAGGCGCGCCGCCAGTTTTGACGCCACTGCCGCAACAGGCGCAAGCCGCTCATTTGACAGCGCAATTTCTTGCGCGCTTCCATTACAAGCCCGTTCCGCTGGACGATGTTCTATCGGCCAGGATCATGAACCGCTTTATCAAATCGCTGGATCCGGATCGCGTCATCTTCCTGCAGTCGGACATCGACAAGTTCATGGCCGGCAGCACCAAGATCGATGACGCAATCAACCAGGAAGACCTGAATATCCCGTTTTCCATCTTCAACATTTATGACCGGCGGGTCGTCGAGCGCATGAGCTATGCACGCAGCCTGCTGAACCAGAAGATCGACTTCAGCGTGCAGGAAGACTATCCTCTGGTCCGCGACAAGGAGCCCTGGCCGCAGTCCGAAGCGGAAAGCAATGATCTATGGCGCAAGCGCGTCAAGAACGACTGGCTGCGCCTGAAGCTGGCAGGCAAGGACGACGCCGCCATTCGTGATACGCTCGACAAGCGCTACGAAAACTCCCTGGAGCGCGCCTACAAATACAAGAGCGACGATGTTTTCCAGACGTTCATGGATGCCTATACGACGTCGGTCGATCCGCATACGGACTATTTCGGAGCGACCGCCTCGGCGGAATTCGATATTTCGATGAAGCTTTCGCTGGTTGGTATCGGCGCGGTGCTGCAGGAAAGGGATGACTATACGACGATCCGCGAACTCGTCGCGGGCGGCCCGGCGCAGCTATCCGGCAAGCTTGCGGTCGGCGATCGTATCACCGGCGTCGGCCAAGGTGAAAACGGCCCGATGAAGGAAGTTGTGGGAACGCGCCTCGACGAAATCGTGCAGATGATCCGCGGCGCCAAGGGTTCCGTTGTGCGCCTCGATATCCTGCCGGCAGATGCCGGACCGGACGGCAAGCATCACATCATCAGCCTGGTACGCGACAAGATCAGCCTCGACAAGCAGGCCGCCAAGAAGACGATCCTGCAGGTAAAGGATGGAGACGCTACCCGCAAGATCGGGGTCATTACCCTGCCGGCCTTTTATGAAGACTTCGAAGCGCGGCGAAAGGGCGATAAGGATTATCGAAGCGCCAGCCGCGATGTCGCCAAGCTGATTGCCGAACTGAACCAGGACAAAGTCGACGGCGTCTTGATCGACTTGCGCAACAATGGTGGCGGTTCGCTATCCGAGGCGATCGATATGACTGGCCTATTTGTCGGCAAGGGTCCTGTCGTTCAGCAGCGCAACGCAAACGGCGAAGTGGAAGTGGAAAGCGACGATCTTTCTGCGCCTGCCTGGAGCGGCCCGGTTGGCGTGCTGATCAATCGCGGCTCCGCATCGGCTTCCGAAATTTTCGCTGCGGCAATTCAAGATTATGGCCGGGGCGTCATTGTCGGCGAACCGAGCTTCGGCAAGGGAACGGTGCAAACCGTGGTCAATCTGGATCAGGTGGCTCATAATCCCAAACCGAAATTCGGCGAGCTGAAATTGACGGTTGCTCAGTTTTTCCGCATCAATGGCGGTACGACGCAGTTGCGCGGCGTGACGCCGGACCTCGTCCTGCCCGGTCTTTCGGATCCCAAGACCTTCGGCGAGTCGAGCTATGACAACGCCCTGCCGTGGACCGAGGTCAAACCCGCGAAGTATAAGCCTTTGGGCGATATGAAAGCCTTGCTCCCGCCGCTGCAAAGCCGTCATGATCTTCGGGTGCAGAAGGATCCTGACTTCCAACGTTTCGTGGACGACGCTGAAGCATTGAAAGTGCAACGCGAGAAGCGGGTTATCTCGCTCAATGAAGCCGAGCGTCGCAATGAGATGGCCGCCCAGGCAAATCGCCTCAAGTCACGCGGACAGGTAAACGATGGCGTGGACACCGGCGAAGACGATGGCCTTCAGGCCAATGAGCGCAGCCTGAGCGCCGATATTGCCCTTGAAAAGGCCCGCAAGAACGCAAAAGACGCCCTTCTGAACGAAGCGGCCGCCATTGTTGCCGATGAGGCGGATCTGCAGGCAGGCGGCCTGAAGGCTGCCGTGAAATAGTCCGATACCAAGACGAATGCCAACGCTCGCGCAAGCGTTGGCCAAAGCGCAATATAGCGGCGAACTCCCGGTGAAAGGCTCGGCACCGTCTTCGTGGCAGTCCAACGGCGCTTCCCACCCGGCGAACGGGCCAAGCTGTGGCGTCCTACCATATAGGGAGCTATCGCTATGGTGACCGTGTGGAGGCTCGCCGCGCGCAGCGGGATCAAGGAATGGTTTCGAGATCGGTCGACCTAAACTCGTCCGCCGTGGCGAGAATCGGTACGCCATGAAATTTGGCGCAAGCATAATGGAGGCAATCGCCAAGGTTCAGACCACGACGGCCACTTCGATATCGTTGCGCGGCGATAAGAGCAAGCCGTGTGGTCTTGGACGCGGGCGGAAGATCGCGAACCTCGATTTTCCGGGCCTCGAGGAATTCCGTTACAACAGTTTCAACTATGGGTACCGGAAGATTGAACTTGTCTGGCCGGGCAAGTCCAAGGACGCTTTCGAGAACGGCAACGGGCGATGTAAATGGCTGTCGGGCTGACACTATGGCTTCAGACACGCGCACCGCCTCTGCCTCATCGGAAAGAAGTGCGATGATCGCACAGGCATCGACAAACATTACGCGTCGTCCCACATGTCGTCGAACGCTTCACGGGCAAGCGGCTTGCGGACGTCCTCGCTCATCGCAATGCCATACTTTTTTCGCAACCGAACTGCCGTCTGCAGCGGTGTTTCTGCGTGATTACGACGCGCAATCGCCTCTCGCATGGCAATCACGATAGCATCGGTGATACCGACGCCAGCCATTTCGGCGAACTTGCGCGTCAGCGCGTCTGCCTCCGGATTGTTTACGTTGATAGGCATAGGCCATCTCCGTGTAGATAATTCTGAAAATCAATGTAGTTCATCGCACGACCCTTTCCAAGGGCTCTTGTAAGTTTGGTTCGCCATATGGAAGCCATGGCGCCCGCCAAACTCGGAAGTTCGGCCGGTCTGCTCCGGAAGGGAGCTAAACCAATGATCACTTTAAGTCCGCATGACGTCCAGCCGTCCGGCTATTGGCCCGCCGGACAGGGCGTTGATGGCCTGAGAGACGTGTTTGACGGCGGCGTCAGCAAGATGTCTTCGGCTTCCTCAACAGCCTCGTCGGTGACGAAAAATTTGTCGCCCGCATCAAAGCGAAATCACTGCGTCAATAATCCGCCGGCTACCATAATCCATCGAAATCAATTGGAAATCATGTGCATGCCGGCCAAGGTGATAAGAATGATACCGCAGATCACCACGATCAGGCAGATTGCCGGCGTGTATCGAAGGATGGCGTGCCGGGTTCCGCTTCGCCGCATGAAAACCGTCGTAACGATCGCTGACGGATGTGGGCGCGCCCCGCCGCCCTGTGCCTGAGGGGCTGTTTCCGCAACGGCAGAAAGCTTTCCCCGCAAATCCTCCGGCATCCACCAGTCTGTTTGCAGGCCGAGCGCACGGCGGCCGTCATTTGTAAGCACATAGCGCGCACCGTTATCCCGGCCTGCGCCGTCATCTCTGATCAAACCGAGATCGAGCGCTTGAGCCAGCAATCGTGTTGCTGCGAGATCAACGTCCTCAAAATCGGAAATCTCATAGACACTGTCACGAAGAACTCGTCCAAGAAGCTTCAGTAGATCGGATTCGTCCTGCGTTTCCATGTTCGTGTCCAACGGCGTCGATAGAGTGACAGACATCAGAGATGTTTCAAATTCATCATGATTGCGTGGACATTACGTGGACATTTGCTCGAGAGTTCGCGAAGGCCAGTCGCCAGATCGGTGGATCTGCTGTGCCGCGACATCATATCTGTCCATGCATTGGACTTGAGGGAGGCACATATTTTATCCTTCGCTGCCGCCTCTCTTCACCCGACCTGTACGGAACCTCCACGCAATCTGCACAAAAGCCGGCTATGTGGCCCGCAATCGTTCGGGATCATTCCTGACATGGAATTGCCGCCGGTATGATCGCGAAGGTGCTGTCGAGACATGAAGTTCAGAGCCGAAGTAAAGCGAATAGTTCTTGCGAATGCTTTGGCGATGACAGGCCCTATGGTCATTCATGCCACTGCAATGGAATATTCCAGGACAGACGCGGTGCTCCGCTCAGGGCCAAACGTCGGGCTTCGGGCGGTCGGGATGCTTGAAACGCACACGGCGGTTCGAAGCCTATGGGGCCGCGAGGATCACGAAACGAATCGCTTGGCGACAAGATCATGATCGGCAGGTCTTATAGTATTGCGTGCCGACTGCATGGCATGTGTCAAAAGAGCAGTCTCGACACGCCGAAAAGCGAACCCAAAGGCCGGCATGTCATCCTTTCGATGATGGTATTGGCATTGGCTTTGCCGGCCTGCCGAACGATGGATCTATCTCCACCGGTAGCACCTCCATCCTTGCCTTTGACCTACGCGGGAGCATCGCCTGGGATTTCTCCGGCAGGTGCCAGCAGCCAGGCATGGTGGGAGGGTTTTCATGACAAGACGCTGTCGTCGCTTGTCGTGCGCGCCAGCAACGGCAACCTTACCGTCGCGCAGGCTCAACAGAATCTGGCAGCAGCAAGAGCCATGGCACATTCGGCGATTGCTGGCTATCGCCCCGAGGTCGGCGGCATTGCGCTTGCAAACGCATCAACCGGCTCCCGAGTGAACAATGACTTCACCCGCCGTCCGCTGCAATTGAACCTCGAGGCAAGCTGGGAAGCAGCGCTTTTCGGCCAAGACAAGCAGGTTCAGAAATCGGCGGATCTCAACGCAGAAATCGCGAACGAGGATTTGATGGCGGCGAGATTGGCCGTGACGGCGGAGATCGCGACGACTTACGTTCATCTTCGCGCGCTTCAGAAACGCCATGCCGACACGGCCGAGATGATTGGTTTGCTGGAGAAGAATTCGAAGCTGGCAAGCGTCAGGGAACAAGTCGGCCTATCCACGGCAATCGAAACGGAACCCCGGAAATCGGGCATCGAGGCCGCCAGATCGAGGCTCGCGGACCTGGAAACCGAAATCGCCATTTCTGCGCAACAGATCGCGATCCTTGAGGGAACATCCGCTCCCGCCGCCGACCTTTTCAAGCCGCAACCACAACCGATCGCACAGGCAAACTCGATAGGTAGCCGCCCTGCCGATCTCCTGCGTTCACGACCCGATGTGCGGCGAGCCGAACTGGCGGTGGCCCAGGCAGGCGCGCAGGTCGGCATTGCAAGGAGCGATCTTTATCCGAAGCTACGCCTCTCGGGCACGATCGGGATCGGCGCGCCCATCGATCACTCATTGTTTGGCGCCTCAGGCGGCCCATCGCTGCAAGTTCCGATCTTAGACCTTGGCCGGCGCAAGGATGCCGTTGCGGCAAGCGAGGCGAAATTTCGCGAAGCGGGCTTGGCATACCGGCAAGCCGTTCTTGTCGCTTATGAGGAAGCGTCGAGGGCACTGCGGCAGTTCAACGCCGCGCGACAGAGAACCGCGCAACTGAGAATGCGGCTGAACCGTGCGACGGCTGTGCGCAGCAGCGCCGACATTCTCGTTCAGGAAGGCCTCGAAGACAGATCGAAGTCCATAAAGGGCGCGCTCGACATGATGGAACTGCGCGCGTCATTGACTGACAGCATCGAAGACGAGGCCCGCGCCCTTGTCGCGTTCCATAAGGCAACAGGGACTGCGCAACAGGCCGTGCCCCCTCATAGGTCGGAAAGGCGGATGTAATTGGCCGTGCCGATCGCGAGAAAAACGCTCCTCTACGAATGGCGGCGCTTCCTGCCGGCCGTCGCCGCAGTTGCCTTTTCCGGGCTGCTGATGACGGCTCAGGGAGCGCTACTGCTCGGGATCGTGAGCGCGAATTCGCTTTACGTATCCCGATCGAATGCCGATTACTGGGTCGGCTATCCCGGAACCCAAAGCGTCGAACTCGGACGAACGATCAAGGCTGGCGTGTTGACCAGTCTCTACTCGGAACCCCTCGTCTCCCATATCGAGCCACTGCTGATTGGATCGGGCGATTGGCGAGCGCCGAGGGGCAACGGTGGTATCAGCGTAACGGTCCTGGGGATCGACACCCAGGCCGGCAATGTCGGACTGGCCAGGGTCATTCCGGCGGGCTTGCGCGACCTGCTCCGCGAACCGGGCGCCGTCGTCGTCGATGCGTCGGACAGCGGCAAGCTTTCCACCAAGCCCGGCGATCTCGCTGAGGTAAACGGTCATACCGTGCGCGTCGTCGGCTTGATCGACGGGCTTCGTGGTCTGGGTGGAGTGAATGTCGTCGGTTCGCTCGACACTGCGCGCACGCTCGATCAGACGCTGCCTGCGGACGGCGCAGCGACCTATTTCCTCTTCAATATCAAGGCCGGCGGCGATCCATCGGGTGTGATCGGGCGTCTCAATCGGCGCGCCTCCATCGAACGTTTCGAGATCTGGCTTTCGGGACGGCTGGCAAGCATGTCGACCAGTTATATGCTGTTCGATTCAGGCGCCGGCATCGCCTTCATCTTCGCGACGCTGATTGCCGCGACCATCGGGGCGCTCATAACCAGTCAAACCCTAATGGCGGCGGTCGCAGGTGCGCTTCCGCAATATGCCACGCTTCGCGCCCTCGGCGTTCCCTTTGGCGGGCTGAGGACCATCGTTGCCGAGCAGGCAGCCTGGGTCGGAGCTTCTGGCTTGATCATAAGCGGCGCCTTGAGCCTTCTCGTCGCCATTATTGCGCAGATCTACAGGGTTCCCTTCGTGCTCGACGGTATCGTCGTCCTCCTTGCCTCGCTGGTCGTTCTCGTCGTGGCGGTGCTTGCCTGCCTCTCGGCGATCCACCGGCTGCGCCAGGCCGATCCTGCTTCCCTGTTGAGATGATATCATGCGATCCGCTATCTCGGCATTCAACCTGCATAAGTCGTTCACGGTCCAGGGCGTGCGCACGAACGCCCTCATCGATATTTCGGTCGATATCCATCGCGGTGAATTCGCCGTGCTGAGCGGGCCTTCCGGCTGTGGCAAGAGCACGCTTCTGGCAACGCTCGGCGGCATGACAAGACCCGACAGCGGGCGCCTTTGCGCCGGCGAAACCGATCTCTCATCATCGACGGACGCCGAGCGGGATGCGTTTCGCTTGAAAAACTGCGGCTTTATCTTTCAAGGCTTCAATTTGTTCCCAGCCCTTTCGGCTCTCGAACAGGTTCAGGTGCCGCTCGACTATCTGAATGTTCCGGAAGCCGAAGCGCGCGCAAGGGCACTCGAGGCACTCGAGCGTGTCGGCCTGCTGCACCGCCAGCACTTGCGGCCTTCGCATCTGTCTGGTGGAGAAAAGCAGCGCGTCGCCATTGCAAGGGCGATCGTCAAAGAACCGACGATCCTGTTTGCGGACGAGCCGACGAGTGCGCTGGACAGCAGCAATGGACAGCGGATCGTCGAGATCTTGCGAGACACGGCAAGACAGTTGGGAACTGCAATTCTGTCCGTTTCGCACGATACGCGTCTGTTTTCGAAGGCAGATCGCCTCCTCAGGATGGAAGACGGTCGCCTGCTGCCTGACGAACACTCCGCCTCCGGGCGAAATATCGACATACGAGAGTACTGGCATGGATCAAATTAAGCGCTCCCGCCGTCTTTGGGCGGTCGGCCTGTTGGGCTCGTCCCTGACATTGGGCCTGTTATGGATGGCCGTCGGCATCCCGAAGGCAAGCGAAAGTTCCAATACAACCGAGCGAGATATGCCGGCCATCATTGCCGCGGCGCGTGGGACCGTCGACGTGGAGGGAGGCCTCTATCGGATAACGGCCGTACGCGATGGGCTCGTCGCCGAGGTGCAGGCGGAGGAAGGGGCTTATGTGCGCAAGGGAGATGTTCTTGCCCTTCTCGACAGACGGCAGGAGGAAGCCGCGGTTCGCATCGCCGAACAGGAGGTTTCCCAAGCCGAAGATCATCATAAACTCCTCGAAATCAAGAAAAAGAACCTTTCGAAGACCTATGAAAGAATGCGCCGTGCCGCCGCCGGCAAGGCGGTGTCCGATCAGGCGCTCGAAGATGCGGGCAATGCCTATGAGACACAGGCCATCGAAACCAGTTCCGCTGCAACGACCCTGAATATAGTTCGGCAGCGTCTCGACATGGCCAAACGCGAGGTGAGCCTGCGCGAGATCAGGGCACCGGCCGACGGCGTCATCGTGCGCCAGGGGGTCAAGGCCGGCGAAGCCGTTTCCTCCCAGGCGATGAGCGAGATGTTCGTTCTGCTGCCGGATGGACCGAAGATCGTGCGTGCAGACGTTCCGGAGGAATATCTCGATCTCGTCGGCCCCGGCATGACCGTGGAGATCGTCCCCGAGGGGCGCACGGCACAAACAGTTTCCGGGCGCATCA
Source organism: Hyphomicrobiales bacterium (assembly GCA_900468625.1). Classification (GTDB taxonomy): domain Bacteria; phylum Pseudomonadota; class Alphaproteobacteria; order Rhizobiales; family Rhizobiaceae; genus Rhizobium. Next base: position 125,221 of record UBUL01000014.1, read on the forward strand.
GCAGGGTTTCCAAAGTGTTGACGCATGCGAAATCGACGGAGAATCCCGGCGACCGAAGCGACATGAGAACGGCAAACTGCATCATCACCGTGGCACGCGATGCGCCCTTGGCCATCGGACAACGCGTTGTCGTTCGCGTTCTTAAATGAAGATGCGAGACCGCCGACCTGCAGCAGGGCTGCGGTCCATGACCGGCCGCAGCGGACAACGAAACAGGCAGACGTAAGCTAGTGAGCGCCTTCGAATGCGGACCATGCGGGCGATACGATCCGGAAACCGTTTTTGCCCGATGACTTCACTTCGTAGAGGCCGCGATCCGCTTTCGCAAATATGTCTTTGGCCGAATGGCCTGGGACGATTATGGCCGCGCCGACGGAGGTTGCAATGCGGATGGTCTTCAATGGCGTGGAGACGGTCCAGTTCAATCCCCTGACGACACGGCCGGCGATTCTTGCAAGGTAGTCGGTCGAGGGACATTCGTGGATCACGGCAAACTCGTCGCCACCGATCCGAGCGATCATGCTGGCTTTAGGGACGGCCTGCGAAAGCCTGCGTCCGGCGGCTTTGAGGCAGTCATCGCCCGCCTGGTGCCCAAGCGTGTCATTGACGGACTTGAAACCGTCGAGATCCACCAGGAGCAGAGCCCTGGCCGTCGGTCCTTGTGTTGCGCATACTTCGTTGAAGAAAGTTTCGAAGCGGGTCCGGGACGTCAGCCCGGTCAGAATGTCATGCTCGGCCAATTGGCGGAGCTGCTCGACCATGGTCTTTTCGGCGGTGATGTCCTGTTTCATGCCGAATATTCTTGTCGCGGTCCCGTTCACGACCTCGACGCAGGCGGTTATTCTTATCCACCGGCGGTTTCCGCTTGCGGTTATTATCTGCGCATCCAAGCTGAAACCTTCGCCCGTATGGATTGCTCTCTCACGGACCTCATCAAGCCGGCGGCGAGTCTCCGGAGTGTAGAATTTCAGGATCTCTTCCCGCGTGAGCGGCGTTTGCGGCGCAAGATCGAAGAGTTCATAGACCGTATCCGTCCAGCTAAGCGTCTGGTCGGGCAAGCTGCATTCCCATACCCCGATACGAGCAGCCTTGAACGAACGATCGAACAATTCCCGTAAATGCATGAATTCGCGGGAACCGATTGTCCGTGACCGGAATATGTCATTTCCATCGCAAGGCATTGAAGGCCCTCACCAGCTGATCGAAGACTGTCGCCGTCCCGGCACTCTATTTCGGAGAGAGGATCGCATGTATTGTTTGCATTCTGGTTTCCAAAAATAACGGTGCTGTGACTGTCGCCGTTGGAAGAGCCCTGTTTCGAGATCGAACCTCCCGACGAAAATCGTCGGCAGCACATCGATCAAACGCCCAATATGCCCGCTGACGAATGCCACAAACCAATCCGCTTCCGCGGCGGAACCGTGAGAATACTGCGTCAAGGTAGTCTTCGTAGATTGCGCCGGACTGATCGGTAACATCCTCTGTCAAGGCAATAGGATCAAGCAAAACATTGGCTGCGCCGACGACGATCCTCTTCAAGCGCCGGTCACTGCCGACAACCGCGCTCTCTTTCGCTGCCGATCTTGGTGACAACGTGCCATAGCGGCAAAGAGCCACGCAAGCTGCTTTTACGGTTGCCCTTGCAGGCGAATGCACTAGCTTCTGGTAGTCCACCCTTCCTCCGAGGCTGACATGACCGACGATGTCCTGCTGACATTCAATGCCGGATCCTCGACCCTGAAGATCGGGATATTCGAGTTGAAGGGCGCCCGGGCGAGCAATGTCGGTCGCGGGAAGATCGATTTCGATCAAACGCCGCTGACGCTTCGCTATTCCGTCAGGCAGGCTCACTACGAGAAGCCGGTCAAGGGCGACAACGACACGAACTTCGTTTCCATCGTAGGCGAAACCCTGGATCACATGCTCGCTCACCTTCCAGGCGGACTAAGCGCAGTGGCCCACCGCGTCGTCCATGGCGGCATGACGTTCCCCAAGGCCATCCCGCTGGATGATGCCAGGATCGGGCAGATCGAGGCGCTCATTCCGCTTGCTCCTTTGCACCAGCCCCAAGCCTTGCGGGTCATCCGATCGATCGCAACGCTCAGGCCCGGTGTCCGGCAGGTCGCTTCGTTCGACACGGCATTCCATTCATCGCAATCCGACCTCGTGCGGCGGCTGGCCATCCCACGCAGGATGCACGACGATGGCGTGCGCCGCTACGGCTTTCATGGCCTTTCGTACAAATACATCGCGTCCCGGCTTCGGCAGATCGACCCGGTAGCCGCCGGGGGGAAGGTCATCGCATGCCACCTCGGCAGCGGCGCCAGCCTATGCGCCATGGAGGATGGCATCAGCCGGGACACAAGCATGGGTTTTTCGGCATTGGACGGGATTCCCATGGCGACACGCCCCGGCTGGCTCGACCCCGGAGCGCTGCTCTATCTCATGAGGAGCGGCATGCGGCAGCCTGACGAGATGGAGGATTTTCTCTATCATGAATGCGGCCTGCTCGGTGTTTCGGGCATCAGCGGCGACACTCGGGTCCTGCTCGATGACGACAGTCCGGAAGCGGCAGAGGCCATAGATCTGTTCTGCCTGCGCATATCGGGCGAAATCGGCCGATTATGCGCGACGCTCGGAGGCCTTGATGCCATCGTCTTCACGGCCGGCATCGGCGAAAACCAGCCGCAGATCAGAGCCCGCGTTGCACAAAGGCTGCAATGGCTGGGCATTGAAATCGACGGGAACGCGAACAACCGCAATTTGACCTCGATCAACGCGGCATCCAGCCATGCCAAGCTATTTGTCATTCCGACCGATGAGGAGCAGGTGATTGCCGACGAGGCTACAGCACTCATCATGTGACGAAAACGAGGAGACGGAAATGAATGCAGTCGCCACACCGCTTTCGCCCGAAGAACTCGCTCTGATCGACCGCTACTGGAAGGCCGCCAATTATCTGTCGGTCGGCCAGATCTATCTGATGGACAATCCGCTGCTGCGCGAACCGCTGAAGCCCGAGCACATTAAACCGAGGCTGCTTGGCCACTGGGGCACGACGCCGGGACTGAACTTCATCTACGCGCATCTCAACCGCCTCATCAAGGCGCGCGATCTCGACATCATCTATATATGCGGGCCGGGCCATGGCGGCCCCGGCATGGTTGCCAACACCTATCTCGAGGGCACCTATAGCGAAATCTATCCGGATATCTCCGAGACGACGGAAGGGATGCAAAGACTGTTCAAGCAGTTTTCCTTCCCCGGCGGCATTCCAAGCCATGCAGCGCCTGAGACGCCCGGATCCATCCACGAAGGCGGTGAGCTCGGCTATGCGCTCGTTCATGCCTTTGGAGCCGCCTTCGACAATCCCGATCTTATCGTTGCCTGCGTCGTTGGCGACGGCGAGGCCGAAACCGGACCGCTCGCAGCAGGCTGGCATTCCAACAAGTTCCTCAATCCGGCGCGCGACGGCGCCGTGCTGCCGATCCTCCATCTCAACGGCTACAAGATCGCCAATCCGACGATCCTCGGCCGGGCAAGCGATGACGATCTGCGCAACCTGTTTTCTGGCTACGGCTATGAGGCCTTCTTCGTCGAAGGGCATGAACCGGCGCTCATGCATCAGAGGATGGCCGCCACTTTCGACCAGGTGTTCGATCGCATCCGCGGCATACAGCGGAACGCTCGTGAAAAAACATCAGTCGAAGCCATGCCCCGCTGGCCGATGATCGTGCTGCGCAGTCCGAAAGGCTGGACAGGCCCGAGGCAAGTCGATGGCAAGAAGGTCGAAGGCTTCTGGCGGGCGCATCAGGTGCCCGTTGCCAATTGCCGCGGCAACGAGGATCATCGCAAGATTCTGGAAGACTGGATGCGCAGCTATGATCCGGACGATCTCTTCGATCGTGAAGGACGCTTGAAGACCGAACTGCAGGCGCTTGCGCCCCAGGGCAAACGGCGCATGGGCGCCAATCCCCATGCCAATGGCGGCCTGCTTCGCAAGGAGCTTTCCGTTCCGTCCATCGAGAATTACGCCATCGAGATCGGCGAACGCGGCAGCAAGCAGGTGCAATCCACCGAAATCCTTGGTCAGTATCTGCGCGACACGCTGAAGCTCAATGATGTCAAGCAGAATTTCCGCATCTTCGGTCCCGACGAGACGGAATCGAACCGGCTCGGCAGCGTCTTCGATGTCACGGATCGGGTCTGGATGGAGGCGATCGAAGATTACGATGTCCACCTGGCTCGGGATGGCCGGGTCATGGAGGTCTTGAGCGAGCATCTGTGCCAGGGCTGGCTGGAAGGCTACCTGCTTACCGGCAGGCACGGGCTTTTCTCGTGCTACGAGGCCTTTATCCACATCATCGATTCCATGTTCAACCAGCACGCCAAATGGCTGAAGGTCTCGCGCGAACTGCCATGGCGCAAGCCGATCTCGTCGCTGAACTATCTCTTGACATCGCATGTCTGGCGGCAGGATCACAACGGCTTCTCCCATCAGGATCCCGGCTTCGTCGATCTCGTCGCCAACAAGAAGGCCGATATCGTGCGCATCTATCTGCCGCCAGACGCCAACACGCTGTTATGGGTCGGCGATCATTGCCTCAGAACCTATGACCGGATCAACGTCATCGTTGCCGGCAAGCAGCCGGAATCGCAGTGGCTCACAATGGACGAGGCGATCGCCCATTGTAAGGCGGGCGCCGGCGTCTGGGATTGGGCAAGCTACGAAGATAATACGATCGCCCCCGATGTCGTCATGGCCTGCGCCGGCGACGTTCCGACCATGGAGACGCTTGCCGCCGTCATGCTGCTGCATGAGGCAATCCCAGATCTCAAGATCCGGACGGTCAACGTGGTCGATCTTCTGGCTCTGCAGGACCCGAACCAGCATCCGCACGGTCTCGATCATCAAACCTTCGATCAGATCTTCACCAAGGACAAGCCGGTGATCTTCGCCTATCACGGCTATCCCTATCTGATCCACCGGCTGACCTACAGACGAACCAACCACGACAACATTCATGTACGCGGGTTCATCGAGGAGGGTACGACGACAACCCCCTTCGACATGACCGTGCTGAACGAACTCGACCGCTATCATCTCGCGCTTGAAGCGATCGACCGCGTGCCCGGCCTCGCGGAAAAGGTTCCCGACGTCAGACACGAGTTAAAGGCGAAGCTTATCAAGCATCACGACTATGTCCGGCGTTACGGTGAGGACATGCCCGAAGTCGGGGATTGGCGATGGAAGCGATAGACGTGGTCCCGGGCTCCATATCGGCCGAAACATCAGGCGTGTATTGTGCTGAAACAGCTATGCTCGTAGTCCTTGCTGCGACCTCTCGTCTATCCGGCAAACCGCACCAGCAGGATCACGAGCACTGCTGCCACAAGCCCGCCGATGAAGATCAAGCGCTGCCACCGCCGCTTCAGGATGATCTCGCCTTGACGAACATCCTGGGCTGAGAACATGCGCGGCTTGTCCTTGTCCATGTCACCTCGGTCTTTCCTGCTCATTGCAGCAATCCCAGGGACGCCGGATTTCGGCACCCGTTCAACTCGTATCGACGCGGTCGGCGTCGAGATGCGCCGATCGCGTCCGCTTGCAGATCTCGACCTACGATTGATAGGTGCCGGTGAGGCTCGCCTCCGCCAGCATGTGTTTCTTCACCTTCTGCCACATCGCTTCGGCTCCGATGGCTTCAGGAAGCGTGACCCTCGGCACGTCGAGGGCGGCCAGCCGAAAAATATAGCGATGGGGAGGATCTCCGCTCGGTGGCTTCGGACCGTCATAGCGCGCGTTGCCGAAATCGTTCTTATAAAAGCGCAGTGCCTGCTCCTGCATTGTATCTACGCCTTCGGCCAGGCCGCCCCATTGCGCGGGAATATTGGCGATGCCGCAATGGCAAAACGTGCCGCTCGGCGCGTCCGGATCCTCGATGATAAAAGCGAAACTTTGGGTCTTTTCGGGAGCGCCGCCCCAGGCGAGCGGCGGGAACATATTCTCGCCATCCAGCGCGTATCTGTCCGGTATCGGCTCGTTTTCAGCAAAGGCTTTGCTGATCAACGTCAAAGCCATTCGATCCTCCTTTTACTGTCATGGATTCATGAGTTTGTGAAGTTCGGAACATATGGTGCAACCCGTCAGTGCCATTATTGTTCCGCGCGGGAACCTTGCCCCTCACCCGCGGTTCGAAACGGCCACGAAGGAGGAAAAAATGACGGATGAGCGGTTCGAGTGGATCAGCAGGCGGGCTTATGCCATTTGGGAGGCCGCCGGCCGGCCTTGGGGATGCAGCCAGCATCATTGGGAACAGGCGGCCAAGGAGCGCGAGATCATGGAACGAACCCGGGCATCCGCCGACGGCGAGGAGATACTTGCAAGGTTTCGACCGAAGGCCGCCGAAACGCCCCGATCCGAGGATGATGCACGAGACACCGAGAAGAACCAGGTCCCCGACGGCCGCCGCGTCGGATAAGGACCGCAAGCAGGCACCGCTGTGCCACTCGCCCGCGCGCACCCGACCCACTGTACGATCATCGATCATGCCTTTTGCCAGGGAGATCGCCTAATTCTGCGTTCCGTCGCGGCTCGGCTGGGCCGGCGTACTCTTTATGCCACGCTGATTGTTGTCCGTGCGATCGGTCGGTGCGGGCTGCGCAGATTGGCCGGCAGGCGGGATATTGTCGATCGTGCCGCCCTGCGGCTGCCCGGAGGAGGAGCTGATAGCCGGCCCCGGGCTTTGAGATTTATCCGGTTCGATATGGCGGCTCCACATTTCAACACCGGCCCATACGATTGCGGCCAGAACCAGCGCGATGATGAGGAGCGTGGATAGATGGGTGCCACGTACTCCCTGGCGAGCCTCTGTCGCCGAAAGTGGCTTCTTTGGTTCCGGGGATGCCATTTTAGGCCTCCGTTCGTTTTAACCCTGGTGTTGGCCTAACCGGAATAGCTGGAGATAGTTCCATTTCGTCGCATTCTCCGTCCAATCGGCTTGAATCGGAACATTGCGCGCCACGGCACGTTAGCTCATGAGGTAACAGATCGTGCCAAGCGGACGCGATGGCGCTGAAGAATATGGAGATTTTTCCGCTTTCTCTCCATAGCCAACGAAACGGCAGTCGAGCTTCCTACCCATCCGATCTGTGCCTTTCCAACGTTCAAGGAGGTGGAAAGATGGACGAGGCGTTGAAGCTCTACCGTTTGGTTCCGGTCGCGGCCGAAGATGATCCCAACTGGCTGGACGCCAGATCTCGTGGCGAAATCCTCGTTGCTGCTCGAACCGCGGGCGACGCACGCATCGTCGCGGCCGAAACGGAGCTGGATTTCATGGACATCGGCGCCGCCCCCGCGGAGGACAAGACGACCAGAATGGCAAGCGTCTTCCGCAACGAGAAACTCTATACAGTCATCGAGGTGGACAATGGCAAGGAATATCGCGAACGCGGTGTCGTCGAAGGTTCCATCGGCATCGACACCATCATTTCGACCCAGGTCTGATCGGCGGGGTCATTCGAGTGGCGAGATACTGGCAAAATGCGGTCGCGTCTTGCTGACAGCGGCCATAGCGGCGGTCATGGCGTCGAACCTCGCATCGGCACAGCAACAGCCGGGTAGCGACCGCTGCAGGGCGGCCGACACAAATCGGCAGACGGAGAACAAGCCGACTGACAATGGGCAAGCAGCCCCCGCACCGGACGATCCCGGCAAAAAGCTGTCGGATTGCGGCGGCGTACTCAAGCCCCCGGCCGTCGGCGACAGCAAGATGGAAAAGCCTGCTCCGGATGTCGGCAATACCCCGATCATCAAACCGGGCGAGACGCCGCCGGAACAACCCAACAATCAGCAACCGAGCAAATGAGACTATCGTCAGGGCTTCGGCTCCGGCTGCTGAATAGGGCCGTGCGTGACGGCGCCGGGGTCTCGACCATTACTCGACGTAAACGGCTTGATCACGACAATCCCCAGGATGGAGGCGATCATCAGACCGAAGATGACGAGCAACAGCGTTCGCATCTCGCAGGCCCGGTCTATGGCGACTTGCGGACAGCAAGATTGCTGTCATGCCCGATAATGCCGCGCGCCTGCCGGGAAATTGCCTCGGCACGCTGCTTGGCTTCGTGATTTTCGACGGAGCCTTCGATAATGACGCGTCCACGACTGACACTGACGAAAATGTTCGCCTCATCAAGCAGCTGATCGGCCTTCAACCAGCCTTCGATCTCTGCGCGAATTTCCGCGTCCGTTCTCTCCTGCTTCGTGGCTTGATCGCCTTCACTGTGATCCGCGGCCATCCCCTCTCTACCAGCTTCGCCCGGTCGAGAGACTGTTCGCGGATGGGATATCCTGAAATGGATCTCCTGGGCCATCTGCTGGCGCTGCACGTCGCATTCGGACGAATCTTCGCAGCGCGCGTCGTCAGTTCCATTCTCCGGCGCGATATCTCCTGAACCGCCGGCGGCTTGATCGAGGGCTTGAAGGGTGCGGATATCGCCGCGATCCGGAGAATCCCGTGCCGCTTTGGCATTCTTGGTCTCAATCATCGTTTTCTCCCTGTCTCATACTTGATATGAGACAAACCGCTGCCGCCGGCGAATGTTCCGGTCTTGATGCCGATGGCTACGAGCCCACTGTCAGCATCTCGAAGGAAACGATCTTGTGGTGTTCCTGCAGGGAGGCGAGCAGCTGCGCAGCGCCGCCATCACGGCCGGAGTGCTTCCAGCGCACATCGTAAGTGATATGCGACATGGTCTCGTCAGGGGCGGCTACCTTGCCGATAAATGAGAAGACATATCCATGCGGCTCAAGCGCTGTCTGCATGCCAGTGGCGATATCGGCGTCGCCGGGAAGTTCGATCACGAAACGAGCCTTTTGCCGGTGCGACATCAGCCGGTCGAACTGTTTGAAAGGGGATAGCACGACAAAGGCGATAACGGCACCGAGCGAACCCACGATCAGCTGGCCGCCGCCGATGCACAGGCCGATGGCCGTCATGATCCATAGGGTCGCCGCTGTCGTCACACCGGTGACCAGATCACCGCGTTTAAGGATGGCGCCGCCGCCGATGAAACCCACCCCGGTCAGCACGCCGAGCGGAAAGCGCAGCACATCCATCGAGGCAAATGATTGCTGTGCCTTACCCAAGGTGGACAGCAGGAGATTGGCCTGGATCATTGACAAGCAGGCGGCAAGTCCCACCAGAATCGTCGTCCGGAACCCGGCCGCATGTCCGCCCACCTCGCGATTGATGCCGATCATGGCGCCGGCGGTGACCACCAGTAGCAGACGCACGGCAATATCGAGCCAGTTCGGATCCAGTGTCATGCTGTCTACCGTAATCGGCAAGGCATCCTCCCGCGGGAAGCTCATCGCGACAATTTTCTCATGTGAGAACAATACCGGCGGTGTTTCGTTCCATGCCCGATGTTTTGCGGTTGAAAGGGTTTCGCCGGTTTGGCGGTCGGATCAAACGGAGCATTTGCCAAGCCGGCGAAGATCGTGCCAGCGGGCCTCACGACCGAAGATTGAGGAGGAAGAAGTGCGGACGCCCGACACTGCAAATATCGATTGGTAAGGCGTGAATGATGCGCTAATTTGAACTATCGAAATATCTGGATAGCCAAGATGTTTGACGCCAAGAAATTCATATTGTCTGGACTATCGTCTGCTTTTGGCAGATTTCATAAGAATAGAAGCTTACAGAGAATTATCTTCAACGCCATTCGCCTTAACAGGGCTGAAATATCCGACATCATACTGGACGAAAACGCCAGGTTTATCGGCTACTGCCTGGCCAGGCGAAGCTGGTCGCACGCCCAGATCATGCAGGATCTCTGGGTATGTTTTGAGCTGGCGGAGAAAAGAGACGGATTTTTCGTGGAATTCGGCTCGACCAATGGCTTGAAGAACAGCAACAGCTGGCTCCTCGAAAAGAAGTTCGGCTGGCATGGCATCCTCGCCGAGCCCAATCCGATCTGGCACTCGGACCTGGCCGCCAACAGGTCCGCCTCCATCGAGCATCGATGCGTGTCGTCGAGTTCCGGCGCGACGGTCAATTTCATTGCCACGGATGAGACCGACCCGGAATTGAGCACCATTGCCGATTTCTCCCAAGGAGACCATTTTTCCGCCGTTCGCAGTCAGGGAAGACAGATCAGGGTCGAAACCATATCGCTGGACGATCTGCTCGATACCTATGATGCACCAGCCGTCATCGACTACCTTTCGATAGACACGGAAGGGAGCGAGCTGGATATACTTTCCGCCTATAGTTTCAGCCGCGAATTTCAGCTCATTTCCGTGGAGAACAATCCCAAGACCGAAGCGGCGATCCAAACGCTTCTGGAGAACAAGGGATACAAGCGGGTGTTTCCGCAGTTTTCGCAGTGGGATGGCTGGTATGTTTCTCGGAAACTCAGAAGCGAAGAACAGGATAAAATTATAGCGCCTGAATCCTGATTGACACCCGATTTGCGCTACGCGGAAACGAACGCGCGGGACGATCCGACCGATCTTCCTATCAGTCCTGTATTCCCGGGCGAGCTTTGTCTACGCTTGCGCGCTCGGCCTTCGGGGAAAGTCTTCCGTCCGAATGGGCTTGAAACAGGTTGCCGGCAAAGAGATCCGAACCGTTCTTGGACTTTGACCTGCCAATATCCCGCCCCAGCACTTTCACGTAGATGATGTAAAGCAGCAGGCGGGGAAAAATATAACCTGCCTCGAGCACGGCAGCCAGAATGAAGGACCATAGGGCGATGTCGAGCCCAGAGCTCCCCGAGCCGATATTGGCGAATGCGTAACCGGCCATCACAATCAGGACGATTATCGTAAAAAGCAGAATTGGTACCCTCAGGGCGCATAAGGCCCCGACGACGAATGAGACAATGAGACCCCAAGCCATCAAACGCCTAGCTCCGAGTAGTTCATCTTCAATCAAGAACAATACCGAGCAATAGTATCCGTGATCTGCGCCTCGGGGACAAGTCGAATATTCCTGACTTATGCAGTTATACGCCCAATTTTCCAAGAAGGACTGTCATTTGGATCTATGTCGCTACCTTTAGGCGAACAACCGCTACGCGCGATACGCGCTTGATGCGAAAACCCTCCGTAAGGCATCTCCTGCCTGGGTGGCTCGTGGAATTGCCCGAATCCGCAGGAAACCATCTCCCGGTCAAGGAGACAAAGCCGGGGGCCTGCCGCTGTCCGTCGTCTGCGTCAGCGCTTGCGGCTTCGCATCTTCCACGCGAATGACATCCCCCGGCGCGACCGGATCATTGTCGCTTGCGGCCATGCTGTGCAGCGTACCGTCGACCACGCGATCGATCGTCGTCTTGAGCGTCCGTCGCGGATCCTCGCTTGCCACACTTGCCGCAGCAGCCGGAGCGCGCGCTTGAATATTGTCGAGCAAGGCCTGTGTCGTCGCTGCCTTTTCCCTGTTGGCCGCGAGACGATCGCGCACATCCGCAGCTTCTGTCAGTGCCTGCGTACGATAGCGATTGCTGACATCGGCAATATCGCCATCCGCCTTTGCAATGTCCTGTCGCGCCTTGAGATTGGCGAGTGCCACGTCAAGGTTCTGGCTTTCTAGCTGCGCCAGGTTCTGGTTGGCGTTGAGCTCACGCGACGACACGGTCAGTCCCTGCGAAATCAGCTTGTTGACCGTACCGACATCCTTGTTGGCGAGCTCTATCTGCTTGGCGAGCGAGGTGGCCTTGGAGGTGAGTGCCTCGATCTGATTGCTGGCAAGCAGCTTTGCCTGGTTCAGCGCGTCGATCTCGGTGCGCAGGGAGCGCTCGCGCGTATCGAACAAATCCTGCTCCTCATGCATCATGCGGGAGATGAGCGGATCGTCTGCGCGCTGCATGATCTCCGACGGGAAGCTGATCGAGGGTCTGTTGTCGATGACCGCATCCAGACGCGCCTGCCGCGCCAGAAGGCTGAGCCGCTCGACATCCAAAGAACGAAGGTCGCCCCGGGCGACCAGAGCCTCCCGCTGCAGGCCGACAAGCGTCGGGTCGGTGACCCCGAACGTGCCTCCGGCCATACTGAGGGCCTGGACGACGGTAAGGCCGGGGCTATAGTCATAACGCCCCGGCTTCGCCACCAGTCCGGTCAGGAAGAACGGCCGGTATTGCGCCACTTCCACCGATGCATTGGGACGCTTTTGCATGCCGACCTGCGTCTTCAGCCGTTCGCCGATGCTTTCGGCCACTTGCTCCGAAGTCATGCCGGCCGCCGGCACGATCCCTATGATGGGAAGCGACAGGTTACCGGAAGCAGAGATGACAAACTCGCCGGTCAACGGCTCCCACTCCACCGCGGAGCCGGTCATCGGCCGCCATTCGTATACGCGTATGCGCAGCTTGTCCTGAGGGCCGAGAACATAATCATCCGCATAGGCGCTCGACATGCCCAGCATGGAAGCCAGGGCGATCGTACCCAGGGCAAGCAGCCGATACCCGGAACGCCGATGATTTTTCTGAGCCATATTGTCGCGGCCCATTCCACTGCACACTGACCTGTTCGGCTCCATGGCCTACCACTCCTGCTCGACGATAGAGGTGTCTCGCTGATGCCGCCTTTGCGGCAACACCCTAGCCATGAACGACCTTGGGCTGCTCACCGGTCGATCTGTTGACGAACGATGCAAACTTTCTCATGAAGATTTCGGTTCTGAATTCCGCCGCACGCGCGACGGCATCGCCCGGACGCAGATCCATGCGCTCGAGATGCTCGACTGCCTCGATCAGGGCGTCTACCGTCTGTGTATCGAAGAACACTCCCGTCTTTTCGGCAACAACCGTTTCGGTCGCGCCGCCGCGATTGAAGGCAATAACGGGCCGGCCGCTCGCCATCGCCTCAACAGGCACGATCCCGAAGTCCTCTTCACCCGGAAAAATCAGCGCCTTGCAGCGTGCATATTGCTCCTGCAGGACACGAAACGGCTGCGGCCCCATTATCGTCACCGTCGGCCCCGCCATTTTCCGCAATCGTTCGAGCATCTCGCCGCCGCCGATGACGACAAGCTTCATCTTCATTCGATTGAACGCCTCCACTGCAAGGTCGGGTCGCTTGTAGCCGACGAGTTCGCCGACCATGAGATAATGATCGCTGATTTCCGCCTGGGGCACCGGGTGAAATGCGGACGTATCGACCGGCGGGTGAATGACTTCCGCATCCCGCCGGTAGTAGCTCTTGATACGCCGGGCAACCGTGATCGAATTTGCAGCAAAGTCATCCACGCGATTGGCGGTCGCGACATCCCATGTTCTTAGATAATGGGCAAGCGGCGGCATCATCAGGCGCGTCATGAGACCGGAACTGTCGTAATAACTATTATACATGTTCCAGATGTACCTCATCGGCGAATGGCAATAACACACATGCAGCGCCGTCGAATTGGGTATTATCCCCTTGGCCGGTCCTGATTCACTGCTGATGACGAGATCGTATTCGTTCAGGTTCACCTGCTCGAGCGCCATGGGCATCAAAGGAAGATATTTCTTATACATTCGCTTCGCATAGGGAAGCCGATCTATGAAGGTCGTATATACCCTATGCTTTTTTATGACGTCGGAGACAACCAAGGGATCGTAGACATGCGTGAAGATGTCCGCGCCCGGATACATCCTGCAGAGGGCCTCGAGAACCTTTTCCCCTCCACGCATTCCAACCAACCAATAATGTATGATTGCGACACGCATGAAGTACCCCATGAACAAGACAGTTATTCGACTGTATTGAATGTATAGTCTGGAGTTATGCCGATTTATCCCCGGTTTCCCGATGCACCCAGGATCCGCGATCCGGGATCTCCCGCATCTTTCTGCCGGAACGTACGCCAGGAGGGATGAACATTGTCGGAACTCAGCCATTTATATGGCTTGATGTTCTCATTATGGCGCTCGATGAAAGTCCGCATATCGGCTTCCAGCTGACTTGCCGAGACGCGGGCGCCAGGCTGCGCCTGCCTGCGGCTCATTTCGCCGAACCAGCTCTCGACCTGGCGCAGCCAGAAAACCGGTGACGGAGTAAAATGTATGTGATAGCGGGGGCGATGCCCCAACCAGGCCTGAACCAATGGGCTCTTTTGTACGTCGCGATTGTCCAAGATGATATGAATATCGAGTTCAGGGGGAACGCTCGCATCGCTCTGTTTCAGAAAATCCAGAAATTCCGCGGCGCCGTGCTGCTTCTGGTATCTGTCGGAAACAAAACCGCAGACGATATCAAGGGCACCGACGAGCGAGACCGTACCCTGCCAGGGAGAGGAATGGGGCTGGCCTTCAGCCGCGGACGGATTCGACGGTGCGACGGATCGCCCCTCCTCGAACTCGCGAGGAAGACCCCGCTCGTTGACGCTCAACGCTAATGCGCGGTTCGGCGGAGACATGTAAAGTCCAACAATATCGCAGACTTTATCGAGAAAAAGCGGATCGCTCGACGGCTTGAACGTCTGCATGCGATGGGGTTGGAGACCGAACGCGGCCCAGATGCGTCGAATTGTCGTATGCGAAAATCCTGTCGTCGCAGCCATCGAACGGATCGACCAATGCGTGGCGTCTTCGGGCGTGGACTGCAGCGTGCGGGCGATCACCGCCGCAATCTGTTCATCATCGATCCTACGCGGCCTTCCGGGGCGCTCCTCGTCGAGAAGCCCGTCTATGCGGCTTCTCAAGAAGCGCCGGCGCCACTTGCCGACGGTGTTTTCGTGGACTCCGAGCTCCGCCGCCACGGCCTTGCTGGTCATGCCATCAGCACAGCGAAGGATGATCTGACATCGCTCCGCCATAGAGCGCGTTGCCGTCCGACGCCGATGCACTTGTAGCTCCAGATAATCCCGTTCTTCCTTACTCAAAACCAAAGGCTCCGTGGGCCGTCCGGTCGCATTTGCCATCGCCAAGCTCCCTGCCAACAAGTACTTACTAAATGATACGAACTTATGTTCCGATTAACATCCGATCCACTAAATATATGTTCCAACACGGACCATTATCTAGACTTATATATGCATAAATAAGTTGTGTAATAACTCGGATTTGTCATAAATAACGCATATATATTGCAGAGCAACAAAGACATTGTCAATTTATTTATTATTTGTTAACCTGAAACTACATTCGAATTCGGCGTGGGACAGCGCCTTTCTAAACATCGCTGACGACATTTCTTTGTTTCTTCCGAATGCGGAGCAAGCTGATGAGGGAAATAAACGTTAGGAGTGAGCTCGATTCACTGGGCGATCTGCGGGCGCGTCGACACGGCGGCACGTCCTTCCGACGGACAAACGCAAAAAGCATGCCTTCCAATACCACCAAGCGTTGCATTGATGCCGTCTTGGCTGGAGGGGCACTGGTTGTATTGGCGCCGATGATTGTCATGGTGGTGGCAATTCTCCTTGTAACGCAGGGGCGGCCGATCTTTCATTCGCATCGGCGCGTCGGCAGGAACGGGGTCCTGTTTCCCTGCCTCAAATTCAGAACGATGGTCAAAAATGGGGATGAGGTTCTGGCTCGGCATCTCGATGCCAATCCTTCCCTCAGGGCGGAGTGGAACGCGACGCGGAAACTGAAGGACGACCCCCGCGTAACCCAATTCGGCAAGCTGCTGCGCAAGAACAGCGTCGACGAAATTCCCCAGCTTTTGAACGTGATCCGGGGAGAAATGAGCCTTGTCGGGCCGCGTCCGATCGTCACCGGCGAAGCCGAGCTCTACGGCGCGCATTTTGCCGACTATATCCGTGTCCGACCCGGTCTGACAGGCCTTTGGCAGGTCAGCGGACGCAGCGACACCAGCTACGATACGCGCGTCGCGCTCGATGTGCGCTACGTTGCCGAACAGAGCCTGTGGGGCGACATCGTGATCATGGCCAAGACCATTCCGGCGGTCTTGTCCTCGCGAGGCAGCTACTGATCAAGCTGCCTCGAATGCATTTCACTACAGACTGCGCAGGCTTTCCATTTCGTAAGCCGCGGCGATCGGAATGACCCAATATTGATCCCCGGAACCTCCGCGGCATCCGACGGCAGGTATATAAACTGCAGGTATGAACTCTTGGCAGGGAACGGTTAGCTTTGCACGATATCTATCTCACCGACCAGTATGCTGAACTGAACCCGACGTGGCACGAGGAGGATTCTCCGTGGAAGGCCCGTCAGATCGAAGCGATCATTCGCAAAAATCGGCTGAACTTCAGCAGCCTTTGCGAAGTCGGCTGCGGCACGGGCGAAATCCTCCTCAATCTGTCGCGCTCCTTTCCAACGGCGCATTTTACAGGCTATGAGGTTTCTCCCCACGCCTATCAAAGAGCAAAGACGAAGGAAACCAGTCGCGTTTCCTTTCAACTGAGCAACATACTTGAGGAAAAGAACAGTTCGTTTGACGTCGTCGTCATTGCGGATGTGATAGAGCACGTCGAAGACTATATTTCCTTCATAAAGGGGCTGCGCTCTTGCGGGCGCTACAAGATCTTCCATATCCCGCTCGACCTTTCGGTGCAGTCGGTTCTGCGCGCTTGGCCGATTGCGAATTTGCGCAACAATGTCGGGCATCTGCATTATTTCTTCAAGGACACGGCGCTCGCTACCCTGCGGGACTGCGGCTACTCCGTCATCGACTACACCTACACCGCAAGCCGCCTGGAACTACCCAACCAGGCCCTCAGCAGCACATTGATGCGGCTGCCGCGCAGGCTGCTTTATTCCATTCATCCGGATTTGGCGGTGCGAATCCTCGGCGGCTACTCGCTTCTCGTTCTTGCAGAGTAGTCACCCATGGCATCAGCCCAAATACATGCGGGGGCCAGCGATGCGGCGAGTTTGCCGCCTCGCTCCCGCGATCCTTCATCTTGGCTTCCTCCCGACCGCAGCCATATAAGGCCGCGATCCGGCCACCGCGAGGCTCTGCCATGAGTATCGAGCCGATCGGGATCGCTGCCATTCTATGCGGGCTTTTTTGCCTGCTCCTCGGCAATGGTGCGACCGTCATAGCTCTGGCGGTGGCAGCGGTATTCGGATCGGCAGCGGCAATGTTTGTCGGGGCCGCAAATATTCAGCCCGGCCATGTCATGCTGGGCTTCCTTCTATTGGGTGTCATGACGCGGGAGCGCGCGACGCGCGAATTTCTGCACGCGTTGCAATTTGGTGAGCCCGGCTTCTGGTTTGCTCTCCTTGTTGTCTATGGCGTATTGAGCGCATATTTTGCACCGCGGCTTCTGTCGGGCATCACGCAGATCGTACCGCTCGGAACGACGATCTTTGACGACAGCCGATCGACGGTTCCGCTTGTTCCGGTTTCGAGCAATCTCACGCAAAGTGTCTACATGGTCGGCAACCTTCTTTGCTATGCCTTGACGGTTGCAGTTGCTTCGAATTGGCGCGGCTTCAACGCGGTTCTAGCGGGGCTTCTTGCCTATGCCGTTGCCAATACCGCCTTTGCATTGCTTGATGTCGCCACCTACTCCACTGGCACACAAGGCATGCTCGCTTTCATGCGGAATGCGCAGTATGTGCTGCACACCGACGATCAGGTTGCGGGCGTCAAACGCATCGTTGGATCATTTACCGAAGCCTCTTCCTTTGCGCGCTCAACTCTCGGTGTGTTTGCCTTCACCGGCACGCTTTGGCTCTGTGGTCGCCGTCCCTACCTTACCGGCTTTATCGCCATCACATCCCTTGTCTTGGTTGTGATGTCCACATCTTCAACCGGGCTGGTCGGTGCACCCGCAATGGGTTTGATCCTCTATATGACCGCCATTGCCGTCGGAGGTCATAAGAACGCCCGCCGCACCAGTACCCTGGCGATCGTGTTCGTACCGACGATTGCGACCGCGGCGGCGCTGCTGATCGCGATAGACCCTGATATGTCGAAGGTCGTATATAATTACATCAACATCATAGCGCTCGGCAAATCCACGTCCGACTCCGCCATCGAGCGTGGTTCCTGGAATATGGCCGCGATCCAGAACGTCTTCGATACCATGGGCGTAGGTGTCGGCCTTGGTACCGCTCGCACCTCCAGCTTTGCCCTCGCGCTTCTTGCAAATGTCGGCATCGCCGGCACGATTTTCTATCTGCTGTTCGCCTTCGGAGCGCTGATCAGGAAGCGCGGAATTCCGGGCAGCCTTGGCGCGGATGCGCGTCTGGCCGCCTGCAACGGCTGCTTCGGCCTTCTGGTCGGCGACATGCTGGTCAGTCCCGTCATCGATCAGGGTCTGTTCTTCTGCATGCTCGCCGGATTGGCATCGGCGCTGCCGGAGCGCAGCAGGCACCACCATATCCGCACTGGCCGCCCGATAGGAGCAGTAACCATATGAGCGCTGGCGCCCTTTTTGCGGTCAACGGCCGCTTCCTCGGTCAGAACCCAACGGGCGTGCAGCGCTACGCGTCGAATGTGGTGCGCGCGCTCAATACGGCACTTGCTGCCGCCGACGACCGGGCGGCGATCATTGCCCCTCCTGGGACCTCGGACCCGGGGCTCAGCCATATGCCGCTGATGCAATCTGGAGCCCTATCCGGCCATCCGTGGGAACAGATCACCTTGCCGGCCCAATGGCATGGCCGACTCCTCAACCTTTGCAACACGGCACCCGCAACCAAAGCCGATCAGATCGTATGCATCCACGATGCCAATGTCTTTACAACTCCGGACAGCTATAGCCGGGCTTTCCGGATAGTCTATCAAACGCTGCAGCCGCTTCTCGTGAAGCGTTCGGCCCGTATCGTAACCGTATCGCATGCTGCGGCGCGCCAGATCACCAGGCATCTGCCGATCCGGATCGAAGACATCGCCGTTCTTCCCAACGGTCACGAACACGCCTTTAGCTGGGATCCGGCGCTTGCGCAGATTGCACCGAGCTTCGTCACCGAGACCTTCGGGCGATGCGATCGCCAGTTCATCCTGGCACTCGGATCCAAGGCGCGGCACAAGAACCTTGCCTTGCTTGTCGATGCCGCTCCGGGGCTTGATGAAATGGGCATCGATATCGTGATTGCCGGCGGCGATGCAGGAATTTTCGTCCCCGGCGCACTCAAGGAAAGATCGAACGTCCATATGATAGGGCGTGTCTCGGACCATGACCTGGCTTACCTGCTCGAAAGAGCGCTGTGCCTTGCCTTTCCATCGCTGACGGAAGGCTTCGGCCTGCCGATCGTAGAGGCGATGGCGCGCGGCTGCCCTGTCGTCGCTTCCTATTGTGCAAGCATACCGGAAGTCTGCGGCGATGCCGCCCTGCTTGCCTCGCCGACCGACCCGGCCGCCTGGGTTCGGCAAATCCGCACCCTGAAGGAATCTCCGGGGATGCGTATCGACCTCATGGGGCGAGGATACGACCAGATCAAGAATTTCTCCTGGTCGCAGACGGCAGCCGGTTATATGGAGCTGCTTGTGCAGCCTATCGCGCGGCCGAAAACCTACAAGCCCTCCGGGGTAAGCACCCCGCATGTCGCGGTCATCGTTGCTACGCGAGGACGGCCGGCGACCGCAAGCGCTACGGTGCGTCACCTGCTCGCCACGCAGACGCTGAAGCCGAAAACCGTCATCGTTTCCTGCATCGACGTTGCGGATGCCGGCAATCTCATCGGTCATCCCGAAGTGACGGTGGTGACCGGCCCCGGCGGCCTGACGACGCAACGAAATACCGCGCTGCTGAACATCCCCGAGGACTGCGAGATCATCGCCTTTTTCGACGATGATTTCCTGGCGGACGCGAATTGGCTGGCCGCGGCGGCAAGAGCGTTCCGCGATGACAATCAGATCGCCGGCTTCACCGGCCGCGTGCTTGCCGATGGGGCCGGCGGCGCGGGAATCGGCTTCGAGGAGGCATTGCGCCTTGTCGAAGCCGCTCCGACAAGCGACTGGACCTGGATCGAACCCTACAGCCCTTATGGATGCAACATGGCTTTCCGGGCCGAGGCCATCGGCGAGACGCGTTTTGACGAGCGTCTCGTCCTTTATGGCTGGCTGGAGGATCGCGACTTTGCTGCAGCCCTCGCCAAACGGGGCGGCCGTTTCGTCAAATGCGCGGAAGCTTTCGGGGTCCACATGGGTGTCAAGAGCGGCCGCGTCAGCGGGGACCGCTTCGGCTATTCGCAGGTGATCAATCCCATCTATATGCTGCGCAAGGGGACGATGACCGGACCGATGGTCGCCAATCACATCTTCTGCAACATGGCCATGAACTTCTCGCGGGCCGTCTGGCCGGAACCATTCGTAGACAGATGGGGACGCGCAAGAGGCAATCTGATCGCAATCAAAGATCTCCTTTGCGGACGCCTCCAGCCCGAGCGGGCGGCAGGATTGCAGGCGAGAAGCAATGCGAGGCAACTCAAGTCGGAGGTGAGGACTAGATGACGCAAAACGCCCCGTCTCTACTGGAACGCTCGTCTCGGCTTTGGCGGCTGGACGAACTTCCTGCCGACAAGACCAGCGAAGGCCCGGTCGCGCTCCTGCGATCGTTGAGCATGCTCGCTCTGCAGCACAAGATGAAACTCATCCTCTGCACGGCAGTCGGCGTCGGCCTGGCGGCAGCCTACGCCCATTCGTTGCCACGCACCTATACGGCAACGGCAACCGTGCTGCTGGAACCGCGACACCTGACGCTGACTTCAAGCCAGGACGCCCAGAACTTCGACCTCAACCGGGCAGACGGCGAACTTCAGATCATCCGTTCCGAACGTCTGCTCTCGGCCGTCTTCAGCAGCCTTAATCTCGGAGACAAACCGGAGCTTGGGCCGCAACCGCCGAGCATAAGCGGCTTTGTCATCGGCAATGCGATGCGCGCGGTAAATTATGTATGGTCTGCCATAGGCTGGCCGGAAACGGAAAAGGCGCCTCGTCCCGGTACCCCGACCGGCGCGGCTCGGACGAATGCGCCCGCCGTCGATGCACACCAGGCAGCGTTTTCGAATTTCACGCAGCATCTGGATGCCCGCCGCGTCGGCCAGTCATACGTCATCGAAATCAGTTATTCTTCCTCCGATCCGACGCTTGCCGCGCGCATCGCAAACGCGACCGTCTCCGCCTATATCCTGCAGGCCGTCAGCTTCAAGGACGAGATGGCCCGGGCGGGAACCGAGGTGCTTCAATGGCGGCTTGACGCGCTGGCGGCTCAGGTCGCCGCCGCGACCGACGCTATGAAACAGGGAGCCTTGCCCGCCATTCCAACGCCCGACGGCGACGCAAGAATTATCGGCGCTGCACTGGTGCCGCTAAGTCCGTCGGGACCTCGCGCAACCTTGATTACCGTTTTGGGCGGCATTCTCGGCGTGCTTTTCGGTTTTTCGATCATCGTCCTCAACATCGCCTTCGATCGCAAGGTCCGCAATGCGAAGGATCTGGCGCGTGATACGGGGATATCCTGCCTCGGAAGCCTTCCGGATCCGGCCGGCCGGGCGAGCACCTTACGCGGCTCCTATAGGAGAAGATCCTCCCTTGCCGTCAATCAGCCTGGCAGCGCCTATGCCCTGGCCATTCGCAATCTCAGGACATCCATCGAGATCGCATGCTCGAACATCCGAAACGAGCGAGGACTCATCATCGCGATTACCGGATGGGAGCCGGGCCAGGGAATCCCGAAGACGAGCGTCAACCTCGCGCAATTCCTCAATCGAAGCGGGCGGCATGTCACCCTCTTTTATGACGAGGCAAGCCAGGACAATCAGAGCAATCGCGAAACGGACAGCCTGTTGATGACATCGTTGGCGGATGCTCTCGTCGACGATATGCGGCCCGAGCAGGTGATCCTCGGCAACGGACGCAAAGACGAACAAGGCGTTGCGCGGTTTGCGATCCACTCCACCAATGTGCTGACAAATCTTTATGTCGATTTCCGCGACAAGAGAGCAGGACGGATCGTGGAAGCGGCGAGAGCCAGAGGAGACGTGCTCCTGGCACTGCCTCCCGTCAGCACCTCGTCGGATGCGGTGGCATTGTCGGTTCACGCCGATGCGGTGGTGGTGATCGCGTGCGCCGGCAGGACGACGACGGATCAGGTGAACGATGCGCTGCTGCAATTGCGGCGCGCCGGCGCCAATGTCATCGGCACGGTCATCGATCTGGCAAAGGCGTGACGTGCGTCAAACGAAGCTGGAGGTCAGATGGAACCCGCTTCAAGATGCGCGTTTCAGTGGGATAAATCCGGGCGAGAGAGAGGCAGGTAGGGTGAAATGAAAGCTCCCAGGATTGCTGTCGTCATCACTTGCTGGAACTATGAAGCCTATGTGGCGAACGCGATCCGCAGCGTCGTTTCGCAAGGTTGCGACGAATGCGAACTCGTCGTCATAGACGATGGTTCCACCGACGCGTCATGGGACGTCATCCAACGCGAGGGCGTGACGGCCTATCGCATTGAAAACAGCGGTCAGAGGGCAGCCGGCCTTTACGGCCTGGAGCGGACGCAAGCACCTTTCGTGCTGTTTCTCGATGCGGATGACGAGCTGGCGCCGGGCTCCCTTGCGACGA
The DNA here is from genome assembly GCA_900468625.1 of Hyphomicrobiales bacterium. Classification (GTDB taxonomy): domain Bacteria; phylum Pseudomonadota; class Alphaproteobacteria; order Rhizobiales; family Rhizobiaceae; genus Rhizobium. Next base: position 147,689 of record UBUL01000014.1, read on the forward strand.
TCCTGCCGGAATTGGACGATGGCGTTGCCAAACTTCAATTCTCGCTGACGCGGATCGATCATGGCGGGAACGTCCTTGGCGCGGGAACAACCGTAGAAGGATTTAGAGACCGCCACGTCATTGCAGACAGCGTGCTGCATACGGGCGTTTACACCAGCCCTCCGACGTCCGGAAACGTCTTCCGGCGTGACGTCTGCGAATATCTGAGAGAAATGGACTACGATCCGGCAATTGATGGACTGCTGCTCTTCGTTGCCCCTTTCATGGGCGATATAGTCAGCCTGCCGCAAAGGCTCGGGCGCTACCGCATCCACGGCCGCAATTTTTCGGGACTGGGACGACCCGTCGATCCCGCCTCGTTGCGCGAGGAACTGCGCCGATTTGTCATGAGGATGGAGCACCTGCGCCGAATTCTAAAGCCGACCGGACGCGCGGATGCGCTCATTCAGCCGGATGAGGCCTATTACTATCTCGAACGCAATTTCTATCTGGCGATTGCGGAAGGCAAACGCCCTTCGATCAAGTTCCTTCTTTCGCTGCTGCGAAAACTCTGGCGGCAGCATTACTCCTTGAAGACCAAGGGAACGATCGCGGCGTTTTGCCTGCTTACGATGGTATTGCCGAACCGGAACGCCCGCCGCGGGCTCGCTTACCGGCTGAACGGCGGCAACCGTTCGACCGTCGGGCTGATACAGGCGCTGATGTAACGAATACGCCATCCTTGACGCGCAGGACGGTCGCAGGATCAACGGCGGTCGGCCAACTCGAACCGCCCTTGGCCGGCGATCAGGCGCATGCCAAGCGCGAGCAGCGTACCGACATAGGCTGCCGCACCGGTTCCCGCGACGAAGGCGAGCTCGAAAACATGGTTCAAGGATCGACCGCCAAGCTCATGGCGCAGCATGACGACCCATAAGACCATGACAATGGCGGCAAAGCCGATTTTCCAGAGATTCTTCAGCTGCGTCCACATTCCAAGCTCCAGTTGCCGCCGCACCTCGTGGAGATAGAATGCAAACATGATGGTTGAAAGGACCACTCTTGCGGCGCTGACGCCGGTGATCGAAAAGAGATAGAAGCCGATCGAGATCAGCACGATCCGCAGACATAGATCGATGCCGTTCAGCCTGAAGAGAACACGCGGACGATCAAGCGCAAGACTAACCGAATACAAGGTCTGAAAATAAGGTATCGGGATCACGGACAGGGATAAAAGGCTGAGCAGAGGAGCAGCATCCTTCCATTTTCCGCCGAGAAGCAGATCCGTCACCAGATCTGCCGTCAGAAATATCCCGACACAAGCAGGCACGGAAATAAGCATCGCGAACCGAGCGGCTTTGAGAAAGGCAAGACGCATTCGCTGCTGATCCGAAGTTATAAGCGAGAATGCAGCCATGACCGGTTGCAAGGCTGGACCGATGAGACTTTGCGTCGGAACCACCGATACGTCGCTGGCAACGGCATAGCGCCCGAGCATGGTGCTGTCGGTGGTCGCACCGATGAGAAAGCGATCGAACTGCCAATTCAATGCCGAAATCAATTGTGCGGAACTGAACCAGCCGACGAAGCCGGCAAAATCGGAAAGGCGCCGCAGCGAGAATGATGGGCGGTAGGGTGCAAGCAGGTAGGAAACCACCACAGCTGCCACCGAATTCGTCACGAAATTTGCTGCAATTGCCCAGTAGCTTCCTCCGGAAAAGACCGTGATCATCGCAATGGCGAAGGCGCACAGCTTTCCGCTGAACTCCAGCAGGAACGTTTGGCGAAAACCGAGCTGGCGGGCGAAATGCACCATCGCCGGACTATAGAAACCCCTGGCAATCGGCCCGATCGCCAGAACGGCAACCAGCGGCGTGAGTTGCGGATTGTGGTTGATCAGCGAGAAGGGCCATGCGGCAGCCAGAACGATGAGCGCAATCAGCCCGCTTCTCACGACACTCAGCGTAAAGCCCGTGTCCAGGTGGCTTTTGTCGATCACATCGAGCCGGACCATCGCCTGCGTCACCGGCACTTCCAGCACCGTATCCACGACCACGACAAGCGACATTGCCAGCGCCGCCAGACCGAAATCGGCAGGCGTCAAAATACGGGCGAAGAGCAGGAGCGTACAGAAATCGACGAGACGGCCGACGAAGCGTGAAACGACGAGCCAGCCGGCTCCCTTGAAGGCTTTGAACGCAAGCATGCCGACCCTAATGCTCCGTTTGTCTTGGATCCGGTCCGGCTTTCAGGCCGGGGCCGCCAGCGCCTCCAAAGAAGCCATGATCGCCAAGCGTCGCGTCACTCATGTACATGTCCTTGGCAAACTCCGTTGTTCAGCGATACAACCGGGCCGAAACCCCTCGCAACACATGCGCCATTTCCAGCGCGGCGAGCAGCGGCGGCTTGAAGCGGGGAAAGTCCCGGGCAATGGCGCCCTCGCGCCAAAGATGGGATTTCACCGACATCAGCTTTGCGGCCAGAGCGACTTTCTGCGGATGATTGAGCACCTGCACAACGTCGGACCGGCCGAAATCCACGGAACGTGCGCCGACCCCGAGCGCGATAACGTCACTCGGGCTCGGATTGATGATCGCCTGTTTAAGGCGCAGCCATGCACGATCGGCATCCCGCAGGACTTGGGCTCCGCTCTCGACATGTTCGATATATTGCAGCGCTCCCGACAGAAGCGGGCTTTCGGCCGCGGGGTTTACGGCGCCGAACCGAATATCACCCGAATTGGCGATGACGGCACCGTCGATGGTCTCGCTGAAATGACGAACGGAAGGCAGAGCCGGCTCGAACAAGCTCTCGATGATCTGCCAGTATCGCAGAATGACCGTTTCCGTCTTGAACGGGTCGTAAAGGTTCTGCTCGACCACGAGGCCGGCGACCCTAGGGAAATGATCCTCGCTCAGGCCCTTGTAGTTGCAACGGGCAAACTGGATCGTCTCGAAGCGCTGCTGCGGAAAGCCGGCCGCCAACAAGCGCTGGGTGCTGCCATAAAGGCCGGTATCGCAAAGAACGATGCGCTGCGCCCCTGCCGATACCTGTTCCAGATGGCGGGTGAACAGTTCGTTCTGCGTGCGAATATCTTCAAGGACGGCACCGCCGGCATCCGTCTCGAGAAGCGCAAAGAACCGCGCGGGATCGAATATATGGCGCCAGGTGTCAGGCAATTCATAGCTGCGCCCGCCCAGGGCGCGGGCGACATCCGCGAAACTTCCGCCCTGGAATTCACGTCCAAGCTCGTCGAGCACGGCAGGACTTCTGACCATGACCGCAGAGCGCGCCGCGACCAGCCTCGAAATCAGAATATTCTCTCGCTTGACATCGAGCGGCAGGCCGAGCGTCCGCAACATGCTCTCGAACGCCTCCCGGATGCCTATGCCGCCCCGCGCGCAGAAAAGCAGCGCCGTGTCGTGACCAAGCCCGGCCTGCGCGGCGTAGAGCCAGATATAAAGGCAGAACTCCGCGACGATCGGCCCGAAGACGTCGCGGCCGAACAGGACTTTATCGCTCAACGCGGACGGCGGCCGGCCGCCTCGCCTGAGCTGCTTTCCGAGTTTACTGAACGCCTCGGTCCGTGCTCCATCCAGGCGCGAAGCGTAACGTTCCAGCTGGCTCTTCGGCAGGTGAAGCGTCCGCAAGCCCATCGAGGCCGGCATCCGAAAATCCGCCGTTTCGTCATCGCCTATGTGCAGGACGCGAGACGGAGCGACGGATTCATTCTTGAGGACGGCGCTGAACAATCCGCCATAACGCTTGCTCGCCTGGGCGTCGGCGCTTGAATAGATGCCGTCGATCAGACCTGGGCCATGGAAATGATGGATCAGCTCGCCGAGCTCGGCAGCTGAAAGCGCGGTATCGCTGACGGCGACGATACGCGCTCCGGCCTGCCGGAACTGCCTCAACAGCGCGGCGAGCCAGGCATTGGCGCGAAGAGCCGTCTTCTCGACGGAGAGTTCTATGGCAATGCGCTCGCTTACGAGATCGTCCGGCAAGCCAAGCAAATTGAGCTGCCAGCCGATGATATCACTCAGCCTCACCTCCCCGACACCGTCGCCCATGTTGAGTGCCCGATAGGCGAACTTCTGCGCAAGAAGGCGGCATTTGACGAGTTCGCCAACCTCGAAGAGCAGTCCCCGTTCTTTCAGGAGACGGGCAAACCGCGCCTCGCCTGCGGCAATACGCGAGCGCTGCGACTTCCCGCGGCGCAACAGCAGCGTGTCGAATACATCGGTGGAAATCAGGTCGATTTCGCCAATATTCCTGTAGAGATCGTCGAGGCTTGGCCGTAGCACGAGATAACCTCCCCGGCGTTCAACGAAATAGTAATAATCTACACGGGCACAATTTATTCACAATCAAACCCGACACTCATCCAGAAGACAGGCCGATCCATTCTTGATGTAACTACACAAGCGCCGCGATATCAAGTAAAATTAAAATATAGATTGAGAATTCACTCGAATTTTTGTTCCATATAGCCCTTACACAGATTTGTGATACACTATAAACGAAGTGAATTTTCGACAGTTTTCGACTGAAACTTTCAGTAAGCAAAAATTTTAATCTCCTTATAAGAAGCCGCAGCAGGGGACCGTTCCATGAATGATGCGGGTCATTATGCCGCCAACGATGTCATCGCCGAGGTGGAGAGATTTGATGCCATCGTCCTGGGGGCAGGCATCTCCGGACTGGTCTCCGCCTCAGTGCTCCAGAAGCAGGGCTATCAGCGCGTCCTGATCGTCGATGCGTACGACCATGTCGGCGGCAATCACATCGACTGGTCGCACGCAGGATATACGTTCGATATCGGCAGCCTCATCTTTCAGGACGATTCGCCGCTGCTTGCCCATTTTCCGGAATTGCTGCCTCTCTATGTTCCCATCGAACCGACATGGGCGCGACTGAACCCTCAGGGAATGATCACTGCTTATCCGATTTCGGTGCGCGACGACATTTTCAGCGCCGGCGTCGCGGAAGTGCTGCGAATTTTCTCCTCGGTCATTTTCGCGCGTCTCTTCCAGCGAAAGATGCGCAATGCGAAAGAATTCGCCCGCTATTGGATCGGGAGCCGCCTGCTGCATCGCTCCGGCCTGGAATCCTATATGAAGCGCTTCTATGGAGCCGCGACCGAGGCAATAGACATCGATCTTGCCCGTAAGCGGATGCTCTGGATCAGCGAACACGCGTCCTTGAGAAATCTGATAGCGCGGGCACTGAGGCGCACCCAACCTGGGCCGGCCAATCGGCAAATGGCGCGTCCGAAGGAAGGCTTTCAGTTCCTTTACCGGGCTGCGGCCGAACGATTGGAACGGCGCGGCGCGGAATTTCAGTTAGCGGCGGACATGCGGACGATCCGCAAGGTTCACGACCAGCTTCACCTGCAATTGCAGGACAGGGTCGTGGCTTCGCATCGTGTTATCTCGACCATCCCCATCCACGTAGCGGAAAAGCTGTGCGGCCTCGATTCAGGCCGGAAGCTTGAGACGATCACGCTCATCTCCCTCTATTTCAGCTTTTCCGGCGAACGCGGCTTCTCGCAATCGATCATCTACAATTTTTCGCATCAGGGCGCCTGGAAACGCCTCACGATGTATTCCGATTTCTACGGCAAAGTCGATGACCGCGATTATTTCACAGTCGAGGTCATCGGCGACCAGATCGGCTGCTCGATTGAACGCGCCGAAAACGACTTCAGGGATCACGCTCGTGCCAACGGGCTTTTCCAGGGCGATCTCAAATTGGAAGGCAGCGACATACTCGGGGAAGCCTATCCGATCTATAGCAAGGGCGCTGCCGGCCATGCTGCGCAAGCAATGCAACAACTCCAGGCTTTCGGCCTTGAATCCTTGGGGCGCCAGGGCGCTTTCAACTATCAGCCCACCGCGCGCGCCTCGACAGTGGAGGCAGAAGCGGCGCTGAGGACGAAGTCGGAAACATAAGTATTCCTAAAATCCACCGAATATAAATTGGAAATTGGTCGCGCAATCAATGAGTTTCACAGCGGAATTGCGGAGACTTTTATGATTGCCATGCCGAAGGAGCTAAAGCATACTGTGCCAGCATCCTCGATATATCGTGTTTATATTTATCACACTTATATAAGGTGCATTTTATGCGGATTTTGCATATATTGAACCACACGAACAGGCTGAATGGACATGTCCATGCGGCAGTCGATCTGGCGTGCGCGCAGGCGCAATTGGGCCATGACGTCTGCATTGCAAGCGGTGGCGGTGATTTCGATCCCCTGCTGCATGAGAACAATGTCGCGACAGCGATGATCGACCATCAGCGAAAGCCGGTCAATCTGTTGAAGTCGTCCTTTGCCTTGCGCAAGCATGTCCATGCCTGGCAGCCCGATATCGTCCACGCCCATATGATGACCAGTGCGGTTCTGGCGTGGCCGATTTGCCGACTGTCGGGCACTCCGCTCATTACCACCGTTCACAATGAATTCGAGAAGAGCGCGATCTTGATGGGCCTCGGGAACCGCGTCATTGCAGTCAGCGAGGCCGTGCGGGCTTCCATGCTCAAGCGCGGGATACCGCCATCAAAGCTCTGTGTGGTCCTCAACGGCACGATCGGCTCCGTTCGCTCCGAAAGCCGTAGCAGAACACCGGCCGACCTGCCGTCTCCCAGCATCCTTTTTGTCGGCGGCCTGCATCCAAGAAAAGGCCTGCCCGATCTCTTCGAGGCCTTTCGCCTGGCTCATGCAAAGCACCCCGAAGCCAGACTTTTCATCGTCGGAGAGGGGCCGTTCCATGACAGCTACATGGAAATGGTCGCGAAGATGGAGTGCGCTTCGGCCATCGCCTTCCTGGGAGCCAAGCAGGATCCATTCCCCTGGATGGCGGCTGCGGATATTTTCGTATTGCCGTCGCATGCCGATCCCGCGCCGCTGGTTCTCTCCGAGGCCCGCGAGGCGGGATGCGCCGTCATCGGCAGCAATGTGGACGGGATCCCGCAGCTATTGGAATATGGGGCAGCCGGAATATTGGTGCCGCCGCACGATCCGCCCGCCTTGGCCGCCGCGCTCTGTAACCTGCTTGAAGAACCTCATCGACTGCAGGAGTGGAAAGACAAGAGCCAAGTGCATATCGACCGTTTGACGATCAACCGCGTCGCCCATGAAACGTTGGATATTTATGGCAGCGCTCTTGCAGCCGGCTCGAAGAACGCGGCCGCCGCGTAGCTCGAACTGACGGGAGCGATCCATTCGACCGAGGAGAAGCAGCGATGCGAAGCCTGACATCCCGGCGCAAGGTGCTGATAGGCACTGCATCGCTTGCAGCAGCCGGCGGTTTCCTGCTTGCAAACCGCCATCCGGCGGCGCAAGCATCACCGGATCCGACAGCAGGCCGCGCGATCGTCTTCGAGGAAAACTTTACAGCGCTTGATCAGGCGATCTGGCATGCAGGAGCCAAGGCGACAACCTTCGACAGCGGCTTTTACGGCAGATCGGCCTTCAGCCGCTTCGGCGGCGAGGAAGGGTTCGATCCTTACGCGATCGTGGACGACCCGTCCGCTAGCAACGGCAAGGCACTGCAGATCTCGGCGCAATATATTGGGCGCCCCATGCAGGTTCCCAATTACTACGGCAACAATCTGCCTGAATATCAATGGATATCGGGCAACATTCAGACGGCCAGGCCGGACGGCACGATCCTGAAGGGCTGGCGACAAGGCTACTTCGAGGCGCGGATGTGGTTTCCGGCTCATCCCTTGAGCTTTCCGGCCTTCTGGCTGATGAATGGCAGAAGCATTCTGTTTCCCACAACGAGCATCGAGCTCGACGTGGTCGAGCAGAAGGGCTGGGAGCATGATCTCTATGGCGCCTATCTGCATGAGTGGGGCAAGCCGGGCGAGCATCACGAAGGGGTCGGCGTTCCCACGGATGTGGATATTACAACGGGCTATTTCCGCTATGGCCTGCTTATCGAGGGTGCGCGCTGCCGCTTCTATTTCGAACGCAAGCAGATCCTCGATCCCAAGACGGGCGAGCCTGTCGACTGGACGCTCGGACGCTCGGCGGAAATGGATGCGCAGGGCGATGTTTTTTGGCCGTTGCTGACGCTTGCGCTGCGCTCGGACGTGCCCTTTCCCGATCCTCTGCAGCCGCAGGATCGCCAGACCTACATGCGGGTGGACTACATGCGGATCTATGGATGATCCCTTGAAAACCCGGCCGGTGCCGGGTCGCTCAAGGACACCATCTTTCAGGCAATCAGCGGCGCGGGTCCCATAGAGGCTATGCGCAACGCATCGGCGTGAACGTCCACGACCCGCTCGGCATCGTAGATGTCTATGAAGTTTTGACGAAATTCGGCATGCGCGCGCTCGTCGTGGAGATTGTCGCAATAATAAAGCATCGCCCTGACGAGTTCCTCGCCTCCGGCGATCGGGACGAGAAGGCCGAGGCGTCTGTCGACCAATATGTCGCTCGGGCCAAATTCGCAATCGGTCGAAATGACCGGCAAGCCGAACCGCAAGGCCTCGCATATCGCCAGCGACCAGCCCTCCCAGCGTGATGTCGACACATAGACATCGCTCGCCGCCAGCGCCGGCGAAGGATTGTCGGGATGGTGTTCGACGCTCACCACGTCTTCGAGGTTCAAATCCGCGATCTGTTCGCGCAGTTCCGCCTCGCCTGCCCCATACCCCACCACCTTCAGCCTGATATTAGCGCGAAGCTTGTAAGCCTCCGCAAATGCCTTGAGCAGAATATCCTGCCCTTTCTGGAAAGAGAAACGACCGACGTTCACGAATGTCACGCAGCCGCCCTCCCCTTCGGGCTTCTTATGGAGGGGGTCAAACCTTCTAACGGGATTGGGCAGCCAATATTGCCGGACATTGCTTCTGAACATCGCCTTGAAGGACTCGAGCTGCCGTGGCGACGTGCCGAACACATAGGTCAGCTGCCTGATGAAATAGATCCTCATCAGGAAGAACAGTATCTTGGCTTTCAGATGGCTTGGCTCCAGCCGCGGATTGCCGTGCAGGTGCATGGCGAAATTCCGCCGGATGCCGATGCAGGCGATCATGCAGATCACCGTCGGCTCGATCTGAGGAACAACGACCAGATCGTAGTCCCTTGCCCCGATGACATCGCGCAAGACGGACATGAGTTCCCGTCTGTTGTGCACGATCCTGTCGATCGTATTGTAGCTCTGTGTTCCATCCGGCCGGTTCTTGTGTTCGGACGTGTAGAGGACATCGATATCGAAATCGGCCGCATACTTATCGGATAGAGCGGAGCATATGGTGTCGACGACTCTTTCGATGCCGGCAAACGAACTCGTTCCCGGCTGGATGTAGAGGATTTTCTTAGGCGATGCAGGCGGAGCCTGTTCCTTCTCAGTCGACAATACGGCTTTCATCTGCACGCGCCCTCTTCGACCTGTCTGTCCGTCTCTGACTATACTATCAATGTTAAAGGCAGATGAGGGAATATTGCCGCAAACTCGAGAGAAATCTATACGAAATAATGCCTGCGCCGAATACGGATCATGCCAATCTCATTGCCTGTCCGAGATCGCTCAGGCAAATGCGACCGACGAATTGCGGCAGTTTCTTTTCAGGTTCTGCTCCATGTACGGTCTTGCCAACGCCGCTTTTCATGTCAGGCAGATGGCTGCGCTTTCACAATGGAACCCGCTTCTCCTGCTGACCTGTCCGGCGGAATGGTGGAAACCTATATTGCCCGCGACTATTTTTCGACCGATCCGGCTGCCCAGTACCACTCCGCTCGAGTGCGGCCGGAGGCCCCTATCGCGCGACACTCGTCGGCAATGCCGTCGTGTATTTCACGCATTTCAACGAGAAGTGCGACGACGAACTCAACACCGCTTCGTGTGTCAGGATACCGCGCATTAAAAGCCCTTCATATTCCCTGACATCGGCAACAACCGCGCGGATGAGATAATCCCATTCTCCCGACATGGAATAGCATTCGAGCACTTCGCGATAGCTCGCGATGAACTGTTCGAAATCGCGCCGCGTCGCGGGATCGTGGGTCTTCATTTTGACCTGGCAGAAGACATTGAGGCCCTTGCCGATCTTGTCGGGATTGACGAGACGAACCGTCCTGCCGAGCACGCCGGCGCTCTCCAGTGCCTTGATCCTTCGCCAGCAGGAGGCGGGCGACGCACCGACCTTTTCGGCGAGCGCGGCTTGGGCGATATCCCCCTCCTCCTGCAGCACCCGGAGGATCGCTCGGTCGACGTGATCGAGATCGAAATCTTCCATTCAAAAACCTAATGCTTGTGAAATGAGCATTTCAAATATTAGGCAAAACCATGCGAAATTGAAAGGAATAACGCGGGTGTTCTGAATTAGAATTATGAGGCCATATGGAGGAGGATCACATGGCCCAGCTAGCTTTGAAGAACCATGAGCGAAACTCGCCAGACCATCGCATCGACTGGCGTCGGGTTGCCTATCTCGTCCACCTCTCCCGAGCCCTCGACGAGATGGAGGAAAAGCGCCTCGTTCCGGAAAAGAAGGTCCTCTATCAGTTTTCGGCGCGCGGCCACGACATGGCGCAAATCCTTCTCGGCACGCAGCTGACAGGCTTGCACGATGCAGCCTGCGGCTATTATCGCTCTCGGCCTCTGCTGCTCTCGCTCGACGTCGATCCGGCCGATGCTCTCGGCTCGGCCATGGGCCGCGCCGGCGGCTATTCCGACGGGCGCGACATCGGTGTCGTCTTCAACTATCCGAACCGCTCCGGCGCCTCGGCCCTGCCCATGTGCGGCGGCGTGGGAGCCCAATATACGCCGACGGCCGGCTGGGCGCAGGCGATGAAATATTATGCCACCACATTGGGGCGCGAAGAGTATACGCGAGATATCGCCGTCGTCCTTGGAGGCGATGGCTCCGTCGCCTCGAACGGATTTTGGGCAGCGGTGACCGCCGCAACGACGCAAGCATTGCCGATGCTCTTCTACATCGAGGATAACGGCTTCGGCATCTCCGTTCCCTCGACGGCGCAGACGCCCGGCGGCAATATCGCAGCCAATCTTGCAAGCTGGAGAAATCTTGCAATATTCGATGGCGACGGCAGCAGCCCCGCCGAGGCGGCAAATCTTGTGCACGACGCAGTCTCATTCGTCCGCCGTGAGCGCAAACCCGCTCTCTTACGGCTGACGGTTCCGCGCCTCGAAGGCCACAGTTTTCAGGACACGCAGACCTATAAGAGCGAGGAAACCGTGAGGCGCGAATGGGCACGAGATCCCTTGCCGCGCCTCAAGGACTTCCTCGTCCCCGCCGTGATGACCATGGAGGAGTGGGACGCCTGCGAGAGCGAAGCACGAGAGGCGGCAGAAAGCGCGTGCGCGCGAGCCGAAGGCAGACCGGTTGCAGACCCATCCACCGTTACCCGCCATGTGTTCTTCGACGGCGACATGCAGGCGATGGGCGGCCAGCATCCCTCCGGATATGTGCCGCCGGCGGCAACGGACGAGCCCGAGATGTCGGGCCCCCGCATCAACATGGTCACGGCGATCCGCAGGACGCTCGAACATGAGATGGCGATCAATGAACGCGTCGTCATGTTCGGCGAGGATATCGGTCCCAAGGGCGGGGTCCATGCCGTGACCCTCGGCCTGCAGGAAAAATTCGGCAATGAGCGCATTTTCGATACGTCATTGTCCGAAGAGGGAATTATCGGCCGCGCCGTCGGCATGGCGCTGGCGGGGCTCGTTCCTGTCCCTGAAATCCAGTTCCGGAAATATGCAGAGCCGGCGACCGAACAGCTGAACGATTGCGGCACTATTCGCTGGCGCACCAACAACCGGTTTGCGGCTCCCATCGTCGTGCGCATGCCCGGCGGCTTCTTCAAATGCGGCGATCCCTGGCACAGCCAGACCAATGAAGTAGCCTTCGTGCACCAGCCCGGCTGGAAGGTTGCCGTTCCCTCGAATGCCGAGGATGCCGTCGGCCTGCTGCGCACCTCATTGCGCGGCAACGACCCGGTCATCTTCTTCGAGCACAGGGCAATGCTCGATCATGCCTGGGCACGGCGCCCCTATCCCGGCGACGATTTCGCGCTGCCATTCGGTAAGGCAAGACTAACGCGGACCGGTAGCGACATCACCATCGTCACCTGGGGCGCCATGGTGCACCGATGCGAGGAAGCGGCCGAAGGCTTTTCCGCCGATATCATCGATCTTCGCACGCTGATGCCTTGGGATCGGGAGGCCGTGCTCGCTTCGGTCGCCAAGACGCATCGCTGCCTCATCGTCCACGAAGACCTCGAAGCAGCCGGTTTCGGCGCCGAGATTTCAGCCGTGATCGCAGACAAGGCCTTCACGGATCTCGACGCGCCGGTTTCACGGCTTACCATGCCAGATATTCCGAGCCCGCATAACCCGATCCTCCTCGATTGGGCCGTCCCCTCCACCGAACGGATCGCCAAGCGCATTGCTGAAATCCTGGAGTTCTAGCGATGACGAACACGATCGAAATTACAGCGCCGATCGAACAGGAAGGCACGAGAGCGGTTGTCCGCAACTGGCTGAAACAAATCGGGGACCACGTTCGGGAAGGCGATGCGCTTGTCGAACTGGAAACCGACAAGGTGACCCAGGAGATATCGGCACCTTGCGACGGCATCCTCAGCGAAATCGCCATGTCGGATGGCGATGACGCCGCACCTGGGGCGATCCTGGGGCGACTAAACGTCGAAGCGGGCCTTGCCATGGAAGCACCTGCCAGCCCCTTGCAGAGAGAGCCAGCCTCGACCGCGCCTGCCGCGGTTTCCAGCTATTATTCGCCCGCCGTCCGCAAGGCCGCCAAGGAATATGGGCTCGATCCGGCTAACCTGAAAGGCAGCGGCAGGGGTGGGCGTGTGACGCGGGCCGACATGGATCATGCCCTGGAGATGAGCAAATCACACCCATCCGCTCCCGCATCGCAGCGGGTGCCATCCACCGAGCCTTTGCCGGCACCGCCGGTTGAAGGCAGATCAAGGACGATACCCCATTCGGCCATGCGGCTTTCGGTCGCACGGCACATGGCCCAATCCTTAGCGACGGCACCTCAGGTCACGGCAGTCTTCGAGGCGGATTTCACCGCGATCATGCGCCACCGCGAAAGCCACAAGGACCGTATGAAGGCCGAAGGCATAATCTTGTCCTACACGGCCTATTTCGTGGCTGCGTCCGTCGCAGCCATGAAGGCCGTACCGGAGGTCAACAGCCGGTGGCATGAAGACAGTCTCGAGATATTCGAGGACATCAATATTGGCATTGGGATCGCATTGGCCGACAAAGGTCTGGTCGCTCCGGTCATCCGTCAGGCGCAGACCCTCTCGCTTGAGCCGATCGCCGCCCGGCTGCAGGATCTGACGAACAGGGCGCGATCCAATGCCCTCAGGAACGAAGAGCTGAAGGGCGGGACATTCACGATCTCCAATCACGGGGTTTCCGGCTCGCTGCTTGCTTCACCCATCATCATAAACCAGCCGCAGTCGGCCATTCTCGGCATCGGCAAGCTTGAGAAGCGCGTCGTGGTGCGGGAGGTGGGTGGGGTCGATACGATCCAGATCCGCCCGATGGCCTATGTGTCGCTCACGATCGACCACCGCTCACTGGACGGCCACCAGACGAATGCCTGGTTGACCGAATTCCAGCGGGTTCTGGAGGAATGGCCTCAATGAGTGCAGGGAGGAGCAAATGAGCAAGACAGCGTTTTTTGACAGCCTGGCTGAACAAAGGCCGGACCCTCTGCTGGAATTGATCGCCAAGTTCGCCGCCGATCCGCGATCTGGAAAGGTCGATCTCGGGGTTGGCGTTTATCGCGACGAAATGGGACGCACTCCGGTCATGAGAGTGGTCAAGGCGGCGGAGCACTATCTCTGGGAAACGCAAGAGTCCAAATCCTATATCGGCCCCGAGGGCGATCCCGCCTTCCTGCGGACGCTGGCGCTCGAAGTCTTCGGAGAGCATCATGGCGGCAGGCTGATTTCCGGAATTCAGACTCCGGGCGGCACCGGCGCCCTGCGCCTGGCTGCGGAGCTGCTTGCCCGCGACAAGCGGCGGAAGATCTGGATCGGCACGCCGACATGGGTCAATCATCAGGCGATCTTTGCCGCCGTCGGTCTTCAGATGGGAACCTATCGCTTCTTCGACATCGGCAAGCAGATCGTCCTTGTCGACGAGATGCTGACGAGTTTGCAGAATGCCGCGCCCGGCGATGCGGTTCTTTTGCAAACAAGCTGCCATAATCCGACAGGCGCCGGACTTTCGCCGCAGACCTGGCAGGACATTGCCGCCGTCATCGCTGCCAAAGGATTGCTGCCGCTCTTTGACAACGCCTATCAGGGCCTCGGGCGCGGCCCCATTGAAGACGCGGCCGGAATGATGACGATCATCGAAGCGGTCGGTGAGGTCATGGTCGCCGTCTCTTGCTCCAAATCCTTCTCGCTCTATCGGGAACGCACGGGCGCGGTCTACCTGCTCGGAGATATCCAGGCATCACTCGACAAAGGTATCGGCAATCTGGCAAGTCACGCCCGCGCGAGCTACTCCATGCCGCCGGCGCATGGGGCAGCCATTGTCGCGGCAATCCTCCAGGATCCGTCCCGTCGCCCGGCCTGGGTCGATGAACTCGGCGAAATGCGCATCCGCATGGCCGAGATCCGCCGGGCTGCCGCCGAAGCCTTTGCCCGCTTCCGTCCCGAGCTTGCCGGTATCGGCTCCCAGGAGGGCATGTTTTCCGTTCTGCCGATCTCTCCTGAAAATGTCCGGCAGCTCCAGGCCGAGCGTGGCATCTACATGCCGGACTCCGGAAGAATTAACGTCGCAGGCATGCGGATGGAGGACGTGGCATCCGTGGCGGAACGCGTCGGCCCATACCTGACGTAAATATGCCTCAAGCGGTTGAAGGCCCCTCGAGCGGTTCAGTTTTTCACGGAATCTCTG
>UBUL01000014.1:162640-208628 GCA_900468625.1 Hyphomicrobiales bacterium
CGCTCTATCTCTTTGTTTTCACGCAATCCCGGACGAAAAACCGCTGGCGCAACTTTTCCTGGAATTGCTTTATCCGGCGACGATTTCCTCGAGCGCCAGCGCGGCCCCCAGCAGCCGTTCGTCTTGGTTCTTCGGAGCCGACAGCAGGAATCCGACCGGCATGCCGGCTTCACCCGCGCCGCAAGGAAGAGACACACCGCACCAATCGAAGAAATTGCCGATCGCCGTATTGCGCAGCGTCCTGCCGTTGACCTTCCCGAACAGTTCGTCATCGGCCTCGAGTGGCGCAAGTGCCGGCGCGACATGGGCAACCGTCGGATAAGCGATGAATTCGTTCGGCCCAAGCATTCCGGCAGCCTGCTTGATCAGCTGCTCACGCACTTTGAGGGTTTCCAGATAGCCGACCAAACTGATCTTCTCGCCAAGGCGCAGCCGCGCCACGACCCGCCGGTCCATGGCTTCGGCCTCCGGCCCGGCCAGCCGGCGGTGATGCAGCGCGAAGGCTTCGGCGGTTGCCAGCGGCCCGTGCTCGGCCATCACCTCAAAGAGCCGCGCGAAAGCCGGAAAGACGGCCCGGCGTATCTTGACGCCGGCGGCACTTAAGCGAGCAAGCGCCACCTCGAAGGCAGTAACGACACCGTCCTCTGCGTGATCCATGACGACATTCGTCGGCACCACGATGGAAAGCCCGGCGGGTTCGGCGCGCTCGGCTTCCGGCGCAAAACGCCCGCGCAACGCGGCATCGACCCAGATGGCATCCTGGACGCTGCGGCACAAGGGACCAAGCGAGTCGAGACTGGCCGCCAATGGAAAGACGCCAGCCATGCTGTAGCGGCCGTGGCTTGCCTTGTAACCGACAAGGCCATTGAAGGCGGAAGGTATGCGCACGGAGCCGCCGGTATCGGTGCCGATCGACACTGGCACGAGACCTGCGGCAACCGCCACGGCGGAACCGGAAGACGAGCCGCCAGGAATCCGCGCGACGTCGAAGGCCAGCGGATTGTGCGGCGTGCCGTAGTGCGGATTGAGGCCGAGGCCGGAAAAGGCGAATTCGGTCATATTGACCCGGCCGATGGCAACCATGCCGGCCGCCTTCAGCGCCGTGACGACATCGGCGTCATCTTGCGCAGGCTCTGCATCCGCAAGCACGATAGACCCGGCCGTGGTCGGCAGGCCGGCAATGGCAAACAGGTCCTTCCAGGCAACGGGAATGCCATCCAGCAGCCCGCGCGAGCGCCCCTCGCGCAGCCGCCGCGAGGAGGCCGCGGCCTCCTCCTTGGCCCGCGTCTCCAAAAGCCGCGTGAAGATCGCCTGATCCTTATGCGTCCGGACCGCATCGAGGCTCTCCTCGGCGAGCGCGACCGGATCAAGGCGACCGGACTGAATCAGGACCGAGAGCTGCGCGATGGATTTACCGAGATGTGTCTGTGCCATAGGCCCTGCTCTCCTCTTCAGCCGGCAAGCTGCATCCAGCGGCGCACCGGATGATTGTACTCATCCATTGTCGTATTCCGGACGGCAATGCAATCGGCGTGCTGCCAGGGGACCAGGCACGCCGGCCTTTTGCGCCGACGTCATCGACATTGGACCAAGCGCAACGGTACAAGCGCTATTGTACAAACGCTACTGTACGAGCACGGGCTGCCTGCAGCGTGCGTCGGTCACCTGGATGTCGGCCTGTCCGACACCGACGCCGAGAAGACCGAGCAGATTGTAGAGAAGCTGATCGATGGGTGCCGTCACGGCGGAAAGTGTATTGGCGACAGCTCCCAGAACCGCGCTCGGCGTACCGATGGTCAGGATGAGCACCTGGGCGCTGATATTGGCATTTTTCAGGAGCGATTGGACGGCCGATGTCAGGATAGTGCTGGTCGATACGGTCTTGACGGTGCCGGCGGAAATTTCCGACGGCTGAAAGTTCACCCGCGTCGGGCTCATGTTGGCGATGTCGACCTGAGCGCTTGCGACCACTTTCAAGGGCAAGGAATCGATGATGGCCGCTGGCGTGACCCGCGGCTTGGAGCCGAAATTCACGAAGGCCGAGGTATCGACATCTCCCAGATCGATCTCCGCAACGCCCGGCACGGCGTCTATCCCGACGACGGCATTCGGCGTGCTGCCGCCAACGCAGGTGATCGAGGCAAGCTTGGCTTCGGCGGGCGCAATCTCGATATAAAGCGGCACTCTGATCTTCAATCCCGCGAGCAGCGACAGGCCGGTGACCGCCACTTCGATCGCCGCGCGAACCTGCGGCGTGCGGACGATGGTACCCGGTGCCCCCACGGCAGCAGCCGGCGTCTGCTGGGCAATCTCGCCGATCGCAAGCGTCATCTTCGCCGTTGCGACGCCGGGAACCGAGGTTCCGAGATCGAGCGCGATCTGCCTTTGCTGATTGGCAGCCATTGCGGTCGCGGAGATCAGGTTCATGACGCTCGTGGTGGCGGTCAGATTGGGCGCAGTCCCGATGACATCCGTACCCAGCGGCCCCAGATTGAGAATGTCCTGCAGCTTGACGGTAAGGCTCGTGGTGCCGAGTGCCGAGCCCAGATTGTTGATGATGGCGACAACTGCCGGAGAAAGATTGGACGATTTGCCGAGCGCACCGAGAATCTTGTCGTAGGTGACATCAGTCGCAAGCAGCTGATTATAGCTGACGCCCGTGAGCTTGAGATCGGTTGCCAGCAGATTGAGGAAGCTCAGGAGGTTGACGTTGGCGCTGACGAGCGACTGGTAATCCGCCAACTTCAGGGAAATCTGCGTGCCGAGAAGAGATCCCAAGAGCTGATTGAGAATACCGCCATTGAGGCTCGCCAGCCGTGATCCGACGGAGAATGCCGCCACGCGCTGGCTGGAGGCGGTACCCGTGGCGCTCAAGGTCGGCGCAGTGGCAAAGGCGGAGGCGAATGGCATCACCGCCTTTTGCGTCAGCGTTACCTTGACGGAATCATAAGGGGAACTCCCCGTGGAAAAGCGATTTTCGGGCGCGATCGACGTGTCGGCGGTGTAGGTTCCCAGCACCAGACTGCCCAAGGTTTCATATTGGTCATGATTGGCTGCAGAGACCGTGATTAGTCCGCCGGTTGTCAGGTAACCGCTATCCGACGCGACGGCCGCTGTCGTTCCGTTGCTCTGCAGATTGGACAGAAGTGCGCCCGGAGCATTCGCGATATCGGAGGCAGCCGTGATCGCGCCTATGTCGCTGAGCTGCTGCAAGCGCCGCTGCTGCAGGGTCATCATGCCATAATCAATCCCCAGGCCGAGGCAATAGAGGATCAGAGGAGACGCAAGTGCGGTGGTGACGGCGACGTTTCCCCGCCTGTCCCGCAGACAGGCAAGCCGACCGAAAAGTCCCTTCATCAGAGACCTCCGAGGCGAATGGTCGAATAGCGGCGGATGGTTTGATCCGGCATTGCGAAAGTGTACAGGTTCCAGATCGGAAGATCCGACGCGTCATAGCTGGCGCTGACCGTGAACTGATTGGCGTTGGCCGGGTCGGTGGCGACGGTTATCGTCAATTTGCTCTTGTTGATGAAAGCATCGTTGATCGTCGAATTCGTGACGAAGTTCTGCACCAGCTGGCTTCGCTCATCCGCCGATATCCCGGCGACCGCCGTGCGGGCGGCATCGGCCGTCAATTGCTGCAGCGAATGAGCGGCGGTGAGATAGATGCCGAAGGCAACCAGCGTGAGAAGCAGAAGGAAGAAAAGCGGCGCGATCAAAGCGAATTCGACCGCTGCAGCCCCCTCCCGCGCCCTGTTGAATTGAGAAACACGATACATGGTCCTGTCTCCTTCAATCGCCCGTCATCTGCGCGATGACGGGTTGGGAGACCTTAGGCTTCGGATATTAATTTTATATTTCTAAATAATATATCTTATAATATTATTACATATTAAAGATATTGAATACTTGATGAAACCACTGTTGCACTGAACAATATCCATCGTCAATCGTGACTTACGGAAGTTCGCTGAACAGGAATTGCGTACTTTGGCACATTGCACCCTCTCTTGCGCCTGACGGAGATGCTGCCTCTCGGGGCTTCTCCTTTTCAGCCGGAATGCGCAGGCGCCGACGGACCCGGACGCCAAATTCCGTACGGCGACCATCTACTTCTTCTTCGGCACCTGATCCCAGCCGCCCTGGATGTTTCTTACAAAGCGGCAATTTCCCTTATAGTAGGTAACGATACCAGAACGATCCACCTTGATCGATGTCGGCAGCGATTGCGCGGCCATTTTCAGCCGCTCGACCATGTCAAGCGCCTCCTGCCTCTTTCCGGCGCGGATCAACGCCATCAGCTTCGATTCCTGTTTCATCCTCTATACTCCCGTTGATGGAGGTCCAAGGGCGGGCAGAATTTGCGGCTCGCCAGTCCTATTCGCATATCGATCACCTCACTCGGCGTTGCGTGAGCAGCGAACGCAGTGCCACGGCCACTACGCAGACGCTGGAAATAAGGAGGATTGCGCCCGACATCGCATAGATCGTCGGCGAGGCGCCGGAATTCATCTTGCCGAACAGCACCACCGGCAACGTGTTCTGGCGGCCGGACAGATAGAAGGCGCGTGTGAACTCGTTGAGTGACAGCAGGAACGAAAAGATGAAGGCGCTGATGAGGCCAGGCCGGATCAATGGCAGGGTGATATCGAGGAATTGCCGGAAGCGGCCGGCACCGAGATCGTCCGCCGCCATCAGGTAGGTCCGCTTCACCGCGGCAAAGCTCGTCAGGATGACGATGAAGGCAAAGGGCATCGCCCATAGAAGATGGCCGGCAATGACGGTCAAGGCCGATGCTTTCACGCCGACGCGGCTGATGACGGTCGAAAGCGCCAACCCCTGGATGACACCCGGCACGAACATCGGCAGCAGCACGGTCAAAAACCATAGGCTGCGTCCGCGGTGGAGCTCGCGATGGGCCAGCGCCGCGCCCAGCGACAGCAGCGTCGCGATGACGGCCGTTGCAAGCGCAATGGCGATCGATTGGCCGAGCGCCGCGACGAGCGCGCTTTCCGAGCCGAGCGAGAGATACCATTTCGGGGTAATGTCCGAAAAATGCGGCAGTCCCGGCTGCAGCGCCGGATTGAACGAGACACCGAGCAGATAGAGCGGCGGCGCATAGATCACGACGAGGCCGATGACGGTCAGCGTCCAGATGACGATGCGCGGGGTCGTTCCTTCCCTGACGATCATTGGCCGCGCTCCTCGAACAGCGAGGAGAGGCCGAATAAGGCATCCCCGATCAGCACCAGCCCGAAGACGATGACGAGCATGAGCGTCGAAATCGCAAAAGCGAGCGGAAAATTGGCGACCCGCATGACGTCGTTGATCATCACGGACACGATCGATGCGCCCGCGCCGCCGAGCATCTGCACCTCCGTCGACGAGCCGGCAACCATGACGAAGACGAACAGGAAACCGGCAAAGACGCCGGAATAGGTCAGCGGCAGCAGCACGGTGCGCACCATCGTCCAGAACCCGGCGCCGAGATCGCGCGATGCCGCCAGCGCGATCGGATCGACACGGCGCATGGAGAGCAGGATGGGGAAGGTCGCAAATGGCAGATAGGAGGCGACTAGTCCGACGATGACGGCAAAATCGCTGAACAGCAGCCAGTCGAGCGGCGCATCGGTGATGCCGGCCTGCTGGAGAAGCGTGTTGATGACGCCGGTGCGGCCAAGCAGCAGCCGCCAGGAAAAGGAGCGGATGAGATAGGAGGTGAAAAATGGGATGGTCAGCAGGGCCGCGAGCAAAACCGATAGCCGGCGCCCGGCCAGAAAATACACCGCATAGGCGGTGGGATAGGCGATCGCAAGGCAAACGGCCGATGTCAGAAACGCCTTGCCGAGGGTGGACAGGAACACGCTCCAGCGCCCGGCCTCCAGGATAGCGCCATAGGCTGCAACACTGAACTCCGGCTTGATCCAATAGGTCGCAGGATCCCAGGCACAAAAGCTCCAGACCACGACCAGGACGAGCGGCGCAAGGCCAAGCGCGAGGATCGCCGCAAGCGGAGCAGCCAGCAATAGAACCGGTGTCTTCATGGTCTGATCCTCCTTTTCTCGGCGTTGATCCCATCGGCTCGGGGCCGGCCCGTCCTTCGACAGGTGCGCCAGCCCCGGTCCATCGCGTCACGTCAGGCGTTGCGCAGCTTTTGCCACCATTCTTCGTAGAGTTGGAAATTGTCCGGCCGGCAATTCTGCCAATAGACCTTTCCGGAGAACTTCGCCTTCACATGGTCGGCAAGCTTGGCGACATCGTCGGCTTTGTATTCGTCCGGATGGGCC
Source organism: Hyphomicrobiales bacterium (assembly GCA_900468625.1). GTDB lineage: Bacteria > Pseudomonadota > Alphaproteobacteria > Rhizobiales > Rhizobiaceae > Rhizobium. The sequence goes on from UBUL01000014.1 coordinate 168,928, forward strand.
TTGGCATAAGCAAGGTTGTTGTCGGATGGCACGAGATAGCCGCGCGCCTTGCCCAGCTCGCAGCCATAGAGGCCGGCAAGCAGTGCATTGACGAATTTGTGGGCAGCGTCGGCCTTGCCGCGCTCTGCGGCACCCTTGAGCAGAACGGTGTTGTTGCCCCAGCCTTCGTAACCTTCGACGGGTGCGGCATACTCCACCTGAAGCCCGCGCTTGCGTCCTTCATAGACGATCGGCTCCCAGCCGGTCATGGCATCGACTTCTTCGTTCGCCACCAGCTGCACGCCCTGTTCCCAGCCGTTCCAGAAGGTACGGAACTGGCCGTCCTTCTTGTGCTTGATCAGGAATTCCATGACCAGGCCGAGCTCGGACTCCGTCAGGTTACCCGGTTCCTTGATCGGCTTGTTCTCTGCTTCCTTCAGATAGATGGCGGTAAAGATGGCGCTGTTGATCCAGGCATCTTCCATCGCAACCCGGCCCTTGAGCTTCGGATCGAAGATGACCCCATAGCTGTCGACCTTGCCGAGCTTGTCGGGGCGATAGATGATGGAGTCGGCATTGACGACGGTCGGAATGCCGTACTGCTTGCCCTCGTAGGTCAAAGTCGGGATGTCCTTGGCCCATTGCCAGAGGCCGGCAAAATTCGGGATCTTGGAAACGTCCCAGGCGGCGATCAGCCCTTGCTTGGCAAGCTCCCGTTCGGCGCCGCCCTGAAAGCCGCCGACGTCGAAGAGATCGTTGGCATTGCCGGCAGCAAGGCGTGCGACCACAGGGCCGACGTCGTTGCCGTTGTCGGTGAATTCGGGAGCAACGCCGTTCTGGCGCGCAAATTCCTGCCACTTGTCGCCGATATCGAGTGTCGCAGTCGCCCAGAACGCAACCGACGCCTCATCGGCCATGACGCTCGTTGCGCCAAGCCCACCGAGAGACAGCGCGGCCGCGCCCGCGCCCATCAGCTTGAGCATGTCACGGCGCTGCATATTGCTCCTCAAGGCGGAGGAGGCGAAATCGTTATTCTTGTTCATCGCGTCATTCCCTTCCCTCATTTTTCGCTTGTTTCAGCCATTTCGGGTTCTACTCATCGCCTGCAGCCAAGGCCGGTATTCCGGAACGATCAATCAAGAGTGCAGCACCCGGCTTCAGACGCACGCGCACGCTTTCGCCCGGCAAGGGCGGAGTTGCGTCCGCGCTGGTCGTTAGCACCACACGCTGGCTGTCGGCGAAAGCGAGCGTAACGTCATGGCTCAATCCGCGATAGATGCTTTCGACAACCCTAAGTTCAATTATTTCCGCCGCTTCAACGGAAGCCGGGATAAGCTCGATTCGGTCGGGACGGATCGCGACGAGAGCATCTGAGGACGGTGCGGCTCCCGAAAAACTCGCGCTCATCTGCTGCCCGGCAATCGTGACGACGGCCGTGTCGCCGGAAATCGAAATTCTTTCAGGCTTGAGGAGCGTATCGATGCCGATAAAACGGGCCACGAAAGCATTGGCCGGCGCTTCGAAGAAGCGTGCCGGCACATCGGTCTGCTCGATCCGCCCCTTGTGCATCACCGCCATGCGATCGGAGAGGCTGAGCGCCTCGTCCTGATTGTGGGTGACGAGAATGAAGGTAGCGCCGGTGCGTTTGTGCAGCCGACCGAATTCGTTGCGCATCTGCTGGCGCAGCCGTTCGTCAAGCCCGGTCAGAGGTTCGTCGAGCAGGAGGATGCCCGGCTCCATGACGAGCGCGCGGGCAAGAGCAACGCGCTGCCGCTGGCCGCCTGAAAGAAGGTTGACGTCGCGATCCGCAAAACCGGAAAGCTCGACCAGATCCAGAGCACCCTCGACCCTGATCTTCAGCGCAGCGCCGGAGAGCCCGCGCAGCTTTAGCCCGTAGCCGACATTCTGCGCGACGTTCATGTGCGGGAAGAGCCCGAGCGACTGGAAGACTGTGTTGACCGGACGGCGATTGGCCGAAATATCGGCCATATCCTTTCCGTCAAAAAGAACGCGGCCCGAAGTGGGTTTGTCGAAGCCTCCGATCAGCTTCAACAGCGAACTCTTGCCGCAACCGGACGAGCCGAGCAGCGTGAAGAACTCTCCTGCCCTGATGTCGAGCGTCACGTCGTCAACGGCACGCATCGGCCCGTAACTTCTGACGATATGGTCGAGACCGATCGCTATCGCCATATCAGACGCGGCTCCCATCGCGTTCGCGGATGAGCAGCAGGCCTTCTTCGCTCACCTCAAGCTCCTGTCCGGCAACCACCAGCGATGTCGCGGTCGCCTCTTCGACGATCAACGGACCGGCGATCTTCTGCAAAGAAGGCAGTTTTGCGCGTTCGTATACCGGACAGGATACCCAACCCGCCGTCCCGCCGAAATAGACCTCGCGACGGGCCTTGAAGGCTGCATCCAGCGAGCGCCCGGTGCCATCGAGTTTCGGGATGGCGATGACCGGGCCGTGAAGCACTGCCTCCAGGTGGATCATGGTGATCTCCATCGGCGAGTTGCGAAGGCAGAAAGTATAGGCGCGCTCATGCACCGCATGGAACCGTTCGGCGAAACTCTCGACATCGTCATCGAGCTCGAACAGCGCGAACACGCCATGCTCCTGACCGCGATAGCGAGCCTCGACACGGCAGGTATAGCGGATCTCCGCAGCATCCCCCTTGGCGAAATAGGCAACCGCATCGCGCTTCAGCTCCTCGAAACGGTGCTTCAGGCCGCTGACCGCCTCCGGCGCGAGGGGCGAGAACCAGGTGCCGCGGAAATCGGCGCGCGGCTCCGCCGCCAGCATCCCCCAAGCGGAAAAGATGCCGGGATGCGGCGGAACGACGGTCACTTTCACACCGAGATCGCGGCCGAGGCGAGCGGCAAGCGCAGGTCCGGCGCCGCCGGAGATGACGAAGGCGGCGTCGCGCGGATCATGGCCACGCTGGACGGTGACGAGCTTCAACGCGTTGATCATCGACGCATGGGCAATCTCGACGATGGCGAGTGCGGCATCTTCGACCGAAAGGCCAAGCGGTTCGGCAACGCTTGCAATGGCGGCGGCAGCCTTGCCCTTGTCGAGCCGCATCTGCCCGCCGGCAAAACTTGCCGGATCGAAAACGCCGAGCGTCAGCAGCGCATCGGAAAGCGTCGGCCTGGTCCCGCCGCGCCCGTAGCAGGCTGGGCCTGGGGTCGAACCGGCGCTTTCCGGTCCGACGCAAAGCGCGCCGCGCTCGTCGATGCGGGCGATGGAACCGCCGCCCGCGCCGATCTCAACGATGTCGACGACCGGCACCTGCACAGGATAGCCGGGGGCGATGCGGGTATGTTCGAGCTTGTATTCGCTGTCGAGCGTCGGGCGGCTGTCATGTATCAAGGAGCATTTTGCCGTCGTACCGCCGACATCGAGCGAAAGCACTTCCGATTCGCCAAGGACGCTGCCGATGCTCGCGGCACCCGCCACGCCACCGGCGGGGCCGGATTCGACGAGCGTCAGTGGGCTCATCTGCGCTTGATCGAAGGTGGAGATGCCGCCGTTCGATTGCATGGCATAATAGGGGCATGTGAGATCGCGCTCGGTCAGGGCGCGTTCCAGCCGCGCGAAGTACCGCTTGATGATCGGTTGCACATAGGCGTTGAGCACGGTCGTATTGGATCGCTCATATTCCCGCCATTGACGGGAAACCTCGTGGCTGGCGCAAACGGTGACATCCGGCATCGCTTTGGCAAGCGCCTTCGCGCAGGCGATCTCATGCTCGGGATTGACGTAGCTGTGCAGGAAAACGACCGCAACCGCATCTACCTTGCGCGCACGGCACTCCCGGATGATAGGCTCGATGTCGCCGAGTTCGATGGGTGCCAGCACCCGGCCTTTGGCGTCCATGCGTTCGCGCACTTCGAAACGAAGGCTGCGCGGCACAAAAGGTTCGGGGCTTCTGAACTGGAGATTGTAGAGGTCGGGGCGGTTGCCGCGGCCGATTTCCAGCACGTCGCGAAAACCGGCCGTGGTCACGAGCGCCGTGCGGACGCCCTTGCGCTCGGTAATGGCATTGATGACGGTCGTTCCGCCATGCGCGAAAAAGATCACATCGCGCGTCGAAAGCCCATCCTTCTTCTCGGCAAGTTCGATCGCGGTCAGGACGCCCTCGGACTGATCGTGAACGGTCGTCAGGCTCTTGGCGGTAAAGATCTCGCCGGTACGCTCATCATAACCGACGAGGTCGGTAAAGGTACCGCCCACATCCGTCGCCAGTCTGATCATCCCGCCATCCTCTCTTCATATCCATAGAGGCTGCGCGCCACCTCCTCGGTGATGTAACCGTCTTCAACGTCTCGGCGGACCCGCTCCTGCTCGCGGGCACGCGGGTCACCCCAGCCACCGCCGCCGCCCGTGATGATCCGCACGAGATCGCCACGGTTCAGCGCGATATGCGGCTCGCGGCGGAAATTGCTGAGCTTGCCGCCGCCCTCTTCCACCTGCAGGAGATTGAGGCTGCCGGACCTGCCGCATTCGACCCCCCAGGGAGGCGTATCGGTTCGCCCGAAGCTGCAATAGGCCGATGCGCCGTCTCCAACGATCTCATAGTCGCGGATGACGCCGAAGCCGCCGCGGCGGCGACCGGCGCCCGATCCTCCCTCGACGTTGAGCGCATAGCGACGCACAAGCAGAGGAAAGCGCGCCTCTATGACCTCGACGGAATAATTGTAGGTATCGCCATCGGTCAGCGCGATCAACGCATTGGCACCGTCACCATCCCTGCTCGCACCCCAGCCGCCATGCTGCGGCTCGATATGGATGAACGGCTGTCCGGCCGCATCCTTACCGGCGATATAGACGACACAAAGGCTCGTATAGGAGCCGGCAGAAAAGCGCTCGGGCATGAGCTTGGCAAGAGCCTTCCATACGAGTTCGGAGGCGTGCACGGAGCCCTCGTAGTACCAGCCCGTCGGAGAGGGTTTCTCGGCGGTGAAAATCGAACCCTTCGGCGCGATGACGGTGAGCGGCCGAAACCAGCCCTCGTTGGAGGGTGCCTGCGGCGCCACCAGCGCTTTGAAGATGGTGCGCACAGCCGATTGAAGCGCACCCGCCGCGCAATTGATCGGGCCTGCCACCGCTGGCGGGCAGCCGGTGAAATCCGCTGTCAGGCGATCGCCTGCGATCGTGACAGCCACCCTGACGGCGATAGGGTCGGTTGTGACGCCATCTCCGTCGACAATGTCGGTCGCCTCATAGGTTCCGTCGGGCAGAGCGGCAATGGCTGCTCGCGCCTGTCTCTCGCTCACCGACAGTAGGTGATCGAATGCGGCTTCCACGACATGGCTGCCATATTTGCGGGCAAGTTCGCTCATGCGGCGGGCAGCGACGCGGACGGTCGCCACCTGTGCCGTCAGATCGCCGATGGCAATCTCGGGCAGGCGGACATTTTCACGGATGATACGCAGAACTTCACCCGAGAAGCGATCGCTGCGCGCTACCTTAACGCCCGGTAGCCTCAATCCTTCCTGGAAAACCGAGACGGCGTTCGGCGCAAGCGAACCGGGAACGGACCCGCCGACATCGAGATAATGGGCGACGTTGATGGCATAGGCCAGAATCCGGCCCTCGAAGAAGATTGGCTTGACGATGGCAAAATCGCAGGCATGCGTGCCGCCGGAATAAGGGTCGTTCGTCAGCAGAATGTCGCCGTCTTCCAGATCGTCGCCGTAAAGGTCGAGCAGCGACTTGACCTGGGTCCCGAAGGTGCCGGTGAACAGGGTGATGCCATTCATCTGGGCGACCAGCTGCCCGTCGCGCGTCAACAGCCCGCAGGCGAAATCGAGCACCTCGTAGATCACCGGGCTCATGGAGGTCCGCGCCATGACGACACCCATCTCATCGACGGTCGCTGCCAGCTTGCCCTCGATGATCTCCTGGGTCACAGGATCGACGATGCTCACGAATCCACCCTCATTATTATATTCGCACGAGCGCAGATTAGGGCTTTTTTCTCTCGCCGAAAGCCTCTGCGATGGGTGGGTGGGAATGGCAAAACCCACCCGTTCGGGTAGGCTAGCGATTAAAAATGCCCTTTTGACGCGCTGCCATTACAGCCGCCGTCCGTGTCGAGACATTGAGCTTGGCAAAGATATTGCGCAGATGGAATTTGATCGTGTTGTCGGAAAGCGCCAGCATCCGGCCGATTTCCTTGTTGGACAGCCCCGAACTCAGCAACTCCAGTACCATGCGTTCCCGGCCGGTAAAGGTGGATCCGCCAGCGTCCGCAGCAGCCTCCGGTGTCGTTTCGGTACTCGCAAACAGCAATTGAAGACGTTTGCGGATGATGTTCGCCACGCTTGGATGATTGGCGAGCGCGCGAAGTTCCGCAAGCCCTGCTGCATGATCGAGAGGGAGCGACGCACGGTAGTCATCGAGAGGCATCGTCAGCACGAGATCGGAAAGACGGGCGGCGGCAAGATCCGTCCGGCCCTCGGCGACCAAAATCCCCATCTCGATGAGCGCAAGCTCGATCGTACGCGGAACGTGCGGACGCTCGGCCTGACGCGTTCTGAATTGATCGAAGACCTCCCGCGCCTTCGACCCCTCGCCGAGCGCCAGATAGGCACGCGTCCAGAAGATCGCCGGGGTCGTGCCGCGCAAATGAATGGAGAGCTGGTTGGCGCGGTCGGAACGGATCGCGGAGGCACCAAAACCATTGGCCTCGGCATGACGGACGGCCTGATCGAGATCGCCCGATGCCATGAGCAGCATGGCGCGCTCGCCATCGATCAGACGCGCCAGCCGATCGAAGCCGCGCCGCCGCGCCACCGCGCGAATGCGATCCATGGCGGCGTGGGCGGCAAGCAGGTCGCCGCGCATCCGCAAGACGCGCTGTTCGGCCATGAAGCCGGCGGCAAGAAGATCGAACCAGGTGTCGTGAAGCTCGAGATGCGGCAATGCCCATCCGAGTATCTCCGCTGCGGCCTCCGCCTCGCCGCGCATCGACAGAACCTCGGCCTTCAACACCTGTCCGACGGCATCAAGATCGCTGCCAGGGCCGATATTGGTCTGTGCTTCGCAGATCAGCTCCTCATAAGCCGCCAAAGCGCTTGCGCAATCGCCGGAGAGAAAGAACGCCTGGCCGATGTGGGTGTAGAGATGCATGGCGCCGAAATCGGCGCCCCCGTCGCGAAAGGCGCGAAGAGCCAGATGACCGTAGTGCAGCGCCCGGTCGAGTTCGCTGCGGATCAGGAAATTGTAGGAAAGCATATTGAGCGCCAGCGCGCGGTGAATGAGCTCCATCCCGTCCGGCTGCCGCAGGTCGTCTTCGAGCGCGGAAAGATCGGCCGCACTTGCCCAATGATCCGTGTATAGCGCCAAAAGAATACGCACGACACGCAGATCCTTTGCCAAGATCGGGTCGGTAGCCGCCGAACGCTCGGCAATAGCGAGATAGTGGTTGGCCGCGGCAAGCTGCGCCGCCTTGGCATTGAAGATCGAGAGCCCGAGCGTCGCAAGCGGGAAGCGGCTAAGGTCGATCTCCGAGGCTCGCCCGCTCAAGGCCTGAAAAAGCGTCGCGCCGCCGCGTGTGGTGGCATAGACGCGCCGCCACCCTCCTGCGGTCTCCACGATGCGCGCCGCAAGATCGGCATCATCCGCCGAAAGGGCATGATGGACCGCGCGATCTATATCGCCACGAGCCTCGAACCAGAGTGCTGCACGGTTTAATGCCTGCTTGGGATCGACACCTCTGAGGCCCGCGGTCTTCTTGAGGAATTCGTTGAAAACCGGATGGAACCGCATCCAGTTGCCGGGTCCGGCAAGCAAGGTGACCGGAAGCGCATATTCGCCCAGCCGCTGACATAAATCCGCACGCTCCCCGCTTTCCAGAACGACCTCGAGCAGCGAATGATTGAAGGCCGGCAGCGCAGCGGTATCGATCAGAAACCGGCGAATGTCTTCGGGCAGATGTTCAAACACCTGCTCGGAGAGATAGGAGCCCATATCGACGTCGCCGCCATCGAAGGAAGCCAGAATGGCATCGCTTTCTTCCGACTCCGATATCAGCAGGCTCACCATCTGCAGCGCGACGGCCCAGCCCTCCGTACGGCGATTGAAGGAGCCGACCTGCTCATCGGTCAGATGGGCGCCCTTGCCGGCAAACAATTGTCCCGCCTCGGCATCGGAAAAGCCGAGCTCGGCAACGCCAAACTGCTTGAACTCTCCACGAAGACGCAATGCCGAAAGCGGAAACCGCGGCGGACTGCGGCTGACCAGGATCAGCTTGACATGCTCCAGCGATGGATCGGCGAGGATCTTCGCCATCAGCGCCTCGGTCGCATCCGTCTGGGCAAAATGATAGTCGTCGAGGAAGATGACGAGCGGCCCCTCGATTTTGCGCAGGCGCGTCCCAAGTACGGAAAGCAGCGCTGCCGCCGGCAGATTGCCGGCATCGGCGCCGTCCTCGTCCAGAAGCGTCTGCAGGGCATCGATCAAGACGAGCAGGAACGCTTCCTGGTTCGTATGCTCGGCGTCGAGCGACACCCAGCACAGCTTGATTCCGTCCTCCTTCAGCAACTCGTACCATTGGACGGCAACCGAGGTCTTGCCATAGCCGGCCGGTGCGACGATGGTCGTCAAGCGGCGCAGCCCGGCACGCCGGAGCTGCCGCAACAGTTCACTGCGCTTGATGGTTTGCCGTCCGTTATACGGAGGAGCAAATCGATTCTGTCCACTCATGGCGCGGGATGATGCTGTCTCGGCAGGCAGTTTGCAACCCGCGAGAAAACGTTTGCAAGGACGGTTAAATCTTTATTTTTCCTGAAGGGCTCTTATCGTGCCATAGGCTACCCGAGCCCTCGCTAAGATTGCAAGGACGATCAAGAGCCTCACCGCAGGTTCGGAGCCGCCACGAAATCGTCGCGCCTACCCTTCACCGGACCGGCCCCTATCGCACAGCCCCGCGCCATAAACCGTCCGTTAGGATTTTGTTGACCATAATCCGAGGTATAGCGATGCCGCAAGCGCGGCACCTCTGATCTCCCTCCCCGTTAGCAAGGGCGAAAGTCGTATTCATGCATCAAGCGATCTTCTCCATCCCGGCGGCAAGCTTCGCCATGATCTCCTCCTTCGTCGCTTGCCGCGTGGCATTGATCGCAATCCTGGTCCTCGGCGCCTTTGCCGGCTCCGCCGCAGCCGAGGATCGGGCGCTCAAGCTCTTTTTCACGCATACCGGCGAAAGAGCGACCATCGTCTTCAAGCGCGGCGGCAAATATGACCCGCGAGGTCTCGCCCAGATCAATCGTTTCCTACGCGACTGGAGAAAGAACGAACCGACCAGGATCGATCCGGAACTGCTCGACCTCGTCTGGGAAGTCTATCGCCGCAGCGGCGCACGCGAGACCATTCATGTCGTCTCGGCCTATCGCTCTCCCTCGACCAACGGCATGCTGCGCAACCGCTCGCGCAGCTCCGGCGTCGCCAAGCACAGCCAGCACATGCTCGGCAAGGCGATGGATTTCTATATTCCGGGCGTGAAACTTGCGAGCCTGCGCGCAATCGCCATGCAGATGCAGATCGGCGGCGTCGGCTTCTATCCCACTTCCGGCTCGCCCTTCGTGCATCTGGATGTCGGCAGGGTCCGCGCATGGCCGAGGATGTCGCGCCAGGAACTTGCGCGGCTTTTCCCGAATGGGCAGACGCTTCATATGCCGGCCGACGGCAGACCGCTGCCGGGCTACGAAATGGCGGTTGCGCAATCGAAGAAGCGTCCGTCTCTTGCGGCAAGCAAGATCGCAGCCGTCGCGGACGACGATGATGATGCCGGATCGGCCAGCTCTCTTCGCGATGATACGCCGGACAGCACTCTGCTTACCAGCATGCTGCCGGCACCGAGAAGCCGCACCTTGAACGGGCTGGAGCTTCAGCTCGGCAAACAAGTGGCCGAGGAAAATATGGCCCAGCCCTTCCCCGACCTTGCAGCCTATGCCATTCCATTGCCGGCGTGGCGGCCGACCAGCAGCATCGCCGTCATCCCGACGGCCGCTCCAGAAAGGCCCGCTTCTGCCGTGCTGGCAAGCCTGGTGGTCGGACGCAACGATGCCGGCAGACTGGTCGTCGCAGAACACGCGAAAAATGCGGGTGACAGCGCCATGGCGAAGATGCAGCCGATGGCGGATCTCCCGTCCTCCGCTGCGCAGGAAATCTCAAGGGGTGTCGCAGCCATGCCGACCCATGCCATCGTCGCCTGGGCTCTGCGGCCGCCGGGCATGACGGTCGGCATGACGGTTCCGAGCCTCGTCAGCGTACCCATTCCGATGCATGACGACATGGCGGAGGCCCAGGCCGGAGACGCGTACGATGGTGACGACTTCGATGTCGAACGGTTCGGCTTCGAAGGCTGAATTGCATTTCAATCCGTCATGTATTGAATGTTGCAGCGGCCGTGCACCGAAGACTTCTGGACATGCGCGCGCACGCCGAAAACCTGTCTGATCAGCTCCTGCGTCAGCACCTCTTCCGGCGGCCCGGCCGCAACGACCTCGCCATTTTGTAGCACCGCAAGGCTGTCGCAGAACATGGCCGCCAGGTTGAGATCGTGCAATGCGACGATCGAGGTGACGTCGAGCCTGGAGACAAGACCGAGAATGTCGAGCTGATGCTGGATATCGAGGTGATTTGTCGGCTCGTCGAGCAGCAGCTCGCTCGGGGTCTGGGCAAGCGCCCTTGCGATGTGAACCCGCTGCCGCTCTCCGCCCGATAAGGTCTGCCATAGCTGCCCCGCGCGGCCATGCATGCCGACGCGGGCAAGTGCCTCCGAAACCGCCTTATCGTCGTGCACGCTCCAGGCCGACAGGGCACCGCGATGCGGCGTGCGGCCGAGACGCACGACGTCCATTACTGTGACCTGGGTGTCGGTCGTCGCCTGCTGTTCGACGAGCGCGATGCGGCGGGCAATGTCACCGCGCGAGATCGAGGCTATGTCGCTGCCGCCGAGCCGGATCACTCCGCTTTTCACCTTCCGCAAGCGGCAGATCAACCGCAGCAGGCTGGATTTGCCCGAACCGTTCGGTCCGAGAAGGCCGAGAACCTTGCCCTTTTCCACCGCCAGGCTGACGCCGTTGACGATCAGACTATCGCCAGCAGCAAACGTCACTGTGTCGACCGCGATGCTCATGCGGTCCTCCGGGCGCGATAAAGAATGATGGCGAAGGCCGGTGCCCCGAACAGGGCGGTGACGACGCCGATCGGCAGGATCTGCTGGGGAATGATGACCCGCGAGATGATATCGGCAGCGACCATGAAGATGGCGCCGGCCAAGGCAGCAGCCGGCAGCAGCCGATCGTGGCTGGGGCCCACCACGAAACGGGCGGCATGCGGGATGACAAGCCCGACAAAGCCGATCGAGCCGACGATACTGACGACGGCTGCGGTCATGAAAGCCGTCATGCCGAGCAGGACGATCTGCGCGCGTCTGACGGCGATGCCGAGCGAGGCTGCCGCATCCGTGCCGAAGATGAAGGCGTCGAGCACGCGGACATGCGCCATGCAGACGATAAAGCCGATGATGGCGACCGGCCCGGAAAGATAGACATCCGGCCAGCGCACGCCGCTCAGGGAGCCGAGCAGCCAGAACATGACCCCTCTTGCCTGCTCGGCATTGGCCGAGGTGGTGACGATATAGGAGGTGAGCGCATTGAAGAGCTGCGAACCGGCGACGCCGCATAGAATGATGCGCTCGCTCGTGCCGCCGACGCCGGCGGCAAGCAGGCCGACGAACAGAAAGGCTGCGACCGCGCCGAGAAAGGCGCCGCCGGAAAGGCCCAGGACTCCGTAGCCGAGCCCGAGGATCATGATGCAGACCGCTCCGGTCGACGCGCCTGCCGAAATGCCCAGCACATAGGGTTCGGCAAGCGGATTGCGCAGCAATGCCTGCAAAACCACGCCACTCAAGGCGAGCGAGGCGCCGGTGCTCGCGGCGACGAGCGCCCGGCTCAGCCGATAGTCCCAAACGATGCCTTGATGGATCAGACTGAGTTCGAAACTCGTCCCGAACAGCCGGTTCGAGACAGCCTTCACGGTCGTCGACAGCGGGATCGAAATCTCGCCGATCGACACCGCAAGGCTGATCATGAAGGCCAGAATGACGACAGCAGCCAAGGCGAGCGCCAAAAGCGCCCTCCACGTCCGGCGTTCTGCAGCGAGGCTCATATCTTATCGCGCCAGGCCGAAGGACTTGATGCCCTTGGCCAGTATTTCGATGCCGTCGATGGTGCGGATCGTCGGGTTCATCGACTGCGCATTCATCATGACGAAATGCTTGTCCCTGACGGCATCGAGCCGGCTCGTGACCGGATCTTTCTCAAGGAAATCGACCTTGACCTTCGGATCGTCGGCCGCATAGCGGCGGCGATCCATGCTGGCGATGACGATCACGGCGGGATTGGCCTGGGCGATCGTCTCCCATCCGACCAGCGGCCATTCGTCTTCGGTCGTGACGACATTCCTGGCGCCGAGCGTCTTCAGAATATAGGCCGGTGCGCTGTTCTTGCCGGCGATGAAGGCATCGCCGCTGACCTCCTTGCTGGAGTACCAGAACACGATCGGAAGATCCTTGGCCCTTGCACCTGCAATCGAGGCGACCGCCTGCGCCTCGCGCTTCTTCAGGTCCGCAATCAATGCATCGCCACGATCCCTGACGTCAAAGATCTGCGCAAGCTCGTCTATTTCCTGATAGACCAGGTCCATCGTGAAAAGCTCCTTGCGGACGCCGTCGCCCCCATCGGTATTGACCTTGGCGACGCAATCGGTCGGAGCGACGTAGGTATTGATGCCGAGTTCGGAAAACTGCTGGCGGTTGCCGACCGAGCCCTGTGCGCCGACATGCCATTCGAATTCGGCGGCGACGAGATCCGGTTCCTTGCCGACAACCGATTCGAAGCTCGGATCGTTGTCGGCAAGCCGCGGGATCTTGCTGTTGGCTTCAGCATATTGCGGCAGGACCGGGCCGACCCACACGGCCGTCCCGGCGATCTTGTCGGCAAGACCGAGCGAGAAGAGGATTTCGGTCATGCCCTGCCCGATCGAAACGATCTTTGCAGGCGCTTTCTGGAAGGCAACCTTCTGGCCGCAATTGTTGATGATAAGGGGATACTGTGTTGCGGCGAAGCTTGTCGCGGCAAACCCGGTCAGCCCAAGTGCAAATGTAACGGTCGTCAAAAAATGGCGCATGAAAGATCTCGACAGGACAAGGAAACTGGGCGGGTCAGCGCGATTGCGCAGACAAAGGCCGCCGCCGGTTGCGAATATCCCAATCAAGGCCGATAGAGGTCGGGTCGTGTCGAAGGCTCAGGTCAATCATTCTCTGTCCCTTCCGGGCATCCCCGCCCGGCTGATTGGATCGTGATCGACGGCAGGTCTCCTGGCTTGCGGATATCTGACAATCATCTGCCTTCCCGCAAGCATGCTTGCAGTGGCGCGGCTCGAGGCCCTGAGAGAGATCCAGCAGGCTGGTCGCTCCCGGATGATCGGCAATCCGCTTACAGTTGCGGGGGCAGCCACGGTCTAGGTCCCTCTTGGGTCGTCCTCACCGTGTTCCCTATTAATCCCTTCGGAGTCTTCCTTGGGGAACCGTCGCCTCCAGTTATTCCGGACTGACCCTTCCCGTCAAGGACGCTGAACGACAAAGAAGAAGGAGGGCATCATATTCATCGCCGGAGGCTATGCGGCCTCCGCCAGTTCCGCACGATTTCGGCCGCCCGCCTTTGCGCGATAGAGAGCCTTGTCGGCCGCCTCCAGCACGTATTTGAAGTCGGTGGTCGGTTCGAGAGAGCAGGCAATGCCGATGCTGACCGTGACGCGGATGGTCTCCTGCCCGAACATTACAATCGCCGCCTCGATATCCTTGCGGATCTTCTCCGCGACGACGACCGCCGCCCTGGTATCGGTATTCGGCAGCAGGACAACGATCTCTTCGCCGCCGTAGCGGGCGGCAATGTCGGTCTTGCGAACGGTCTGCCTGATCACATCCGCCAAGCGCGCCAGAACCGTGTCGCCGAAGGAATGGCCGTAGCTGTCGTTGATCTTCTTGAAATGATCGATATCGAGCATGATGATCGAAAAGGGGATGCGTCTGGCTCCCGCATCCTTGCTGCAGCGGTCGCCTTCGCGCTGCAGGACACGGCGATTGGGAAGCTTTGTCAGCGGATCGAGGCTCGCTTCATTCTCGAGCGCGCGCTGGATGCCGATGCGATACTGCTCCCGCTCCAGCAGGTCCGAGAGAAGGAGGACGCCGAGTATGTTGACGACGGTGACCGGAAGCGTTGCGGTCAGGAAGAGCTCGCGGGCAACCACCCATGGCAGGAAGACGAGAACGATAATCGAGGTGCAGGTCGCCAGACCGAACAACGACGACCGCCGCCACCCCGTGCCGACCCATTGCCGTGGCAGGAGGCTCAGCACATAACCCGCGAATGCAACGACGACTATGCCGGCGATGCCGCCGGCGGCACCCATGCCGCCGACCATGAAACGAAACAGGCTCATCATCGCCGCCGCGACCACGGTCCCCAGAAAACCGCCGTAGACCGGCGTAAGGACGAGGAGGATGGAACGGCCGTCCTGGATGACGCCGGGCATCCAGCGGATCGGATCGCCCATCGACAGGATGCCGACCAGCCCAAACAGCAGCCCGACGGCCACGGATTTCAACGCGCCGCGTTCGACGATCCGGATAACCCAGGAATAGGCATAGACAATAATCGCCACTTGGCCGAGGACGCGTATCAGCGAGACCACATACGTGTCAATTTGCATTACTATTTCCAGTTCTCGCGAAAAACCACAACGGATGGCTCGCATCGGCATAGCTGACGTCGGCGTGGACCATCGTGCGATCTCTGGAAAACGGCCTCCCAAGCCTCTCGGCCGTCCGTCGCGAAATGATGGTGCTCGAATTGGGGCCGGGAACAATGAATGTCTTCATAATCGAACTTCGAGATTGATGCGCGCCAATATCGCAGCCTCCAAGATCAGTAGCCGATGGAGGGCTGCGCCCGGTATAGGGTGGAGAGTATAGAACATCGAAGGAAGCGAACAAAGCAGACGGATAAATGGAGAAGGGGGTAAAACTGTGCAAAAAGGCGAATTACCAAGGTGCTCGCGCCCTCTTCCTGCCCGATGCCCTCACGCGAAGCCTGATAATCGCTGCTATCTGGAACCCCGCGCGTCGCAGTCAAGAGCGCTCGACGAATTTGGCGCTCCCGACGCTCGACGCCGTTCCGACGTCCGCCGCCGCTACCCCAATGCCTTTTTTGGAAACGGCCAGACGGGGGAGACCTGGCGAAGCGGCCCCTTATAATTTGCCCTGACGCTGCGATCGCAGATCGCGTATCCCCAGTTCACCAGCCTTTCCGACAGGCTTTCTCCGAGATCGCTTAGCCGCGTGGGCGCACTGGCAAGGCTCGCGACCTCCCTTGCCGAACAAGACAACGCATCTTCAGGCGCAAGTTTGGAAGGGTCCGTGTCGATGCCCCAATAGGCGCCAAGGCGGCCATAGGCCTGGATATCGACGAGAACCGCCTCGTTGTTCAGCAAAGCACCGGCCTCGAAGCGGCCGATAAGATCCCGGCGGCGCAGCGCCCGGACCTGATTGTCTGTTACATCCAGGACCCGGCGAAGCTGGCTGAGCCAATTGCCATAGATGCCGGGATTTCGGGCAAACGGCGCGCCTCCGTCGCTGACGAAGAGGGTCGCAAAGCGCTTTACCAATGGTTCGATGCCGTGATTGTCATACACACCGCCATCGGTCAAAAGGACGGCCTTGCGAAAAGCCCCGATCGCATCGACCGGCACCGATGATCCCGTCGGCCAATTCTGGAAGCTTCCATCCGAGAATTCGAGCGCGAGTGGCGACAGGAATGGAGGAAAGGCCGAGGAGGCAGCCACCGCTTTGGCCAATGGAATGTCCGGCCGATCGATCCGGCCGACGATGTAGTCACCCGCATAGGTCTTGCAGAAGCGCCAGAGCACGCCGGTCTGCAGGTTTGTCGCACAGAATACGAACTGCGGCCGGTCCGGCAGATCGCGAAGGCTGCGCCCATGAAACAGATGCCTGTCGTAGGAACTTGCGACCTGGTGCGCGGCGGAAGTTCCAGGCAGAAGGCCGACAAGCGCGGCCATGACGTCGATCCTCGCACGGGCAAAATCGAGCAAAGGACCAATGAAAGCATCGTGCAGATTGGCAAAATCGGCTTTGACCAGATCCGGCCAGACGCTTGCGAGCCAGGCGGTCGCGATCGAGCCGCCGGAAACGCTGGAAATGCGCTTTGCCTGCTGCAGGAGCCCGAGTTCGGCCAGGCGAAGGAAGGCGCCTGCGTGAAACAGCATGGCCCGAAACCCGCCGCCGGAAGCCGCGATGCCGATACCCGCCTCGAAGCCGTTGCCGTCCCAGCGGAAATCGGCGGCTTCCACGACTTTCCTTTCGGCGGAAAGGGGTATCGCATCGGTTTGGCTCATGAGCCACGCTCCATTGTCGGTACCGGCAATCACGTCGAAAGGACCGGTCGATCTCAGCGCGAGAACAGAAGGCGATCCTTTGCCGCCTGCGAACCCGTCACATAAAAACGCCGGAACCAGGCATCCTGTCCGGCTGCCGGAGGGCGCGCGAGCGTCAGGCTGTTGGGCGTGTCCGCACCCTGCATGGCGGAGCGGAAATGAAGATGGTCGAAGATCCGGAGAGCTTCGAGCGCATAGGATGTTGCAACGCGCTGATCCTCGATCATGACGAGATTGTCGCCATTATTGCTTTCGCCGCTCGGTGACAGGTTGGACGATCCGGTAAACACCTTGGCAGTCGGCAGGTTGAAATCCGTCACGACGAATTTGTCGTGCTGATGAATGCCGCTGCCGCCGCTCCATTCGCTCTTGAAGGGTTCCGGCGCATGGCTGGCGAGATAGCTGAAATCCACCTGACCGACGGTGCCGTCGGGTTTGCGGATTTCGAGCCCGCCATCCTTGTCGGAAATGCCATAGCTGAAAACATCCTTGCCCATGAGCCGGTCGACCGCCTCGCGCACCGGCCCGGAGCGGATCTGGTTGAGAAAGGCGATGGCATAAAAGACCGAGGAAGAGGCCTGATCGATCGCGGCCCCCACGGGGCTCAGCGAGAGATTGCTCGACTGGTGCGGCGAAAAGCAGAAATGCGCCGAAGGCACGCCCTCCGCCTGCACGAGGCTCCACTTGCTGCCGAGATTATCCTGTTTGAAGGCATCCAGCCCCTGGAAAGCCAGATCGAAAGCACGGCCGAACAATTTGGCCGCGTCGCTCGAATGAAACACGAGCGCGTTGTTGGCTTGTATGTAGAGGCCGCGATAGCTGAAGTTGGTGGAACCGAACAACACCTTGACCGGCTGGTCTCCGCGCCGGACGATAAAGACCTTGTTGTGCTGCAGGGTCTTGAAATGCATGCGCTTGACGGCATCGGCTCCGGCGGAGGCGGCAAGCCGGGCAGCCGCCTGCGATTCCGCGCTGCCGGCGGGCTTGTGCGGTTTGGAATCGTCTATGATGGCGCGAACACGCGTGCCGCAACTCTCCAGCTTGGCGAGAATGTCGCGCTCGTTGAAATCATAGGCAAAGACGTCGATGGAGAGATCCTTATCGTTCGCCACCTCGTCCAGCAGGCCGAAAATCAGGTCGTAGGCTTCGAAGCCGAGCCATTGATAGACATCGCCGGGCAGCTTCTGAAAGGTCAGGCCCTCGTTGGGATCGCTCGGAATGACATCGGGATTGTTGCCGAATTTGTCGGCATAGGCCTGCGAGGAGGCAAAGTTGCGGGTGAAGCCGATATCGAGATAGTCGCTATAGGTCATGCGGTCGAGCGAGATCGGCAGGTCGGCCACCCGATCGCCGCTCTTGAGCGCGCCCGCAGCGTTCATATGCATCTTCGTCACCCGATAAAGATAGGTGCCATCCGTCGGATCATAGGGAAAATGCATCCAGCGGAACTTCTGAAAGGGAGCTGCCGTCGACAGGAAGTTCCGAAAGCCGTCGACACCATTGTCTGCGCTGCCATAGTCGAAATTCAACCGGTTCCTCAACGCAACATAGTCGGTTGAACCCGGGCTCTTCACCTCGATCGCGAACCCTACGAAATCATCCTCTGGATCGGCGACGTCCATCCCGATGAGGCACATGCGCTCGCCGCGCCACAATTTGACTGCAAGGCTGCCGGCGGTACCTGTGTTTGCAAAAGCCATGTCGGTCCCCTCGATACGCTTAAGAGAAGGCGGTGCTTGTCTCCCATGCGGGAATGCCGAAGGCGGCAAAGCCTCTATTGTCAATCAGAACGGCTCTGACAGTTGCGAGACTTCTGGCCCCTCGCTGAGAAAATCGGTGACAAGAATAAGATTGAAGACGGTCGGCACCCAGGGGTCGGGATAGCTTCCCGCCGGCGCGCCGAGTGCCTTCATCAGTTTCGGGATGTTGCCGTGATGCCAGCAGATGAGAGCCGTCTTACCGTCGAACTTGGGTCTGGAAAGCAGCGCCTCTGCCAAGGCGGCACAGTCATCATCGGCAAATTGCGCATGCACCTCGAGCCCGAGTGCGTCCGCCAGCGGCTGAACGGTCTGCACGGGCCGCTCGCTGCGCTTCGAAACGGCAGCGGCAAAGATGAAGTCGGGCCGGCCAAAGGTTTGAGGAAACCATGTGACCAGTGCTTTTGCGCGAACTCGCCCGGCTGGGGACAGGTTCGGGTCGCCCTGATCGTCGGGCTTTTCAGCATGACGCATGATCAGTGCCTTGACGGGCGCCATCCATTCCTCCCTCGGCTGCCGTCGTGACCCACTGCTACCTGAGAACGAAGTCTACGATATTGGTTCCACGAGCGAGGGCAACGGCTATTTTAGTGTTTTGCAAAAGTTTCATACAACATCGCGACAAGGCTGTTTGCGGCTCGACGCCCATGGCTGAGAACAGTCAAACGGGAGACGACCGCCTTGCTTAGAGCTCGGCTTATGGCCTAAATCCGCCGGCAGGAATTGCCTGGAACGAATTTGGGCGTCAGCACGAAATCCTGCGGCGGCTCGACGGCGCCTTGGGGATTGGTGATGCGGTGCATCAGGCGCCTTGCGATGATGCCGCCGAGCGCCAAGGTATCCTGAACGACCATGGTGATGCGCGGCGTGATGACCGAACTCCATTGCACATTGTCGATCATGGCGAGCGAAATGTCCTCGGGGCAGCGGAAACCCAGCTCCTGCATGGCCTGCAGCGCCGAGAGCGCCACCGTGTTGTTGGCGCCGAGGATCGCGCTGGGTCGCTCGGGCTGGATCAGCAGGCGCATGGCCGCCTCGTAGCCGGCAGTGCGCGTGAACTGCCCGTCGACGACGAAATTGGGGTTCACTTCGACGCCGGCATTGGCCATGGTCTCGGCAAAGCCGCGATAGCGCTCCGTTGCCGTGCGCATATGGCTGGGACCGGTGATGATGGCGATGCGCCTGTGGCCGAGCTGCAGGAGGTGCTCGGTCAGCATCGCGCCGGCAAGATAGTTGTCCGAGCCGACGAAATCGCGCTCTATGCCGGCAACCTTCTGGTCGAAACAGACGATCGGCACGTTCAGGCCGGCAATGAAATCGATGTAGTCCTGGTCGTAGCCCGACGGCGCAAGCGCCAGACCCGCCGTCTTGAGTCCGATCAGATGCTCGACCATCGCCCGCTCGCGATCCGTCTTGCCGGAAGAATCGGTGACGACGACGAAATGCTGATGGTCGAGCGCATAATTTTCCAGCTCGCGCCGGATGTCTCCGAAGAACGGATTGCCGACATTGCCGACGACGAAGCCGATCATGCGGCTGCGCCCGCGCGCTAGACTTTGCGCGAGCGGATCGGCAACGAAGCCGACGGCGGCGATCGCCTGACGGATTCTCTCCAGCGTCTTCTGGCTGACGCGCGCCGGATTGCTTAAAGCGAGCGACACCGTCGAAACGGACACGTCAGCAAGTTTGGCGACGTCACGAATTGTGGCCATGAATTTCTCGAACCGCTTCTATCGTCTTTAGCCTTCCAATCGAAGGTGCCTCCTTCCATGAATCGCTGTCATAAATCTAACATTTGTCGGCCGTGAAGCAATATGCCGAACGAGATTTCAACAGGGCGCTTGACATATATGGCGAGTGGATCAATGATTGAATCGAACCGGTTCGATTGAGCCCTAACACTTGGGAGGATAGTGTGAGCGACGCAACGATCAGTGGCGGCCAGAATGTGGCCGATGGCAAGGCATGGTTTGGACACGACCGCTTCGGCATGTTCATCCACTTCGGGCTGTACGCTCTTGGCGCACGCCATGAATGGCTGAAGAACCGCGAGGAGTTCACCACCGAGGCCTATCGGAAGTATTTCGACAATTTCGATCCCGATCTCTACGACGCCCGCGAATGGGCACGCCGTGCTCGTGAGGCCGGCATGAAATATGTGGTTCTGACCGCCAAGCACCATGAAGGCTTCTGCCTGTGGGACAGCAAGGTCACCGACTACAAAGTCACCAACACGCCCTATGGCAAGGACCTGATCGGGCCTTATGTCGAAGCGCTTCGCGCCGAAGGGTTGAAGGTCGGCTTCTATTATTCCCTGCTCGACTGGCATCATCCGGATTTCCCGGTCGACGGACATCATCCGCAGCGCAATCATCCCGACGCCGCCAAGCTCAATGAGGGCCGCGACATCAAGCGCTATGCCAAATACATGCGCGACCAGGTGACCGAGCTTCTGACGAATTTCGGCAAGATCGACGTGATCTGGTTCGATTTCAGCTATCCGCGCCGCGTCTACAAAGGCCTGCCCGGCAAGGGCCGCGCCGATTGGGAGAGCGAAGACCTCGTCAAGCTGGTGCGCCAGCTGCAGCCCGACATCATTATCGGCGACCGCCTCGACCTGCCACGCGACGCCGATCACATGCCCGATCTCGTCACGCCGGAACAATATACGCCGCGCATCGCGCCGACGGTTGCCGGATTGCCGGTACGCTGGGAAGCCTGCCACACCTTCAGCGGCTCCTGGGGCTATTATCGCGACGAAACGAGCTGGAAGGATGCCGGCCAGCTCATCAATATCCTGGTGGATACCGTCTCGCTCGGCGGCAACCTGCTGATGAATGTTGGCCCCACCGGCCGCGGCACCTTCGACGTCCGCGCCATCAAGGCGCTCGACACCTATGGCGAATGGATGCTGCTGAACGGCCGCGCAATCTATGGCGCAGGCCCCTCAGCCTACAAGGCGCCGAGCGGCTGCCGCTTCACCCAAAAGGGCAATCGGCTTTACCTGCACATCCAGACCTGGCCCTTCCGCCACATCCACGTCGAAGGGCTGGGACGCAAGGTGAAATATGCTCAGTTCCTGCACGATGCCAGCGAGGTTCACTGGCTCGACCCGGATGCCGAGGTCGATTCCAACATCGGCGTCGCTGTCGGCGAGGGCATTCTGACGCTCGAACTGCCGGTTCTGAAACCTGACGTAGTCACCCCGGTCATCGAACTGGTCCTCAAGGATTGAAGGAGAGTGCGAAGCCCAGCCGCCCGGTGCCGTCATGAGCCGTGAAGCCGAACTCATTGCCGCGATGACGCCCTTGATCGCCGATCTGGCCGAAGACGGCAATGGCGCCGTCGCGCTCGCCGGATCGCGGGGCAAGGGATGGTCTGATGCGCAGTCGGATTTCGACTTCCGCGTCTATGCCGATGCCTATCGCGGACCGGAGGCTCGCCAGACCGCGGCATGGCGGCGTTTCGATGCCGCGCTGCGGAGCTGGCAGGCCGAAGGCATTCGCATGAATGGCGTCTGGATGCGCCGTTACGCCGCCGTCCAGCGCGATCTGGACTCCTGGCTTGCCGGCATCGTCGTGCCAAAAAGCTTCGAGTGGACGATATGGGGCTATCACCTGCCGACGGATCTTGCAAACCAGCAGATCATCGCCGATCCACACGGCCTGCTGGCCGGCTGGAAACGGCAATTGGTGCAATATCCGGAAGCGCTCAGGGCCTCCGTCCTCCGTCAGCATATGGAAGTCCTGCGCTATTGGGCCAGGGATTACCATTACGAAAGCAAGGTCGCCCGCCGCGATATCGTCTTTCTCGTCGGGCTGACGGGCAAGCTTGCCAACGCGATCCTGCAGACCGTCTTTGCTTTCAACCGGGTCTATTTTCCGGGTGACGGCTGGAACCTGCCGATGGCGGCCGAGCTCGAATGGCTGCCGCCCGACTTCCTTGAGCGGATGACGGCCATCCTGGAGCCGGGACAGGAAGGAGATACGTGGCGGCGTCAGCGAACGGAACTGATCGGCCTGATCGCCGATCTGGAGGCCATGATCGCGGCCTGAACGGCCTGGAAGACCAAACCTGAGGGGAGCGTCCCGGTGTGACGAACGTCACTCCAATGAAAGTCATTAAGGAGGAGGAACAACCATGAAGCGTTCATTGATCTTTGCCGCCGCCCTTGCGGCGAGTTCACTGCCCGGCATCGGCGCGCGAGCGCAGGATGCCCCCGTGACCTTGACCTGGCAGATGTGGGGTCAGCCGAACGATGTCCAGCTCTGGCAGCAGCTGGCCGATCTCGTCAACAAACAATATCCCGACATCGAGGTGAAGCTGCAGCTTTCAGGATGGACCGATTATTGGACGCGCCTGCCGGTTCTGGCAACATCCGGGCAAGTCGCCGACATCGTTTCGATGCAGTCGATGCGCATGCCGAATTTCTATTCGATTCTGACGCCGCTCGACGACTACGTGAAAAAGAGCGACGTGAAGGTGGCGGACTTCGAAACATCGATCATGTCCGGCCTTTCACAAGACGGCAAGCTCTATGCCCTGCCCTACGATGTCGGGCCGTGGATGGTTTTCTACAATCGCGACAAGTTCGCCGCCGCCGGCTTGAAGGAGCCTGCCAAGGATTGGACGTTCGACGACTTCAAGGCCGACGCCAAGGCGCTGACGACCGGCGGAACCTACGGCTACGGCACCCAGGCTTTCGATTTCATTGCGGGCCCCGTCGCGCTTGGTGCGGATTATTTCAATGCCGCCGATGAATTCGACCTTACCAATGCCGGCTTTGTCGATGCCTTCAGCAAATATGCCGATCTTACCGCCAAGGACAAACTTTCACCGGTCTTTGCCTCCGCCGCCGATGCTTCGGCCGCAAGCGGCCGCTTCGCCTCGGGCAATGTCGCCATGTATATCGACGGCCCATGGTCGCTGATTACCGGGCAGGCCAACGTCAACTTCAAGATCGGCATCGCGCCGCTGCCGCGCGGCAGCGGTGCGTCGCGCTTCATTACGGCAGGCTCGGGCTGGGGCATTTCCGCCGCCAGCCAGCACAAGGATGCCGCCTTCAAGGCGATACAGGTGTTGACGGGTCCGAAGGCTGCCGAAATCCTCGGTTCGGCCGGACGCGCACTGCCAGCCCGGCTCGCACAGCAGACCGCCTGGTATGACGAAGCGGCGAAGAACGTCAGCGGCACGCGCGACACGCTGCAATATATGTTTGCCCATACAACGCCGTTCCGCATCAACGAGAAATGGAACCAATTCGAGAATCTGGTGATGCAATACGTGCCGCTGGCGCTGACGGGAGACTCGAAGCCCGAAGGCGTGTTGAGCGACATTCAGAGCCAGCTACCATAAGCCGGGCATGTGGTCGGCCTGCGGCCGGCCTATCGGCTCGACCGCAGCGCCCGTGCCGAAAAGGAGAGGCTCATGATGCTGGGCAAGCATACCGACATGATCGCAAGACCAAGGCCGCGCTCGCGCAAATGGTTCAGAAGCGAGGGATGGACGGCCTTGTTCTTCCTGCTGCCGGGCCTGATCGGCATCATCCTGTTTCTCGTCCTGCCGATTCTCGCTTCGATCGCGCTCAGCTTCACCAATTGGCAATTGCTCGGCGCGCCACGCTTCGTCGGCTTTGCCAACTATGTGCGCCTGTTTACCACCGACCCGCAATTCTGGACGGTCATGCGCAACACCATCTTCTTCACGGTCGAGTATCTGGTGCTCAATATCGTCATCTCGCTCGGGCTGGCGACCTGGATTTCGAGCCTGAAGATCGGGCAGCGCTGGTTTCGCGTGATCTTCTTCCTGCCGACCTTCACCCCACTCATCGCCGTCGCCATGGTCTGGATGCTGATCTTCACAAGCGGCGGCCTGTTCGACAGCATGATGGTAGCGCTGTCGCTGCCGTTCTCGGGCGTGCTGAACGATCGCACGCTTGCCATGCAGGCGGTCGTCCTCACCTCGATCTGGGCCGGTGTCGGCTACAATACAGTTCTCTTCAACGCCGCGCTCGACATGGTGCCGTCAACCTATCTGGAGGCGGCGCGCATCGATGGCGCAACGGCCTGGGATCGCTTCTGGAAAATCCGCCTGCCGCTGATCTCGCCGACGCTGTTCTTCGGCACCGTCATGACGGCGATCACCTCGCTGCAGGTCTTCGACCAGATCTTCGTCATGACCAAGGGCGGGCCGGGATCGTCGACCGCGACGCTCGGCTACGCCATCTATCAACGCGGCTTTCAGAACTTCCAGATGGGCTACGCCTCCGCCATCGCCTGGGTGATGTTCGCGCTGATCATGGCGCTGACGGCCCTGCAATTCTGGTTCCAGCGCAAATGGGTGCATTATGACGCTTAAAGCCGAAGCCAGAGCACGCCGGAAGCTGGTGCTTGACGTCGTCAATCACCTGGCAATCACCCTCGTCGCGATCGCCTTCCTGTTCCCCTTCTTCTGGATGGTATCGAACGCGGTGCGCTCGAATGCGGAAGTAACGGCGATACCCCCACGCATTCTGCCCGAAGTCTTCGAGTGGGGTAATTTTGCCGCCGCCTGGACGCAGCTGCCCTTCGGCCGTTTCTTCCTCAACAGCGCCGTCATTGCCATCTGCGTGACGGCCATCACCGTCATCGTCTCCTGCCTGTCCGGCTATGCCTTCGCGCGGCTGAAATTCCGAGCGCGCGAAACGCTGCTGCTCGGCTATATCGGCACGCTGATGGTGCCGCCGCTGATGCTCATCATTCCGCTGTTTCTGATCGTCAACAAACTCGGCCTGGTCAACACCTTCCCCGGTGTGATCCTGCCGATCTCGTTCGGCACCTTCGGCGCTTTCCTGATGCGGCAGTTCTTCCTCTCCATTCCGATGGAGCTGGAGGAGGCCGCAAGGATCGACGGTGCCTCGCGCCTGCGCATCCTCATCAGCATCATCGTGCCGCTATCCATGCCGGCGATCGGGCTTCTGTCGCTCTTCACCTTCATCGGGCAGTGGAACAATTTCCTCTGGCCGCTGATCGTCATGACCGGTGCCGACAATGCCACCCTGCCCGTCGGCCTCACCATGTTCCAGACGCAGCAGGGCACGCAGTGGAATTACCTGATGGCGGGTGCTGCCCTTTCCATGCTTCCAGGCATCCTCCTCGCGATCATCCTGCAGAAGCTCATCTACAACAGTATCGCCCTCAATGCGGGCATGGGCGGACGCTGAGGCGCCGGCCGAGATTTTCGGGAGAGATATCCATGGCGAAACTGACCATTCGCAACGCCATCAAACGCTACGGCGCGCTCGAAGTGCTGCATGGCGTCTCCGTCGCGGCCCAGGACGGAGAGTTCGTGGTGCTTGTCGGCCCGTCGGGCTGCGGCAAATCCACTTTGCTGCGCATGATCGCCGGGCTGGAAGGCATCAGCGACGGCGAGATCGAAATCGGCGACCGCATCGTCAACGATCTCGAACCAAACGAGCGAGACATCGCCATGGTCTTCCAGTCCTACGCGCTCTATCCGCACATGACCGTGCGCGACAACATGGCTTTCTCTTTGAAACTTGCGCGCCGCAGCCGCCAGGAGATCGAGCAGAAAGTGAACGATGCCGCCGCGATCCTCGATCTCGCCGCCCTCCTCGATCGCTATCCCCGGCAATTGTCCGGCGGGCAGCGCCAGCGCGTTGCCATGGGCCGGGCCATCGTTCGCAACCCGGCCGTCTTCCTCTTCGACGAGCCGCTGTCCAATCTCGATGCCAAATTGCGCGTGCAGATGCGCACCGAGATCAAGACGCTGCACCAGCGCCTGGGAACCACCATGGTCTATGTGACGCACGATCAGATGGAGGCCATGACCATGGCCGACCGCATCGTCGTTATGCGCGGCGGCCATATCGAGCAGATCGGCTCACCGCTTGAGATCTACGATGCGCCGGCCAACAGTTTCGTCGCCGACTTTATCGGATCGCCGTCGATGAACTTCATCGAAGGCCTCGTCACCGACCGAAATGGGGCTTTGGGGCTGCAAGATACGAAAAACCTGCATTGGCCGCTGCCTGAAAGCGCCCGACGTCATCTCGGCCGGTCCGTCCAGCTCGGCATCCGCCCGGAACATATCGCCATCGACGCGGACGGCGTGCAGGCCAAGGTCGTGATCATCGAGCCGACAGGCTCCGACACGCATCTGCAATTGCAGGCCGGCGCCCAATCGATCGTCGCAGCCCTCAGGGACCGCCCCTCGGTGTCTCCGGGCCAGCCTATCCAGCTGAAGATCGATCCGGCAAAGGCGCATCTGTTCGATCCATCCGACGGCCGGCGCCTGCATTGAGATGAGCTCTGCGGTCAGGCCGGTAGTGCTGCCGCCTGGCTGGAGCGCAGTGCGCTGAACGCCGGCACGATGGAGATGATTTTCGTGCCGACGCCCCGCTCTCAGCGCCATGGCATTGCCGGCAACGCGTCTTGTCAAGGCTTTATCCGGTCCGGATGCGCCGCCTGAAATGCAGGCAATTCGGCACATCTGCCGTCGATTTCGACGATACGCCTGAGGTCGGTCAAATCCACGCCCCAGCGACGGGCGTTATAGACCTGCGGAACAAGGCAGATGTCCGCCATGGTCGGCGTGCCGCCGAAGCAGAACATGCCATCGAGCTTGCTTAACATGACCTCGAATTTGCGGAGGCCGACGTCAATGAAGTGCCTCGCCCATTCCTCACGGGCATCGGCCTTGTCCGTCAAAGTCGCGACATAGGCTGCAACATGCATATTGCATATCGGATGGATGTCCATGGCAACCGCATAGGCAAGCGCCCGCACATGCTGCCGGTCTGTTATGCCAGCCGGGAGCAGCCTGCTTTCCGGCCGAAGCTCGGCCAGATATTCGATGATGGAGAGCGACTGCGTCATGATCTGCCGGTCGATCACCAGCGCCGGAACGAAGCCCTGCGGATTGAGTTCCAGATATTCCGGGCTCTTTTGCTTGCCTTCCAGCAGGTTGACCGCCACGGTTCTATAGTCGATTGCGAGCATGTTGAGCGCGATGCGCACCCGGTAACTCGCCGAGGATCTCCAGTAGTCGTAGAGAATGACGTTGTTCATCGCGGCCACGGTCCTTCATATTTTTCGACCGTCTGCTCGATCGCTCCGAAGATCGAGTGGCCGGCACGATCCTGCATCTCGATACGGACCTGATCACCGAAGCGCAGGAACGGTTTTTTCGGCGATCCGGTTTCGATGGTCTCGATCGTTCTGACCTCGGCAATACAGGAATAGCCGACGCCGCCGCTTTCCACAGGCTTGCCCGGTCCGCCGTCGAGCTTGTTAGACACCGTTCCCGAACCGATGATCGTGCCGGCAACGAGGCTCCGCGTCTTGGCGGCGTGGGCAATCAGCTGGCCGAAATCGAATGTCATGTCGATACCGGCATTCGCCTTGCCGAACAGCTTGCCATTCAGCATCACCAGCAGCGGCAGATGCAGCTTGCCGCCATCCCAGGCATCGCCCAGTTCGTCGGGCGTAACCGCGACCGGAGAAAAAGCCGAAGCCGGCTTGGACTGGAAGAAGCCGAAACCCTTTGCCAGCTCCTGCGGGATCAGGCCGCGCAGCGAGACGTCGTTGACGAGCATCACCAGACGGATTGCCTGGCGGGCGGTCTCTGGTGTCGAGCCTATGGCAACGTCATCGACGATGACGGCCACCTCGCCTTCCATGTCGATGCCATAGGCCTCGTCGGCAGCGGCAATCGGGTCACGCGGCCCCAGAAAGCCGTCGGAACCGCCCTGATACATCAGGGGATCGATCCAGAAGCTTGCCGGCATCTCGGCCTTGCGCGCCTTGCGCACCAATTCGACATGATTGACATAGGCCGAACCGTCCGCCCATTGATAGGCCCGCGGCAGCGGCGAGGCGGCATCATGCTCGTGAAACCGGATCGTCGGCTGGGCTCCGGTCTCTATGCCTTCGGCAACACGCGCCAGCCTCGGAGACACATGCTCCCAGTCGTCGAGCGCCGCCTGCAGGGTGCGTGCGATATGGCCGACCTCGGAGCAGCGCGTGAGATCGCGCGAAACGACCACGAGCCGGCCATCCCTTGTGGAGTCTTTCAAAGTCGCAAGCTTCATGTCCGGGCTCCGCCGTCAGAGAATGTGAGGGCAATCGTCACTTGATGCCGGGCGTTCCGTCAAACCGGCGTTCCAGCCCGTCCCAGCATTCCAGATAATCGTCCTGCAGCGTTTCGAGCTCCGCGGCATATTTCGTCAGCTGCTGAGGGAAGCGCGTTTCGAACATGAAGGCCATGGTATGATCGAGCTTCACCGGCTTCAATTCGGAACTGGATGCCTTTTCGAAACCGGAGGCATCCGGCCCATGCGGAAGCATCATATTATGCAGGCTCATGCCTCCAGGCACGAAGCCTTTTTCCTTGGCATCATACTGGCCGTGAATAAGGCCCATGAACTCGCTCATGATATTGCGGTGATACCAGGGCGGGCGGAAGGTGTGTTCGGCCACCAGCCAGCGCGGCGGAAAGATGACGAAATCGACATTCGCGGTGCCCGCACTTTCGGTGGGGGCCGTCAATACCGTGAAGATCGACGGATCGGGGTGGTCGAACAGGATAGCGCCGACCGGGGAGAATGTCCGCAAATCGTATTTGTAAGGGATGTAGTTGCCGTGCCAGGCAACGACATCGAGAGGCGAGTGGCCAATGTCCGCCACATAGAACTTGCCGCACCATTTGACATGCACGCGGCAGGGTATCTCCTTGTCCTCGAAGGCGGCGACGGGCGTCTTGAAATCGCGCGGATTGGCCAGGCAGTTGGCGCCGATCGGCCCGCGCTCCGGCAGCGTGAATTTCGCGCCGTAATTCTCGCAGATATAGCCGCGCCAGACGCCTTCGTCGCCTTTGCGCGTCACCTTGAACATCATGCCGCGAGGGATGACGCATATTTCCAGCGGCTCGATATCCATCGTGCCCATTTCGGTGAAGACCCTGATGGCGCCGACCTGGGGGACGACGAGCAGCTCGCCGTCGGCATCGAAGAAATAGTCGTCGATCATGTCCTCGTTGAAAATATAGGCGTGGGCGGCCATGCCGGTCTGGGTCAGGACATCGCCTCCGGTCGTGATCGTGCGGATCCCTTCAAGAAAGGTCAGCCTTTCGCTCGGTGCCGGCAGCGGATCCCAGCGAAGCTGGCCCAGCGGGAGCGAATGATCGTCCAGGCAGGGGGCCGATTTCCAGAACGGATAGGAGGCGTTCGAAAAGCGCCTTGTATGCCGCACGCTCGGACGGATGCGATAGAGCCAGGAGCGTTCGTTCGTACCGCGCGGCGCCGTGAAAGGCGAACCGGAGAGCTGCTCGGCATAAAGACCATAATTGCACTTCTGCGGACTGTTCTGGCCCTGCGGCAGAGCGCCCGGCAGCGCCTCCGTTTCGAAGTCGTTGCCGAAGCCGGGCATATATTGCAGCGTCTGCGCCGCCATGGCCTGGCGCTCGGCAGGCTTAGGTATCGTCTGGTCCATCGCTCCACTCCTCCGAAGAGCCGAAGATGGCCCCACGCCTTGGCGGGGCCGTCCAAAAGGATTATTCGGCCGCCGTGCCGATGACGCCGCGCTTGATCTGATCGGCCTCGATCGACTCGAACAGCGCGCGGAAATTGCCTTCGCCGAAGCCTTCGTCACCCTTGCGCTGGATGAACTCGAAGAAGATCGGGCCGATGACGGTCTTGGAGAAGATCTGCAGCAGGATCTTCGTCACGCCGCCATTCACCACGCCTTCGCCGTCGATCAGAATACCATGTTTCTTCATGCGCTCTATGGGTTCTTCGTGCCCATTCACACGCTTGTAGGACATGTCGTAGTAGCTCTCCGGAGGACCGGGCATGAAGCGCAGGCCGTTGTCGGCAAGCGTATCGGTTGCCTGATAGATATCATCCGTTCCGACCGCGATGTGCTGGATGCCCTCGCCCTTGTACTTCTTCAGGAACTCCTCGATCTGGCTGGTATCGTCCTTCGATTCGTTCAGTGGAATCCGGATCTTGCCGCAGGGCGAGGTGATGGCCCGGCTCACCAGACCGGTAATGCGCCCGTCAATATCGAAGAAGTGGATCTGCTTGAAATTGAACAGATCGCGATAGAAATCCCACCACTTGTCCATGTTGCCGCGGAAGACATTGTGGGTCAGATGATCGAGGTAATAGAAGCCGACGCCTTCAGGATTCGGATTCTCTTCGCCGATCCAGTCGAATTCTGTGCCGTAGGCCGATCCCTTCTTGCCATAGGTCTCGATGAAATAGAGCAACGAGCCGCCGATGCCGACGATGGCGGGAACATCGAGCGCCTTGTCGCTGCCCTTATACGGAACCGCACCCTTCGAGACGGCATGATCGAAGGCGTGTCTGGCATCGACCACGCGCCAGGCCATCGACGGCGCCGCAGGACCGTGATCCGCGACGAAGCGGGCGGCATGGCTGCCCGGTTCTGCATTCAGGATATAGTTGATATCGCCCTGGCGCCAAACTGTGATGTCTTTTTCCTTGTGCTTGGCGACTGCGACATAGCCCATGCGGGTAAAGAGCTCGCGCAGCTTCTCCGGCTCGGGATGGGCGAACTCGACGAATTCGAAGCCGTCTGTGCCGGCCGGATTATCGGCGGTGATTTCCGACGGCGGCGCATCATGCGGAAAAGGACCCATTTTCTCCTCCTCGGAAGACAGGACTTTGACTATGCAAAGTATGGCTCCAAATGCGCGCAAAGTGCTTGCATTCTATCTGCGTATTGAAAATATTATACACGATCTGTGTGTATTTTGGAAGTTTTACGCAATGGATGAGCCTCTTGACAAATTGGATCTGCGTCTTCTCGAAGAACTGCAGAAGGACGGCAAGCTGACGAACAACGAATTGGGAGAGCGGATCGCGCTTTCCCCTTCCCAATGCTCGCGCCGGCGCACCAGGCTGGAGGCGGAGGGCTATATTCGCAGCTATCAGGCCAATCTCGATCGGCAGAAGCTTGGGCTTGATATGCTGGTGGTGATTTCTGTGACGCTCGCCACCCACAACAGGGACAATGCGCGCCGGTTTTCGCAGCTGATCAACGGGCTGCCGGAAGTGCTGGAAGCCTACGCGCTGACGGGCGAAATGGATTACCACCTAAAGGTTGCGACCCGCGGGCTCGCCGGTCTTTCTCGTTTCGTCAACGAGGTGCTTTTGCCGCACGAATCCGTACAGCATGTGAAGACGTCGATCGTGCTCGATACGCTCAAGACCTTCGAGGGATTTCCTATGTCGATGTCGCATGGCTGACACGGCGACGGCGTTCGATGACGATGAGCTTGGCGCCCCGCCCGTCCCCCTGACATGTCCCAGGGTTCGCCAATCGGACCCCGCCGTCCATAAAGCTGTGACTAGTGTGGCCAATCGAGAATAGAAGACGGGTGAAGAACATGCAATCGGGGTATGATCTCTTTCCAGTCATACGAAATAATACACTCTCAGCGAGGATGGATTTTATGGTATACATGGACATGCGGGAGCGACATCTCGAAGGTTTTTCCGAGACACTTCTAAGGTGCAATCATCTATATCGCCCAAACAGCGATTCAATTGCCTTGCTCAATACTGTCAACAGCCGTCGGAAGATCGAGATATTCGATTACGGCCGCTCTGCGGATGCATTCACCCGCGCTTTCGGAATGCGAAATTCTCTGAAATGCCTGCGGGCGCTTACCAGCCTCGGCGCTGCCATACGTCGATACGAAACGGTATGCGATCTCGGCTGCGGCTCTGGCGCCTTCAGCCTCGCCTTTGCCTATCTCGCCGACAATCCCGATCTCAAGCTTCAGGGCCTGGATGCCTCGGAAACCCAGCTTCGGCTGGCGGGAGAGCTCATGTCGGCGGCAGGGCTTCCCGGAAGCTTCGCGTTCGAGCGGCGAAACCTGCCGGCGCAGATCGGCTACCTTCCTGACCTGACGATCTCCTCCTACTGGTTCTGCGAGAACGAACATGTGATCGCCGATCCGGTATTGTTTGATCTCATGGCCGGGCGCGAGATGTTGATCGTCGATTATGAAAAGATCATCGATCGCATTGCGGCCTGCCTTCCAAGAGGGTTCCAGGTTTTAGCGAGACATAGTGCCCTTGTTGAAATCCCCTCCGTGTTGACCGATTTCGTCGCTCAGGAATGGGCAAGCGTCTACGGCCTCCATATCAGCCGCACCGCCGGCTAGAACGAGACGATTGGCGTCGGTGAGAGCATCGGGAGATGAAGACGGCACGGGACGATTTGCTTTGCGGCCAGTTGCCGCGCACATCCGCGCGGGCATTTTAGGCCTTGCCAAAGACGGCCCGGTTGCCATCTATGCCGTCGGCGAACCTGCCAATCACCGAGTTCTCACCCGTGGGTCCGTTTGTGCGGAGGATTTCATCAGAATGCTGTTCCGGTCTTCATCGCTTGTCCGCATCATTGCCATGTGCAGCTCGGTTGCCATGACGTTTGGCGCCCAGACAGCGATGGCGCAGGACATGTCTGCCACTTCCCAATGGCCCGATACGCCGGCTTCGCGATTGGAAGCCCTCGCAATTCTGCAGACCTTGAATGCCGATCTTCTCAGCAATGCCAGCGCCACACTGACGCTCGACCGCTGGTGTGCCGCACACAAGCTCGCCCCCGAAGGCTCCAAGATCGTCGCACAGCGTGTACGCGGCCAGGACAAGCCCGCCGATGCTTCGATTCGGAAGCTGCTTGCCGTCGGAGCCGACGAACCTGTCGCCTATCGCCGCGTGCGGCTGGCCTGCGGCGATCGCATCCTGTCCGAAGCGGATAACTGGTACGTGCCGGCAAAGCTCACGGCCGAGATGAACAAGACGCTCGATACGAGCGACGTCGCCTTCGGTCGCGCCGTTCAGGCCCTTAATTTCTCCCGTACGAACCTGTCGGCGAAACTGCTCTGGTCGCCTCTGCCGCAAGGATGGGAAATGGGTGCCGATCTGCCGCCGCCGGCAACGGGATCTCTTACACTGCCGCCGTTCCTGCTCGAACATCACGCCGTGCTCAAGCTGCCTGACGGCACGCCGTTCAGCGCATTGATCGAAAGCTATACCAGCCGGGTACTGGATTTCCCCGCCCCGCATTTGCCTTCCCCGTAAGTTCCGCTCTGTGGTGCATGGCGCGTTTCGCGTGCTTTGTGCTGATCGCTGCTGGCAAATACAAGGCCATATGGAACCGCATAAACCGGCGGCGCGATGCGGTTTTGCCGACGTCGCGACACCGGAAAAAGCCAGTTTCACACAAGTCACTCTGGTTATCCTGCCGCCATCAGCAACGTGCGAGGAACCAATGAGCATCTTTGGTAGCATGAAAACGGCAGTTTCAGGCATGAATGCGCAGGCAAATAAGCTTAGCACCGTGTCGGACAACATCGCGAACGTCAACACAACGGGCTATAAGTCGGCAAGCGCCAGCTTTTCGTCGTTGATTCTGCCTTCGGGCGGCGGCAGCTACAATTCCGGCAGCGTCGAGACGAATGTCAGCTATTCGGTGACGCAGCAGGGCGATGCCATCTCCACCAATTCCGGCACCGATCTGTCGATCCGCGGCGCCGGCTTCTTCGTCGTGCAGGGCGCCGACGGCAAGACGGTTCTGACACGCGCGGGTGACTTTACCCCGGATGCCAATGGCAATCTCGTCAATTCCGCCGGCTACACGCTGATGGGCTACTCCTATGCGTCCGGAGCACCCGCCGTCGTCGTCAACGGCTTCGACGGCCTGGTGCCGATCAACGTCAACCAGAATGGTCTTGCAAGCGAAGCTTCTACAACTGGGACCTTCAAGGGCAACCTTAACTCGAATGCAACCGTTGTTACTGGCTCGTCCGTTGCTTTGCCGAGTAAGGCTAACACGGACGCCTCTACCGGCGGCACTGGTAGCACCCCTCCAGTTACGACCAATACCCAGAAGAGCTCGGTCGTCGCCTATGACAAACTTGGCAATAGCGTCATGTATGACGTTTATTATACTAAGATCTCGGGCGCGGATTCCACTGCCGCAACGTCCGACCAGTGGGAAGTTGCGGTTTATCGCCATGCTGATGCGAACACCTCCGGCAGCAGTTCGTTTCCGTATTCCGCGGCGCCTGTTGGCACGACCACTTTGACTTTTGATGCAAACGGAAACCAGGTTGCCGACGGCAAGGGCGTGTTTAATATTGTCGATCCGAAGACCGGTGGAACCATCCAGATGGATCTAACCGGGATGACGCAGAAGGCTACGGACTTCAGCTCGACCGGCTCGACCAACGGACAAGCGGCCAGCCCCGTTACCGGCGTGACCATCGACAAGAGCGGTGTCGTCTACGCAAACTACAAGACCGGCGATCCGAAGGCGATCTACCAGATCCCGCTGGCGACCGTCGCGAGCCCGGACAAGCTGACGCTGATGAGCGGCAACGTCTATCAGGCCAATGCCGATTCCGGCGTCACCGTCACGAGCTTCGCCAACAGCAACGGTCTCGGATACGTCCAGTCGAACTCGCTGGAAGCATCGAACGTCGACCTCGCAGGTCAGCTCACCGACATGATCCAGGCGCAGAAGAGCTATACGGCCAACTCCAAGGTCTTCCAGACGGGTACCGACCTTCTGGACGTGCTCGTCAATCTCCAGCGCTAGTCTTCCTTTCAAGCAGCTTAAAAGGCCCTTCGGGGCCTTTTTTTCGTTTCCGTGGCTTCCGCGAGGAACGCCTTAGTCCGCCGGCAATTCGATGCCCATTCAGTCCAATGTCCTGCCGGGGCAAGTTCGTGCGTAAGAGTTCATTGGGGCGATGCGATGGTGGTTTTGGATAGCGGCTTATTCTCAGGCTTCGACTGCAGCCAACGGATGGGCGCAATATTCCTGAGCAGCTTCCTGGCACAGATCGGGATTGTCGCAGGCTTAGCTGCATCCGTTCGCAGGCCCAATCGTTACAGACCTGCCGTGGAAATGCTCGACGAGGGGCCTTATTTCACCCGCAGGCGGATCATTGTCTGGATTGTTTGGGGCATGATCTTTGCAACAGTTTCGGGAATATCTGCTTTTCTGCAGACGACGACAGCGGTTCTTCTGGATGCCACGTCGATCGTTGAAACGAGTTGCCGTGGACTTCGTGCCGAAGAGTACCGCCTGGATCGTACCAAGCTGCAGGTCACCTTTGGTCACGATCCGTACTGGTTCAGCAAACGACCGCTTGAAACCGCCTATCTGGCAATTACGCAAGCCGATAAGCCCAGGCCTATTTTCATCCATCTTCATGGACGTCCTGGCTCAAAGGACCTTCTTCAGCTGGCACCGGAGCCGATGGCCGAGTATGCCCGCTATCGATCAAGCCAATGGGGTCGTTAGAATCAGGCGCCATCCACCTGAAGTCCGCCACATTTGTGCCGTGATCGGTAAGAAAAGCTGGCTCGAAACAGATGATGGGAATCATCGGCAGGCGACCAATTTTCCGCTGCGTCCATGATTCCCTGCGCTGTTAGGGTCTCGTTCAGCAAAGCAGCGCACAACTATGATTTCTGGATTCGGGCGCATGGCAGCCGGGCTTGTGGGGCAGGCAGGCGGCCGATACCGCTCTTGCCGGCAGCGGCGCGTACGGGTCCAGGAATATTTGATAGGAGATTTAATTCCGTGCGGTTGAGATATGCCCTTAGAAGCGTCGCCCAGATGCTCAGCCTTTGCTCCCTCGCCATCGTCATCCCGGCAACATCGCAATCCTTCGCCGCAGAGCGCCCATCGGATATTCCGGCGTGGCTGAAGGCCTATGTCGGACAGGGTGACGGTCAGATTGCCCAGCCGATCCTGCAAAGGGCGCGCGCGCTCTACATGCAAAAGGTAAGCGAAGGCAAAGTCAGGAATCCCTGCTATTTCGCCATGGACGCGACACGCCCGAACACTCCGAATGACGGCAAGTCGGCCGGCCGCTTCTACATCGTCTGCGAGGCGACGCAAACTTTCCGTGTCGTGTCTTCGGGACACGGCAGCGGCCGTGACCTCAAGGGCGTCGCCGACTTCGGCAACGGACGGATGTGCGCCAAGAACTTCGGCAATGCGATGGACTCGAATCTGACGACGGGCGGCTCCTATATGACGGAGGAGACGAAGACGACCTTCAAGGGTTACTATCGCCTCTCCCAAGCCAAGGATGCGGCCTACCTTCGCACCTTCATCCAGTTCGATGGCGAAGGCGAGACGGCCAACGCACGGCAACGGGCGATCGGCGGACATGCAGCGGCCAAGGTGGCCGGCATATGCATGAAGAAGGATCCGCAAAGCCCCTATGCCAACCGCGACGGATATGTTCCGCTCGGGAAACTGGTGGAATATGCTGGCGGCCGCAGCGACGGCTGCACGAGCTGGTCGGCGTCGGACGCCAGCCAGATCATTTCCATGGTGAAGGACAATCCGACGACCCTCTATATCTATCCCGAGTCTTCGGACATCAGGGCCGTTGCCAAAGCGGTCGCGGCAGGGCGCTCTCCGGCACAATCCGGATTATATTGGAACGAGTCCTGCCTGAAGGAAATCGGCACGCCGAAATTCTGGCCCAAGGAGAGCCTCGAGCCGATCATCGTGCAGTACAAGAAGGACCATCCGGCACCGCCTGCCCGGCCGATACCGATCTGCGGCCAGCAATGACAGAGAAGCGCGGATGGAGCTGAAAACCTGGCAGGCGGCGATCCGAAGCCCGGATCGCCGCAGCCTCGGCCTGAACTGACTGCCGATGCATTTCCTCCATCTATCGGCTGTGGTCGGCGAGAGGGACATGCTTTCGATTCGTATGATGTCAGATGCTCGCCTGCGCTCCATGCAGTCCGGCATAGATGCCGCCCGCGGCCATCAGCTCATCATGCCGGCCTTCTTCCACGATGCCATCCTGCGTCAGTACGAGAATCCTGTCCGCATGCCTGACGGTCGAAAGGCGGTGCGCAATGACAATGGTCGTCCGGCCCTTTACCAGGCCTAGCAAGGCCTGCTGCACGGCACGTTCGCTCTCGTTGTCGAGCGCACTGGTCGCTTCGTCGAAGATCAGCACCGGCGGATTCTTGAGAAAAGCACGGGCGATCGTCAGCCTCTGCTTTTGCCCGCCTGAGAGCTTCACACCGCGCTGGCCGATGTCGGTCTGATAAGCCTGCGGAAGCCTCATGATGAAATCATGCGCATTGGCTGCCTTTGCCGCCGCAACGATGTCCTCGTCTTTCGCCTCGGGACGGCCATAGCGCAGATTGTCGATGACGGTGCCGCTGAACAAATAGATATCCTGCTGCACCAGGCCGATATTGCGGCGCAGCGAAGCCAGGCTGATATTGCGGACATCCCGGCCATCGATGGTCACACTCCCTGCCCCGACATCATAGAATCGCGGAATGAGGCTGCACAGCGTGCTCTTGCCGACCCCCGACGGGCCGACCAACGCCACGAATTCGCCCGGCCTGACGGCAAACGACACGTTTTTGAGCACCGGCTGCTCGCCGGTCTCGTAGCCGAAGCTGACCGAGTGAAAGCCGATAGCCCCTTCGACCCGGCCGAGAGGCGAAGCGCCGGGGCGATCGACGACCTCCGGCTCCTCTTCGAGAAGTTCCATCGCCCGGACGAAGCCGGTGTAGCCCTCCTGCCAGAGGCGAATGAAATTATCGAGCCGCCGCACGGGATCGACCAGTATTCCGACGCAAAGCAGGAGCGTCAGCATGCCGGCGGCCGAGAGATCGGCGGTGATGATGCGGATCGCGCCCAGCACGATGACAATGATGGTCACCAGCTGGGAGAACCCGTCCATGCCGACCCAGAGCAATGCCTCGCTGCGGTAGCCTGATTTCCTGCTGTCGAGAAAACGCCGGTTCTCCCGCTCGAAACGGCGCAGTTCATCGCTTTCGTTGACAAAGGACTGTACGACACGGATGCCGCCTAATGCGTCTTCCACCCGTTCATTGATTCCAGCGATCCGCTCCTTGCTGGTGCGCAGCGCCGCATTCATATGGCCGTTGAAATGCAGCGCATAGGCAACGGCAAATGGGATCAGAAGCGCTATCGCGAGGGCAATGACCGGATCGATCAGGGTAAGCACCATCATTGCGCCTGCGAATTTGAGGACGCTGATGGCGAGGTCTTCCGGGCCATGGTGGAAGAGCTCGCCCAGCCAAAGGGAGTCGTTGCTGATGCGGCTCATGAGCTGACCGGTACGCTGCCGGTCGTAAAAGCTGAAGGATAGCTTCTGGCAATGTTCGAAGAGCTCCCTGCGAACCTGCGCCTCGATCCTGGCCCCCATGGCGTGGCCCTGATAGTCCACGAAGTAGGTGGCCAGAGCCTGCACGAGAAAGACGCCGAGCATGATAGCGCCCAGGGACAGTATCTGCTGAAGGGCGTCCGGCGCCTTTGCCAGTTCAGGCAGCCGGTTGACGATATGATTGGCGATCAGGGGCATGGCCACGGCCGTAGCGGCGACCGATACTGCGCACAATAAGTCCGCCATCAGCAGAGGCAGATGCGGCCGATAGTAGGAGATGAAGCGCCTCGCACGGGCGCGCGCCTTCAGACGTTCCGACGCGTCGTTGCCTGCGCCGGCAGAAGAAAAAAAGCTTGAGAAGAAACGTTTACGGCTTTTTGACGGGCGCCGTTCTCCATTGAGAGGATTGGAATCCATATGCGATCATGTCCTGTTTAAAACGGATGGCTTCGAGTTTGGACATGATCGTTTTCATCTCAATCTCCCGGATGCGTGGGCAACGACAGGAATATGCAACGTTTGCTTGGGCCTGACAATGCCTTCACCGCATGCAGGTGCCGCACCGCGGCGGGACGGCAATCCTGTGGATCTCCACAGACCGATGCCTTCAGGCGATATCGCCTTGCTTCTTTTGTGCAAGAGCAGGTCCGACCATGCGCAGCAGGCTTTTCAGCTCCGGCTCCCGAACACGGGCAGCAGCTTCATCGGGCGAAAGCCATTGAAGCTGGCGCAGGCCACGTTCGGGAAAACGCTCATCCAATCTGGCGACCTCGAGTAGGTGGACCTGAACGACGGACGGAACGATTTCACCGCTATCGAGCGTCTTGAGATAGGTATAATAGCCGAAGCTCTTCTTCCTGGCCTTTCCCTTGACGCCGGCCTCTTCCCAGGCCTCGCGTTCGGCAACCTGATGCGGCAGCTTGCCATTAATCGGCCATCCTTTGGGAATGATCCACCGGCCGCTTTCGCGCGACGTGATCAGCAGGATCTCGACATTCTGCTGCCCAGGCCGCCACCTGAAGCAGATCGCACCATATTGCTCGATTGACCGGCCGGCGAAGAGTTTTTCCGCTTCACCTGCCAGACGGCGGAGATAGGTCTTTTTAGTCATGCGCTATCACGGCTGCCTGTGGGAGCGGACTTGGCGTCCGGCTTTGCAAGAGTTCGCCGCGCTCTTCCAAAACGGGATAGGCGGCAGCGGCGACCAGATGGGAATTGATCTGCTT
>UBUL01000007.1 GCA_900468625.1 Hyphomicrobiales bacterium
TGCAAGCATCGTCGAGTAATTCGAAGGCGGTTGCTCCACCCGAGCGGCCGATTCGATGACAATATTATGATGCAAGCGGCAGTAGCCGCTTGCTTATGACATCGAAATGTTGCAAATGGCGCGCGAGCGCGATTTGCGTGCTGCTTCGGATAACGAAGCGGCCAATGAAATTAACGATAAGGTGGGCCGAACGGCCTAAAGAGTGGATGGGGATGCCGCAGACGGCGTCCCTCTCGATCTTTGAAACCGGTGGTCCGCCTTAGGAAACAGAACAATCCGTGCCCTTTTTTGAGCGGCACGCGAGATAACAAACACAAGGATAACGTCGAATGAACGGCCAAAATATCCGCATTCGCCTGAAGGCGTTCGATCACCGGATTCTCGATGCTTCCACGCGCGAGATCGTGTCGACGGCGAAGCGCACCGGTGCAAGCGTCCGGGGCCCCGTTCCGCTTCCGACTCGTATCGAGAAGTTTACGGTAAACCGGTCCCCGCACATCGACAAGAAGAGCCGCGAGCAGTTCGAGATGCGCACGCATAAGCGCCTTCTCGACATCGTTGACCCGACCCCGCAGACGGTAGACGCGCTGATGAAGCTCGATCTCGCCGCCGGTGTCGATGTTGAGATCAAGCTCTGAGACCTCTGGTTCTCGAGCTGAGTGAGAAGGATTGAACCGATGCGTTCAGGTGTGATTGCACAGAAGGTGGGAATGACCCGCGTCTATAACGACGCCGGCGAGCATGTCCCGGTTACCGTATTGCGTATGGAAGGCTGCCAGGTCGTAGCCCAGCGCACAGTTGAAAAGAATGGCTACACCGCAGTTCAGCTCGGTGCCGGCCAGGCTAAAGTTAAGAACACGACGAAGGCTCTTCGCGGCCATTTCGCCGTTGCAAGCGTAGAGCCGAAGGCCAAGCTCGCAGAATTCCGTGTCACGGAAGACAATCTGCTCGCAGTCGGCACCGAACTCAGCGCAGGTCACTTCACGGCGGGTCAGCTCGTCGACGTGACCGGCACGACGATCGGTAAGGGCTTTGCCGGCGCCATCAAGCGCCACGGTTTCGGCGGTCTGCGCGCCACGCACGGTGTGTCGGTTTCGCACCGCTCGCACGGTTCGACCGGCTCGCGCCAGGACCCGGGCAAGGTGTTCAAGAACAAGAAGATGGCTGGTCACATGGGCCAGACCCGCGTCACGACGCAGAACCTCGAAGTGGTATCGACCGACGAAGATCGCGGTCTGATCCTCGTCAAGGGTGCGGTTCCCGGCTCCAAGGGCGCCTGGATCATCGTGCGCGACGCCGTCAAGTCGGCAGCGAAGTAAGGGAGCCAAACCAATGGAATTCAACGTCAAGACCCTTGAGGGCAAAGACGCCGGGAAGGTTTCCCTTTCTGATGCGATTTTCGGCCTCGAGCCGCGTGAAGACATTCTCGCTCGCGTTATTCGCTGGCAGCTTGCCAAGAAGCAGCAGGGCACGCATCAGGCGAAGGGCCGCGCTGACGTAGCGCGCACCGGTGCCAAGATGTACAAGCAGAAGGGTACGGGCCGCGCTCGTCACCATTCGGCTCGCGCTCCGCAGTTCCGCGGCGGTGGCAAGGCTCACGGCCCGGTCGCCCGTAGCCACGAGCACGATCTGCCGAAGAAGGTTCGCGCCCTCGGCCTGCGTCATGCTCTCTCGGCCAAGTTCAAGGCTGAAGACGTGATCGTCATCGACAATCTCGTCGCAACCGAAGCCAAAACCAAGGCACTCGCCGGCGCTTTCGAGACGCTCGGCCTGACGAACGCTCTGTTCATCGGCGGCGCTGAGCTCGACAGCAACTTCAAGCTCGCAGCCCAGAACATCCCGAACATCGATGTTCTGCCGGTTCAGGGCATCAACGTTTACGACATCCTGCGTCGCGGCAAGCTCGTGCTGTCCAAGGCTGCAGTCGAAGCTCTAGAGGAGCGATTCAAGTGACGGATCTTCGCCATTATGATGTGATCGTCTCTCCGGCGATCACCGAAAAGTCCACGCTGCTTTCGGACAATAACCAGGTTGTTTTCAACGTTGCCAAGACCGCGACGAAGCCGGAAATCAAGGCTGCCGTCGAAGCGCTCTTCGGCGTCAAGGTGACGGCCGTTAACACTCTGCTGCGCCTCGGCAAGACCAAGCGGTTCAAGGGTCTCGTCGGCAAGCAGAAGGACGTGAAGAAGGCTGTTGTGACGCTCGCCGAAGGCCAGTCGATCGACGTCTCCACCGGTCTCTGAGGAATAAGAAAATGGCATTGAAAACATTCAATCCGACGACCCCGAGCCAGCGTCAGCTGGTCATCGTCGACCGTTCCTCGCTCTACAAGGGCAAGCCGGTCAAGTCACTGACGGAAGGCCTCACCTCCAAGGGTGGCCGTAACAACACCGGTCGCATCACTGTCCGTTTCCAGGGCGGCGGTCACAAGCGCAGCTATCGTCTGGTCGACTTCAAGCGTCGCAAGTTCGACGTCGAGGCAACCGTCGAGCGTATCGAATACGATCCGAACCGTACCGCTTACATCGCTCTGGTGAAGTATACGGACGGGGAACTGGCCTACATCCTCGCTCCGCAGCGTCTCGCTTCGGGCGACAAGGTCATCGCTTCGGAAAAGGCAGTGGACGTGAAGCCGGGCAACACCATGCCGCTTCAGTTCATCCCGGTCGGCTCCATCATCCACAACGTGGAAATGAAGCCGGGCAAGGGTGGTCAGATCGCTCGCTCCGCCGGTTCCTACGCTCAGCTCGTCGGTCGTGACCAGGGCATGGCGATCCTTCGCCTGAACTCGGGCGAACAGCGCCTCGTGCACGGCACCTGCCTTGCAACGATCGGTGCGGTTTCGAACCCGGATCAC
This sequence comes from Hyphomicrobiales bacterium, assembly GCA_900468625.1. GTDB lineage: Bacteria > Pseudomonadota > Alphaproteobacteria > Rhizobiales > Rhizobiaceae > Rhizobium. The sequence continues at coordinate 2,858 of UBUL01000007.1, forward strand.
GGCAACATCAACGACGGCAAGGCCGGTCGTTCGCGTTGGCGTGGCAAGAAGCCGCATAACCGCGGCGTTGTCATGAACCCGGTCGACCATCCGCACGGCGGTGGTGAAGGCCGCACCTCCGGCGGTCGCCATCCGGTGACCCCGTGGGGCAAGCCGACCAAGGGCAAGCGTACGCGGTCGAACAAGTCGACCGACAAGATGATTATGCGCTCGCGCCATCAGCGCAAGAAGTAAGAGAGGAAGTCTCAAGTGGCTCGTTCAGTATGGAAAGGTCCGTTTGTTGACGGCTATCTTCTCAAGAAGGCTGAGAAGGTGCGTGAAGGCGGACGTAACGAAGTAATCAAGATGTGGAGCCGTCGCTCCACCATCATGCCGCAGTTCGTTGGTCTCACCTTCGGCGTCTACAACGGCAGCAAGCACATTCCGGTCAGCGTCAATGAAGACATGGTCGGACACAAGTTCGGCGAGTTCGCCCCGACCCGTACCTATTATGGTCACGGTGCGGACAAGAAGGCGAAGAGGAAGTAACAATGGGCAAGGCAAAAACCGAACGCCGGCTGAAGGACAACGAGGCGCAGGCAGTTGCGCGCACGCTCCGCGTCAGCCCGCAGAAGCTCAACCTGGTCGCGGCTTCGATCCGCGGCAAGAAGGTTGACCGCGCGCTCGCAGAGCTGGAATTCTCGCGCAAGCGTATCGCTGGCGCCGTGAAGAAGACGCTCGAATCTGCGATCGCCAATGCAGAAAACAACCACGATCTCGACGTTGACTCGTTGGTCGTAGCGGAAGCTTACGTTGGCAAGTCGATCGTCATGAAGCGTTTCCACGCTCGTGGCCGCGGCCGTGCGTCTCGCATCGAGCGTCCGTTCGCGCACCTGACGATCGTCGTTCGTGAAGTGGAAGCTCAAGGGGAGGCCGCATAATGGGTCAGAAAATCAATCCGATCGGCTTTCGTCTTGGCATCAACCGTACCTGGGATAGCCGCTGGTTCGCGGACAATGCCGAGTACGGCCAGCTCCTCCACGAAGACCTGAAGATGCGCAAGTTCGTCATGAACGAACTGAAGCAGGCTGGTATCTCCAAGGTGGTCATCGAGCGTCCGCACAAGAAGTGCCGCGTCACGATCCACTCGGCTCGTCCGGGCCTGATCATCGGCAAGAAGGGCGCTGACATCGACAAGCTCCGCAAGAAGCTGTCGGATATGACGAATTCCGAAACGCACCTCAACATCGTTGAAGTTCGCAAGCCGGAAATCGACGCGACGCTGGTTGCCCAGTCGATCGCTCAGCAGCTGGAACGCCGTGTTGCTTTCCGTCGCGCCATGAAGCGCGCCGTCCAGTCCGCGATGCGTCTTGGCGCCGAAGGCATCAAGATCACCTGCGCTGGCCGTCTCGGCGGTGCGGAAATCGCTCGTACGGAATGGTACCGCGAAGGCCGCGTGCCGCTGCATACGCTGCGCGCCGACATCGACTACGGTACGGCTGAAGCAGAAACCGCTTTCGGTATCTGCGGCATCAAGGTCTGGATCTTCAAGGGCGAAATCCTTGAGCACGATCCGATGGCCTCCGAACGCCGCGCGCTCGAAGGCGACGCCCAGGGTCCGGCTAGCCGCGATCGCGATAGAGACCGTCGCCGCGACAACGCTTGATAGCGTACGTGGCAGATAAGTTCGGAGAATAAGAAAATGTTGCAGCCAAAGCGTACGAAGTACCGCAAGCAATTCAAGGGCCGCATCAAGGGCGTTGCCAAGGGTGGTTCTGATCTGGCGTTCGGCGAATTCGGCCTGAAGTCGCAGGAGCCTAACCGCGTCAACGCTCGCGAGATCGAAGCGGCTCGCCGCGCGATCACGCGCTATATGAAGCGCGCCGGCCGTGTATGGATCCGCGTGTTTCCGGATGTTCCGGTAACCGCAAAGCCGACCGAAGTCCGTATGGGTAAAGGTAAGGGCTCCGTCGAATACTGGGCATGCAAGGTCAAGCCCGGCCGTATGATGTTCGAGATCGACGGTGTGAGCGAAGAAATCGCTCGTGAGGCTCTGCGCCTCGGCGCTGCCAAGCTCTCGGTCAAGACGCGCTTCGTTCAGCGCATTGCAGAGTAAGGAAGAAGCTCATGAAAGCCGCAGATGTTCGCGCCCTGAGCGCCGACCAACTCAAGGACGAGCTTGCCAAGCTGAAGAAGGAGCAGTTCAATCTGCGCTTTCAGAAGGCGACCGGCCAGCTCGAAAAGTCCTCGCGCATCAACGAAGTTCGCAAGGACATCGCTCGCGTAAAAACCATTGCCCGCCAGAAGGCGGCAGAAGCAAAGGCCTAAAGGAAAAATAACATGCCGAAGCGCATTCTGCAGGGCGTCGTGGTCAGCGACAAGAACGAAAAGACGGTAGTGGTCCGCGTCGAGCGTCGTTTCGCTCACCCGCTGCTCCAGAAGACCGTTCGTCGTTCCAAGAAGTACAAGGCTCACGACGAGAACAATCAGTACAAAATCGGCGACGTCGTTTCCATCGAGGAATGCGCGCCGATCTCCAAGGACAAGACCTGGACGGTCGTTTCCGTCCAGTCCAAGTAACAGAATTTCGCTCAGGCCCTTGCGCTTGGGCGAAATATCTGTATGAAGCACGAGCTTGGAAGCAGGACGCTCGAGAACGGGCGTTCTTTTGCTTTATTGATGGCCGGCAGAGGCGACCCATGGTGGTTCCGAAGCCTAGGCATAATCAGACAAGACACTAGTCCATAAGCCGGGGTAGGGGGTCGATTGGCCCAACCATTCCGGTAACAACAAGAAGGCGACCTGACATGATTCAGATGCAAACAAACCTCGACGTGGCGGATAATTCCGGCGCACGTCGTGTCATGTGCATCAAGGTGCTGGGCGGCTCGAAGCGCAAGTATGCTTCTATCGGCGACGTTATCGTCGTTTCGATCAAGGAAGCCATCCCGCGCGGCCGTGTGAAGAAGGGTGACGTGATGAAGGCGGTTGTCGTTCGCACCGCCAAGGACATCCGTCGTCCGGATGGCAGCGTCATCCGCTTCGATACCAACGCAGCAGTCCTCATCGACAACAAGAAAGAGCCGATCGGCACCCGTATCTTCGGACCGGTTCCGCGCGAACTTCGCGCCAAGAACCACATGAAGATCATCTCGCTGGCTCCAGAAGTACTGTAAGGAGCGGAGCGATGCAGAAGATCCGTAAAGGCGACAAGGTTGTCGTATTGACCGGTAAGGACAAGGGCCGTACCGGCGAAGTCATTCAAGTGCTGCCGAAGGAAGACCGTGCGGTCGTTCGTGGCGTCAACGTCATCAAGCGCCATCAGCGCCAGACGCAGAACCAGGAAGCCGGCATCATCAGCAAGGAAGCCTCGCTTCACCTGTCCAACCTGGCAATCGTCGACAAGGACGGCAAGCCGACCCGCGTCGGTTTCAAGGTTGTGGATGGCAAGAAGGTCCGCGTGGCCAAGACCTCGGGAGAAGTGATCGATGGCTGAGGTAAAGTACGAGCCGCGGCTCAAGAAGGAATACGTTGCTCGCATCCGTGCAGCCATGCAGGAGAAGTTCTCCTACGCTAACGAGATGCAGATCCCGAAGCTGGACAAGATCGTGATCAACATGGGCGTTGGCGAAGCGACGGCTGATTCGAAGAAGCCGACCGTTGCTGCTGCAGACCTCGCAGCGATCGCCGGCCAGAAGCCGGTCATCACGCGCGCACGCAACTCCATCGCTGGCTTCAAGGTCCGCGAAAATATGCCGATCGGCGCGAAGGTCACCCTGCGCGGCGCCCGCATGTACGAGTTCCTGGATCGTCTGGTCAACATCGCGCTTCCGCGCGTTCGCGACTTCCGCGGCCTGAACCCGAAGAGCTTTGACGGTCGTGGCAATTTCGCCATGGGCATCAAGGAGCACATTGTGTTCCCTGAGATCAACTACGACAAGGTTGATCAGATGTGGGGCATGGACATCATCGTTTGCACGACGGCGACGACCGACGACGAAGCACGGGCTCTTCTGAAAGAGTTCAACTTCCCGTTCCGTCAATAACCGTAACGACGAGCGTAGAAAAGGAACCCTGATATGGCGAAGACAAGCGCAGTTGAAAAGAACAAGCGCCGCCGCAATACGGTTGCCAACCAGGCCGCGAAGCGGGCTGCTCTCAAGGCAATCATCATGAACCAGTCTCTTTCGATCGAAGACCGGTTCAAGGCCACCCTGAAGTTGGCATCGCTCCCGCGCGATGGATCGAAGACCCGTATTCGCAATCGTTGCGAAGTGTCTGGCCGTCCGCGCGCCTACTACCGCAAACTGCGCATGTCGCGTATCGCGCTGCGTGAACTCGGCAATCTCGGCAAGGTGCCGGGCATCGTCAAGTCCAGCTGGTAAGGAGCAGATTAGATGTCTATGACTGATCCTTTGGGCGATATGCTCACCCGCATCCGCAATGGCGCTTCGCGCCGCAAGTCGTCGGTTTCGACGCCTGCGTCCAAGCTCCGTGCGCGCGTTCTCGATGTGCTCCAGGCTGAAGGCTACATCCGTGGCTATTCCGTCGTCGATTTCGGCAACGGCAAGTCTGAGCTCAACATCGAACTCAAGTACTACGAAGGCGCATCGGTGATCCGCGAGATCGGCCGTGTGTCTAAGCCGGGCCGCCGGGTTTATGTCTCGGTCAAGTCCATTCCGCAGGTCGCGAACGGCCTCGGCATCACCATCCTTTCGACTCCGAAGGGTGTGATGGCCGATCACCAGGCTCGCGAACAGAATGTTGGTGGCGAGGTTCTCTGCTCGGTCTTCTAAGATCGGACAGAGATATCTCCCTCGAAACAGACAGGTTTGAAAAATGTCTCGTATCGGTAAGAAGCCCGTTCAGGTACCTGCAGGGATCACGGCCACGGTTGATGGCCAGAAAGTGACTGCCAAGGGTCCCAAGGGCGAGCTGTTTTTCGTCGCTAACGACGAAATCGGTCTCAAGCTGGAAAACAATGCAATCGTCGTGACGCCGCTCAACGACTCCAAGGATGCTCGCGCAAAGTGGGGCATGTCCCGCACGATGATCGAGAACATCTTCAAGGGTGTTAAGGACGGCTACGAGCGCAAGCTCGAAATCAACGGCGTCGGCTACCGTGCGTCCATGCAGGGCAAGAACCTGCAGCTCGCGCTCGGCTTCAGCCACGACGTGGTTTATGAGCCGCCGCAGGGTATCTCGATCGCTGTGCCGAAGCCGACGGAAATCGTCGTCACCGGCATCAACAAGCAGCAGGTCGGCCAGGTTGCCGCTGAAATCCGCGAATACCGCGGCCCCGAGCCCTACAAGGGCAAGGGTGTTAAGTATGCCGAAGAGCGGATCGTCCGCAAAGAAGGCAAGAAGAAGTAAGGAACACGCGAAATGGCTAGCAGGAAAGAAGCACTTGCGCGTCGCGCCAACCGCGTGCGCCGCCAAATCAAGTCGGTGGCCAATGGCCGTCCGCGCCTGTCGGTTCATCGCTCGTCGAAGAACATCTACGCCCAGGTCATCGATGACGTGGCTGGCAAGACCCTTGCGGCTGCCTCCACCCTCGACAAGGATCTGCGCGGTTCTCTGAAGACCGGTGCCGATACCGCCGCCGCAGCCCTCGTTGGCAAGCTCGTTGCCGAGCGCGCCTCCAAGGCCGGCGTGAAGGAAGTCGTGTTCGATCGCGGCGCTTTCATCTACCACGGCCGTATCAAGGCCCTGGCTGAAGCAGCCCGCGAAGGCGGCCTGACCTTCTAATCAGATTTCCGGCCGGTGATCCGAAGGATGCCGGCCGGATTTTCACCGGACCGCAAATCTCCCTTGGGAGGTTGATGCGGTCTTCGTTTTGTTTGCCGATTGCACCCGGAAAAGAAAAAGGAAGAGGACAATGGCACAGGAAAAGAGGGCTCCGCGGGAAGACCGTCAGAGCCGTGAAGAGCGCGATAGCGAATTCGTCGACAAGCTGGTCGCGATCAACCGCGTCGCCAAGGTCGTTAAGGGTGGCCGTCGCTTCGGCTTCGCTGCTCTCGTCGTCGTCGGCGACCAGAAGGGCCGCGTAGGCTTCGGCCATGGCAAGGCACGCGAAGTGCCGGAAGCCATCCGCAAGGCCACCGAAAGCGCCAAGCGCGACATGATCTTCGTACCGCTGCGCGACGGCCGTACGCTGCATCACGACGTTCATGGCCGCCATGGCGCCGGCAAGGTTCTGCTGCGCTCGGCCAAGGTCGGTACAGGTATCATCGCCGGCGGCCCGATGCGCGCCGTTTTCGAAACGCTCGGCGTTCATGACGTCGTTGCCAAGTCGACCGGTTCGTCGAACCCGTACAACATGGTTCGCGCCACGTTCGACGCCCTGAAGCACCAGGTTCACCCGAAGGACATCGCAGCTCAGCGCGGCATCAAGTATGCCACCCTGCAGGCTCGCCGCGCCGCTTCGGGCAACGCCTCCGAAGAATAAGGGAGTTTGACCTATGGCCAAGACGACCAAGAAGGCTGAAGCCAAGGCGACCGTTACGGTCGAGCAGATTGGCAGCCCGATCCGCCGTCCGGATGTTCAGCAGAAGACGCTGATCGGTCTCGGACTGAACAAGATGCACCGTCGCCGCACGCTGGAGGATACCCCGGCTGTTCGTGGCATGATCCGTGCTGTCCAGCATCTCGTTCGCGTTGTCGACGAGAAGTGAGCCGGAGGTAATTCGCTATGAAACTGAATGAAATCAAGGATAACGAAGGCTCGACCCACAGCCGCAAGCGCCTCGGCCGCGGCATCGGCTCCGGCTCCGGCAAGACCGGCGGCCGTGGTGTGAAGGGTCAGAAGTCCCGTTCGGGCGTTGCGATCAACGGCTTCGAAGGCGGTCAGATGCCCATCTACCGTCGCCTGCCGAAGCGCGGCTTCAACAACATCTTCGCAGCCGATTACGTTGTCGTGTCGCTGGCACGCATTCAGGCTGCCGTCGATGCCGGCAAGCTCGATGCGAAGAGCACGGTTGATGCAGCAGCCCTCAAGGCAGCCGGCGTTATTCGCCGCGTCAAGGACGGCGTTCGGGTTCTCTCGGACGGCGAACTGAAGGCGAAGCTTGCTCTTGAAGTTGCAGGCGCTTCCAAGACCGCAGTCGAGAAGATCGAAAAGGCTGGCGGTTCCGTCAAGCTGCTCGCTGCCGCCGCAGAATAATATTATCAATAATCGCCCGAAGTGACTTCACTTCGGGCGATTTTGCTCCCATATGTGAGCCTCACGAATCTGATCGATGCTGCAAGTGTCTTTCCGATCGATAACGGGAACCCAGGGTGAGGCGCCCGATTGCAGCGCAATCCGTCCGAAGCCCGGCTTTTGAACAATTTACAGACTGATTCCGGACTCGGCCGACTATGCCGGAATTGGTGATGCGGAGATTTGCATGGCTTCTGCAGCGGAACAATTGGCGTCCAATCTCAATTTTTCGACCTTTGCCAAAGCCGAGGATCTCAAGAAGCGCCTGTGGTTTACGCTCGGCGCTCTCCTCGTCTACCGACTTGGCACCCATATTCCGCTTCCTGGCCTCAATCCTGCTGCTTACGCCCAGGCTTTCCAGAATCAGTCGGGCGGCATTCTTGGCCTCTTCAACATGTTTTCGGGCGGCGCCGTACAGCGCATGGCGATCTTCGCGCTCGGCATCATGCCCTATATCTCGGCCTCGATCATCGTTCAGCTGATGACTTCGGTCGTTCCCTCGCTCGAAAACCTGAAGAAGGAAGGCGAGCAGGGCCGCAAGATCATCAACCAGTACACCCGCTATGGCACGGTGCTGCTCGGCGCGTTGCAGGCCTATGGCATTGCGATCGGCCTGGAGCATGGCAATGGCGTCGTCGTCGATCCCGGCTGGTTCTTCCGCATCTCCACCGTCATCACGCTGCTCGGCGGCACGATGTTCCTGATGTGGCTCGGTGAGCAGGTGACGTCGCGCGGCATCGGCAATGGTATCTCGCTGATCATCTTCGCGGGTATCGCTGCAGGTCTGCCGACCGCTCTTGCTGGTACGCTTGAACTCGGCCGCACGGGCGCGCTTTCCACGCCGCTTATTCTCGCCGTGCTGGTCGTCGCCATTCTGGTCATTGCGCTCATCGTCTTCGTCGAACGCGCGCAGCGTCGCCTGCTGATCCAGTATCCGAAGCGTCAGGTCGGCACACGCATGTTCCAGGGCGATACGTCGCACCTGCCGCTGAAGCTCAACACTTCGGGCGTCATTCCAGCGATTTTTGCATCCTCGCTGCTGCTGCTGCCGGCAACTGCTGCAGGCCTTGGCAACAACACGGCGCTTCCGGCTTGGGTCACCTCCATCGTTGCAGCACTTGGCCATGGCCAGCCGGTCTACATGGTGCTTTACGGCGCTCTGATTGCCTTCTTCGCCTTCTTCTACACCGCGCTGGTCTTCAATCCGAAGGACACTGCCGACAATCTGAAGAAGCATGGCGGCTTCATTCCGGGCATCCGCCCGGGCGAGCGCACCGCCGAATATATCGATTACGTGCTGACCCGTATCACGGTCATCGGCGCGATTTATCTTGTCTTCGTCTGCATCCTGCCCGAAATTCTCGTATCCCAGACCGGTATTCCCTTGTCTCTGGGTGGCACTTCGCTTCTGATCGTGGTTAGCGTAACGCTGGATACGGTGGCGCAGATTCAGGGTCACCTGATCGCACAGCAATATGAAGGCCTGATCAAGAAATCGAAGTTGCGTGGAGGAAAGAGGGGGCGATGAGACTCATACTTTTAGGGCCGCCGGGAGCAGGTAAGGGGACCCAGGCCCAGCGCATCGTGGAAAAGCATGGCATTCCGCAGCTTTCCACGGGTGATATGCTGCGCGCGGCCGTTCAGGCCGGCACGGAAGTTGGCAAGCGCGCCAAGGCCGTCATGGATGCTGGCAAGCTCGTCTCCGACGAGATCGTCAATGCGATCGTCTCTGAACGCATCGATCAGCCGGATTGCGCCAGGGGTTTCATCCTCGACGGTTTCCCACGCACGCTGGTGCAGGCGGATGCAACGGAAAAGATGCTCGATGCGAAGGGCCTCGAGCTCTCCGTTGTCATCGAGCTGAAGGTCGATGATGCCGAACTGATTCGTCGCGTGTCTGGTCGCTATTCGTGCTCGAACTGCGGCAGTGTCTATCACGACACCGACAAGTTGCCGGCAACGGCAGGCGTGTGCGACAAATGCGGTTCGACCCATTTCAAGCGCCGTCCGGATGATAATGCCGAAACCATGGCGACTCGTCTTCAGGTCTATTACAAGGAGACCTCACCGCTGATCGGTTACTACTATGCAAAGGGCAAGTTGCAGAGCATCGACGGCATGGCCGATATCGAGCATGTGACCGACAGCATAGAGGCTATCTTGGCCAAGCTTTAGATAGCCTAAAATAAACTTGCCGGAGCGGTTGCTTTTTTGCACTGATTCCGCTAAACACCGCGCCAACTCGCGACATGCCATGCGATCGGCGCGGATTTCCAACGGGAAGTCCGGGTACGGTCGTTTTGACATGTGGCGGACACACATCGAACAAGCAGCTCCCGGGCTGCATAACAAGACCCTTTGCCAAGGCAAAAGGAATGCAAGGAGAACAGGCGTGGCTCGTATCGCTGGCGTCAACATCCCGACTGCAAAGCGCGTAGTTATTGCGCTTCGTTACATTCACGGGATCGGACCGAAGTTTGCACAGGAAATCTGCGAGAAGGTCGGTATTCCGGCCGAGCGTCGCGTCAACCAGTTGACCGATGCTGAAGTTCTGCAGATCCGCGAAACCATCGATCGTGACTATCAGGTCGAAGGTGACCTGCGTCGCGAAACCGCGATGAACATCAAGCGTCTTATGGACCTTGGTTCTTATCGCGGCCTGCGTCATCGTCGCGGCCTGCCGGTTCGCGGCCAGCGCACGCACACCAATGCCCGCACCCGCAAGGGTCCGGCAAAGGCGATCGCCGGTAAGAAGAAGTAATTTCCGGGCAACCGGATTTGGGAGGCTGGCGATCCGCCGGCCTCTTTTGAGTTTGAAGCGGTGCTCCATGGGTGTTGCTTCGGTGTAGCCGCTGGGATTACGGCGGTGCAGAGATCCAAGAAAGGACTAACATGGCCAAGGAAGCCGTCCGCGTTCGTCGTCGCGAGCGCAAGAATATTACGTCGGGCGTCGCACACGTCAACTCGACCTTCAACAACACGATGATCACCATCACAGACGCGCAGGGCAACGCCATTGCCTGGTCGTCCGCTGGTGCCAAGGGCTTCAAGGGTTCGCGCAAGTCGACCCCGTTCGCTGCCCAGATCGCTGCTGAAGACTGCGCCAAGAAGGCTCAGGAACATGGCATGAAGTCGCTGGAAGTTGAAGTTTGCGGTCCGGGCTCCGGTCGTGAATCCGCTCTGCGCGCGCTCCAGGCTGCTGGTTTCATGATCACGTCGATCCGCGATGTGACGCCGATCCCGCACAATGGTTGCCGCCCGCGCAAGAAGCGTCGCGTCTGATCATCGCCACTCACGACACCGGCCGGGGTAGATGCGCCCGGCTTGGTGTTACTCAAGCTCGGTTGTCACGATTGGATGGTGGCAACGAACGGAAGGCAAAAACATGATTCAGAAAAACTGGCAGGAACTGATCAAGCCCAACAAGGTCGAGTTCACCTCGAGCGGCCGTACCAAGGCAACGCTCGTGGCCGAACCGCTGGAGCGTGGCTTTGGTCTCACCCTCGGCAACGCGCTGCGTCGCGTTCTGCTGTCTTCTCTGCGTGGTGCCGCTGTGACTGCCGTGCAGATCGACGGCGTGCTGCATGAGTTCTCCTCTATCCCGGGCGTCCGGGAAGACGTGACGGACATCGTGCTGAACATCAAGGAAATCGCCATCAAGATGGACGGCGATGACAGCAAGCGCATGGTCGTGCGCAAGCAGGGTCCAGGCGTTGTCACGGCTGGCGACATCCAGACGGTCGGCGATATCGAAATCCTCAACCCCGAGCATGTCATCTGCACGCTCGACGAGGGTGCCGAGATCCGCATGGAATTCACCGTCAATAACGGCAAGGGCTATGTGCCCGCCGAGCGCAATCGTGCGGAAGATGCTCCGATCGGCCTCATCCCGGTCGACAGCCTCTATTCGCCGGTCAAGAAGGTGTCCTACAAGGTTGAAAATACCCGCGAAGGACAGGTTCTCGACTACGACAAGCTGAGCATGTCGATCGAAACCGACGGTTCGATCAGCGGTGAAGATGCAGTCGCTTTCGCGGCCCGCATCCTTCAGGATCAGCTTGGCGTGTTCGTCAACTTCGACGAGCCGCAGAAGGAAACCGAAGAGGAAGCAGTTACCGAACTCGCTTTCAACCCGGCGCTCCTCAAGAAGGTAGACGAACTCGAACTGTCCGTTCGTTCGGCAAACTGCCTGAAGAACGACAACATCGTCTACATCGGCGACCTCATTCAGAAGACCGAAGCAGAAATGCTCCGCACGCCGAATTTTGGTCGCAAGTCGCTGAACGAAATCAAGGAAGTTCTCGCTTCCATGGGCCTGCACCTCGGCATGGAAGTGCCGGCATGGCCGCCCGAGAACATCGAAGATCTCGCCAAGCGCTACGAAGACCAATACTAAGGCCGCAAGCGCTCCGAGGAGCGCTTAAAGCTGGCCTTAGCATCTTAAACTGCGCATGCACCTTTCGCTCCGCCGGGATTCGGAGCGGGGCATGCGCCCAACAAACTGCGGGCGAACGATGCCTGCAAGTGAAGGAGAATAGCCATGCGCCACGGTAAAGCCGGCCGCAAGCTGAATAGAACCGCTAGCCACCGCAAGGCGATGTTCGCCAACATGGCGGCTTCGCTCATCACCCATGAGCAGATCGTGACCACGCTCCCGAAGGCGAAGGAAATTCGTCCGATCGTCGAAAAGCTGGTAACCCTCGGCAAGCGCGGCGACCTGCACGCTCGCCGTCAGGCCATCTCGCAGATCCGCGACGCAGCCGTCGTTTCGAAGCTCTTCGATGCGATTGCAACTCGCTACGCCACCCGCAACGGCGGCTACCTGCGTATCATGAAGGCCGGCTTCCGCCAGGGCGACAATGCCGCTCTCGCAGTCGTCGAATTCGTCGATCGTGATGTCAATGCCAAGGGCGCAGCCGACAAGGCTCGCGTTGCTGCTGAAGAAGAAGCCGCAGCCGCTTAAGGCAAGCTTCGGATACAAGATCGAGGGCCGGATGAGCGATCGTCCGGCCTTTTGTCGTTTGCGGTTTGTCTGCGCCGGCCCTGTTGCGCGCTATCACTCCGGAATGTGAATATGCCTTTTGATATGTTTCAGGTTGACGACGATCGTGAAGGTCATGATGACCAAGAGGCACCAGGAACTCCATTTGCCGATATGAACCATCGACCAGGCGCCGAGCTGGTTGGGATATTTCCAGACGCCGAGAAACGTGCTGATATTCTCGGCCAGCCAGATGAAGAAGCCAATCAGGACGAATGACAGCAGCAGCGGCATTCGCCGGTCGCGATCATAGGGGCGGAAGATCACTGTCGAACGGGCGTAGAGTCCTAAAACACAGGCAGCAATGTACCAGCGATAATCACCTACATAGTGGTGCGTGAAGAAATTTGCGTAAATCACGATCGCCGATGCACCTGCCATCCAGTAGGGCGGATGATGTTTGATGCGAAGGTCGAAGAGACGCCAAACCTGGATGATGTAGCTGCCGACGGCGGCATACATAAAGCCGGAGAACAGCGGCACACCGAATAGTTTGGTATAGGCGGGGTCCGGATAGGCCCAGGATTGAATGCCGCCGGACGTTTTGAAGACTTCCAGCGCAAAGCCGATGATGTGAAAGAGGCATATGGCTTTCAGTTCATCCCATGTTTCCAGCTTCGCCCAGACCATCCAGGCCTGGATAGCCACGGCGACTATCAGCAGCACATCGTAACGCGGGATATGAAGAAGCCCCGCGCGCGGCACGGCGAAGACTGCCAGGAAGAACAATCCCGCAAACAGACAGGCGCGAGCCTCCTTTAGGCCGAAGAAGATGAATTCGATCGCGAATCGGCGGAGTCCGGTCAGGTTGGAATGGCGTGGATCCGGATCGAAGTCATTGTCCAGCAGCTGTGGGCGCCTTTCCAATGAAACGACTTTGGTCATGCAGATTCTTCCCCGTGACGCCAGCGATCTCCAAGCCAACTCATGATACGAGAAGCGTGGCAAAATTGCAGCTTGACCTTGTATTGTTTCGTGAGGTTTTCGATTGTCCGAATAGGACGAACGTTATTGCTTGTCGCCGATGCAATGGCAGGATGTGACGAATTGGAATCTCTAAAACGACATGCAACGAGAAGGTTTCTTCTGTTTTCGGCCTTCCTGCTGACCATAGCCTGCGGTCTTGCGTTGCGGCGATTTGGATTTACGGCCGGTCTTTCCTTCGGGATCGTCAAATATGGCGGTTCGATCTTATGGGGAGCGATGGTCTATTGGCTCTTCGCGACGGCATCCGTCAACGTCAAGGGCCAGAGAGTTGCCTTTGTTGCGCTGATCACGGCTATAGCTGTGGAACTTTTCAGGCTCTGGCACGCGCCTGCGCTGGACGCGTTTCGGTTGACTACGACGGGAGCCCTTTTGCTGGGGCGCGTGTTTTCGCTCTGGAACATTTTGGCTTATGCCGCCGGTATCGTGGCCGCATCGGCGCTGGATTGCGGTCTATCGAAGCGGAAAGGCGTGCTCCGATAACAGATTTGTTGCGTAGCCGCCGCCTTTCGTCGCGCCGGTTCGATCCCGGCGGTCTGCCTTGGGGCTTTTCGATATTCGCATAGCTGCATTTCCCATTTGGGATGGCGCTTTGAGTTATAATAATTTGAATCCTAATTAGTTTAGTGCTAATAGAATTCCTATGAAATCGTCAAACGCCCTACAACGTATCTTCACCGCCAATCTGCTGACCACCGGCCGCCAATGGCGCCGGGCTGTCGATCTCGCGCTGAGTTCCCATGGCATATCCGAGGCGGTGGCCGCGCCGCTGCTTTGGATCGGCCGCCTGGGGGGAGGTGTTCGGCAGGTGGTGCTCGCCACCTGTGTCGGTATCGAAGGCCCGTCTCTAGTGCGGTTAATCGATCAGCTCGAAAGCATGGATCTTGTCATCCGCAAGGATGATCCCACGGATCGGCGCGCGAAAGGCCTGTGGCTGACGCCCGAGGGCGAAAAGCTGGCTTCCCGCATGGAAGACGTGCTTGATGAGCTGCGTGGCAAGATCCTTGCCAATGTCGACCCTGCGGATATCGAAGCTGCGGTTCGCGTTCTGAAGGCTTTCGAGGACTTTGAGGCATCCAAGGCCGTCGAACCGGAGCCGGAGAAGGTCTCATGAGCATTCCATCCTGGCGCGAGTGGTTGTTTTCCGTCAAAGCCTTCATTGCTGCAATCATGGCGCTGTTCATCGCCTTGTCGCTCGATCTGCCGCGTCCCTATTGGGCGATGGCTGCCGTTTATGTGGTCGCCAATCCTCTTGCCGGGGCAACCAGTTCCAAGGGGCTTTATCGCGCTCTCGGCACGCTGATCGGTGCCACCGCATCGGTGATCCTCATCCCGCTCTTCGTCAACGCGCCGGAACTGCTTTCGATCGTGGTCGCGCTGTGGACCGGCACCTCGCTGTTCATCTCGATGCTCGACCGCACCTCGCGCAGCTATGTCTTCATGCTGGCCGGCTATACGTTGCCGCTCATCGCGCTGCCGACCGTCGGCTCGCCCGAAACCATTTTCGATGTGGCACTTGCCCGCTCCGAGGAGATTATTATCGGCATCGTCTGCGCGAACGTGGTTAGCGCCGTCTTCTTTCCGAGCAGCGTCGGCACCGTGCTCGGCCAGCGCGTAGGTTCCTGGCTGGATGACGCCGGCACCTGGGCAGATGAGATCCTGCGCGGCGAGGGCGCTTCGCCGGCAACTCCCTTGAAGCGACAGAAGCTTGCAGCTGACGTTTCCGCCCTGGATCTCGTCATCAGCCAGTTGCGCTATGATGCCGGCAGCCGCGACGTCGTCAGGCATTCGCGCGAGCTGCGCGGCCGCCTGCTGATGCTGCTGCCGCTCTTCTCCTCCCTTGCCGATCGCCTGCATGCCTTGAAGGCCGGTGGTAGGCCATTGCCGCAGGAATTGGTCGTCGTTTTGAACGAGGTGGCCGACTGGCTGGGGCAGGGTGGTCGCGGCAAGGCCGATGAGACCGCTGAGACCTTGTCACGGAAGATCGAGGAGTTGCAGGAGAACGACCTCGATATCGGTTGGGACGACCTCGTCCGGTCGAGCGCTCTCGCTCGCCTCAAGGAAATTGTCGACTTGTGGCAGGATTGCCTGACGCTGCGCGCCCAGATCGTCTCGGGGCAACAGGTCGGCACCTGGCGTCCTGCGTTCCGCTACCGCAATGTTGTCGGCCGCAGCAGGCATTATGATTACGCCCTGCTTGCCTTCTCGGCCGGTAGCGCCATCGCCGGGATTGCCGTTGCCTGCTTCTTCTGGATCTATTCCGGCTGGGCGGATGGTGCCGGCTTCATCGCCATGGTGGCCGTTGCCTGCTCGTTTTTCGCCGCACTCGATCGTCCTGCGCCCTTCATCACCACCATGTTCATCTGGACTGCGGTGAGCCTGGTCATCGCCTGCGTCTATATCTTCGGCGTGCTGCCGTCGATTTCCGGCTTCGAGATGCTGGTGCTGGTCTTTGCGCCGCCCTTCCTGGTGATGGGGCTGCTGATCACGCGCCCGCAGACCAACATGCTCGGCATGCTGCTGGCGGTGAACGGCGCAAGTTTCATAGCGCTGCAGGATCGTTATACCGCCGATTTCGCCAGCTTCACCAACAGTGCGATCGCCGCTCTCGCCGGTGTAGGCTTCGCCTTGGTCTGGACTCTGCTTACCCGTCCCTTCGGCGCCGAGCTGGCCGCCTGGCGATTGGTCAGGGCCGGCTGGAGAGATCTGGCCGAAACTGCCGCCGGTATCCGCCGCGCCGATCATGAACGCCTCTCAGGCCGCATCCTCGACCGCCTGGGCCAGCTCGTGCCGCGTCTCGCAGGCATCGAGGACCGCGAACTGAAAAAGGTCGATGGTTACGCCGATGTCCGTCTCGGCTTCAACGTGCTGATGCTGCAGAAGGAGCGCGCTCAGCTGAAACCGGCTGCCGCCGCATCGGTCGGCGAAGTCCTGATCGGCGTGTCGGATTTCTATCGTTCGCGGCTGAAGGCAAAACGGGCCGTGGATCCGGCCGACGAACTGCGCGCGTCGATCGACCATAGCCTTGAAGCTGTCGCCCAGGAAAAGCGGCAATCCAGTCGGGCGAGCCTCGATGCGCTTGTCGGTCTTCGCCGGGCGCTCTTCCCCCATGCGGAGCCGCCGGCGAGCTGGCGGCCACCCCTATCCAATACAACTCAACCTCTTGCCATTGCCGCCGAGTAATATCATGCCCGCAGAATTCGATCTCTATGGCGTCTATATCCCGCGTCTTCTCGTTCTCATGCTCCTGACGCTGTTTGCCGTCATCATCCTTCGGCGCCTGCTCGCATGGATCGGAGCCTACACTCTGGTCTGGCATCGCGGTCTTTTCGATCTCGCGCTTTACGTCCTGCTGCTTGGCGCCGTCTCCTCTGTCTCCCGTTGGTATTTCACATGAACGCGTTAAAGCTCATCGGCCGTGTGGCCGTCACACTCATCTTCGTCGTTGCCGCCGTCTATGTCGGCCGCCAGCTCTGGGGCCATTACATGGACGAGCCCTGGACGCGCGATGCGCGCCTGAGGGCCGATGTCGTGGGCATTGCTCCCGATGTCTCGGGTCTCGTCAGCGAGGTCCTCGTCAAGGACAACCAGACCGTCAAGAAAGGCGATGTTCTCTTCCGCGTCGATCGCGATCGTTTTGCCATCGCTCTCGAACAGGCGGATGCGGCTCTTGCCAGCAGCAAGGCGGCTCTCGAGCAGGCCCAACGCGAAAGCGCGCGGCAGGCGCGTCTCGGCGACGCCGCCTCCCTGCAACAGAAGGAGCAGGCGCTGACCACCGTGCAGCGGGACGAAGCCGCCGTTCGTCAGGCGACTGCCAATCGCGAACTCGCCCAGCTCAATCTCGACCGTTCCGAGGTTCGCGCCACCGTCAATGGCACGATCTCGAATCTCAGCCTGCGTCCGGGCGATTATGTCTCTGCCGGCACGGCCAAGGTGGCGCTGATCGATACCGATTCCCTGCGTGTCGAAGGTTATTTCGAGGAAACCAAGCTGCCGCGCATCCATATCGGCAACGAGGTTTATATCCATCTGATGGGCCAGACCGAGAAGCTGACCGGCCATGTCGAAAGCATCGCCTATGGCATCGAGGACCGGGAACGCACCTCCGGCAGCCTGCTTGCCAATATCACCCCGACTTTCAGTTGGGTGCGCCTGGCGCAGCGCGTACCGGTTCGTATCGCGCTCGACAAGGTACCAGAAGGCACTAAGCTGATCGCCGGCCTGACGGCGACCGTCGAGGTGCAGGAGCAGGGCCAGGCGAAGATCGCCAGCGCCGCGGAATGATCATTGCTTGAAAGGGACAGACCGGCCGTCTTCAGGCCGCTCTGGAACTTGGGGCCTGAGCCGGCCTGCGCGCGGCCCGGCGTCTCTCCATCATGATCGGCCGGTAGGATCTGTAGAGGATCATGGTTATCAGCAGGCCGATATAGATGAATTGCTGCGCCGACAGCACCTTGGTCGATAAAGCAAAGTGCAAGGCACCGCAGGCGGCGATGATATAGACGAGGCGATGCAGCCAGATCCATTTCTTGCCGAGCCGTTTGATGGAAAAATTGTTCGATGTCACGGCAAGCGCCAGCAGCATGACGAGGCCCGCCATGCCGAACATGATGAAGGGCCGCTTCAGCACGTCATCGATGACAGCCTGCACGTCCAGCGCCTGGTCGAGGATCATGTAGACCGTCAGGTGCATCAGCGCGTAATAGAAGCAGAGCAGACCGAGCGCGCGGCGATAGCGTAGATAGTTCCAGCCGAAGAGATCGCGCAGCGGCGTGACCGCGAGCGTCAGCAGCAGGAAACGGATCGCCCACAGACCCAGGAAGAGCTCGAAGGTTTTCACCGCATCGGCGCCGAGCTGATCCGTCGCGCCAAGATAGAACTCCCAGGCCGCCGGCAAAAGCCCGACGATGTAAAGTGCCCAGACGGAGGCGGGTTGCCAGCGTTTGGGGAGAGCGAAGGAGGGGGCCATCAGAAATTCACCCTGAGGTCCATGCCGCTATAGAGGCTGGCGACCTGGTCGGCATAGCCGTTGAAGGGCAGGGTGGGGTGGCGGTTGGAGCCGAAGAAGCCACCTTCGCCGATGCGCCGTTCCGTCGCCTGGCTCCAGCGCGGATGATCGACGGCCGGATTGACGTTGGCATAGAAGCCGTATTCCTGACTGTTCGTCGCCTGCCAGGTATTCAGCGGCTGCTTGTCGGTGAGCGTGATGCGGACGATCGACTTGATGCCCTTGAAGCCGTATTTCCAGGGCACGACGAGCCGGATCGGAGCGCCGTTCTGGTTCGGTAGGCTCTCGCCGTAGAGGCCGACGGCAAGCAGCGTGAGCGGGTTGCGTGCCTCGTCCAGGCGCAGGCCCTCGACATAAGGCCAGTTCAGGGATTGCAGAAGGCCCGACTGCCCAGGCATTTCTTCCGGCCGCACCACAGTCTCGAAAGCCACATATTTGGCGCTGCCCTGTGGCTCTACCTTGTCGAGCAGGGCGGAGAGCTGGAAACCATCCCAGGGAATGACCATCGACCACGCTTCGACGCAGCGCATGCGATAGACACGCTCTTCCGGCGGAAACTCCTTGATGAGCGCATCGATATCGAACGTGCCGGGCTTGTTGACCATGCCGTCGACCTTGATCGTCCAGGGGCGCGGCTTGAACTTGCCGGAAAGGTTGGCCGGATCGGCCTTATCGAGACCGAATTCGTAGAAGTTGTTGTAGGTGGTGACATCCTTAAGTGGCGTCAGTTTCTCATTGACCGCATAATTGCTCTTGGTCGCCGTCAGCGCCTCGGCCAGCGCTGCCCTGCCGCCGATAGCCGCCATGCCGACGCCGGCTGCTGCGGCCGTCAGGAACTCGCGGCGCCTCAGATAGATCGAGCGGGGAGTGATCTCGGAGGATGCGATTTTGGGTAGGCGATAGGCGGCCATGGAACAATTCCTCTATGCGGTAGCAGCTTCGATATGAGCGATACGCAACGGATACAGGTTTTGTTACACTCTTAGGCTGGCATTTCTTTGGAAGTGAAAGCAACTTTTTGTGTGCGCTTGTGATCGGGCCGTTTCATTCCCAACTTTGTCGAGCGACTTGTTCGCTCCGCCGCGGCTCTTGCCCGGCAGCGTACCGGATTCGCTTGAGTTGATAGTGACAGTATCGCACGATTGGATTAGGACAATTCCAAAAAGCGGAGTTGCCGGCGCCCCTTTCTGCCCGAAACTCGGGCATTGCCGGCGCCGCACAATTTCCAGGATGACGAGGAAGACACCATGCCAGCTTATCGTTCCAGAACCACCACCCACGGCCGCAACATGGCCGGCGCGCGCGGCCTTTGGCGCGCGACGGGTATGAAGGACAGCGATTTCGGCAAGCCGATCATTGCGGTGGTCAATTCCTTCACTCAGTTCGTGCCCGGCCACGTCCACCTCAAGGATCTCGGCCAGCTCGTTGCCCGCGAAATCGAGGCGGCCGGCGGCGTTGCCAAGGAATTCAACACCATCGCCGTCGATGACGGCATCGCCATGGGCCATGACGGCATGCTCTATTCGCTGCCGTCGCGCGAGCTGATCGCCGACAGCGTCGAATATATGGTCAATGCCCATTGCGCCGACGCGATGGTCTGCATCTCCAACTGCGACAAGATCACTCCCGGCATGCTGATGGCCTCGCTGCGCCTGAATATCCCGACGGTCTTCGTGTCCGGCGGCCCGATGGAAGCCGGCAAAGTCGTTCTGCATGGCAAGAAGGTCGCCCTCGATCTTGTCGATGCCATGGTTGCCGCTGCCGACGATAAGATCAGCGATGAAGACGTCCAGGTCATCGAGCGTTCGGCCTGTCCGACCTGCGGCTCATGCTCGGGCATGTTCACCGCCAATTCGATGAACTGCCTGACCGAAGCCCTCGGCCTGTCGCTGCCGGGCAACGGCTCGACGCTTGCCACTCACGCCGACCGCAAGCGCCTCTTCGTCGAAGCCGGTCATCTGATCGTCGATCTCGCCCGCCGTTATTACGAGCAGGACGATGCCTCCATCCTGCCGCGCTCCGTCGCCTCGAAGCAGGCATTCGAAAACGCCATGTCGCTCGATATCGCCATGGGCGGCTCGACCAACACCGTGCTGCACATCCTGGCGGCCGCGCATGAGGGCGAGATCGACTTTACCATGGCGGACATCGATGCGCTGTCGCGCCGCGTTCCGTGCCTCTCTAAGGTCGCACCCGCCAAGAGCGACGTTCACATGGAAGACGTGCATCGCGCCGGCGGCATCATGTCGATCCTCGGCGAGCTCGATAAGGGCGGCCTGATCAACCGCGATTGCCCGACCGTTCATGCCGAAACGCTCGGCGACGCCATCGACCGCTGGGATATCACCCGCACCAACAGCGAAAGCGTGCGCGAATTCTTCCGCGCGGCTCCGGGCGGCGTTCCGACGCAGGTTGCATTCAGCCAGAGCTCCCGCTGGGATGAGCTCGACACGGACCGCGAGAAGGGCGTCATCCGTTCCGTCGGGCATCCCTTCTCCAAGGATGGCGGTCTGGCCGTTCTCAAGGGCAATCTGGCACTCGATGGCTGCATCGTGAAGACGGCCGGCGTCGATGAATCGATTCTGAAGTTCTCCGGGCCGGCCAAGGTCTTCGAAAGCCAGGACGCCGCCGTCAAGGGCATCCTCAGCAACGAGGTCAAGGCCGGCGATGTCGTCGTCATCCGCTATGAAGGTCCGAAGGGCGGCCCCGGCATGCAGGAAATGCTCTATCCGACGAGCTACCTGAAGTCGAAAGGTCTGGGCAAGGCCTGCGCGCTCATCACCGACGGCCGCTTCTCCGGCGGCACCTCGGGCTTGTCGATCGGTCACGTTTCGCCTGAAGCGGCCAATGGCGGCACGATCGGCCTGGTGCGCGAAGGCGATATGATCGATATCGACATCCCGAACCGCATCATCAGCCTGCGTGTCGATGAGGCGGAACTCGCCGCTCGCCGCGAAGCCCAGAACGCCAAGGGATGGCATCCGGCAGAGGTACGCAAGCGCAACGTCACCACAGCGCTGAAGGCCTATGCCGCCTTTGCCACGAGCGCCGACCGCGGCGCAGTTCGCGATCTGGGCGGGAAGTAAACAACGCCTTCGCCCTGTCCTGAGTTTGTCAAGGGCGGGGAGAAGGTGTGAGGCACCATCTCGCCCTTGGCGGGCGAGATACGGCTTTCGCATTCGCGGCACTTCTTACAGCGGCCGATTGATCTGCTTGTAGGCGTCATTCAGCTCTTTCTGACGCTCCTGGTAGGACGAGGTGAGGCACGCCACGTCCGCTCCGCAGGCCTGCCGCTTCTTCAGCCATTCGGTCTGCTGATCCTGTATCGTGCCGCGCGCACCCATGGCGAGAAGGCCGGAGAGCAGGTCAAAAGTCGTCACCATCCTGACGTCGGCATCGTTGAGTACTCGCACATCGCAAATCGTCTTCTCGTCCGGCTTCAGGGTCTGCGTCTCGCAGTCGAAACTGGCGGCGTAAGAGGTGCCGGCCAAACCGAAGGTAGTAAGAAGAGTGGCGGCGGCAAGATGGATCGATCGCATGTCTGGCTCCCTTTGGCGATTCCTAACGCGAAATGCATGACAGCATGTTTTTGTTCATCAAGCCTGTTTTTTATCGCAGCAAACCTCCATTTATGCTTCATGCTTGCGCCCTCTTTCCTTTCTGGCGTCGGGCGCTACAACGTTGTTTCAAGGGAATTAAAAAGGGAAACTTTCATGCATGTCCTCCTGAAGCGCACTGCCGTCTCGATGATTGCCCTCGTCATGGCAATGCCGCTTTCCGCTGAGGCTCAGACGGCGAAGACGCTGCCGCAAAGCCAGACGCAGATGCAGCTTTCCTTCGCGCCGCTGGTCAAGCAGACGTCCGGCGCCGTGGTGAACGTCTATGCCGAGCGCGTGGTGCAGCGTCAGTCCCCCTTTGCCGGCGATCCCTTCTTCGAGCAGTTTTTCGGACAGCGCATGCCGAATCGTACCGAGAAGCAATCGTCGCTGGGTTCGGGCGTCATCGTGGAGGCGAATGGCACTGTCATCACCAACAACCACGTCGTCGACGGCGCCGACGATATCAAGATCGCGCTTTCGGACGGCCGCGAGTTTCCCTGCAAAGTCGTTCTGAAGGACGACCGTGTCGATCTTGCCGTGCTGAAAATCCAGTCGAAGAATGAGAGTTTCCCGGTTCTGCCGCTCGGCAATTCCGACGGCATCGAGGTCGGCGATCTCGTGCTCGCGATCGGAAACCCCTTCGGTGTCGGACAGACCGTAACCAGCGGCATCGTCTCCGCGCTCGCCCGCAATCAGGTGAAGAACGAGGTCGGCTTCTTCATCCAGACCGATGCCTCGATCAACCCGGGCAATTCGGGCGGCGCGCTCGTGAACATGACCGGCGAGCTCATCGGGCTCAATACGGCGATCTTCTCCCAAGGCGGCGGTTCCAACGGTATCGGATTCGCCATTCCCGCCAATCTGGTCAAGGTCTTCCTTGCTGCGGCCGACCGTGGCGACAAATCCTTTGAGCGCCCGTATATAGGAGCGTCCTTCGAGCCTGTCACATCCGATGTCGCCGAAGCGCTTGGCCTGGACAAGGTGCGCGGTGCGCTGGTGACCAAGGTGGTCGATGGCGGTCCGGCGGCCAAGGCCGGCTTGAAGCCGGGCGAAGTGATCACTGCGCTGAACAATATCCCCATCGAGCATCCTGACGCGCTCGGCTATCGCCTGACCACGGCCGGTCTCGGCGCGACGGTGTCGTTGACCGTGCTGGAGAACGGCAAGGAACATCAGGCCACGATGACGCTTGCCGCAGCGCCCGAATCGACGCCGCGCGACGAACGGGTGATCGAGGGCAATAATCCCTTCTCCGGTGCAACCGTTGCCAATCTCTCGCCGCGCGTTGCCGATGATCTCCATATGCCTTCGGATTCCACGGGCGTCGTCATCGAGAGCCTGAAGCAGAACTCGCCAGCCGACCGGCTGGGATTTGCGGCGCGTGATATCGTCATTTCCGTCAATGGCGTGGCGATCAGCACGACCGAGATCCTTCAGAAGACCGTTACGTCCAATCCGAGCTTCTGGCGCGTGGAGATCGAGCGCGACGGCCAGCGTATCCGGCAGTTCTTCCGATGAGCGACGATCTGTTTGCACCTCGGATACCGGAGGAGGTCGCCAACAAGCGTCCTCTGGCCGATCGTCTGCGGCCGCAAACGCTGGCTGAAGTCACCGGCCAGGCACATCTGACCGGCGAGGATGGCGTGCTGCGCCGGATGGTCGAGGCGGGCTCACTGGGATCGATGATCTTCTGGGGGCCGCCCGGCACCGGCAAGACGACGGCCGCAAGGCTGCTTTCGGGCGAGGCGGGGCTCGCCTTCGAACAGATTTCCGCGATCTTTTCGGGCGTTGCCGATTTGAAGAAGGTATTCGAGGCAGCGCGCCTGCGCCGCATGGATGGTCGCCAGACCCTGCTCTTCGTTGACGAAATCCATCGTTTCAATCGTGCCCAGCAGGATAGCTTCCTGCCCGTGATGGAAGACGGCACCGTCATTCTTGTGGGGGCGACGACGGAAAATCCGTCTTTCGAACTCAACGCCGCTCTTCTTTCCCGCGCTCGTGTCCTGACGTTCCGCTCGCATGACGAGGAAAGCCTGGAGGAGCTGCTGCGCCGCGCCGAGGCGGTGGAAGGCAAGCCGCTGCCGCTGACGGAGGATGCTCGCGCCAGCCTGATCCGCATGGCCGATGGCGATGGCCGTTCGGTGCTGACGCTGGCGGAGGAGGTCTGGCGCGCCGCGCGCAAGGACGAGCTTTTCGATCCCGATATGCTGGTCAAGATCGTGCAGCGCCGCGCTCCGGTCTACGACAAGGCGCAGGACGGGCACTACAATCTGATATCGGCGCTGCATAAGTCGGTTCGCGGCTCCGATCCGGACGCGGCGCTTTACTATCTCGCCCGCATGTTCGATGCCGGCGAAGACCCGCTCTATCTCGGCCGTCGGCTGGTGCGGATGGCGGTCGAGGATATCGGGCTTGCCGATCCGCAGGCGCTTGTCATCTGCAACGCCGCCAAGGATGCTTATGATTATCTGGGCTCGCCGGAGGGTGAGCTGGCGCTGGCGCAGGCCTGCGTCTATCTCGCGACCGCGCCGAAATCCAATGCGGTCTACACGGCCTTCAAGGCGGCGACTCAGGCTGCCAAGCAGAACGGCTCGCTATTGCCGCCCAAGCATATCCTCAATGCGCCGACCAAGCTGATGCGCACCGAGGGCTATGGCGACGGCTATCGCTACGATCATGACGAGCCGGACGCCTTTTCGGGCCAGGATTATTTTCCGGAGAAGATGGGCCGCCAGACCTTTTACGATCCTCCGGAGCGCGGCTTCGAGCGGGAAATCCGCAAGCGTCTGGACTGGTGGTCGAAGCTGCGCAAGGAACGCGGCGAGCGCTAAGATCCAATATCACCGCCCGGGGGTGGTTTCCTGCGGAGCCTTCTGCATCCGGGGAGCTGGCGCCGCATCCACGACTTTCACGCTCGACTCGGCCTGTCCATTGTGGCCTTCCATATCGACGACGAGATGCCAGTGGCCGGATTCGGGAATAGTAAGCCGGATCGGCGATTTCTTGGCGACACCGCCAAGAAATTGATGCTTGAGGGTTTCCGTGAAGCGCTGGAAATTCGAGCTATTCATCAGCCTGACATTGGCGATCGCCGAGAGCGTGATTTCGATCACCGTTCCGGCGCGCTGTTCTTTGAGGTCGTAGTGGCTGTAGCGGAAGGCAGGCTTGGACATTGTCTTCTGTTCTGTGGCATCTGACCACAAGCTTACCTAGTGGCGGTTAAGGAAGCGTTGGGGCGGGATACTGTCGAGCCTCGCTTAGTGTTGTAGATTTGATTGGGAGGCGAAGCTGTCCAACTCAAGGATGACGCCTTCCGACGCTGGGCAGGTGTCAGCCGGATTGTACGGAAAATCCGCTTGAGATCGATGTCGTAGCCTGGTCGGCCGCCTGCCGGTTCTTGCGGTCAAGCTGGGTAATCAGCGCCAGGATCGTCGCCGAGATCGGCGTCGGCACATTCGCGAGTTTTCCGAGCGAAACGATGACACCGACCATAGGCGTGATTTCCAGCGCTTTGCCGGCAAGCAGATCCTGCAGCATCGAGGTGCGTACGGGGCCGATCTGCCGGGAACGCTCAAGACGTTCCTCGATGGACATGGTGATTTGCGATCCCAATGCTTCGGCGACGGCCTTCACCTCGCTCATCACTTGGCCGACCATGGCGGCCAGTGCCGGATCCTCCATGATATCGGTCATCAATCCTCGGGTCAGCGCACTGACCGGATTGAAAGCGGCGTTGCCCATCAGCTTGTTCCAGATATCGTCGCGAATCCGCGCGGAAATGGAGATCTTTACGCCGGCTTGCCGCAGCAGCGCCGCAACCGCTTCGATATCGGCCGTCGTCTCGCCGGAAGGTTCGCCAAGGATGAAGTGGCCGCTGTTGCTCAGTCTGATCTCGCCAGGTGCGACGACTTCCGCGCTCTGATAGGCAACGCAGCCGATGACGCGCTCCGGCCCGATCAGGCGCCAAAGATCGCCATTCGGATCGAGTTCTTCCATCCGGTGCTCGGCATGGCCGCTCTGCCTGTCCCGGTGAAAATACCACCATGGAACGCCGTTGAGGATCATGACGACACGGGTGCCGGAATGCAGCAGCTTCGCAACGCCCGGAACAGCCGCGGCAAGCTGATGACCTTTGAGGCCGGTGATGACGAGATCCTGCGGCGGCAATTCGTCCGCATCGGCCGTTGCCGTCATCTGCGCAACGAGAGGGCTGTCCGCACCTGCGTCCCACAGGCTTATGCCGCCGGCGCGAATGGCTTCCAGATGGGCTCCCCGCGCCACGACCGAAATCTTCGTCTGCGCTTCTTTGGAGGACGCCAGCTTTGCCGCGATCGTGCCGCCCAGGGCGCCGGCGCCATAGATGCAGATGTTCCTGAAAGGGGAAGACGTCATGGCTTGATGCTCCAAAATGAAATCGCTTGCTCTGAAAACATATGTCGCGCTTGTGTTTTAGCGAACAGTTTGTCAGGCCGGCCGTAATTGGAATTGAAAATCGCACGCCGACGGCCGCCCGAATTCAGTCGAGGGATGCGCACTGGTCGGTCTCATTCGATCCAGTGTTTTTCGATTGCCCATGGCGCGGGCTAGTCTTTACCACAATCGCATCCTAACCTCTGCCACATCGCTCTGGACCAAGGACAACCGGTGCGGTATCGATTTGTCAATTGTCCTTTCTAAGTTGATGAATTCGCCGGGGAAGATCGTTGCGTTTCGAAGCCCTCAACCGTCTCTGGGACAGCGTTCGGGAGACCAGCCATGATTTCCGCGCCTCGACGGACGTGTTTCCCGTCGTCGATATCGAAAAACTCGGCGCGACGCTCGACCTGAAGGAAAAGGGAGCCGCTGCCGGCCGGCAGAACCGGCCGCCGCCGGATGCGCAGTCTCATGACGAGACGGAGCAGCGCGTCATCGCCTGGGTCGAGGCGGAAAAGAAGAGTTCCTATCAGATCCTCGAAGACCAGTTTCAGACCTTCGACAGCCGATTGCGCAATCTCGATTTCGAAGGCCAGTTCGGGCTGATCCGTCAGGCGAACGCGTCAAGCATCTCCGATTTCAAGGCCGAAGTGGCAAGCGGCGTCGACGAGCTTCATGGCCTGCGCCGCAAGCTGAAAGCCGCCGAGGACGAGATGGTGGGGTTCAAAGCCAAGCACAGGCTGCAGCGCGCGGCAAAGGTTTCCAGCAGAGCGGCATGGGGCTTCAAGGTCTCGCTGATCGTCTTTCTCGTGCTCATCGAAATGATGATGAACGGCAGTTTCCTCGCCAAGGGCAGCGAGCAGGGTCTGGTCGGTGGTGTCACCGAAGCGGCCGCCTTCGCCTTCTTGAACATCGGCACGGCGCTGATGTTTTCATTCTTCTGCGTGCGCTTTCTGGTGCATCGCTCCTTTGCGCTGAAGCTGCTCGGTCTGTTGGGGCTTGTCGCCTATGTGGGCGTGGCGCTGGGGATCAATATCGCTCTGGCGCATTATCGCGAAGTTTCCGCAACGATCCTGAGCGGCGCCGGTGCCGAGGTGATCCAGCGCCTGAAGGCGGCACCGCTCGGGCTGCAGGAGCTGAACTCCTGGATGCTCTTTGCCATCGGCCTGATGTTTTCGCTCGTCGCCTTCATCGATGGCTGCTACCTGACAGATCCCTATCCGGGTTTTGCCGGCGTGCAGAAGCGCCTCGATGCGGCGAGAGACAATTACATCGACCGCAAGCTCGATCTGATCGAGGACCTGCGCGAGATCCGCGACGAACATAACGGCAAGATTGAGGAGATCATACGAGACCTCTCGCTTCGCCGACAGGAAACGGCGGCCATCATCGCCCATCGTGCGAGGACTGCGGGCCTTTTCGCCGAACACCAGAACCATCTCGAGCGCGCCGCGAATGTGCTGCTCACCTCCTACCGCGATGCCAACCGTGCCGCGCGAACCGAGCCGGAGCCTTCCTACTTCAAGACCGCTTACAAGATGGAGCGACTGACGCCTGTCATGCGGACCGAAGAGGAATGGGATGACAAGGTGCTGGGCTCGCGTATTCAAGGCGCGCAGGCGGAATTGTCGGAGCAGATCAAGCGGATCGGCGACGAATTCGAGCGCGCCATCGAGAAATATCATCAGCTCGATAATCTTTTCCCGGAGAGCATCCTTGGCGCGACGCAAGCGGCGTAGCCGGCGCGGCGGGTCCGCCGGTCTCATCATCGCGACTATCTGCCTTGCGGTCCTATCTCTCGGGATCGTCGGCGCCTATGGCTGGCTGCGTTACAAGGCGAGCGGCAACGTCGCCGTCGATCAAGCCTCGCTCTGCCCGGTGGACGGTCCTAAGGCGGAAACGGCCATCCTCCTCGACGTCACGGATCCGATCGCCGATACGACGGCGCTCGACCTGCGCAACCAGTTTCAGAAGATCGTGGCCGAAGTGCCGATCGGCGGCGCCATCGATATCTATGCGCTGACCGAGAAGGAGGGCGAGCTGATTCAGACCTTCCATGGCTGCAATCCCGGCAGCGGTGCGAATGTCGACGAGTGGACCAGCAATCCGCGCCTGGCGCAGGCGCGATGGGAGCAAGGCTTCCAGAAGCCGCTCACAGAGATTGCGAGCAAGCTGACCGAAGGCGAGTCCGGCCAGCTGTCGCCGATCATGGCGGCCATCCAGAAGATCAATCTGGAAGTCTTTGCCAATGCGCGGGCCGGCATGCCGAAGCGCCTTTATATAGCCTCCGACATGCTTGAGCATACGGCAGCCTTTTCGAATTATCGCGACGGCGCCTCCTATCAGAAATACCAGCACAGTCCGGCAAACGACCGCTTTCGCACGTCGCTGGATGGTGTCATCGTCAAGATCCTTGCCTTTCAACGGCCGAACATGAAGTTCAGCATGGAGGAGCTGGCGAACTTCTGGGCACAATGGATCAAGAACAATAAGGGCGATTTTGACGGCTTCGTGCGGTTGGAAGGGATACGCTGATGGCTGACACCGACACCAGATATCTCATCCGGGATTATGGACCGATGGTGCTCTTCGCGTCCATCACCATCGGCGGCATGATCTTCATCTGGACGTCGAAGCTCGCGGGCTGGTCGCTGCCCATCGTGACGGGCATACCGCTCTTGCTGATGGGAATCTACTTCATCGTGTCGCTGGCCGTTGCCGGGTTCCGGCTGCACAACGAGCAGGCGGGCGACAACCTCTACTACATGGGCTTTCTTTTTACCCTGTCGAGCCTCGGCGTGTCGCTCTATCTCTTTGCCGGCGAAACATCGATCGAGACCATCGTCCGCAATTTCGGCATCGCCGTCACCTCGACCATTGCCGGCGTGACGCTGCGCATTCTCTTCAACCAGATGCGGCGCGACCCGATCGACATCGAGCGCAGCGTGCGCCATGAGCTTGCCGAGATGACACGGCGCGTGCGCACGGAACTCGACTCCTCGTCACGCGAATTTTCGCATTACCGGCGCGTCAGCAACCAGATGCTGTCGGAAGGATTCGAGGAGATCGCGCGCCAGGCGGAGCGCAACGGCCAGGAAATCAACAAGATCCTCGAAATGCTGGCGAAGCAGGCCGTGACGCCGATCAACGACGCGGCCGCCCAGCTGACGACGACGACATCGCAGCTTTCGGAGATCATCGGCACCTTCGGCGCCGCCGTCGAGAATGTCGGCAGGAAACTGGAAGAGATACGCTCGCCGGAGGATGTGGTGCGGGCAGAGCTGGCGCCGGCGATCGCGGCCATAAAGGAGATGTCGGAGGCACAATTGCAGCCGCTTCGCAACATAGAAGTGGTGCTCGGCCGCATGGCGGAGGCGATGGGGCAGGCGCCGCTGCCGAAACCACAGGTCGATGGCGGTGTCGCTGCCGCGCCCGGTAATCGGCCGCAAAAACGCTGGTGGCATCTATGGTAGCAGAAGGCTCGGACAGCACGCCCAAACTGGAGCACAAGGGCTACAACCGCGGCCTGATCCTTGGCCTGACGATGGCCGAATCCATGCTGCTTCTGGTCTTCTGCCTGCTGCTCGTAGCCGCCGCCTTGATTTCAGCGGAGAGAAATAAGCGCTACGAAGTCGAGCGAAAGCTTGAGAAGGCGGAGCAGCAGGTCGCGGTGCTTGAGAAGAAAAGAGCCGAGCAGGCAGCCGAAATCGTGCTTATGCAGTCCAAGGTCGTCTCCGGCGATCTCTCTGCTGCCGACAAGGCGGTCGTAGACAAGCAGTGGCGGGAGTTGGTGCTGGCGAAAGAAGCGCTCGACAGCGTAACGGATCAGGGTGCGACACCGGCCGATCTGCAATCGCTGTCCAAGGTTGCTGCCGTTCTGAAGGAACATGGCGTGTCGCTCGCGGCAGCACCCGATGCGGTCAACAAGCTTCTGGCCAGTAATGGCGGCGGCAACGGCATGCACGACTGGCCGCCCATCATCAATCTCGACGATGCCAAGAAGAATTATTTCCAATCGGGAAGTGCCGAGCTCACGGGCACGTTCGCCCAGCTTCTCGGCACGACGATCACCGATGAAATCGCCAGCAATCTGAGCCTTTATGGCGCCAATATCGTCGAGGTGATCGGCCACACGGACGAGCAGCCGGTAGCGCGTGAAAAATCCAATCTCGACGATACGATCATCAGCGCGATGGACGGCAAGCTGCCGATATCGGCGTTGCTGCCCGCCGACAATGCCGGGCTCGGCCTTGCCCGCGCCATTGCCGTTGCCAATGTGCTCAAGGCCAATCCGAAGCTGAAGGATGCCACCATCCTGCCGATGTCCGCCGCCCAGCTGATCCTGCCCGGCGATACCATCACATCGGGCCATCGCGGCGCTGTCGAAGCGCGCCGCCGCATCGAAATCCGCGTGCGGGGCAGGGCGGCGCCGGTTGCCGTCATCAATGCCGGTGCCGCGCCCTCGACAAACACGCAGTAGTGCTCGTTCCGCCTGTTATCAGCTTCTGAGGCCGGGTGCTTCGTAGCCGGTGCGCTCCACATATTCCGTGTAGCCGCCGGTATATTGGTGGATGCCTTCCGGCGTCAGCTCCAGAACGCGATTGGAGAGCGCCGCCAGGAAATGCCGGTCGTGCGAGACGAACAGCATCGTACCTTCATACTGCGACAGCGCCTGAATGAGCATTTCCTTGGTGTCGAGATCGAGATGGTTCGTCGGCTCGTCCAGCACCAGCAGGTTCGGCGGGTCGAAAAGCATGATCGCCATGACAAGCCGCGCCTTCTCGCCGCCCGACAGCACGCGGCATTTCTTCTCCACATCGTCACCGGAAAAGCCGAAGCAGCCGGCGAGTGCGCGCAGAGAGCCTTGGCCGGCCTGCGGAAAATCGTGCTCGAGCTGCTGAAACACGGTGCGCTCTCCATCCAGCAGATCCATGGCGTGCTGGGCGAAATATCCGAGCTTCACGCTGGCGCCGAGGTTGACGCTGCCTTCATCCGGTTCTGCCGCGCCTGCCACCAGCTTGAGCAGGGTGGATTTGCCGGCGCCGTTGATGCCCATGATGCACCAGCGCTCGCGGCGGCGTACCATGAAATCCAGCCCTTCATAGATGCTGCGGCTGCCGTACTTCTTGTGGACGTTCTTCAGGACGGCCACGTCTTCGCCCGAGCGCGGCGCTGGCTGGAATTCGAAGGCAACCGTCTGGCGGCGCTTCGGCGGCTCGACACGATCGATCTTTTCCAGCTTCTTCACGCGGCTCTGCACCTGCGAAGCATGCGAGGCACGCGCCTTGAAGCGTTCGATGAACTTGATTTCCTTGGCAAGCATTGCCTGCTGACGCTCGAACTGCGCCTGCTGCTGCTTTTCGTTCTGCGCGCGCTGCTGCTCGTAGAACTCGTAGTCGCCCGAATAGCTTGCGAGATTGCCGGCATCGATTTCGATGATCTTGGTGACGATGCGGTTCATGAACTCGCGGTCGTGCGAGGTCATCAACAGCGCACCTTCATAGCCCTTCAGGAAGGCTTCCAGCCAGATCAGGCTTTCGAGATCCAGATGGTTGCTCGGCTCGTCGAGCAGCATGACGTCGGGACGCATGAGCAGGATGCGGGCGAGCGCCACGCGCATCTTCCAGCCGCCCGAAAGCGCACCGACATCTCCGTCCATCATCTCCTGGCTGAAGCTC
Source organism: Hyphomicrobiales bacterium (assembly GCA_900468625.1). Classification (GTDB taxonomy): domain Bacteria; phylum Pseudomonadota; class Alphaproteobacteria; order Rhizobiales; family Rhizobiaceae; genus Rhizobium. Next base: position 34,761 of record UBUL01000007.1, read on the forward strand.
AGGCCCGCCAGCACTTCACGGGCGCGGCCCTCGAGTGCATAGCCATCAAGCTCTTCATAGCGCGCCTGCACCTCGCCATAACGCTCGATGATCTCGTCCATCCTGTCGGCCTGGTCCGGATCGCTCATGGCAGCTTCCAGCTCCCGCAGCTCGGCAGCGACTGCGCTGACAGGGCCGGCACCCTCCATCACTTCCGCGACGGCACTGCGGCCTTCCATCTCGCCGACATCCTGATTGAAGTAGCCGATGGTGACGCCCTTATCGACGGAGACCTGGCCCTCGTCGGGCAGTTCCCGGCCGGTGATCATGCGGAAAAGCGTCGTCTTGCCGGCGCCGTTCGGCCCGACAAGCCCGACGCTCTCGCCTCTGTTGAGTGCTGCGGACGCCTCGATGAAGAGGATACGATGGCTGTTCTGCTTGCTGATATTCTCGATACGAATCATGGTTACGCGCGGTCCGAAGAAAGTTTTTCGGGGGCCTTATGCCACGGGTCGCGCGCTCTGTCGCAGGTTTTCGAGCAGAGAGCTGCGATCGATAGCGACCTGACGCTCAGGAGCGACAGCTTCTGGAGGGTCCCATTTGGCCCGAGGAAGGGAAACTTTCGTCGGAACGGCGGATTTCCGCTCCATTCACCCCTTCAGCAACGCGACATCCGGCTACAGCGCCATCGTCCATCCACTCTCACCCGTCAGCCGCGATATGCCGGGCGCGGTCGTGAGGATCGCATTTTTCGGAGGATGGGGCGCTCTATGAACAGATAGCAGACGATCGCAAACGCCAGCGACCCCAATGCGATCAATGCAGGCTGTGCGGCATGCGGTATCCCTAAGCGCAGAAGCAGCGCCATTACCATGATGCCGGTCAGCACATGCCAAACGTAAATGGAATAGGAGGCATCTCCCAGAAAATGCAGGAATGCCAGCCTGGGAACGCCGTGCTCTCGCTCCGCAAAAACAGCGCCCGTCAACAGCAGCCCCGCCGGCACGCCCCAGCGAACAGCCCGCTCCAAATGGGTGAACGGTTCACTCGCCAGCAGCAGCACGAATCCGGCGACCATTAGGCCGATGGCGGCGTGAAAAGGCAACCGGAAGCCGCGCTTCCACAGGTGCCCGATGACGATTCCGGCGGCGAATTCCAGAATGATCGGCTGGGTGAAAACACTGACATAGCCGAGGGGCAGCAAATAATCCGCAATGACGACGGCCGTCAGGCTCGCCATCAGGAACCATAGCCGCCTGAACTCCGGCAGAAGCAACGAAATGGAAAAGATGAGATAGAAGAACATCTCATAGGACAAGGTCCATCCCTGCTCGACGACCGGATGCAGTGCTTCGTCCTTCATAGCGGGCAGGAAAAACAGCGAGCCGATCAGATTGTCGACGCTCGAATCCGTGTTGAAGAAGAATTGCGGTTTCACCACCGCCACGGTGAATGTTGCCACCGTCGCAATCCAGTAAAGCGGTACTATTCTGACCAGTCGTCGCAACATGAATTCCTGCGGGCCGATCGGTTTTCCAACGGTCGTGACCCACATGATGAAGCCGCTGATGACGAAGAATATATCGACACCGGCGGCTCCGATCTTGAAGTCCAGGCCGTATGCCTCGCTGACATGGAAGCAAAGAACCGAGATCGCCGCGATGGCGCGCAGATATTGAATGCTCTTGATATCGCTGCCGGTTTTCAGGATGGTGCCTCGCAGGATTGGACTGCTATCGCCGACGCCTCGAAGGTCGAAATCAAGCGATAAAGCGCTTTGAAAGGCCGAGCACCCATGCAGAACAGCTTTGAGGCACGACTGACGGAATATTGCTACATATTGCTGCAGCAACAGTTTTCAATGAAAACGGATGATTTCCCATCGGTTTTCGTCGCTGAGATCGGGCAATTCGGATGTGGGGCGCGTGCCGGTAAGGCGGAAGGCTTCGGCAATCCGCCGAAACTGCTCAGACCGTTCGAACTTCGGCAAGCCGTTTGACCGCGTATTCGTCCCGCCAGCAGACAGCAGCCTCCCATGCGGCTGACGCCTGTGCGGCGATATCATACGCGCCATCGTCAAGGTCGGCAGCGTTCTCGGGCAATACGAGATCAAGATCGGGAACATCGACATGGGACTCATCCCAGTCGATCAACGCGACGCGGTCTGCCGTCATACGGACGTTGCCGGGGTTGTTGGGATTGCCATGGACAACGCATGTCTGACGCCCAGCGAGCCGCGCCCACGCCGCTCGACATCGGATAACGCCCTCGTATGGCATCGCGGCAAGGTTGATCCTTGTTCCTGTCTCGACATGCAGCAGGTCGGCCGACGATCGCCAGCCTGGCCGCTGCGGCCAGCCCTGTGTCAACCGGTGCAGCTCGCGGAGCGTGTCGGCAACGCGACGCCAATCGCCCCTGGTCTTGGGTGGTTCACCTTCGATATATTTCATCACCACCAGACCATCCACGAAGAACCGGCCATCCGTCGTCGGGATTGGCACCGGAACGGTCATGCCTTCACGGGCGAGATGTAGGAGTAGTTCGGTTTCCCAGGCAAGATCAGCGTCGGTTCTGGAGCCGAGACGACCGACCGCAATCTGGCCATCGACACGAACGCTCCACACATCGTTGGCAACTCCACCGGTAAGTGAGGCTATGCGAGCCGCACTTTTACCCCATTGTCCGAGTGCTTCCCATCCCATTGGTGATACCCCTGGCGCATCATTGATGCTGAACTTGCTTGGCCGCAGGCGCGTACAGAGCCAATTAACTCGAGTTCAACAAACTCGGCAAGTTGGCCTTGCAGCCTCTGCTTCAGGGATATCCAGGAGCTTGCAGCGCGCTTGAGGGCCGCGATTCCTCAGATAATCAGCTACGATTACAGTTCAGAAACGAATTCACCGGGCCATTGCAGACCCGGTGAACGTTTAGATTGAGACACGGACTTTGCGACAAACGCAATGTTGATGTCACCCTAGGTGAATGGGTTCGTTACAAAAGTCACGAATTTTTCAAAAGGCTAACGTTTTCAATGGCCATTCCCTGAGACGCTGCAAAAAGCGATCTTGTTGGTCGTAAACAAATGTCACTCCGTAACTCCGGCAACAAAAAAAGACTCGCCTGAGCGAGTCCTTTGATTGGGGAGGGGGAGTTCAGCGCTTTGGCAGATCCGAACGCTTATAGAGCCGTACATTGCCGGGGAGGGTAAACGCTGGCGTGACACCAGCAAGAAATTCTTCGAGATCATGCCTGAGGCTAAGCTTGTCTGGGAAGCAGTAGTAGCTGTCGTTTGTAGCATAGAAGAAAGCTCCCATGCCCTGCGTCATGTCAGACAACCCCGAAAGCCGTGCGGCCTTCGCGCTTTCGGGAAGGTAGTGGCTCCAGTAGGATCCGAAGTCGTTCCCGAAGTCTTCGTCCTCATCGCCGTTCTCGTTTGCACGCAAGAGGCTTCGCGCGTCGTAGACGGCGGACTGGACAGCCAGAAGGGGATCGGCCGGAACGGTCGGCGTCTTCAAACAGATCCGCGCGACTTGGCCGAGCTTTGGGATCGGTTCGATATGCGGACGAGGACGCGCCCTATCGTAGCTTTCGATGAAGGCCTGAGGCTTTGAGTAGGGAAAGTTCTTGTCGGCGAGCACCAGCAGTCTGACGCCCATCGTCCGGACACGCCAGCCTTGTCCGCCAAACACGCGGATCAGCGCATGGTCGTCAGGCAGCTTTCCCTCGAAGGCTTCTTCAAGGGATTCAAACCAGCTATCGATCTCCTGAGTGGCATATGACATCGATAGCCCTATGCGAACCGTCCGCTCTCAATGGCGTACCGCGTCTCTCCCTGCTTGATGAAGGGACCGCTCTTCATCCGGCTATCGAGCTTCTTCTCGGCGTCGGGATCAGACTGGGCGCTGAACCAGTCCGTGTTGAATACCTTGTCCCACGCCTTCATGGCCTGCTCATGCGTGCAGTTGGGATCGTCCAGGATTTCGAGGTGCTCCAAGTTCTCAGCGAGGCAATCCTTGAAGAACGCGACTTTGGCGTTTCCCGAGTGGACGATGTTTTCGTCATTCAAAGTTGGATGGCCGATCTCGTCGTTGACTTCCAGGCGATCATGAACCTGCTGCATCAGCCTCCGGAACGCTTGGTCGTTCCGCTCTCTGATCTCGAGATAGCATTCCTCGACCAGGCGCGATATCGCGAAGCCCGACGTCGTCCTTGATTTCCAGGATGCTCGGCTTTTGGCAAACTTTTTCATCAATCGGGTCATGCGGACGAACTGACCTCGGTTGCCATCCTTGCTTGCATCGGAGCAGCGGGTGCTGTTGGCCGTCTTGAACCACTTCGTAACGGATCGAGTGTCGGAACGTTTCCAGTTCGGACCTGCCAACTCCCATGCAGGCTTGGGCTGGCCCGAGATGGGATCTTTGATCTCGATTTTACGATAGGATGGTACATCAACATGATATCCATCGTTGTAATAGACGCGGACACAGTTCTTGCGGACTTCAGGAGGGCGCTTGAAACGACTGTCCTGAAGGGCGTCGCAGACCATCTGCCGAACGGCGAGAGCCGACATCTCGCCTCCGTTGGGGCCCACGAGATCATCCTTCTCGAAGTAAACCCCGTCATCGATGTCGTAGTCGCCGTCCTCTTCCTGAATCATCGTCTTCATGGAATACGAACCTTGGGTGTGCATCCCGATAGGCGTTGGTTTCTCGGCCGCCCGAAGACCACCTTTGAGGCGCTCGCGATTGGTGTCGGCCTTGTCCTTGATGTCTAGGCGATCCTCGTCCGACAGCTTCACCATGTCGCGCTGATACTTTAGGATCTGACTGTTGCAGTTCTTCATTGAAATACCTCTATGGGAACACCCGCTTTCGGCATGGGCGGAACTTCGTTGAAAAGTGTATGGATCATCTGGCCCTCCGGGTGACCGGGACGGTCGCAAAGACTCTTCACCATGTCGGCATCATCATATCCATGCGCGATCAATGCCTTCAGAGCCTTGGGTCGAGATTCATCCAAGCTGAGATATTTGAGCATCGTCGCTGCAGCTTCTTGCTGCGGAACACGTACATGGGTGACGGGGCGACCGAGCTTGGAGATGTGTCCCGCGAAGAAACGCGCCATTTGGTCGTACGCGAACTCCTGTACGTCTATGGCCAGCGGTCCAATTTCGGCGCCGAGCTTCCACGAGAGCATCGACCGGTGAACCTTCTTTGGCTGTATCTGTGATCCAGCAGGTCGCGAGACGTTTCCTATAGAGAAAATCTCGATCGGCTGGTCCGGTGCGGCGCAGGATAGCGCGTCAATCATAGCGACGAGGACTGGGTTGTTCGCCCATAAGCCGCCGTCCGCAAATATGCGGAAGTTGTCGGAATTGGTATCTGGATCGCGTACTGCGGCCAGAGAACGATAAATCGGTGCCGCGCTTGATGCCAGGCAGACATCGGCCAAGCGATAATTGTCGTCACGGACCCCGCTTTTTGGCGTTTTCTTGAAGACCCAGGAGCGGTGCTTTTCCATGGATACGGCCGGAATCGAAAGGCCGATGCCGCGTTTGTCGAGAACCTGCTTCATGGTGATGTCTTGCAGTTCGTTTCGCAAGGCCGACTGTAACGCGGCGTCGCCGGCACGCACAATCCGCCCGCCTTTTGTTACAGCCCGCCAGAGCGGACTTAAGACTCCGTCCTTGATGCGATGGGGGAAGATTGCAGCGCCGTGTTCTTCATACAGCGCAACGATGGAGGACATCGGACGACCGATGGCAGCGGCGCACCCGAGGATCGCCCCCGTGCTGGTTCCTGCAATGAGGTCGAAGCCCCTGCCGAAGTCAAGAGCTTCTACGTTCCGGAGGCGGGCATAGTAGCCCGCGAGCTTGTCTAGTAAAGCGGCGGTGTAGATGCCGCGCATGCCGCCGCCATCAATGCAGAGAACACGGTATGGCTTCACATGCGACTTTTCGATTGCATTATTCATGGAGATTAGCTTGCGTTTTGATCGGTGGAGGTTTGGAACTGATTCCAACTATTCCGTTTGTTTCACTCTTTGTTCCTGAAGGCATTTTCCGAGCACTTTTCAGTGCCCGGAGTTTTCGCTTTGAGGTCCGCTTGCTGCCCATTGTCACGGCGTTTTGGCCACCGTGACATTTCTTAGGGAGCAATCAGACCCTTACCCCTGGTCCCGTGACATTTGTTGGGGACCAATTCACTAGGCGATCAGTTGAACACTCAGCTGCAGCCGCTCGTCGCGCCGCAAGTGTCGCACTTCTCGCAAGTCCCGTTGCGGACCATCGTGAAGTTCTGGCACTCGGTGCACATGTTGCCGGTGTAGCCCTGCATGATGGAGCGGGCGCGGCGTTCGGATTCCAGCTTCTTGGCTTCCGTCTTGGCGTTGGCGGCTTCGTTCGCCGCATTGTCGCTGAAGAGGCCTGCCGCGGATTCGGAGATGACTTCCTCCGCGATCTCTTCGGCCAATTCCTTCGCACGCTCCTCATAATCGCGCTTGAAGGCGACGACTTCGGAGGTTGAAACCGCGCTTGCCGGCTCCAGCTTGCGGACCGTGTTGCCGGCAAAGGCGGTTACGGTCGAGAGCGAGGCGGCGCGGGCAGGGGCAGCCGTTGCCGACCCCTTGGCGTCTGCCGAACGATCACCCGATGTCTGAACCAGCGTCGGCTTGTAGCCGCGGGTCAGGCCCTTGGAGACGACATCGGCCTTGCCTTCGGAAACGCCGCGTCCGAGCGCCGTGTTGTTGAAGTCGGAGGTGTCGACATGAGCGAGATCGTGGCGGCCGAGATAGGAGATCGCCAGTTCGCGGAACACGTAGTCGAGGATCGACGTGGCGTTCTTGATGGCGTCGTTGCCAGTCACGATGCCGGCCGGCTCGAACTTGGTGAAGGTGAAGGCGTCGACATATTCTTCGAGCGGCACGCCATACTGCAGGCCGAGCGAAACGGAGATGGCGAAGTTGTTGATGAAGGCGCGGAGCGCCGAGCCTTCCTTGTTCATATCAAGGAAGATTTCGCCTAGGCGGCCGTCGTCATATTCGCCGGTGCGCAGGAAGATCGTGTGACCGCCGATCTTGGCCTTCTGGGTATAACCCTTGCGGCGGCTCGGCAGCTTTTCCTGCGTGCGGACGACCTTTTCGATCACGCGCTCGACGATCTTTTCCGTGATGGTGACGGCCTGTGCGGCTGCCGGAGCCTGCAGGAATTCCTCCAGCGCATCCTCGTCGCTGTCATCTTCGATCAGCGAGGCGTTCAGCGGCTGGCTGAGCTTGGAGCCGTCGCGGTAGAGAGCGTTCGCCTTCAGGCCGAGCTTCCAGGACAGCATATAGGCGTTCTTGCAATCCTCGACGGTTGCCTCGTTCGGCATGTTGATCGTCTTGGAGATGGCGCCCGAGATGAACGGCTGCGCTGCCGCCATCATGCGGATATGGCTTTCGACCGAGAGGTAACGCTTGCCGATCTTGCCGCAAGGATTGGCGCAATCGAAGACGGCGAGATGTTCGTTCTTGAGGAACGGGGCGCCTTCCAGCGTCATCGCACCGCAGACATGGATGTTCGCGGCCTCGATGTCCTTCTTGGAGAAGCCGAGATGGTCGAGCAGGTTGAAGCTCATATCGGCCATCTGCTCGTCGGACACCTTCAGCGTGGCCTTCAGGAAGTCGGCGCCGAGGGTCCATTGGTTGAAGACGAACTTGATGTCGAAGGCGCTCTTGAGAGCGGCATTGACGGCATCGACCTTCTCGGCCGTAAAGCCCTTGGCCTTCAGCGTCGACGGGTTGATGGCCGGAGCCTGGTTCAGGTTGCCGTGGCCGACGGCGTAAGCCTCGATTTCCGCAATCTGGCTTTCGGAGTAGCCCAGCGTGCGCAGCGCTTCCGGAACGGCGCGGTTGATGATCTTGAAGTAGCCGCCGCCGGCGAGCTTCTTGAACTTCACCAGGGCGAAGTCCGGCTCGATGCCGGTCGTGTCGCAATCCATGACGAGGCCGATCGTGCCGGTCGGCGCAATCACGGTTGCCTGGGCGTTGCGGTAGCCATGCTTTTCGCCGAGTTCCAGCGCCTTATCCCAGGCGGCCTTGGCATGGACGACGAGATCCTGATCCGGATTGTCGGCATGGATCAGCGCCACGGGATTGACCGACAGGCTCTCATAGCCCGAGGTCTCGCCGTAGGCGGCGCGGCGATGGTTGCGGATGACGCGCAGCATGTTCTCGCGGTTCGGCTTGAACATCGGGAAGGTCCCGAGTTCTGACGCCATTTCGGCCGAGGTGGCATAGGCGACACCGGTCATGATCGCGGTCAGCGAACCGGCGATGGCGCGGGCTTCGTCCGAGTCATAGGGAATGCCCGACGACATCAGCAGGCCGCCGATATTGGCGTAGCCGAGGCCGAGCGTGCGGTATTCGTAGGAAAGTTCGGCAATGCGGCGCGACGGGAACTGCGCCATCATCACGGAGATTTCGAGAACGACGGTCCACAGGCGCACGGCGTGCTCGTAATCGGCAACGTTGATGCGCTTCGTCGCTGCGTCCTTGAAGGTCATCAGGTTCAGCGAGGCGAGGTTGCAGGCCGTGTCGTCGAGGAACATGTATTCCGAGCATGGGTTGGATGCGCGGATCGGGCCGGCAGCCGGGCTGGTGTGCCAGTCGTTCATCGTCGTGTTGAAGTGCAGGCCCGGATCGGCCGATGCCCAGGCGGCGTAGGAGATGGACTCCCAGAGATCGCGGGCCTTCAGCGTCTTGACGACCTTGCCGTCCTTGCGGGCGGTCAGGTTCCAGTCGCCATCATTCTCGACGGCGCGCAGGAAGTCGTCCTTGATGGAAACGGAATTGTTGGAATTCTGGCCCGATACGGTGAGATAGGCTTCCGAATCCCAGTCCGTGTCGTAGGTCTTGAATTCCAGATCCTTGTAGCCCTGGCGAGCGAACTGGATGACGCGCTGGACGTAGTTTTCCGGAACCTGATCCTTCTTGGCCGCGCGGATCTCGCGCTTCAGGGCAGGGTTCTTGGCCGGGTCGAAGCAATCGTCATTGTCGCCTTCGCAATTGACCGTCGCCTTCATGATCGCCTTCAGGTGCTTGGCGACGATTTTGGAGCCGGTGACGAGGGCGGCGACCTTCTGCTCTTCCTTGACTTTCCAGTTGATGTAGTCCTCGATATCCGGATGGTCGATGTCGACGACGACCATCTTGGCGGCGCGGCGCGTGGTGCCGCCCGACTTGATGGCGCCAGCGGCGCGGTCGCCGATCTTCAGGAAGCTCATCAGGCCCGAGGAGCGGCCGCCGCCGGAAAGCTTTTCACCCTCGGCGCGCAGCATCGAGAAGTTGGAGCCGGTGCCGGAGCCGTATTTGAAGAGACGTGCCTCGCGAACCCAGAGGTCCATGATGCCGCCTTCGTTGACGAGGTCGTCCTCGACCGACTGGATGAAGCAGGCATGCGGCTGCGGGTGCTCATAGGCCGACTTGGACTTGGTGAGCTTGCCGGTGAAGGGATCTACATAATAGTGGCCCTGGCCTGGGCCGTCGATGCCGTAGGCCCAGTGCATGCCGGTGTTGAACCACTGCGGCGAGTTCGGGGCGACACGCTGGGTGGCGAGCATATAGGCAAGCTCGTCGCGGAAAGTGGATGCATCTTCCTCGGAGGAGAAGTAGCCGCCCTTCCAGCCCCAATAGGTCCAGGTGCCGGCGAGGCGATCGAAGACCTGGCGCGCATCGGTTTCAGAACCGCTCTGCTGCTCCTTCGGCAGATCCTTCATGGCGGCTTCGTCAGGCACGGAGCGCCACAGGAAGGAAGGAACGTCGTTCTCCTCGAACTTCTTCAATTTGGCGGGCACGCCGGCCTTGCGGAAATACTTCTGGGCCAGGATGTCGGCGGCGACCTGCGAGAACTGCGCGGGCACGTCGATGTTTTCGAGGCGGAAGACGATCGACCCGTCGGGATTCTTGATCTCGCTCGTCGCCTTGCGGAATTCGATGTCCGCATAGGGTGACTGGCCGGCCTTCGTAAAACGACGTTCGATGCGCATGGTCCCAATCCTTCATTCGTTGGTGCGCGCCTGCATGAAAGCAGGGCGCAAAAATTCTCATTCCGGCATCGCGAATTCAACGCGCAGCCAGTCTCTGATCCGCTTTCCGACAGGAGTGTCATCCGGAGATGTCTTTCCTGTATCTTGTGGTGATGGTGGCTGCAAACACTAAATATAGTATTAACAGCTTATTGCCGCCAGTCCCCGCATCGATTTTTTGGCAGCATCGATATCGGCACAAAAACCCTCTCGGCGGTCACCGGCTAGGGTGAAACGCCTTGAATCCAAATCCGATTTCGAAATGAGAACCAGCCCTCGTAACCCCGCCTGGTCCAGTCGCCGCCGCAACGTCGTCCATTAACTTTGAAAGACCCGATTCCGTCAAGGGGTGGTTTGTAACGGATTGCTAACCACAATATCTTGTGGGCTTGCCTGTGGAAACTGGGGAAACGCCAGTAGGATAGAAGAATCAAGAGCTTGGGGAGCGATGCTCGCCCTTCGTGCCACCATTGACGAGGCAAATGTCATCAACGCAGAAATCAAAAGCGACAAAATTGTGACCGTGGCCGCAGCACCATTGGCAGGGCGGCTAAATCATGCCGTAGCGCATCATGATTCGCGTGGAAACCCTTGAATCCCGCGTATTCTCGCCAACGCATGCCCACTAAATCTAGTGGGCGCCGCAGCGCCCACCTCTATTACCTTTATCCGAATCAGATTTCGCCACCGCGCTCGGATCGTGACTGATTCGCGCTGCCGGCAGATGCAGATCAGCCGCGATGACCCTTGGCGATCGGTTCCTGATAGGTGAAACCCATGTCCCAGGGGAAGTAGATCCAGGTATCCTGGCTGACCTCGGTGATGAAGGTGTCGATTGTGGGAACGCCCGTCGGCTTGGCGTAGACGCAGGCGAAATGCGCCTTCGGCAGCATGGCGCGGACTTCGAGGGCCGTCTTGCCGGTATCGGTGAGATCGTCGATGACGAGCACGCCTTCGCCGCCGTTGACCGACAGTTCCGGTGCAATGCCCTTGAGCAGGTTCATTTCGCCCTGGCTGGAATAGTCGTGATAGGAAGCGACGCAGACCGTTTCGATCAGGCGGATATTGAGCTCGCGCGAGATGATGGCGGCCGGCACGAGGCCGCCGCGGGTGATGCAGACGATCGCCTTGAAATCGCGGTTGAGGCCGGCAAGCCGCCAGGCAAGCGCGCGGGCATCGCGATGGAACTGATCCCAGGATACGGGAAAGGCTTTATCGGGCAGGGACATGGCGGAAGCTCCGGGGCATGGAATAATGACACACCGGCAGCGCCGGCGACTCTGAGCAGACCCCGCAACGGACGCGGACCATGATCCAGATCCGGAACGCAATTCGCTTGATATCCGCGTGAACATGATCTCATCCGGGGAAAAGCGATATGCCTTTCGGGATCATGCTCCTTCGACCGCGCGAATGGTTCCCTGGCGGGAATTCTGTCATCGGTCGCTGCTTTCTGCTGGATTTGCGGGCAAAAGGCAATAGCTGCGAGGAGCGCAACCAATGCACATTTGCACCGGTCGACATAGGATTCGAACTTTCAGCCGCTCAGCGTGCCAGAAGCGTCATCGCGGTCATCGATTGCAGCAGGGTGCGCGTCGTGCCGCCGAAGATCATCTGCCATAACCAGGAATGCGTATATGCGCCCATGACCAAGAGATCGATGCTGTCGTCCGCAAGCCGGTTTTCGATGACCTGCGACGGCGTCGACTTGTTGGCGCAGGCGGCCGTCTCGAACCTGGCATGAACGCCGTGGCGCGTCAGTGCGGCTGCGATCTGGACACCGGTTTCCTTGGAGGGATGCGGATCCTTCTCCGACGTGCTGACCGAGAGGATCTCGACGGAATCGGCAGCCTTGAGGAAGGGCAGGGCGTCGAAGGTGGCACGCGCCACTTCCTTGGAACCGTTCCAGGCGATCAGCACGCGGCGAATGGGCTTGGGTTCCTTCAGAATGTAGGGGATCAGCAGAACCGGCCGGCCGCTGTCGAACAGAAAGGTTTCGACATCGACCTGCGTATCGGCATATTTGGACAGGTCCGGCTGCACGGCGACGAGCAGATCGGCGCTGCGCGCGCTCTCGATCAGCGGTTCGGTGCCGTAGCCGACCGTGCTGGCGAAGCTGTGCCATTCATAGGCGAGGCCGGCGCGCTCCATCTTGGAGCGGAACACCCGCTCGATCTCGACCGCCTGATTATGGGCCACATCCTGAAGCGCCTGGACGGCGACAGGATCCGGAATTTCCATAGGCGCCACGAGCGGCACAGTCGAGACGATTTCCGCATGGAGACCGACGACATAGGCGCCATGCTCCTTGGCGAGCGCCGCCGAAAACTCGGCGGCGACGCGCGTATTGTCGGGGTTATCAAGTACGGTCACTATTGTTTTGTAGGCCATGAAGAGATCTCCCAGCGGAAGGGTTTGGATCGGATCATGATATCAGCATTCCGCAATAAAATAATGTGCGGAATGGCCTCAGGGTTCCCTCGAAAGTGCACGCCTTCGTTGAATATCAGGCTTCAGCCGACTGATTTTCCTTGGCTTTCGACTGCCGGATGGTTTCGATCATGGCGCGCACTTCCGCTGCTGCATTTTCAACCATTTCGGCAGAGCGGCCCCTGACGACGATTTCGGTCGAGAAGAATTGGCCGACATAACGGGGGTAGGAGCCGATGCTGGTCTCTGGATGCGCCTTCTGGATGAGGCCGAGCGGCGTGCCGATCTCGCCTTCGCCGTAGGGGCAGGAGATCGCCGTCGAAAGCATGCGCACGCCGGTTTTGAGCGTCGGGATGACATTGTCGAGCATCGCCTGGAAAACCTGCGGTACGCCGGCCATGACATAGACGTTGCCGATATTGAAGCCCGGGGCCGTCGAGACCGGATTGGCGATATGCTTCGACCCGACGGGCATGCGCGCCATCCGCTGGCGTGCCTCGGTGAACTTCATCTCGCGCCGGGCATACATCTCGCCCATGATGCGCATCGCTTCGGCATCGTGCTCGCAGGGCACGCCGAAAGCCTTGGCGATGGCATCGGCGGTGATGTCGTCATGGGTCGGGCCGATGCCGCCTGACGTGAAGACATAATCGTATTGGCTGCGCAGGGCGTTCAGCGCGGATACGATGGCGTCCTCGTCGTCGGCCACGATGCGGACTTCCTTCAGGTCGATGCCGGCCAGCAGCAGCACATCCGCGAGATGGCCGATATTCTTGTCCTTGGTCCGGCCGGAGAGCAATTCGTCGCCGATGGCGAGCATGGCGGCTGTGACAATGGTTTCGTTTGACATGAAGACATCCAGGAAAATGCGCATCGGCGCGTTCGCAAAGGTCCGAAATAGGTAACGCTGTTTGCGGCGAATGCAAACGTTCGTTTTCGCGCCGTCAAGGTCATTGCGCACGTTGCAAACGAAGTTCCGTCTATGCAGGATGAACAGTGCGTTCTGAGCCCGGGGGCTGCGTTCCCGTCGCATCGCTGATACAACATTGCCTGACACTTAACGCGTCCAGCAAACAGGAGACGGTCATGGCGAAGGTTCTGGTTCTCTATTATTCCGCTTACGGTCACATCGAGAAGATGGCCTATGCCGTTGCGGAAGGCGCAAAATCCGCAGGTGCTGACGTCACCGTCAAGCGCGTGCCGGAACTCGTTCCGGAAGACGTCGCCAAGGCTTCCCACTTCAAGCTCGATCAGGCAGCCCCGATCGCGACGCCGGACGAACTGGCCGAATATGACGCCATCATCGTCGGCGCCGGCACCCGCTTCGGCACGGTCGCCTCGCAGATGCGCAATTTCTGGGATCAGACCGGCGGCCTCTGGTTCAGCGGCAAGCTCGTCGGCAAGGTCGGCTCGGTCTTCACCTCGTCCGCAACCCAGCACGGCGGCCAGGAATCGACCATCCTCGGCTTCATCCCGACCTTCCTGCACCAGGGCATGGCTGTCGTCGGCCTTCCCTATGCATTCCAGGGTCAGATGGGCACGGAAGAAGTCAAGGGCGGCTCGCCCTACGGCGCATCGACCATCACCAACGGCGACGGCTCCCGCCAGCCCTCCGAAATCGAGCTGGAAGCCGCAAAGTACCAGGGCGCCCATGTCGCCAAGATCGCTGCCAAGCTTACCGCTTAATTCAATTTTTGCCCATTAGTGGAGAGAGGCGTGGTGAAAGCTGCGCCTTTTTCATCAGACCCGTTGAAATTTGGTTTTTGGTGCGGACGACGGGGGTCGAACCCGTACAGCCAAAGGCCGAGGGATTTTAAGTCCCTTGCGTCTACCAGTTTCGCCACGTCCGCGTGCCTTTCCCCATCAAGCACTTGAGCGATTCAGTCAAGCCATTGTTCGCTTATATCTGTCTACTCTTCGATTGGGGGCGCGCTGCTCTTGGCGGTTGTGCGTCCGACAAGGAGATCTCCCCAACCTTCTCAATCGCCTTGCCGACTGCCTTGTTTAAGGCGTCGATGCCCATGGACCGCTCTCTTCTTCAAGTTCGGCCTGAGCCTCAAAGAGCGGGTGGTTAATGATGCCTAGTTCGTCATGTGATGTCCTCGTCGTTGCGTAGACTGCGGGTTAGACCCATAAGTGGATTGATAAAAGCACAGCTTCTCCATCCGAGTGGCCACGGATCGCCCAGTTAAGCTTCAGCTATGATGTTCAGTGAGGTTTAGTTAGAGATGATATTGACGGGTCACTGTAAGATGACGCGTTAGCTTATTTTCATAGGCCGACTTACTCACTTTCTCCCATGGTGAGTAATGGGCTTTCTTTAGGTGGCGGGAAATTGCGGATTCTGGCAAGCTTCTCTCCGTGCGGAGGGAATGGCTTTCTAGCGCAGAGTGAGTAGTGGAGTAGACGTCAAGCAGGAACTTTGCCGTCGGACTAAGTGGCAATGGCTAAGACGTTTTGATCGCATGATTTGCGATGGACGGAATTGGCGCGAGGGGAGTGCCATGAGAGCAGTTCTAACAGCACTTGGATTTTTGGCTGCGGCGGGCAGTTCTCAAGCTGCAAATGAGCCTTCGGTCACCATTAATGAACTGCTCACACAGGCGCAAAACAGGGAGCCGGCGTCAATGGCCGCTGTCTTTTTTGCGGGTGGAATGGTCGATTGGGCAAACGAATCGTTGCGGCGACGAAATGAAAAGCCACTAACTTGCCCTCCCGGCAAGCTTGGCGTTACAACCGAGCAGTATGTTTCCATAGCGAAGAGCTACATCTTGCAGCATCCTGAACGCGGCAAAGCAACGGCCCTGTTTTTGAATGGGGTGTTGCTCGACGCGCTGGAGGAAACTTTTCCCTGCCCCTGAGAAGAGGAAGCCTATTAAGTGGCGGGTAATCACCACGAGAAACCATGTGGCGTCCGCTTGTGGCTTGCGAATTTGTGATTAACCCAAAAGTGGATACATATTGTTCGAAGAAAAACCCGCTCATTGCCGAGGTTTGAAGGTGTGTTTCAGAGACTAACCCGCAAGTGGATTTGGGAGCGGGGCTATTTTAAGTCCCTTGCGTCTACCAGTTTCGCCACGTCCGCGTGCCTTTCCCCATCAAGCACTTGAGCGATTCAGTCAAGGAAATGTTTTGCGGGTAGGGTTTGATCTCTGTGGTGCAGCCTGACTGACCCAGGCGAAGCCCGCCGGAGCCGACGGATCGGTGTCAGGGCGGGCCTCTAACCATCATCATGATGGCTGTGTCATATTGGACGCAGGGGAAGCTTGGCTGTCAACTCGCAGATTTAGGGGTTTCAACGGTCAGGGGCATAAATGGTTAATGACCCGTTGGGCGAGGCGAATATCGCTATCGCAGGTCCGAAAGCGCGCTAAACAGGCTTTCTTTGCTCATGTTTCCTGTGTCATAGCGGAAACTGATTGAAGAAGGACGGACAAGCCGTGGACAAACAGACTGTTCTCGAAGCCACCGAGGCCATGCGTGGTCTCTTTCCCGCAACGCCGCTGCAGCTGAACGAGCATCTTTCCGCGCGCTACGGCGCCGATATCTGGCTGAAGCGCGAGGATCTGACGCCGGTCCGTTCCTACAAGATCCGCGGCGCCTTCAATTTTTTCCGCAAGGTGATTGCCGAGGGCGGCACGGGAAAGACCTTCGTCTGCGCCTCCGCCGGCAATCATGCGCAGGGTTTTGCCTTCGTCTGCCGGCATTTCGGCGTGCCGGGCGTGGTTTATATGCCCGTGACGACGCCGCAGCAGAAGATCGACAAGACCCGCATCTTCGGCGGCGAGTTCATCACCATCAAGCTTTTCGGTGATTTCTTCGACCAGTGCTATCAGGCCGCGCGCGAGTATGTCGAGACGATCGATGGCGTCATGGTGCCGCCTTTCGATCATGCCGATATCATCGAGGGGCAGGCGACGGTCGCCGCCGAAATCGCCGAGCAGCTTCCTGAGGGCGCCATCCCCGACCATGTTCTTCTTCCCGTCGGCGGCGGGGGCCTTGCAGCCGGCATCACCGGCTATTTTGCCGACACGCTTTCCCGCGACGCCTTCACCTTTGCCGAGCCTGCCGGAGCGCCGAGCCTGCGTCGCAGTATCGAGGCGGGGAAGGTTATCACGCTCGCCAAGGTCGATAATTTCGTCGATGGCGCTGCCGTCGGCCGCGTCGGCGAGCTGAACTTCGCCGCCTTGAAGAACTTTGCGGCCGACCAGGTCAAGCTCATCGAGGAAAACGCCATCTGCGTCACCATCACCGAAATGCTGAATGTCGAGGGTGTCGTGCTGGAACCGGCGGGGGCGCTGGCGATCACGGCGCTGGAAAAGCTCGATCGCGGCAGCATCCGCGGCAAGACCATCGTCGCCGTCGTCTCCGGCGGCAATTTCGACTTCGAGCGCCTGCCCGACGTCAAGGAGCGCGCCATGCGCTATGCGGGCTTGAAGAAATACTTCATCCTGCGTCTGGCGCAGCGCCCCGGCGCGCTTCGCGATTTCCTCAACATGCTCGGACCGGAGGACGATATCGCCCGCTTCGAATATCTGAAGAAGAGCGCCCGCAATTTCGGCTCCATCCTCATCGGCATCGAGACGAAGAATCCCGATAATTTCAAGCAGCTTATCGCCAATTTTGAAAGTTCCGGCATGGGCTATGAGGACATCACCGAAAACGAGATCTTGGCAAACCTGATCATTTGACTTTGCGACCTTGCAACCTTCATGCTAAAGGCGATCCATGGCTTCGTTCTTTTCAAATATCCTTTCGATTTTCACCGGCGGCGCATCGCAGGCGGGCACTGAAAAGTCTGGCGGCTCGACGGTCAGCGTCGAACCCCAGGTGCATGCCGGCTGCACGATCTATGCGACGCCGCAGCGCGAGGGCAATCAGTTCCGGCTCATGGGCCGGATCGAGAAGGATGTGAACGGCGAGATCCTCGTGCGCAATTTCATCCGCGCCGATGTCTTCACCTCGTCGGACGATGCGGTGGAATCGGCCTTCCGCAAGGGCCAGCAGATCATCGACCAGAACGGCGCAGGGCTATTTGGTGACGGTGAAAAGGTCCGCCAGGTCTGATTATCAGGCGTTGCAGGTTTGCGGTGAGTGGTGTCAGTAGCGGCCGTCCGGCAGCCAGCTTTCCAGATAGTCTTCCATCGGCTTTCCAGACATGACTGTCGAAACCCATGCACGCCGCTCGAAATCAATGGCAAGCAGCTCATAAGCACAGGCCATCAGATCGCTCTTTGCGAACGAAAACTCCGGATATCCCGAATAGTCCGATTGAGCGGCGTATTGCATGCAAACGCACTCGTTTACCCACCACTGGGTCAACAAGGTCTTTGCGCTGCTTCCGTGATGAAGGACAACGAAGCCGACGGAGTAATGGGGCGTCTCTTCCATACGGCCAAGATTGGCTTCAACGAAAGAACGTGCCTCTGTGACCAATTCCGGTTGCAGAAACGGTTCTTTTTCCAGGGCATGCGCAGAGATTCCATAAGCCTTGATGTGCCAGCCGGATATAGGCCAAGTGCCCAAACGCCGGAAGTGTCGCGGCGTGTACAACGGAATTAGCATCTCTTTCTCTTTACCGGGGTCGTCACTGCCCTGTTGGCTGGGGGGGTGTACGAGGAATGGCGCTGAAGACGACACCTGTGCGCTTCGGAATCAGAGCATTGCAAAAGCCGTCCGTTGCCGCAATGGGTTTTGGCGCAAGGCCGCCTTTGCATCTGCGTCAGGCGGCCCCACGTCAACCATCGATATCGAAGACTCGCAAGCTTCGCGGAGACTCAAGCCGTGCGGAACAGCTTCGCGCCGGACGGAGCGTTGATGGCGCCGCCGTCGACGGTGATTTCGATGGCGGTAACGTTGGCGGAATCGTCGGAGGCGAAATAGAGCGCGGCCTTGGCGATTTCGTTGGCTTCGCTCATGCGGCCAAGTGGGCTGAGACTGCCGAAGCGGGCCTGAAGCGCATCTAGGGCTTCTGGCGTGGCGGCGCGGGGCTCCCAGATCGGCGTCTTGGTGGCGCCCGGCGTGACCTGGTTGACGCGGATGCCGCGGGGCGCAAGTTCGGAAGCGAGATTGCGGGTCATGGCACGCACGGCGCCCTTCGTGCCGGCATAGGCCGAAGCGCCGGGAATACCGAGAACGGCGTGCACGGAGCCGTTCAGGATCACCGAGCCGCCATCGTTCAGATACGGCAGGGCGGCCTGCACGGTGAAGAAGACGCCGGTGAAATTGATGCGAACGATGGTTTCGAACTGCTCAAGCGTGGTCTTGCCCAGCGGAGTGTCGCCGGCAATGCCGGCATTGGCAAAGACCACATCGAATTTCCCAAGCTTCTCCGCAGCCTCGGCAAAGGCCCTCTCCATCGCCGGAATATCGGTGGCGTCAGCCTGCAATGCCAGCACGTCTCCGCCGAGTTGCTCGGCTGCCGCGGCCAGTGTCTTGGCGTTGCGGCCGGTTATGGCCACCTTGGCGCCTTCGGCGAGGAAGAGTCGGGCGGTGGCAAGGCCGATACCGCTGTTTCCGCCGGTGATGACGGCAACCTTGTTCTTGAGACGCATATTCGTAGCTCCTGTTGGCTTTTGTTACGATCTGGATTATGATCGCTATCTATAAGGATTATGATCATAATCCATTTTGTCAAGCCGGGCACGAAAGGATTTTCGATGGGCCGCTCACAATTGGAAAAGCAGAAGACGCATGAGCGTATCGTGACGCTCGCTGCCAAGCGTCTACGTGAGGAAGGATTGGAAGGGATCGGCGTGGCCGATCTGATGAAAGAGGCGGGGCTGACTGTCGGTGGCTTCTACAAGCACTTTGCCTCTCGTGACGAACTCGTGGCCGAAGCCGTTGCGACGGCTATCGGATCATGGCGACGGCAGCAGGAGGAACAGGGGGTCGATCCGACGAGCATCTCGCTCGACGAGTATGTCGATACTTATCTCAGCGAGCGACATCGGGATCATTGCGGCGAGGGCTGTGCCTATGCGGCGCTGACGGCGGACATGGCGCGCAGCAGCGATGCGGTCCGTGCCGTCGCGACGGAGGGCCTGCAAAGAAATTTTGACTCGATGAGAGCGCGCATGCCGGAACCGGAAACTGCTGACGCCAGAGGCAAGGCGATCATCGCCTCGTGCCTCATGACCGGGGCGCTGGGTCTTGCGCGCCTGGCGAATGACGAGGCGCTTTCAAGCGAAATTCTGGAGACGGTGAAGCAGTTCGTGAAAGAATTGCCGCAGGTGAAATAGCAAAGCGGCCGGTTGGAGCCGGCCGCTTGCCATCATCGGAAGAATACAGTCGATTAAGCGGCCAGAGCCAGCTCGGAGGCGCGAGCCTGAGCGGCGCCGATAGCCTTTTCAGCAGCTTCCGGACCGAAGGCCACGCCTTCGATGTAAACGGTCTCGACATCGGTGATGCCGATGAAGCCGAGAATCGACTTCAGGTAAGGAACGGCATGGTTCAGCGGTGCAGCCGGGCCTTCGGAGTAGACGCCGCCGGAAGCGAGCACGATGTAGGCCTTCTTGCCGGCGACGAGGCCCTTCGGGCCGGTTTCGGTATAGGTGAAGGTGCGGCCGGCGCGCGTGATGTTGTCGATCCAGGTCTTCAGCGAGGAATAGATGTTGAAGTTGATGAGGCCGGTGCCGATGACCAGTGTGTCGGCTGCGAGCAGCTCGTCAACCAGTGCATCGGAAACCTTGACCAGTTCCTGCTGCTCGGGCGTGCGGGCATCGGCCGGTGTGCGGATGGCGGCCGTGAAGGGGCCGTCGATGTGCGGCAGATTGTCGGCAGCGAGGTCGCGCTTGACGAGCGTCTTGCCCGGGTTATTGGCCTTGATCTTCTCAGCCAGTTCGGTGGCGATCTTGGTGGAGAGCGAGTCTGGGCGCGGGCTGGAGGTCAGAAGCAGAATGGAGGACATATCCGTTTTCCTTTTCAATGGTTTGCGAAAATCGGCTGGGAGAGTCCGATCACGTTCGCCTCAATAAATAAGTCGTCAGTGCTATCGAGAAAAACTGTGATAATATGGATTGGAATTATCGATAGAATGGATGGCAGATGCTCCCCAATCCCACCCTCGACCAATTGCAGGTTTTTCTGACCGTTGCGGAAGCAGGCAGTTTTTCGGCCGCTTCGCGTACGCTCAACCGCGCACAGTCGGTCATCAGCTATACGATCGCCAACCTGGAGGCTCAGCTCGAAATGCCGCTGTTCGAGCGATCCGGCTCGCGCCAGCCGAAGCTGACGGATGAGGGCAGGGTGATGCTGGAGGATGCGCGGCGTATTCTTTCCGATCTCCAGGTGATGCGCGCCAGGGTGAAGGGTTTGAAGACGGGGCTCGAAGCGGAGGTGGCTGTCGCTATTAGTGTCATGGTGCCGGTTCACGCCACTGTCGACGTGCTGCGCGAATTCCGCGATCGTTTTCCTTACGTTTCCCTGCGGCTCGACACCGGCGAACTCGGCTCGATGCTGGAGCTTGTCACGAGCGGCAAGTCGACGATCGGTATCGGCGGCTCGGTGGTGAAACAGGACGATGCCTTGGTCATCGAGCGCATCGGACATTCCTTCATGATGCCGGTTGCAGCCCCCACGCATCCGCTCGCTTTGCTGGGGCGACCGCTGACGCTTGCCGACGTGCGCGAAGAAGTGCAGTTGGTCGTCACCGATGCGTCAAACCTCACGAATGGTAAGGATTTCAACGTTCTGTCCTACAAGATCTGGCATCTCAGCGATATCGCCACCAAGCATCAGTTGATCCGTGGTGGTCTTGGCTGGGGCGGCCTGCCGGCCTCGTTTATCATGGAGGATCTGCAAAAGGGCAGGCTGGTGCCATTGACTCTCGATGCCTATGACCAGAGCGAATATCCGCTCTATGCCATCCGCAAGGTGGATAACCCTCCCGGCCCTGCGGCTGCGTGGCTGATCGAAGCTTTCCGCGACCGCCTGTCACGATGCCCGAATCAAGAAGACTTCAAGTCCGCTGTCGAGATGTTCCATCCAGGTGACAAGCGCCTGGCGGCGGAGTGAAAAAGTCCTCTCCTCGTTACCATAGGCAATTGCTTATAAGACTTTTAGTGTCGTGAATTCCTTCTCCCCGCTGGGGAGAAGGGGTTACACGGCAACGATCTCATTTCATACGTAACTGGCTTCCCTTGCGGGAAGCAGAAACAACCGTCAATGATTACAGAACCAGCCGGTAGTTTCGGAAGCCGTCGGCACCGTCGCCGGCATCTTCGATCTTCACGCCCTTGACCTGATCGAGGAAATCCTTGGCCTTCGGCGAGCTCTGGAACCGTGCCGTCGTGCCCGGCAGCGGCTTGAACGTCCAGTTGCCGTCAGCGGTCGGATTGATCGTGCCCTGATCGTGCACGTAGCGCACGATCACGTCGCGGTTGGTGTCCGGTGCCTGATAGACGACCTTGTCCGCCGCGATTTCGGGGAAGTTGCCGCCGCCACCTGCCCGGTAGTTGTTGGTGACGACCAGGAACTTTTGCGCGGGATCGATGGGCTTGCCGTTGAACTGCAGGTTCTGGATGCGGTTTGCATCGGCATTCAGAATCTTGCCGTCATCGCCGAAGCGGCGCGGCTGCGAGAGGTCGATCTGGTAGGTGACGCCATCGATGACATCGAAGTTGTAGGACGGGAAGCTGCTGTTGACGAGATCCGCATCCTTGGCGCCCGGCTGCACCTGGTTGAACATCGCGGCCGACATTTCCAGCCAGTTCTTGACCTGAGCGCCGTTGATGACGACGGCCTGCACCGTATTCGGATAGAGGTAGAGATCGGCGACGTTCTTGATGGCGATGTTGCCGGCGGGAACGTCGGTATAGTAGTCGGCGCCGTTGCGGCCGCCGCACTTGAAAGGTGCCGCTGCCGAAAGAACCGGCAGGTCCTTGTACTGCGTCTCCTTCAGCATGTCCTTGATGTACCAGATCTGCGCCTGGCTGACGATCTGGACAGAGGGATCGTCGGCGACCAGTGCGAAATAGGAATAGAGCGGCGCGGAGGTCTTGCCGACGGGCGTTCGGACATAGGTCAGCGTTGCCTCGTGCTCGGCTTTGGCGGCTTCGACCACTTCCTTCTTGTCGGCGACATCGGCGACGACCTTCTTCTTGTCGTCGCGGTGGTAGATCGGGCGCGCTTCGGACGTGAAATCGACGATCTTCCAGCTCTTGCCGTCCTTTTCGAGCAGCAGGTCGATGAGGCCGAGATGCGAACCCCAGAAGCCGGCCATGACGGTGGGCTTGCCATGCAGCGTGCCCTTGACCGGATCGGCATCCTTGATGCCGTCCCAGGTCTTCGGGCCGGGGAAGACGAGATGCTGGTGGCCGGTGAAGACGGCGTCGATGCCATCGACCGCGGCGACGTAGAGCGAGGCGTTTTCCATCTTGTCGCTTGGACCGCTGCCGTCGATGCCGGAATGCGAGAGGGCGATGATAATATCGGCGCCTTCGGCCTTCATCACCGGAACCCAGGCCTTGGCAGCCTCGACGATATCGCGCGTCTGCGCCTTGCCCTCCAGATTCTTGATGTCCCAGAGCATGATCTGCGGCGGCACGAAGCCGATGAAGCCGATCTTGATCGGGCTTTCATTGCCGGCGCCATCCTTGATCTTCTTTTCAAGGATCAGATAGGGCTTGAAGAACAGGTCGTCCTTCGTTGGATCCGAGGCCAGCTGGCCCTTGGTCAGGTTGGCGCACACGAACGGGAAGTTCGCGCCGGCCAGTACCTTGAACATGAAGTCGAGACCATAGTTGAACTCATGGTTGCCAAGCGTTCCCACGGAGTAGCCGAGCGTGTTCATCGCCTTGATGACGGGGTGGACATCGCCGTCCTTCATGCCGTGCTGATAGGCCATGTAATCGCCCATCGGGTTGCCCTGCAGTACGTCGCCATTGTCGATGAGGAGCGAGTTGGTGGCTTCGGCACGGATATTGTCGATGATCGTCGCCGTGCGCGTCAGGCCCATCGTGTCGTTCGGCTTGTCGGCGTAGTAGTCATAGGGGAAGACGTTGACGTGAATGTCGGTCGTTTCCATGAGACGCAGATGCGCCTGATTGCCGGCGGCGCGCGCGGCGAAAGGATGCAGCACGATCAGCGCCGCAGTGGCGCTGAGGCCTTGCAGCAGGGAACGGCGCGACATGCTGGGCAAATCCAGAATGGAAGACATGAAATACTCCTTCAACGATAAATCCATGGTCCGTCGATCATCTCTCGGGCGAGCGAGATTAGGACGATTTTTGAAGGTGTGCACCAGTAATGTGACAGGCTTATTGTGGATCGCAGCCGGCCGGCGCCGGCATGCCGTCATCGTTTGAGAACCGGCTTTATGTCTTTGTGAAAAAAGCGGAAATAGGATACGACTTTCGCCGAGGCATTGGACGAGCGATCGAACTCTATGCCGATGCGGCCATTGTGAGCCCAGCGCACGAAACCATCCAGCAAGCCGATATCGTCACATTCGACGCGAACCTTGCTGCCCGCAGCCGCATAGAGCGGCGCTTGAAGATCGAGAGCGATGCCGCTGGCGGAAATATTGACCACGCGGCCTGCAACGAGCCTGGTGAAATATCGCACCTGGCCCGTCAACCGGGCATGGTGGCGCGGTGAACCTCGCGCCTTGATTTTCAGGTTGTCAACATGACGTCTTGAAGAGGACTGCATGATATTTTCCCGGCTCGTGCAACTTTTTCGGCTTTTGGATAGCAGGCCCGCATTGAGGGATGCTTAGTGCAACCGTTAAAATTGCAGTCGCTCGTTCCGAATCGGCACGGGATTGAGATACCTGATCGAGACCCGCAATGTGAACTTTGGAAGGTGCAGAACATGCGTATCGTTTCTCTCAATGCCTGGGGCGGGCTGTTGTATGAGCCGCTCATGCGGTATTTGGTCGACGTCGATGCAGACGTTCTATGCCTCCAGGAGGTAGGGCGGACACCCGGCTCGCAAGCCAATTGGCTGATCTACCGGGATCATGGCGTCGAACTTATGCAGCGGGTCAATTTTTTCGAGGACTTGAAGGCTGCTTTGCCGGCTCATGATGCATTCTTCCTCCCCGTAGCCCGAGGCGATCTCTTCGATGGCGACCGGCCGATTGCTTCCGAATTCGGACTAGCAACCTTCGTCCGCAGGACCCATCCGATCATCGGGCACGCGGCCGGCTTCGTCCATGGCGAGTTCTCCGCAGGCGGCTATGGGCCGCATCCGCGTTCGCGCAATGCCCATTGCATCCGCCTTTTCGATTATGAGCGCGGCTATCCCATCACCATTGCCCACATGCATGGCCTGCGTGATCTGGAAGGCAAGGGCGACACGCCCGCACGCCGTCAGCAGGCAAATGCACTGGTCGATCTTATTCGACAAGTGAAAAAGGACGGCGACCGGCTTGTCGTCTGCGGCGATTTCAACGTGCTGCCTGACAGCGAGACCTTCAAAATTCTCGGCGGCCTGGGACTTGTCGATCTCGTCACTTCAGGGGGACATGACGACACGCGTACTTCTCATTACCGCAAGCAGCCCCGCTTTGCCGACTACATGCTGGTGACGCCCAATGTCGAGGTGATCGCTTTCGATCCCATCGCCGAGCCAGAAGTCTCGGATCACCGAGCATTGCTGCTCGATCTGCGCTGACGAAGATCAAAGGCCGACATTCGGCCGCTCGATGATTTCCCGAAGCGCGAAGCTTGAATTGATCTTCACGACATGCGGCAGCGCCGAGAGCCAGTCGCGGTGGATGCGCTCGTAATCTTCAAGATCCCGTGCGGCGATGCGCAAGATGTAGTCGTACTCCCCGGACATCAGATAGCAGGCCAGCACGTTCGGACAACGCTTCACCGCTGTTTCGAATTCCGACAGCGTCTTGGCAAACTGGCCGGAGAGCGAGATGTGCACGAAGGCGATCATCTTGTAATCCAGCGCCTTATGCGAGAGATGCGCATGATAGCCGTCGATGACGCCGTTTTTTTCGAGGATATCGAGCCTGCGTGAGCAGGCCGAAGGCGAGAGCCCGACCTTTTCGGCCAGTTCTGCATTGGTGATCCGCGCGTTCTGCTGCAGCATCCGCAGAATCGAATGATCTATGGCGTCGAGGTGAGACATTCGAAGATCTTTCGAAAAAACTCTTCTACGCGCAATAAATCACGAAAAATGACCGCAACGCAAATTGTCTTTGCAAGGACATTGCGGGGCTGTGGTGATCTGATTTCCTTCGGAGAAAAGGAAGACGCACAAGCGTTCGAGGAGGAGTAAAATGCGAGTTGGTTGCCCCAAGGAAATCAAGAATCATGAATATCGCGTCGGCCTAACGCCGGCGTCCGTTCGTGAATATATCGCCCATGGTCATGAGGTTTGGGTCGAGACGAAGGCCGGTGCCGGTATTGGTGCCGACGATCACGCCTACGTGGCTGCCGGCGCCAAGATCGCTGCAAGCGCCAAGGATATTTTCGAGAAATGCGATATGATCGTGAAGGTCAAGGAGCCGCAGCCTTCGGAATGGGCGCAGCTTCGTGAAGGCCAGCTTCTCTATACCTATCTGCATCTCGCGCCCGATCCGGAACAGGCCAAGGGTCTGCTGGCATCCGGCGTAACCGCCATCGCCTACGAAACCGTGACCGACGAGCGCGGCGGCCTGCCGCTGCTAGCGCCGATGTCCGAAGTCGCCGGCCGCCTCTCGATCCAGGCGGGTGCGACCGCTCTCCAGAAAGCCAATGGCGGCCTCGGCATCCTGCTCGGCGGCGTGCCTGGTGTACTGCCGGCCAAGGTGGCGATCATCGGCGGCGGTGTCGTCGGCCTGCATGCGGCCAAGATGGCAGCCGGGCTCGGCGCCGACATCAGCATCCTCGATCGATCGCTGCCGCGCCTGCGTCAGCTCGACGACATCTTCAACGGCCGCGTTCATACACGCTATTCCAGCATTCAGGCGCTGGAAGAAGAAGTCTTTTCCGCCGATCTCGTCATCGGTGCGGTTCTGATCCCCGGTGCTGCCGCGCCGAAGCTGGTGGCGCGCGAAATGCTGTCCGGCATGAAAAAGGGCTCGGTCATCGTCGATGTCGCCATCGACCAGGGCGGCTGTTTTGAGACCTCGCATGCGACGACGCATTCCGATCCGACCTATGTCGTGGAAGGCGTCGTGCATTACTGCGTCGCCAATATGCCCGGTGCCGTTCCGGTCACCTCGGCGCATGCACTTAACAATGCCACGATCTATCATGGACTCGCTTTGGCCGATCGCGGCCTGCGCGCCATCGCGGAAGACAAGCACCTCCGCAACGGTCTCAATGTCCACAAGGGCCGCATCACCAGCCGTCCGGTGGCCGAAGCTCTCGGCTATGAGGCCGTTGCGCCGGAAAGCATTCTGAACGTCGCGTAAAGCCCATCACGCGCGCCTCAGATGGAAGCACCGGCATCCGCGTATGCCGGTGCTCCTGTTTTGTCGATCCGGCATTGATAGCAGTTATTGCGCGCCGAACGGACGTGGACATAGGCGATATCGGGACGTTCGAGCAGCGAAGCCGCATAGACTGCGATATCGTCCGCCGGCGTTACGGCGCCGGTTCCGTAGACGATGCGATCGTTCTTCCCATAGCCGCGCACAATGAAATCCCGGCTGGTCGTCAGCACGGGCGGCAGGATTTCTTCCGCTTCGTAGCGCCTGCATGGCGTCTTGTGCAGGAATATCGGGCCTGTCTCCGCATAGGGCTGCAATTCGGGGAAGGGACGATAGGCGAAGACGAGCAGCTCCTCGCCGGCATCGATATTGCGCAGGCAGTGGCGGCAGGGATGGCCCGGACCATCGGAAATCATGGTCTCCGGCTGGTGACCATAAGCATCGGCGCCGCCGTTCCAGAGAAGTTGGGCGTCGGATGTGGGCATGGCGGCAAAAGCGATGGACGGCATGGCAAAGCTCCTTTCGAGATTTGCCATGTGATGCGCCGGAATGACGTGCGAAACCACCCGATTCCTGCTGCTGCAAAATCTAGCCCTTCTTGGCCAGCTCCAGCAGTTCCTTGTCGCTGAGCGGCCGGACGATGCCTTCTCCAGTCGAGATCGGCGAGAAGCCGAACATCTGGTAGAGCTGCAGCGCCCGCGGATGGTCGAGATTGTTCGTCGTCGTCACGATCCGCTGCGGGTTCAGCGTCCAGATCGCGTAGAGCGCCTGCAGCAGGAACCATTTGCCAATGCCAAGACCGAGCGCGTGCTCGATGAGGCCGAAATGGCTGAGTTCGATCGTCTCTTCATCCTGCCGGAAATATTCGAAGAAGCCGGCAGGCGCCCCGTTGACGTAGAGCACGCTGATATTGTTGCGCTGGTCGTGAAGCGTCGCTGCCAAATCTTCGTCGGAGAGGCGAATACGATCGACCCAGTGCCAGCGCGCGCCGACCTGCCGGTAGAGATAGCGATAGAAGGGCAGCGGAATATCAGGCGTACGCATGATCGCCGTCTGGATATTGACCGGCACGGGCAGGCTTGCCTTGGGTGGGGCGGTCATTTCCAGTCGCGTGATGTGAACTTTGATGGAGGAGGGCGTTTTCACGGCCGGGGCGCTCAATCTTGACCAGTGACGATGGGGGTGTCCGTCCGGCTGCCCCATTCCGACCAGGAGCCGTCGTAGAGTTTATTATTGCCATGGCCGAGGGATTCGAGCGCCAGCGTGATGATGGCGGCGGTAATGCCGGATCCGCAGGTCGTAACTACAGGCTTTTCAAGATCTATGCCGGCCTTTTCGATCGTTTCTCGCAGTTCTGGCAGGGACTTGAACTTGCCGTTCGTGGCGAACACGCCGGATGGCAGGCTTCTCGCGCCCGGCATATGGCCCGAGCGCATGCCTTCGCGCGGCTCCGGCTCCGTTGCCGCAAAGCGCCCGCCGCTGCGAGCATCGGCGATCTGCAGCGAGCGGCTGTCGACGATCCCGCGCATTTCTTCGAGTGAAACGATACGGTTGCCGTTGAACCGAGGCTTGAAAGTCGCGGGCATAAAGTCAGGCAGCGCCGTCTCCAGCGGCCGCCCTTCGGCCTTCCAGCCGTCAAGGCCGCCGTCGAGGACGAAAACATTCGGCGCCCCCATGACGATGTGGAACAGCCACCAGACACGCGGCGAGGCGAACACGCCGGGGCCATCGTAGACGACGATACGATCGTTCTCGCTGATGCCGAGCTTGCCGACTTCCGCGGCGAAGAACTCGGGCGAGGGGACCATATGCGGCAGGTTGGTCGAGTGATCCGATATCTTGTCCTGATCGAAACGGATCGCGCCCGGAATGTGGCCGCTGGCATATTCCGCGTCGGCATTGCGCTTCTGCGCCGGCAGATAGAAGGATGCGTCGAGGATGCGCAGATCCTTGGCTCCCAGCTCGCCTTGCAGCCAGTCGGCGGATACGACGAAACGGCTCTTGTCCGCTGCCATGATGATCTCTCCCTGCCTTATGATAGGATTTCTTGGTCTTGGTATCGGGATCCAGGCGTTGCCCGGTCAATTCTCGTCGGTCGGCGTGCCGAACCGAATGCGGAAGCGGCGGTTTTCCTTGCCCTTCTTTTCTATCTTGGCGATGTGGATCGCTCCGACCTCCTGCGTCTCCGACACATGCGTACCGCCGCAGGGCTGGCTGTCGACGGCCGAATCCTCGCCGATGCAGACGAGGCTCACACGGCCGAGGCCTATCGGCGGACGCACATTCTTGGATTTGACGATGCCCGGATTGGCGATCAGTTCCTCATCCGTGATCCAGCGGACGAAAACGGGATGGTTCTCGTTGACGAGCGCCATCATTTTGGCCGTCACTTCGCCCTTATCGATCGTTTCGCTCATATCGAAATCGACGCGGCTTTCTTCCTCGCCGACCGCAGCCCCCGTGATCGGGTAGGGGCACACGACCGAGAGCAGATGGCAGGCCGTATGCATGCGCATCAGCTTGTAGCGGCGCGCCCAGTCGATGTGCAGCACCAGCTTTTCGCCGACGATGGGCCGCGGCTCACCCTCGAGCGGAACGTGGACGATGATGTCCTTGATTTGCCCGTGCTTCGTCTGGCCGAGGATGATCCTCGAGCCGTCGCCGCGCTCCAGGAAACCCGTATCGCCCGGCTGGCCGCCCGAGGTCGCATAGAAACAGGTCTGATCGAGTTCTATGCCCCCGTCTTCGTGGATTGCGGTTACGACTGCTTCGGCAGTGGAGAGATAGAAATCGTCACGATAGAGGGCATTGACGGTCATCTGATCACGCTGTCGTTTCGTATGGGACGGCGATTTCAGCCCGCTTTTCGAGATAGGCCGGCAGCGGCAAGCCTTTCGACTTCAGGAAGTCGGGATTGAAGAGCTTGGACTGATAGCGATTGCCGTAATCGCATAGGATGGTCACGATCGTATGTCCGGGGCCGAGATCTCTCGCGAGACGAACTGCGCCGGCAATATTGATGGCGGTCGAGCCGCCGAGGCAAAGGCCCTCGTGCTCGACCAGATCGAAGACGTAGGGAAGTGCTTCGGCATCGGTGACTTGATAGGCGAAGTCGGGAGTAAAGCCTTCCAGGTTCGCCGTGATGCGGCCCTGACCGATGCCCTCGGTGATCGAGGAGCCGGAGGATTTCAGTTCGCCGTTCTTGTAAAATTCATAGAGGGCAGCGCCTTCAGGATCGGCAATGCCGATCTTGATGTCCTTGCTGAAGGCATGCAGGCCCATGGCAACGCCCGCCAGCGTACCGCCGGAGCCGACCGAGCAGATGAAGCCGTCGATCTTGCCATTGGTATCGGCCCAGATTTCCTTGGCGGTCGTCTCGATATGGGCCTGACGATTGGCGATGTTGTCGAACTGGTTCGCCCAGATCGCGCCGTTCGGTTCCGTCCTGGCGAGCTGTTCGGCAAGCCGGCCTGAGACCTTCACGTAGTTGTTCGGGTTCCTGTAGGGCACGGCGGGAACTTCGACCAGTTCGGCGCCGAGCAGTTTCAGCGCGTCCTTCTTTTCCTGGCTCTGTGTCTCAGGAATGACGATGACGGTGCGATAGCCGAGCGCCTTGGCGACAAGCGTCAGGCCGATGCCGGTATTGCCGGCCGTTCCCTCGACGATGACTCCACCGGGCCGCAGCAGCCCTTTTTTCTCGGCGTCACGGATAATGTAGAGCGCGGCGCGATCCTTGACCGACTGGCCGGGATTCAAAAATTCGGCCTTGCCAAGAATGGTCGAGCCCGTCGCCTCGGAGGCACCCTTGAGCTTGATCAAAGGCGTATTGCCGATTGCTTCTAGAACGGACGGATGGACGGTCATTGGAATCTGCCTTCTGTTCGCAACTACTGTAAGAACGGTCTTTTCCCTTCACAAGGCTGCATAGGCAAGAAATTCTGTTCCTCGCTGTTTGTTCAGGCCGCAAAATTCGACTTGGCTGCCCTTATTCGATGAAGCGCTTGCTACCACACAAAGTCTCCAATCGGTGACGTTGATTTCCGCATCGAGCAGCCGAGCTGGCCGAAAGCGGCCACAATGATACGCTATTTCTAAAATGCCACGGACGGCCGAAGCCCAAACGTTTGATGTAGGCGGCCGCCAGCCAAGGAGAAGAGCCATGAGCCCGTTCATCGCACGTCCCGAACACGGAGTCGTCTGGATCACCGGCGCCAGTTCCGGTATCGGCCGCGCGCTCGGGCTGAAGCTGGCCGAAGAGGGATACAAGGTTGCCGTCACGGCGCGCAGCCACGACAAGCTTTTGGCACTGCAGACCGAGGCAAAAGCACTTGCCGGCAGCATCGTCGTGCTCGACGGCGACGTGACCGATGCCGAGGACATGGAGCATACCGTTGCCGCAATTGAGTATCAGCACGGCCCCATTGCCTTGGCGGTTCTGAACGCTGGCATCTATTTGCCGGCACGCGGCGAAGATCTCAATCACGAAGTGTTCGAACGCAGTTTCGCCGTCAATCTTCACGGTGTCGTCAATTGTCTCGTTCCGGCGGTGCGGCACATGCGGGCGAGGGGGTACGGTCAGGTCGCGCTCGTGTCGTCCGTCGCCGGTTATGGCGGACTTCCCGGCGGTGCGGCTTATGGGGCCAGCAAGGCCGCGCTGATCAATATGGCTGAGAGCCTGAATTTCGAACTCGACCGTATGGGCATACACATCCAGCTCGTCACCCCGGGCTACGTCGATACGCCGCTGACGGCTAAGAACAAGTTCGACATGCCTGATATCGTGTCCGCGCAGCAGGCGGCTGACGCAATATCAGCCGGATTGAAATCGCCGAACTTCGATATCAGTTTCCCGAAAGGCCTGGTTTACCGGGCAAAGCTGTTGAAGCTTCTGCCGTACGGCCTCTATTTCCGGGCGCTCAGATATTTTCTCGGAATCGGCCCGAAACGCCAATCGGTAGGGGCGCGCATAACCGCGCATCCGGCTGAATAGCGCTTATCCATTTTCTTTCAATGATGAGTGCGCAGCGAGCGCACGATGGCATGATAGGGGACCGGCCGATGATCGTCTTGCCGGGTCGCCAACCGGCATGCGATGCCGGTCGCCAAAATGGTTCCGCTACCGCGCGTTTCATAAGAAAATCCTGCACGCAACTCTCGTGAAGGAAACTGGATGCCGCTTGTGATATAAGGGCTCCTTGTCACTGTTCTGTAATGCAAATTCGCTAGCAGTCCACCCGATTGACGGGCTCGGAATTGACGAGCCTAGAATTCACAGGCGGGGAAAGATCAAAATGGCGGAAATCCGCATCGAACAAGTTCGCAAGGCCTATGGACGCAATCCGGTCGTTCATGGCGTCGATCTGAATTTCCGATCGGGCGAATTCGTCGTCATTCTCGGCCCCTCCGGATGCGGCAAGTCCACACTGCTGCGTATGATTGCCGGCCTTGAGGACATCACCTCGGGTGAGATCATCATCGACGGCAAGGTGGTCAACCAGCTCGAGCCGCGCGAACGCGGCTGCGCCATGGTCTTCCAGAATTATGCGCTCTATCCGCACATGGATGTCGCCGCCAATATGGGCTATGCGCTCAAGGTCGCCGGTGTGCCGCGCGCCGAGCGCGACCGCCGGATCAAGGAAACCGCCAAGATCGTCGGCCTTGAAGATTTCCTTGCCCGCAAGCCGGCCGAGCTTTCCGGCGGTCAGCGTCAGCGCGTCGCCATGGGCCGTGCCATCATCCGCGAGCCGAAAGTTTTCCTTTTCGACGAGCCGCTCTCGAACCTCGATGCCAAGCTGCGTGTGCAGATGCGCGTCGAGATCCGCCGCCTGCACAAGCGTCTGTCGGCTACGTCTGTCTTCGTCACGCACGATCAGGTCGAGGCCATGACGCTCGCCGACAAGCTCGTCGTGATGTACAAGGGCAATGTCGAGCAGGTCGGCACACCGCTTGAGGTCTACAACACGCCGCGCACGCGCTTCGTCGGCTCCTTCATCGGCTCTCCGGCCATGAATTTCCTGGAAGGCACCTTCTCGGCCAACGGCGAGCAATTCATCTTCGACGGCATTCCGATTGCCATCGACGCTAATATCGGCAAGCGCCATGCCGGCCAGCCGGTCGCCCTCGGCCTTCGCCCGGAACATGCTCGCCTCGTTCCGGCCGGTACGCCCGGTGCGATCCCGGCAACGGTCGATTTCGTCGAAGAGCTCGGCGCCGGCCGCGTTATCCATTGCGACATCAACGGTTCGAGCTTCGCCGTCGCGGTCGCCGACCACACGACCGGCCAGACCGGCCAGTCCGTCGCGCTGGAGCTGCCGCAGCAGCATACGCATCTCTTCGCCCAGGATACCGGGCTGCGGCTTGACGCCATCGCCTCCGTCACGCCGCTGAAGGTGCTGGCGAGCTGATTTTCAGACATAACTTTTCAGTAGGTATCGCCCGGAAGTTTTCCCGACTTCCGGGCTTTTTCATCTATGGCAAGGCGGCTCGCTGACGGCGAGGCTGTTTGCAAGCGATCATCCCGATGGAACACGTTTGACTGCGATTATCTGCGGCGACGCGTGAGACATGACGAAGCATCGGATGGAAACCATCCGATGAGTCATGGAGATAGATCAGTTCGCGGCAGGGAGAAGTATTGGTCTCCAAGGGGCACTCCCGCGCCGGCAAATCCGACGCGGCAGGCAACTCGATCACTTCTCGGTAGCGATCATGCCGCGGACAACCCAGCGCTGCATCAGTACGACGACGGCAAGCGGCGGAATCATGATGATCAGCGTGCCGGCCATGGCGATGTGCCACTCCGGAAGGCCGCCAAAGTTCGGGATGAGTGACTTGAGTTCGTGTACAGCCGTTATGTGGGCGGGATCGGTGGTTACCAACAACGGCCACAGATACTGATTCCAGGCCCAGAGGAACATGATGGTGCCGAGGGCGGCCATATTGGTGCGCGACAGCGGCAGCAGGATATCGACGAAAAACCGCAATGCCCCCGCACCGTCCATGCGCGCAGCCTCGGCCAGCTCGTCCGGTATCGTCAGGAAGAACTGTCGGTAAAGAAAGGTGCCGGTCGCCGTCGCGACCAGCGGCAGGATAAGGCCGATCGAGGAGTTAAGCAGCCCGAGATTCAGCGAGACTTCGATACCCGTAAGCTTTGCGATGAGCCAGGTGATGCCGGTGAAGTCGAGAATTCCCTGGAAGGGCGAAAGCACGTTCGCTGCGACTGCATAGGTCGGCACGATGCGCACTTCGAGCGGCAGCATGAGCGTTATGAAGATCAGCCAGAAAATGAAATGGCGGCCGGGATAGCGGAAATAGACCAGCGAAAAGGCCGTTATCGCCGAAATGAGCACCTTGCCCACCGCGACGCCTGTGGCGAAGATCAGGCTGTTCAGCAGCTTGGGGCCGAGATTGGCAGTCGCCCAGGCCGCCTTCATGTTGACCAAAAAATCCGAGCCGGGGATCAGCGACATCGGCACCTTGTTGACGTCCGTGATGTTATGCGATGCGGCAATGGCAACGATAGCCAGCGGACTTACGGCGACGATGAATCCCAGTAGCAGGATCAGATGGGTGAAGAAATTAAGGATGGGGGTGCGCTCGACCATGTCAGCCTCAACGGTAATGCACGCGCTTCTCGATGAAGCGGAACTGGAAGATGGTAAGCAGGACGATCAGCAGCATGAGGATGATACTCTGTGCGGCCGCGCCGGAAAAATCGAGGCCTTTGAAGCCGTCCGAGTAGATCTTGTAGACCATGAGGTTGGTCGAGTTGTGCGGGCCGCCAGAAGTCATGATGTCGACAATGCCGAATGAATCCTGGAAGCTTTCCGTGATGTTGATGACGAGCAAAAAGAAGATCGTCGGCGTGATCAGCGGGAATTGAATGTCCCAGAAGCGGCGGAGCACGCCGGAGCCGTCCATGGCGGACGCCTCGATAAGCGCGCGTGGGATGGCCTGGAACGCGGCGAGGAAGAATATGAAGCTGTACCCGATATATTTCCACGAGAAGGCGGCGATGACACAGGCCATCGCGGCGTTACCGTCAAGACCCGGGTCCCAGATCCCCGGCCACCACTGATTGACCACTGCCATGAGCCCCGCTTCCGGTGCCAGGATAAAGCGGAAAGCCATCGCCGATGCGGGCGCAGCAATACCGTAAGGCCAGATCAGGACGACGCGATAAATTTTCGAGCCACGCAGCTGCCGATCGGTCAGCGCCGCAAGTATCAGCCCGCCCGCCATGGAAATACTTGTGCTGATAGCAGCGAAGATGATGCTGATCGTCACCGAGTTCCAGTAATCGGAGCTGGCGAGAATGGATTTGAAATTGTCGAGCCCGACCCAGATATTGCCGCCGCCCCACGGTTGCTGCAGCGTCAAGGACCAGAATACCGCCTGACCGGCCGGCCAATAGAAAAAGGTGAAGATGAGGAGCAGCTGCGGCACTGCGAACAGGATGCCGACGCTCCATTTGTTGAAAGTTACTCGCTTTTCCATTGTCTCTACCGGCTTGAGATCTCGATGCCACGCTTGCTTTCATAACGAACGTCCGCCGGGAAACCCCGGCGGACGCTGTTCTGTTGCGAGCTTTGCCGTTTACGGCAGCTGCTTGCCCTTGTAGGTGGCCTCGAAGCGCTCGAGCACGGCGTCGCCGTTCTTGACGAGGTTGTCGATGCCTTCCTGGACGCTGACCTTGTTGGCGAAGATGGCCTGCATCTGGTTGCCGAACTCGGCGCGGATCTGCGTGAAGCTGCCGAGGCGGATGCCGCGGGTGATCGCGGTTGGCTCGGAAGCGGTCAAGCTGGCGATAGCAACTTCGCGGCCCTTGAAGGGAGCCTTATCATAGAAGCCGGAGGACTTCATGAATTCGAAGCCGGACTTCGTGACCGGAATGTAGCCGGTGTTGGTCGACCAGAAGAGGGCAGTCTCGGGCTTGGCGATGAAGTTCAGGAACGCGGCAGCGCCCTTGTATTCGTCAGCCGACTTGCCGGAGAGAACCCAGAGCGAAGCGCCGCCGACGAGCGAATTCTTGCGCTCGGTGCCGGCGTAGACCGGAAGCTCGGCAACATCCCAGTTCATGCCGGCCTTCTGCGTCTTGCCGACCGTGCCGTGGTCGCCGACCGAGGTCATGATCATCTGGCAATCGCCTGCGGCGAAAGCCTGAACCATGTCCTGACCGAGGTCCTTGGACTTGATCTTGATGAGGCCTTGGTCATACCAGCTCTTGAGGTCGGTCACATACTTGACGAACTTCGTCTTGTTGACGGTGAGACGCGCGTCGAGGCCATCATAACCGTTGTTCTTCGTGGCAATCGGCTGGTCGTGGATGGCGGAGAACTGCTCCATCAGCTGCCAGCTTTCGTTGCCGGAGATGTTGATTGCCATCGGGCAATCATAGCCGGCGCCCTTCAGGGCCTTCATGTCTTCGGCAGCTTCTTCCCAGGTCTTTGGAGCGGCAGTCTTGCCGATCTTGGCGAAGGCGTCCTTGTTCCAATAGAGCAGGGCGGTCGAAGAGTTGAACGGGAAAGAGAGCAGTTCGCCCTTCGAGGTGGCGTAGTAGCGGGCGATACCCGGGAAATAGTTGTTCCAGTCGACCTTGTAGCCGTTTTCGGACATCAGCTTGTTGACCGGATAGTATGCGCCCGAAAGCATCATGGTCGCGGTGCCAACGTCGTAGACCTGGACGATCGTCGGCTGCTTGTTGGCGCGGAAGGCGGCAATGGTGTTCTGCAGGGCGGCGTCGTAGTTGCCTTGGCTGACGCAGGAAACTTCATAATCCTTCTGGGAATCGTTGAAGTTCTTGCACATGGTCTCAACGACTCGCTGGAGGTCGCCCGACAGGCCAAACCAGAAATCGAACTTGATCGGTGCGGCTGCAGCCGGCATCGCCAAGGCGACGCTCATCACGCCAGCGGCGGCGGCAGAAATGTAGCTTTTAAGTTTTGACATAATCCCTATTTCCTTTTTGAAAGCCCGGAACCGATGGTCTTGCGCAAGTCCGCGGTAGCGCGGGTTATAGACAAGCTGTGTGACAGTTTGTTGTGGGCAAGAATCCCGCATTGACAGGCTTTTTTGGCGGCGCTGAGAGTTTACTGGTGCTCTCTTTTCTTAGGATCCTGCATTTGAGATTCCGCTGATCAAGGCGTGCGAGGCGCGCTGGTTCGCGTATGGCTTGTCGGTGGACGATAGCCGCGTGATGGTCTTCCTTGATGGCGCCTTGGATGATGTTGCAAGATCCGGCATCGGCGAATCCCGAAAGCATTGGAGGAACGGGAAGATGGGTCTGAGCGAACGTCGGAAAATGGAGGCGGGGGAATGGTACTGCTGTTTCGATCCGGAACTCGACGCCCTGCGTTGGCGTGCGCGAGAGGCCGTGTACGCGCATAATTCAATGCCGCCCTCGCAACGCGGCAATCTCGCCCCCGAATTGTCTGCGCTCTTTGCCAATGCCGGAGAGAATGTCTTCATAGAAGCGCCATTTCACTGCTCCTACGGTATCAACATTTCACTCGGCCGCCAGGTCTATATGAATGCGGGCTGTACGATCCTCGATAGCGCCGGTGTCCATATCGGCGATGGCAGCATGCTGGGGCCGGGTGTTCATATCTATTGTGCCGAGCATCACAAGGATGCAGGGCTGCGCGGCGCGGGCATGGAGATCGCGCGGCCGGTGGTAATCGGCAAAAGCGTGTGGATCGGCGGCGGCGCGATCCTGGTTGGCGGCGTGACGGTAGGCGATGGCGCGATCGTCGGCGCAGGCGCTGTCGTAACCAAGGACGTTGCGGCCGGTGCGACAGTCGTCGGCAATCCCGCCCGTCCCGTGGGCGTAAAATAAGGTAAGCTGGCCGCTAGTTCGCCGACCGGCGTTTTCTTGTCCACCACACGGCGAAGCGTCGGCGCCAGCGGCGGACCATCGGCATGTCGTGCGAGAGCACGATAAAACCCAATGGCAGCATCCAGAAACCGAGGATCGGCAGAAATCCGAGCAGGCCGCCGAAAATGAGGACGATTCCCATGCCGACACGGGCAAGGCGCGATCTTGGTAGCGGAATTCTCACGGAGCCGAAAACCAGCTCGCGCGTTGAGGGATCAATGCCGAAACGCCTGGTTTTCCGGCCATTTCGATCGGCATTTGCTGTCGTTTCGCGTTGATCGGTCATCCACAGGAAATGGTGGCGCGAGGAAATAATGCAAGAGAAAGCGATTTTTTTGAAAAAACCGCTTGGCAAATCGGGAAAGCATTTGTATTACCCCGCTCACACCGCGCCAAGCGCATTCCCTGGTAGCTCAGCGGTAGAGCATTCGACTGTTAATCGACAGGTCGCCGGTTCGAATCCGGCCCGGGGAGCCACTCTTCTTCCATAGATATCGCAGTGTCAAGACGGGCAGCGACAGCCGTTTGTCATTCTGCGACCAATGCCTTCTGGCTGCTGCAAGGCATTCCTTAGCTTGGAAGCTGTAGCAGCGCAGTTTTGCAGTTTTATTGCATCCGCCTTGAGCCGACGATTTCGTTGTCTCTCCTTTTGCGTCCTTGTCGCGACAGGCGCTGAGCGCTCATTGTATGCTCTTTGAAGTCATGGCAGGATCGCCCGCGCTCTTATCCGGATGAGGATATGGCGCAAATCTAGGAGCAGGGGGATTTCTGGATGTTGGAGGAAACGGCAGCGAAGAATGCAAATACCCGACGCATCTTCTGGGTGGGGTGGGTGATCTCGTCGATCGTGGTGCTCGTACTTGCAGTCGATGCCGCCGTGAATTTGTTTTCGCCAGCGATGGTGGCTGCGCAGATACAGGAAACCGGATTTCCGGCCAGCCTGACCTTTCCACTGGGGCTGATCCTTCTGGTCTGTGTGATTTTTTACGCCGTTCCGCGCACCGCCGTACTCGGCGCCATCCTGATAACAGGCTTTTTTGGCGGCGCGATCTGCACCCATTTTCGCCTCGGAGAACTCGGCTCTCCGCCACAACTTATCAGTTTAGTTCTTGGTATCATGGCCTGGGGCGGTCTCTATCTTCGCGACGAGCGCATTCGCCATCTTCTGCCCTTTCGCACCGCGGTCCGCTGAAAATCAGCGGCGCACGCCGTAAGGCTTTTTGCGGCGCAATAACAACATCTTGCACTGCGTGATCCACTGCGGCGTTCAAACGGTAGCGGCCTAAGGAGCGATGCAAGTGGGAACAGGTCGATGATTTGCGGCCGTCTGCTAATAGCGGTTTTCGCGGGTACGAATGCCGCGATCTAAGAAAAACCGGTTCAAGGCAGGGTTGCTCTTGCGAATGTGAGAATATGTTCATGTGTCGTTAATATGATGCGGCGCATGAACATAGATGCGCACTCCGCGCAGCATAGTCCCCCAATGCTTTTAGAGGTTGAACATGAAAAACGTGATTCTTGCTTCCGCAATAGCGCTGGCATCGGTCTTTGCCGTCAGCGCGCCCTCCGAGGCCGCGCCGATGCATCATCATCATTACCGCCATCATCATCGGCACTATCACCATTGCTATATAAAGAAGGTGAAGCACAGGGTTCATGGCCGCTGGGTCGTTCGCAGGGTGCGCGTCTGCCGTTAGAGCAATTCCAGGAAAAGTGCGCAGCGGTTTTCCGTCCGGAATTGCGCGAAAACAAGGAGATAGAGCGGTTTAGAGATTCCGTGAGAAACTGAACCGCTCTAGCGCATTTCCAGGAAGTGCGCAGCGGTTTTCAGGTGCGAAACCCGGCGCAGGGTTCCTTTCAGGACAGAGCGCCCGCTGCCGATGTTTTCGGTAGCGGGCGTATCATTTCCGAGCCTTCATTCTGTTCCTGGGTATCTATGTCTCAATGTCTGCGCAAGGTTTCGCGGCATCGGCGAGACGGCGCGATCTGCGGGCTCAGGGCCGGATTTCGAACATGACACCACCATGATGGCGGTGATGGTAACGGCGATCGTCCCGCCATCCATTATCCCAGTGACGGCGCTCCCAGCGGCGCTCGCGCCAGTGGTCGCGATTATGATGGCGGTCGAGCCAATAGCGGCCACGGTCATCGTTCGGATATCTGCGCGTTCCATGCTCCTGTACGAGAATGATGTTTGAGGCTCCCGCCGACGGCGGATTGGCAAATGATGCAGACGCGGCGGGCAGGGTGGCGGATAGCACCGCACCCACGGCTAGGGCGGCACTCAACGCGATGGAAGCAAGATGTTTCAAGGAAGTAACTCCTGTTGTCAGCCATGTCCCTTTTCATTGGTAAACGTCAGCATCGCGACAAGGTTCCCCTCCGGTTGATTGGCGAGCCTTGCGATACCCGCGGCGATCGCCGGAGGGACTTATGATTTCAGGAATTGCCGAAAAAAAAGGGGTCCGGCAGGGAAAGCCGGACCCCTTCCTTCTCTGATCGGAGGTCAAATCTGATCAGGTTAGAAGTTGCGTTCGAAGCGCAGGATACCCGAAATGGTATCGTCGTTGGCATAGTCGTAGTGAACGTAAGTCAGTTCCGGCTCGACCAGGAGGTTCTTGACCGGGTTGAACTTCAGGTTCGTCGTTGCTTCGAAGATCTTCGAGTCGGAGTAGGCAAGCTGCAGGTTCCACTTCAGCTTGTCGTTGACCGGAACGCCAACGCCGCCCCAAACGGCCCAGTCGCCCCAGCCGCACTTCGCGCCATTGACGGTGCCGTTCGGCGCCGTGCAAGCGGAGATGTCCTGGTTCGAACCGGCATACTGGTTGAGCTTGGAACCATCAGTGTTCCAGCCGCCCATCAAGAAGGCCGTGAACGCGCCGAAGTCGGCATCGATGCGGGCCTTGATGGCGCCTTCTTCGACGATCGAGTCGTAACCGCCGACGACCTTGAAGCCCCATGCGCCAGACTTGAAGCCGGCACCGGCTACGACGTTCGGAGCGTAGTGGTTGGCTTCAGACTGTACCCATGCGCCGTTGTAGGTCGTGGAATCCGAAGCGGAGTTGCTGTCTTCGAGCGAGATGACCGCCGAGAAGCCGTTGCCGGCGTCATATTCGTAGGTCAACTGGTTGAGTTCGTACGGACCGTCATAGATCACGTCGTCGTTGATGACGTCGCCGGCGTAACCCATGTACAGGTTGTACTGCGAGTCCTTCTTACCGACGGTGAAGCCACCGAGGCTGATATAGGACCACAGCAGGTTGGTGCCGGTAGCATTGCCTTCCTGCCAGTCCCAACGAACGATGGTTTCAGTCTTCAGCGGACCGTATTCGGTGTCAGTCGCGGTGTCGATGTTCAGCTCAGCACGGGTGTGCCACAGCGTGCCCCGATGGCTGTCGCGGTTGTAAGCGTCGTACCACTCACCTTCGGTACGAACCTTGCCGCCGATCTTGAGGCAGGTTTCGGTACCCGGGATGAAGAAGTAGCCTGCACCGTACGCGTCGCAGATACGGACGTATTCCAGCGGCTCCGGCTCAGCGGCAACGATGGCGTCGGCCGCGTGAGCACCGGATACTGCTGCGAGCGCAGCAGCGGAGCCAAGAAGAAGGCTCTTGATGTTCATAATAACTCCAATCTTTCTTGATTGGGCATGAGATAACGCGCCGAAAGTCGACGTGCCCAACCCCATCCCGTTCATGTTCCCTATCAGTAGGTGCGAAGTAATAAGCTTCGCGAACTATTTCCTGAACCTGCTTCACTGATTTGGCAAGATACTAAGAGTGACGAACTATATGCGCGCTACTTGAAAACGGGCGTTGTTGCAAAAATGACGCAATTCGCGAGGTGGCGCGGTCGAAGCTCATTTAGGTTTCGTTAAGAAGCCTTTGCTGTGCCGATGCGAAAAACGGTTGCGTCTTTCCATGTTGCGGGCTGCCGCGACGAATGGCGCGGCCTGAGTGAGGGGGAAGGAAAGGAGCCGCAGCTCGCCGTCTGAGATGGTTGCAGCCGGTGATCAGTCAACAGTTGTGTCAATAGCGAAGCCGGCAAACAAAACCGGCTTTCGCTCCCGAATCTATATTCCGTTCTCGGGAAGGGATATCGGCGACAGGTGCGTATTCCTTCATAGAGAGAGAAAGGAACGCTTCGGTCGCTTTGCTACAGTGCCGCTATCGGATCGGTCTTGCGGAGGTGCGTCCGACGACATTACTGGGGGCGTAGTTTCGTCGGACGCGGCACTGTCCGGTTCGTGGGTGGCGTACAAACCGGTGGTACTAAAACTACCATCTACCGTAGGTTTCTATAAGCTACCTGAATGGGCTGGCAGCCGCATCGGCTGTGGCGAGGGCCGCATTTTCAAATCCTGATTCGTTGAATAATCGAGCCATTAGATCAATGGCACGCTGCCGGACATTAATCGTGCCTCTGAGCACCGGCAGGGGATGGAAGCCCGAAAGGCGAACGGACTGCCATACTTTATTTTGGCGTGGCGAAACGCTCCATGCCCAAGCTGCCAAGCCTGAAAAAACCAACAGCAAGATCAAATGACTATATCGATGATGAAGAAGGATGGAGGCCTCGCCCGGAATCGAACCGGGGTGCAAGGATTTGCAGTCCTCTGCGTAACCACTCCGCCACGAGGCCATCCGAAAGCAATTTGCGTTGTGGTGGCGCGGATTTAGAATGATCCAAAGAAAACCGCAAGAGGGTTCATTCTGAATTCTGTCCTTTTTTCACCGTGACGGATACGTCGCGGCAAATCGGCGCCTCGACAATATCAGTCGAAAAGCATGGTCGGGGAAACCGGAACCGGCCTGTCATGGCCTTGCCGCTTGACGCCGGATCGGACTTGGAGCCTTCGCTGCTATGGATTGAACTGAACTGAACTGAGATGAATTTGGCGTCCCAAAAAGTAAAGGCGGTCCAGTCTAGGGAAAAAACTGGGCCGCCTTGTGCTGGACTAGAGGTCAATCAAATTCAGCACGCTAATTGTAAGTCGTGCTTAGTATTTGTCAACGGGAATGAGAAGGGATGGGTCCGCATCGGGCAAAGGGATATGGGAACCCGCAGGCGAGGCTTGCTGTTCGGTGACTTGCTCGTCCCGTCGCGAGCGGCCAAATACCTATTCCTCAAGGCAGGGAAAGGCGAACTTGTAGGAGCGCGCGATCAGCGAGCTGGCCGGCCTTTCAAGCTGCCACGAATGCTCCGCCATCCACCTGCAGGCGATTGCCGTCGCTTTGGTGTTGCTGAGATCGGGCGGCAGACAGAAGGCGCCGACGAATTGCTGGAGGTAGCGCTCGTAGCGGGAAGAGTTTTTCGGAGTCTGCTTCGTGGCCCGGATGGTCAGGTTCTTCGTTCGCTGCGCCTCGTCGAGAATGCCCTGTATGTAGGCAGAAGCAAGCGAGCGGTCTTCCTCGCACCATTCGTCGAGCTGCTTGCCCGTGACGACATGCCCTATGACCGGCGGCGCCTTCTCCTGCGACTCTTCCTCGCTCAGCGCAGCTTGAGGCAGGAGAAGGAGAAGCGCTGCGGCGGAGAGCGAAAGCCTCATTCGAAAACCTACATCATCGACGAAAGACTGGCAGCCAGAAAGACCACCAGCGGCAGCGAAGTTGCGACGAAAAGAACGAGAGAGACAGGCATCCCAGCCACCTTCTATCCAAATTTGATCATAACCCGAAGGGCCTCGGGCCGGAAGGTCGATCGGTCACCACACTCAGGCGGTCCAACGTTTTGAAGCGTGGTCCTGTGAAGTTAACATTTTGCTAATGGGTCTTTCGATTTGAGACATTGCAGATTTGTACCACGTCGTCCCGGAGGGGCGCGTCCGAAAGCTGCGACCCGCATTTGAAGATGTCGATTGTTGTTCCTCTGCGACGGCCGTTCATGAATCTCAGTGCCTGTTGCCGCAATGCCTTGAAAGCGCGGCGTCAGGCGATTAAGAAACGCGTAACAGAAAGTAGAGCCGGTCCGTTTGGGTCTGGTTTGGGCAATGAAGGGCGCAAGAGGATAAGATGGATTTCGAAGCAGCGCGCGTGAAGATGGTCGAGAACCAGATCCGGACGACGGATGTCACCTCCCATTCCGTGTTGAATGCCTTTTTGACGGTGCCGCGCGAGAATTTCGTGCCGGAAAAGTCGAAGCTCCTGGCCTATATCGACAACGATATCGAGATCGCTCCGGCAGCAGCCGGCAAGCCGGCGCGCTTCCTGATGGAAGCATCGCCGCTTGCAAAGCTCCTGCAGCTTGGCGCCATCACCAAGCAGGACAAGGTTCTCGATGTCGGCTGCGGCACCGGATATGCGTCCGCCATCCTGTCGCGTCTCGCCGATAAGGTTATTGCGC
This sequence comes from Hyphomicrobiales bacterium, assembly GCA_900468625.1. Classification (GTDB taxonomy): domain Bacteria; phylum Pseudomonadota; class Alphaproteobacteria; order Rhizobiales; family Rhizobiaceae; genus Rhizobium. The sequence continues at coordinate 78,820 of UBUL01000007.1, forward strand.
TCGACAGCGATGAGGATCTTGCCGCCAAGACCAAGGCCAATGTCGCGGCGCTCGGCTATGACAATGTTACCGTCGTCACCGGCGATCTCGAGAAGGGCAATGCCGGCAACGGTCCCTATGACGTTATCTTCATCAACGGCTCGATCGAGCAGTTGCCGCAGGGTCTGCTGGATCAGCTCGGCGAAGACGGACGCCTGATCACGGTCATCGGCTATGGCCATGCCGCCCGCGCAACCGTTTTCATGCGCGAACGCGGTGCCTTCTCGGAAAACGTCTTCTTCAACGCGTCGATCAAGCCGCTTCCGGGCTTTGCCAAGGCCAAGGAATTCGTATTCTGATTTCCTGAACGGTCCAAGATTGAGGCTTATGGCAGGCGTCTTCGGGCGCCTGTTTTTTATTGTCGCCGCCTGTGGCAGAATCGGGCTCAGCAGAGCGATTCGTCGCGATCGTAACAAAACTGTGCATCACCGGGTTTAGTGCTTTCCAGGTGATTTTTTTCCCGAGGGCAGTCATCTAGGGTGCGTTGATTCGGGTGCCGCATTGGCGGGTTTCCGGTCGCTGAATATGGGAAAACGGGGATGAATATGGCTCAGCCAAATGTAGTGCGTGAACCGTCCATGGAAGAGATCCTTGCCTCGATCCGCAGGATCATTGAAAGCAACGAGCCCGTAGGTGCAAAGCCCATGTCTCCGGCGCATTTTGCCGCTGCCGACGCACCGAACCACGATATCCAGCTGACCGTCGATGAAGAGTTCGCAGCCGCCGATCGCGCTCGAGCCGCAGAGCAGGATCCCCGTTTCGTCGCTGCAAACTCGCAAGTGCCTGCTGCCGAGCAGGAAGGCGCCGGTCGCGGCCTCTCGCTGGCCGATGTTGCCGCGCGTGTCCGTGCTGCTTCCGAGCGTAACGCTGCGGCGTTGCTCAATGCCGGCCGTGAGCCGCAGCAGCCGCGTGAGCTGCCGCCTGCCATCGCTGCCCGCCTTGCCGAGGCCCACGTCGCTGAAGCCGATGTCAGGCCCGCCGTCGATGTGCCGCTGCGAAACGCCATCAGCGATGTTGCGCCCGTCGCTTTACCATCCGTGGGCGATGCAGCCGACCCCAGCGTCGAACATGAGATGGACGAATTGAAACCGATAGCGGCTGCCGTAGCGTCTCAGCCAGCCTTGCCGCTGGAGGCGCCGATTTTCCATACGCCCGAGCGGCCCGCATCCATCGCGCCCGCATCGGTCGCGACGGAAATGGAAACGTCCCTGCCGCCGTCCCAGGCCGTGTCCGCATCGCCGCTGATGTCAGAGGCTGCCGGCGCGCAGGTTACCCGCTCGTTCGAAGAGCTCGCCGCCATCGTCGATGGCGGCCCGCGCCGTTCTTTCGATGAGCTGGCACAGGAGATGCTGCGGCCCATGCTGCAGGAATGGCTCGACGACAATCTGCCGACGCTTGTCGAGCGCCTCGTGCGCGAGGAAATCGAACGCGTGGCCCGCGGACAGCGACGCTGACACGCCTGAGCTTCGGGTAACCGATCCGCCGCTCCGGGCTCCGGGGCGGCTTTTTTATTGACTTGCCCCCAGCCATCCTATTTACAACCCGCATCATCCAATTCTCTAGATCCGGTCATAAAATGCTCGACAAAACATATGATTCCGCCACCGTCGAACCGAAGATCGCCCAAAAATGGGATGAGGCCGACGCCTTTCGTGCCGGTGCGAACGCCAAGCCAGGCGCCGAGACCTTCACCATCGTCATTCCGCCGCCGAACGTGACCGGTTCGCTGCACATGGGGCATGCGCTGAACAACACGCTGCAGGACATCATGGTGCGGTTCGAGCGCATGCGCGGCAAGGACGTTCTCTGGCAGCCCGGTATGGACCATGCCGGCATCGCCACGCAGATGGTCGTGGAACGCCGGCTCGCCGAACGGCAGCAGCCGGATCGCCACACGATGGGCCGCGAAGCCTTCATCGAGAAGGTCTGGGAGTGGAAGGCCGAATCGGGCGGGCTGATCTTCAATCAGCTCAAGCGCCTCGGCGCATCCTGCGACTGGTCGCGCGAGCGTTTCACCATGGACGAGGGCCTGTCGAAGGCCGTTCTCGAAGTCTTCGTCACGCTTTACAAGGAAGGCCTGATCTATCGCGACAAGCGGCTGGTCAACTGGGACCCGAAGATGCTGACCGCGATTTCGGACATCGAAGTCGAACAGCACGAGGTCAACGGCAATCTCTGGTACCTGCGCTATCCGCTGGAGCCGGGCGTTACCTATCAGTATCCGATCGCCTTCGATGAGCAGGGCAAGGCCACCGAATTCGAGACGCGCGACTATATTGTTGTCGCGACGACGCGCCCGGAGACGATGCTGGGCGATACCGGCATTGCAGTCAATCCGGAGGACGAGCGCTATCAGGGGATTGTCGGCAAGCATGTCATTCTACCGATTGTCGGCCGCAGGATTCCGATCGTTGCCGATTCCTACGCTGATCCGACCGCCGGCACCGGCGCGGTGAAGATTACGCCGGCGCACGATTTCAACGACTTCGAGGTCGGTAAGCGGGCGGGACTGCGTGCCATCAACGTTATGAACGCCGATGCTTCCATCAGCATCAAGGAGAACGAGGATTTCCTCGAAGGCCTCGATCATCCTGCCGCCCTGCACGGCGCCTGGGATGAGCTGGAAGGCAAGGATCGCTTCGAGGCGCGCAAGATCATCGTCCGCATTTTTGAAGAATCGGACCTGCTCGACAAGATCGAGCCGCACAAGCACATGGTTCCGCATGGCGACCGCGGCGGTGTGCCGATCGAGCCGCGCCTGACGGAGCAATGGTATGTCGACGCCAAGACGCTCGCCGAACCGGCGATCGCCTCCGTCCGCGAAGGCCGCACGAAGCTCGTTCCGAAGAGCTGGGACAAGACCTATTACGACTGGATGGAAAACATCCAGCCTTGGTGCGTTTCCCGTCAGCTCTGGTGGGGCCATCAGATTCCGGCCTGGTACGGGCCGGATGGCCAGGTCTTCGTCGAAAAGACCGAGGAAGAGGCGCTGCAGGCCGCGATCCAGCATTACCTTTCGCATGAAGGACCGATGAAGGCCTATGTCGAGGACCTGCTGGAGAACTTCAAGCCGGGCGAAATCCTGACGCGCGACGAAGATGTGCTCGACACATGGTTCTCGTCGGCGCTCTGGCCGTTCTCGACACTCGGCTGGCCGGATGAGACGCCGGAACTCGCGCGCTACTATCCGACCAACGTCCTCGTCACCGGCTTCGACATAATTTTCTTCTGGGTTGCCCGCATGATGATGATGGGCCTGCACTTCATGAAGGATGAGAACGGCGAGCCGGTCGAGCCGTTCAACACGGTCTATGTCCACGCCTTGGTTCGCGACAAGAACGGTCAGAAGATGTCGAAGTCCAAGGGCAACGTCATCGACCCGCTCGAACTGATCGACCAGTACGGTGCCGATTCGCTGCGCTTTACGCTGGCAATCATGGCCGCACAGGGCCGCGACGTGAAGCTCGACCCGGCCCGCATCGCCGGCTACCGCAACTTCGGCACCAAGCTTTGGAACGCCACGCGCTTTGCCGAAATGAACGGCGCCAAGAGCGATCCGCATTTCGTGCCGGAGGCGGCTGAACTCACCGTCAACCGGTGGATCCTGACGGAGCTGGCGCGTGCTGAGCGCGATGTGACCGAAGCGCTCGTAAGCTTCCGCTTTAACGATGCTGCGGGCGCGCTTTATCGCTTCATCTGGAACCAGTTCTGCGACTGGTATCTCGAGCTCTTGAAGCCGATCTTCAGCGGCGACGACGTGTCCGCCAAGGCGGAGGCTCAGTCCTGCGCTGCCTATGTTCTCGAAGAGACCTACAAGCTGCTGCATCCCTTCATGCCGTTCATGACGGAAGAGCTTTGGGCGCATACCGCGGGCGAGGGCAAGGAGCGTGATGGCCTTATCTGCCACGCCGACTGGCCGGCGCCGTCCTACGCCGACGATGTCGCCGCCGACGAAATCAACTGGCTGATCGATCTCGTCTCCGGCATTCGCTCGGTTCGCGCGGAAATGAACGTGCCACCGGCAGCCACTGCGCCGTTGGTCGTCGTCGATGCGAACAGCCTGACGCGCGAACGCATCTTCCGCCACGACGCCGCCATCAAGCGGCTGGCGCGCGTGGAAACGGTTTCGCTTGCCGATACCGCGCCGAAGGGGGCCGCGCAGATCGTTGTCGGCGAGGCGACCGTCTGCCTGCCGCTCGGCAGCCTCATCGATCTCTCCGCCGAAAAAGCGCGTCTCGAAAAAGCGATCGCCAAGAACGATCAGGAGATCGCCCGCATCACGGGCAAGCTTTCGAACGAGAAGTTCGTCGCCAACGCGAACCCGGATGTCGTTTCCGCCGAGCGGGAACGTCTCGGCGAACTCGAAGGGCAGCAGGTCAGCCTCAAGGTGGCGCTGGTGCGGGTCAGCGAGGCTGGCTGAGCAGGTCGCGCAAAAGTGCCTTGCGCTTTTGCAACAGCGGCATGCCGGGCATCAAAAGGGCCTGAGGCGTCGGGAGCGAATCCGGATGGTCGCGACTCGCTTCGCGAGCAATGGAATTCAAGCACTTTGGAGAAAGCGCTCGGCATTCGCCGGGCGCTTTTTCGTTTCTTCCCTCGATTCGATGTGGATTGTCCGGATCGGATGCTTTGGGTCGCCGTCAGTTTCGCACAGGCGAAACGGATTACCCTTAAAATTGGTAGTTATTCTCGAAAAGCTGAACTGTTGTCAGATTGTAACAGAATTGTTGCTATGAAGAATGATAATCTATGTGGGGATTAAAATGTTATTCAAAAAGAAAAATTTACCTAATGAAATCGATGTTTCGAGCCATGGTTCGTTTTCTTACGTAAATCGATCGCTCTCTTATATGGCCGGGGCTCGCGCGCGCCGCATTGCCAACTCCCATGATCATCGCAACAATCAAATGAATGAATGCACCAGTGGGGGAGACACAATGGCATTTTCTGTTGCGTTGAGGGGCGCGGTCGCACTCGTCATCAGCTCATCTTTCGCAAGCGCCGCTTTCGCTGGCGGTCTTGATCGTGGCGGCTATGATATCGATCTGCTTTTCGACAAGGGGCATTATGTTTTCGAATCCGGCATCACTTATGTCATGCCCGACCGCAAGCTGAAAAACGCCAAGGATATCAATCCGGCTGACGGCAATCTCAACAATCGCAGCCATTCGACCGATGCCTCTGATAATTACGCAATCCCTTATGTGGCCTTGAAGATCGGCATTACCGATGATCTCGACTGCATGGCCGACTATTCCCAGCCCTTCGGCGGACATCTCAATGAAGGCCTGAACTGGGCTGGTGCCAATAACGAATCCGAAGTCAAAGTCCGCACCAACAACTACTCGGCCACCTGCTCGTACAAGTTCGATGCCGGCCCGGGTCAGTTGCGCCTGATCGGCGGCGGCTTCTATCAGGAAGTCAGCGGCTACAAGTCGCGACTGGTCTACGCCACTCCGGCGCCGATTTCGGCGGTTTACAATGGCGTCGGTTCGCTCGACGTCGATGGGCATGGCTGGGGCTGGCGTGCCGGCATTGCTTACGAAATTCCGGAATACGCCTTCCGCACGAGCCTCGTCTACAATAGCCAGGTCAAATACGACAACCTCAAGGGTAGCGTCGATCTGACCGAAGTGCCGCCGGCCGTCGTTCCGGGATTTGCCGGCAAGATGACCTCTGTTTTCGGCTCCGCCAAAGCGCCGGATTCGCTGGAATGGAAGGTGCAGTCCGGTATTGCGCCGGACTGGCTCGCCTTCGGCTCGGTCAAGTGGACCAATTGGAGCATTCTGCAGAGCATCGCTCTCTGCCCGACGTCGACGCGCAGCATCTCGTGCAAGTCCAATGGCCCGACGGAACTGACTTCGCTCGATTTGCTCTATCGTGACGGCTGGACCATCACCGGCGGCGTGGGACATAAGTTCAATGACAAATGGAGCGGTGCCGTCAGCCTGACCTGGGATCGCGGCACGAGCGAGGGTTACGGCATGAATTCGGATACCTGGACCCTCGGTGCAGGCGTGGCATACAAGGCAACCGAGCATGTCCAGTTCAATTTTGGCGGCGCTCTCGGCCTCATGACCAGCGGAAAGTCCGGACCGATCACACGCGGCGGCACCGTTTACGGAAACGATGCGACCTACAGCTTCGGCAACGACTTGGTTGCAGCTCTTCAAACCTCGGTCAAAGTCAGCTTCTGACGATAAGCCATTGAATCGAAGAGGTTTTTCGGCAATCCCTTCCTCTCGTCTTCAGCATCGCGAACCCTTTCAGGCTTCGCGATGTTTCCTTGTGTGATTTGGGAAGTGGAGCGTGAACCGCACCTTTTGCCCGATTTATGGTTAAGGAAATTTCAAGTCCGATAAAATTTTTGTGACGAATTGGCAACACTCTATTTCAAGACATTGCAGCCGCGTGATCAGATTACAATTTGTCCATTTCCCGCCACAAATGGGGAGCAGCGATTACGTGGGCACAGGGGTGAGCCTTGTAGAAAGTGCGTAAGCGGTCGATGGGTGAACTTCCACTTTGGCATAAGCAACAATCCGGGATCGGAGCAGCGATGTTTCCGATGCAGCGAAAAAGTCCTTGCCTGCCAAGGGAGGCCGTCGGCCGAGCGATCTTCGATCTTATTTATCGGAAAGCGGATAAGAGCGCGCCTTCGGCGGTGAGTCGCGGTAGCGGTCGCACACATGCTGGTTTCGACATAATTGCAGGCTATGCTCGCAATTGTGGCAGACGGCTTCGGTTGAATGCCACGAAAACCTTCCTTCCGGGGAATGATCCAGTCTTGTGCGCCATCAGGGAAAACATTCGCAAAGCTGTCGGCGTGCATGCGAACGCTGCGGCAGATGCGAATGGAGCGAAAGAAATCGACTGTTATGTTTAAGTCCGAGTTCATATCAGCGAGAGTCATGATGCTCAGCCTGTCCCTTGCCACTGCCGTGGCGCTGGCGGGCCAAGCGAGGGCATTCGATATCAATGCCGGCGTCACCAAGGAATCGGGTCCGTTCGATCTCTTCAAGTTCGGCTTCAAGGCCTATAAGAACGGACAGAAGGAAGAGGCGGTCGAAGCCTATCGTTACGCCGCCGAAAAGGGTCATACCGGCTCCCGCTGGGCTCTGGCCAATATGTATGCCGATGGCGACGGCGTCACGCAGAACGATTTCGAAGCCTTCAAGATCTATAGCGAAATCGCGCAGCAGGGCGTGGAGCCTGGCTCTGAAGATACGGGCTTCTTCATCAACGCGCTGCTGGCGCTTGCGAGCTACTACAAGACCGGTATTGCCAACAGCCCGGTCAAGATCGATCTCAACCAGGCCCGCCAGCTCTATTTCCAGGTTGCCTCGACATTCGGCGTTCCCGAGGCGCAATTTCAGCTAGCGCAGATGATGCTGTCGGGCGAGGGCGGCGCGACCAATGTCCAGCAGGCCAAGAAATGGCTGAACCAGGCGCGCAAAAGCGGCCATCCGGGCGCCATGGCCGTTTTCGGCAATCTTCTGTTCCAGGAAGGCCAATCGATCCGCGGCCTGGCCTTCATGACCGCGGCACTCGACAAGTGCAAGCCGAAGGACTGCGGCTGGATGGAAGACATGCAGGAGCAGGCCTTCTCCATTGCTAACGAGAACGACCGCCGCGTCGCTGTCTCCATGGCCCATCAGCTCGATGTCGCGGGCTCCGATTGATCGGCGCCGCAATCGGGCTTCCGACCGGCAGGGATAGGATAGCCTTTCCCGATCAGGATTGAAGCTTAATTGCCGAAATCAAGATGTGCGACGACAGGCACATGGTCTGAGGGTTTTTCCCAGGCGCGCACATGTTTCTCGATGGCCGCCGCGGTAAGGCGGTCGGCAGCTTCCGGCGACAGCATCAGGTGATCGATGCGGATGCCATTGTTTTTCGGCCAGGCGCCGGCCTGATAGTCCCAGAATGAATAGAGCTTCACCGCATCTGTGGTCGCGCGGACTGCATCGGTAAAGCCAAGATGTTCGAGTTGACGGAAAGCTTGGCGCGTCTGCGGCAGAAAGAGCGCGTCGCTCTCCCAGACCTTCGGGTCGAAGCAGTCGTGCGGCTCCGGTATGACATTGTAGTCGCCGGCGAGTATCAGGGGCTCTTCGAGAGCCAGGCGTTCCAAGGCGAATTTGCGCAGGCGTTCCATCCAGCCGAGCTTATAGGGGTATTTTTCCGTATCGACGGGGTTGCCGTTCGGCAGATAAAGGCAGCAGACCCGCAAGGCGCCGTGTCCTTCAACGGAGAACACCGCTTCGATGAAGCGGGCCTGTTCGTCGCTATCGTCCCCCGGCAAGCCGCGCGTCACTTCGTCCGGCTTGGTCTTCGAGAGAATCGCAACGCCATTGAAGCCCTTTTGCCCATGTGTTTCGACGTGATAGCCGAGCGCCTCGATCTCCAGCCTGGGAAAGCCTTCGTCGATCGTCTTGATCTCCTGCAGGCAGACGATGTCCGGGTTCGAGTCCTTCAGCCACTGGCAGAGGTTCTCGATACGCGCTTTGACGCCGTTGATGTTCCAGGTGGCGATTTTCATGGGCGGCTCATTCCTTTGCTTCGCCCTGTTGTATCCGCAGCCGGTGAGCTTGACTACAGCCCATATAAGAACCGGCCCGAAGCGAAGGCTCCCGGCCGGTCATCAAACTGTGGAAAAGCGGGTGTGTGGATCAGATGGCAAAACTCGTGCCGCAGCCGCAGCTTGCGACGGCATTCGGATTCTTGATCTGAAAAGATTGTCCGAGAAGATTGTCGACGAAATCGATCTCGGAACCCGCCATATAGACCAGCGACAGCTGATCGATCAGGACGGTCGCATTATCCTTTTCGACAATGATATCGTCAGCTTCGGGGCCTTCGACGAGATCGAATTTATAGGAAAAACCCGAGCAGCCGCCGCCTTCGACAGCGACACGAAGGGCGCGTTTTCCGGCATCTGCGCCGACAATGGCAGCGATTCGCTTGGCTGCGGCATCCGATAGGGTAACACTTGTCTCAGTCATGTCTTCCTCCTGCCGGGGTCAAGATCCGGAGAGAACCAATAAGCCGCCGAACTTTCAAACGGCTGATATCCGTGGCCTTTATCATGAAAGTCAGGCCGGCGACAGCTATGGTTTCCTGGTTGAGCCACACACCATTTTGCTGTTTTCTGGTCTATAGGTATGAAGGCTGCAAAGCGGCGTCAATGGGCTGGGATGTACGAAGCGCAGGCGGCTGTCCGCGTCGCAAGCAAAGCCAGGGACCGAATGCAGGGAAACGACTGTCGCGCCGATGGCGGTGCGGGAGCCAAATGCCGGAATGGATTGATAATGACGATTGATACGCATGCATTGGGTTTCGGGTATGGGGAAAAGGCAGCCTATGCAACAAATCCCTGGGAATCGCGCGGAAGGCTCTATGAAGAAGGATCGAGCCCGACACGCTCCGAATTCCAGCGCGATCGCGACCGGATCGTCCATACGACCGCTTTCCGGCGGTTGAAGCACAAGACGCAGGTCTTCATTGCTCAGGATGGCGATCATTATCGCACCCGGCTGACGCATACGATCGAAGTCGCGCAGATTGCCCGCGCCCTGGCGAGAGCCTTGAAGCTGGATGAAGATCTCGCGGAAGGCGTGGCGCTTGTCCACGATTTCGGCCATACGCCCTTCGGCCATACCGGCGAGGATGCGTTGCATGAGGTGCTGCTGCCCTACGGCGGCTTCGATCACAATGCCCAATCCCTGCGTATCGTGACGAAGCTCGAGCGCCGTTATGCCGATTTCGATGGGCTCAATCTGACCTGGGAAACGCTTGAAGGCCTAGTCAAGCACAATGGCCCGCTGATGACGCCTGACGGCAAGGGTATCCGCGGGCCGGTGCCGCAGCCGATCCTCGATTATTGCGAGATCCACGATCTCGAAATCGCCTCCTATGCCAGCCTTGAGGCGCAGGTCGCCGCAATCGCCGATGATATCGCCTACAACACGCATGACATCGACGACGGCCTGCGTTCCGGCTATCTGACCTTCGACATGCTGGAGGAAGTGCCCTTTCTCGCCGGGTTGATGGCCGAGGTGAGGGCGCGCTACCCGCATCTGGAGCCGAGCCGCTTCACGCACGAGATCATGCGTCGGCAGATCACCCGAATGGTGGAGGATGTCATCGCCGTTTCGCAGCAGACACTCGCAGAGGTGAAGCCGGGCAATGTGGCCGACATCCGCGCCGCCGGCCGGATCGTCGCGACGTTTTCGCCGGACATGGCGGAGACCGACAGGCTGATCAAGCGGATGCTGTTCAAACGCATCTATCGCCATCCAGATATCATGCGCATCCGTGCCGGCGCGGCGCAGATCGTCACCGATCTCTTCCATGCCTATATGGACAATCCCAAGGAGATGCAGAGCCACTATTGGGTCGATCATATCGCCGGACTTTCGATCGCTCCCAAGGCAAGGCATGTGGGCGACTATCTGGCCGGCATGACGGATACCTACGCCATCAGCGCTCACAAGCGCCTGTTTGACCAGACTCCCGATTTGCGGTAGGCAGCGGCGGCGTCGGGCCGATAGCGGTCCGTCCAACTATGCGTGGACCATATCATGAACCTTTTCACCGACTTCGAAGTAAGAATTAAGAACGCTCTCGAGCAAATTGATATTGTGCGGGAAAAGCGATCTGAGCTCGACTTCGGACGTATTGGCGTTGAGCCGCCGCGAGACGCCAGCCACGGCGATGTCGCCACGAATGCGGCCATGGTCCTGTCCAAGCCGTTGGGCACGAATCCGCGTGCGCTTGCCGAAATTATCGTCGCCAAGCTGAAGGAAGATGCCGACGTCGCCGAGGTTTCGGTTGCCGGCCCCGGCTTCATCAATATCCGTCTTTCGGTCGGCTATTGGCAGCGGTTGCTATCCACGATGATTGCGGAAGGCGAAAAGTTCGGCCGTTCCAAGCTCGGTGAGGGACAGAAGGTCAACGTCGAGTACGTCTCGGCCAATCCGACCGGACCGATGCATGTCGGCCATTGCCGCGGCGCCGTCGTCGGCGACGCGCTGGCGAACCTGCTGGCCTTCTCCGGCTACGGGGTCACCAAGGAATATTACATCAACGACGCCGGCTCGCAGATCGACGTGCTGGCGCGCTCCGTCTTCATTCGCTACCGCGAAGCGCTCGGCGAGCAGGTCGGCGAAATCCCGGCCGGCCTTTATCCCGGCGATTATCTCGTTCCGGTCGGCGAGGCGCTCGCCCAGGAGTTCGGCACGAAGCTGCGCGGCATGCCGGAAGAGCAGTGGCTTCCGATCGTCAAGGATCGCGCCATCGACGCGATGATGGCGATGATCAAGGAAGATCTCGAGGCGCTGAACGTCCATCACGACGTCTTCTTCTCCGAGCGCACCTTGCATGCCAACGGCGCGGCTCTCATCCGCACAGCAATCAACGATCTGACCTTCAAGGGCCATGTCTACAAGGGCGCGCTGCCGCCGCCGAAAGGGCAGTTGCCGGAAGACTGGGAAGACCGCGAGCAGACGCTTTTCCGCTCGACTGAGGTCGGCGACGATATCGATCGCCCGCTGATCAAGTCGGACGGTTCCTATACTTACTTTGCCGCCGACGTCGCTTACTTCAAGAACAAGTTCGACCGCGGCTTCAACGAGATGATCTACATTCTCGGCGCCGACCATGGAGGCTACGTCAAGCGGCTTGAAGCGGTCGCGCGGGGCGTTTCCGATGGCGCGGCAAAGCTGACGGTGCTTCTCTGCCAGCTCGTCAAGCTGTATCGAAACGGCGAGCCGGTGAAGATGTCGAAGCGTTCGGGCGATTTCGTCACGCTGCGCGAAGTCGTCGATGAAGTCGGCCGCGATTCGGTGCGCTTCATGATGCTCTACCGGAAGAATTCCGAGCCTCTGGACTTCGATTTCGCCAAGGTCACCGAGCAATCGAAGGACAATCCGGTATTCTACGTGCAGTATGCGCATGCGCGCTGCATGTCGGTCTTCCGCCAGGCCAAGGAAGCCTTCCCCGACCTCGATATCACCTCGCTCGACCTGTCCAAGGCCGTCGTCGGTGCGATCTCCGATCCCACTGAATTGCAGTTGATTGCGAAGATTGCGGAATTCCCGCGAATCATTGAAGCTGCGGCACAGTCTCAGGAACCGCATCGCATCGCTTTTTATCTTTACGATTTGGCCAGTTCCTTCCATGGACACTGGAATAAAGGTAAAGATTTACCGGAATTACGTTTTGTTAACGATAAGAACCGAGAATTGAGCATAGCCAGACTTGGGCTGGTGTACGCTGTCGCGTCGGTTTTGAAGTCAGGTCTTGGTATAACCGGGACCGCAGCACCGGACGAAATGCGATAAACGTCACCATTTACCCACATTGCGCTGGCATTAGTTGAAGCGTTTTCGAGTGGAACGGTGATGGCAGAAAAACAGTTGGCGTATCGCGCAAGCGGAAACGACGAGTTCTTTGCGGATGATGATCCGCTGGCAGAACTCGCTCGTATCGTAGGTTTCGAGCCGCGCCCCGCTGCTCAGGCAGCTCCTGCGGCTCAACGGCAGGAGCCGGCCTTCAATCTCGAAGACGAACTTCTCCGTGAGTTCGAGCGGTATGATACGCCGCGAATGAGTCCGGCAAATGACATTTCTGCTCCGGCGGAACAAGTCTCATCGCCCGGCCATGAGCAGGCTTCGCATCTTACTGAGCCGGTGCGGCCGGAACCCACCTTTGCCGAGCCTCGGTTTGTCGAGCCCGCTCCGCAGGTCGCGGCTCCGGTCAAGCCGACGATCGGTGCCCGCGATTTGATCGACGAGCTGGAAATGTCGATAGCGCCGGTTCTGCAGCCGGCGCAGAAAGCTGCGCCCGTCGAGCCGCCGGCAGTCGCGCCCGTTGCCAAGACGCCGCAGTCGGCCGCCGCCACTATGCGGTTGCCGATCGCCAATTTCACGCTTGCAACGCCCGCTGCGCCGCGCGAGCAGCCCGCACCGGCCGCCGCTCCTTCCGTTGCTGCGCCGGCACCGACTGCGGCCGTTGAGGAGGCCATGTTCGATGGCGCCCTCGATTTCGAAGTGTTTGATCCCGTGGAGCCTTCGCGTGCTCCGCAGGCTGCATCGCAACCTGTCGCAGTTCAGCCGGCTCCCGCCGTCTTCAAGGCGCCCGAGCCGCCAAAGGTCGCCAAGGCTGATCCGGCTGCACTTTCCGCCGAGATCGATGCGCTGCTGGCCGATGTGAACCGCTATCCGGTTCCGTCCAGGGCCAGCGCGCCCGCAGCGAAGGGAGAACCGGATTTCGGGAGCTTCGACGTTTCGTTCCCTGAGCCGGCAGTCATGCCCGTCACTCAGGCGGCTGTGGCACAGCACGAAGAACCCGAGCCGATCACCTTCGGTGCGGAAGACCCGTTTGCCGGTCAGGATTTCGAGTTCGATCTGGCCGATATCGAAATGGAGCTTGCTGGCCTCGATTTCGCCGAAGCCGACAAGTCTCCCGCTCCAAGGCAGCCGGCGCCGGCCGCGCCGATCGCGGAGACAATCGTTTCCCGCGCGACGCCGGTGGCGTCGGCACCGGTCGCGCCAATGTTTGCGGCTGTCGCGCCGCAGCCGATTCATGCCGCGCCGGCACCCGTTGCGCCTGCCGCACATGCGGCGGCACCGGTATTTGAAGCCGATCAGCCGCTGCCTTTCGACCCGACGGAAATTTCCGAGACGGAAGATCGCGTCGAAACCTTCGAAGGGTCGCACGTTCCGCATCTGCCTGCGATCGAACCGGAAGAGCCGGTCGCGGTTTCGCCAGAATTTGATTTCGATCTCGATTCGGAAATGGCGAGCCTGCTGGGGTCCCCGCCCAGGGAAGCCGCGCCCGAGCCGATCAAGCCGGCCGTTGCCGCAGCGCTCGGCGGTGCCGCAGTCGCCGCTTCCTGGTCAAAAAATGCGGCCGCCCAGCCCGCCGCGCCCGTTGCAAAGCAGCCTATGGAGGAGTTCGACGAGTTCGAGCGTGCGTTGGAAGAGGACTTCCGCCGCAGCTACCGCGAAGCCTCCAATCCTGTCGAGAATGTCGCCAGGATGACGCTGGATCCGGCCGCGGGCAGCCGCCGTCCGGTTCGCTCGGTGCGTGGCATCGTCACGACCGCCGCTGTCGTCGCAGCTCTTGGCGTCGGTGCCTATGGCGCCTACAGCTGGGTCCGCCACGGGACGCCGATCTCCAGCTTCTCCGGTGAGCCGCGCGTGATCGCGGCCGATAGCGGCCCGGTGAAGGTCGCTCCGGAAAATCCGGGTGGCACCGTCGTTCCCAACCAGAACAAGGCCGTTTATGACCGTGTTGCCGGCGACAGCACCGCGGCGCCGAAGCAGAAGGAGCTTGTCTCCTCCAACGAGCAACCGGTCGATGTCGTTCAGAAGACGCTCATTCCCGAATCGATATCCCCGGACGACGGCAGCGGCGATCAGGCAACGTCGACGCCGGTCGGCGACACCCAGGATCCGCGCCTGCTGCCAAACCAGAATGGCGGGAACACCAATGTCGCCTCCAACGGCGACGACCAGGTGCCAGCCGTATCGCCGCGCAAGGTCCGCACGATGATCGTCAAGCCGGACGGCTCGCTGGTGCCGCGTGATGAACCGGCGGTTGATACGACGACCGCCGTCAAGCCGGCGAACAATCAGGTCGCGTCTGCGAGCCCGCGTCCGGCCGTAACCAACGCGCCGCCGGCAGCCCAGGCTGATGATGGCAATGCTCCCAGCGCCGAAAGCACGCCGATCCGCGTCGTCAAGACCAATCCGGTTCCGACGGCCCGCCCGGAACCTGCCAAGGCAAACACGGCCGCTCCGGCACAGGATGCCCAGCCCCAGCCCAAGGTGCAGCCGAAGCAGGTCGCATCAGCGAGCCCGGCAGCAGCCCCGCCTGTGACCTCTGCTGCGAGCGGCGGCGCTTACGGAGTGCAGATTGCGTCGCTGCCAACGGAAGCCGATGCGCAGAAGTCGCAGGCGAACCTCAAGGTCAAGTTCGCCAGCGTCATCGGCAATCATCCGCTCGAGATCCGCAAGGCCGATATCGCCGGCAAGGGCACCTATTATCGTGTCCGCGTCGTTGCCGGAACGAAGGACGAGGCCGCGGCCATCTGCACGCGCTATCGCGCCGCCGGCGGCACCTGCCTGATCTCGAAGTAAGGATCAGATACGAGACTTTGGAGAACGGCGGGCATCGGCCCGCCGTTTTCGTTTGCGCTGCGCTGTTCTTGTGTATCCACACTTGACGTCACTCGCATTTTCCGGCGCAGGCCTTATGATTCGGATATGACCGAATCGAAATCCATGATCCTTGGCTGTAGCGGCCACACCATCACCTCGGAAGAGCGTTCCCTCTATCAGGGAGAGCAGCCCTGGGGCTTTATTCTGTTCGGACGCAACATCTCTGAGCCGGCACAGATCGCCGATCTTGTTGCGTCTCTGCGCGACAGCGTTGGCCGCGATGCTCCTGTTTTCATCGATCAGGAGGGCGGCAGGGTGCAACGCATCCGTCCACCGATGCTGCCGCATTACCCATCGGGGCAGGCGCTGGGCGATATCTATCGGCAGGATCGCGAGCGTGGCCTGCGCGCTGCGTGGCTGATGTCGCGGCTTCATGCCTTCGATTTGCTGAAGTTCGGCATCAATGTCGATTGTCTGCCGGTGCTGGACGTTCCGGTCGCGGGATCGAGCAATGTCATTGGCAACCGCGCGTATGGCGGCGATCCGGTGACGGTGGCGGAAATGGGACGTGCGGCTGCGGAAGGTCTGAAAGCCGGCGGCGTGCTGCCCGTGATGAAGCATATGCCCGGCCATGGCCGCGGCTTCGCGGATTCCCATCACGAGCTGCCTGTCGTCTCGGTGCCGCGTGCCGAGTTGGAAGTCCATGATTTTGCCCCCTTCGTGGCGCTCAAGGACGAGTTGATGGCGATGACGTGCCATGTCGTCTTCACTGATATCGATCCGGAGAATCCGGCCACGACGTCGCGCAAGGTGATCGAGGAGATCATTCGTGGCTACATCGGCTTTGAGGGCCTTCTGCTCTCGGACGATACCTCGATGAACGCGCTGAAGGGTACGATCGGCGAGCGTGCGGCAAATATTGTTGCGGGCGGGTGCGATATCGTGCTGCATTGCAACGGTGTCATGGACGAGATGCTGCAGGTGGTTCGCAATGTTCCCGCACTGACGGGCGCATCGCTGGCAAGGGCCAAGGCGGTCGAAGCGGCATTCGGCAGGAATGACGGTGCCGGCGAAGCCGCGGTTCGCGCGGAATTCGACGCCATGTTCGCGGTGGCATAAAACCGGACTTCGAAGAACGGACGGGTGACAAGGTGAGTGGCAGTACGGACAAGCTCCAGCAATCGGCAGCGCCGATGGACAAGCTCTGGCAGGAAGGCGAGACGCAGCGCGGCTCGCATGAGCAGGCGCTGGTCGTCGATCTTGCCGGCTTTGAAGGGCCGCTGGATCTTCTGCTGCATCTCGCGCGCAACCAAAAGGTCGATCTCGCCCGGATCTCCGTTCTGGCGCTTGCCGAGCAATATCTTCAGTTCATCGACAGCGCCCGGCGCATCCGTATCGAGCTCGCGGCCGATTATCTCGTCATGGCTGCATGGCTCGCCTACCTGAAATCCAAGCTGCTGATCCCGCAGCAAAGCAAGGAAGACGGGCCGACGGGCGAGGAGATGGCGGCAACGCTTGCCTTCCGCCTGAAGCGCCTCGAGGCCATGCGCGACGCGGCTACCGATCTCGTCAATCGCAATCGCCTCGGCCGCGATATCTTCGCCCGCGGCGCGCCGGAGCATATTCCGGATCGACGTCAGTCGGCCTTTGACGCCAGCCTCTACGATCTTTTGACGGCCTATGCGAGCCTGCGTCAACGTCAGGCCGTGACGCAGGTAACGATCGAGAAGCGCCGTGTCTGGTCGCTCGCCGATGCGCGCGCCATTCTGGACCGCATGATCGGCGAGATCACCGATTGGACGGCTCTGGAACATTACCTGCTGAGCTATATGACGACTTCAAGCGAGCGTGTGACGGCGATCGCGAGCGCCTTTGCGGCTTCGCTCGAACTGGTGCGCGAAGGCCAGATGGAAATTCGTCAGGAAGGCGCGTTTCAGCCGCTTTACATGCGGCGCGGGCCGAAGCATTCGTCGCTGGAAGCGGCGGAATAGGGCAGGAAACAGCGTGAGCGAGCCGGACGACGAGCAGCAGCATGTGAACCACGAGGCAGAAACGGCCGAAGTCGATGAGCGTCAACTTGGTGAGGCCGAGCGCATTGCCGAAGCGCTGGTCTTTGCTTCGGCGCAGCCGGTCTCCGAGGCCTTCATTGCCGAGCGCGTGGCGCGTGGCATCGATGTTCCGGCCGTCATGCAGAAGCTCAAGGCCGATTACGCCATGCGCGGCGTCAATCTCGTGCAGGTGGAGGGCGCATGGGCATTCCGCACGGCGGCGGATCTTTCCTTCGTGATCCGGCGCGATGACAACGAGGTGCGCAAGCTGTCCCGCGCGGCGCTGGAAGTGCTCGCCATCATTGCCTATCACCAGCCGGTGACGCGCGCCGAAATCGAGGATATCAGGGGCGTGCAGACTTCCAAGGGCACGCTCGACGTGTTGATGGAGTCCGGCTGGGTTCGCTTCCGAGGCCGCCGCCGCACCCCTGGGCGGCCGGTCACGCTCGGCACGACACGCGATTTTCTCGATCACTTCGGCCTGGAGGAGCTGCGCGACCTGCCCGGCCTTGAGGAGCTGAAAGGGGCAGGGCTGTTGTCAGGCCGGATTCCCGCCAATTTCAATATCCCGTCGCCATTGATGAACGACGAGCTGACGGAAGACGAGGATCCGATCACGCAGATGGATCTGGAGGAGCTTGGCATCCTGCCGCCGAGCGGCGAAAGTTCCGGCGATTGACCCATTGGCTTGCCCCGGAACGAGGTCGCAATCCCGTTTGCGGATTTTCGCGAAACCGCCGGCAAAGTCTCTCTTTTGCCATTAGTAGGTGCGAATATAAGAAAATCATCCTCTCGGCTTGGAGATGTTTGCCCGCCCGCACCGGCGTTCGTCATCCTGATATGCGTGGATGCCCTGCATTTTGTTGTTTGAAAAACATCCGCAAACGTCTTACATCGGGAAGACACTGTAATTGGGAGTTAAAGCAATGGGTTCTCTAAGCATATGGCACTGGCTCATCGTCCTGGCCATCGCGCTGTTGTTGTTCGGCCGTGGAAAGATCCCGGAGCTGATGGGTGATGTCGCCAAGGGCATCAAGAGCTTCAAGAAAGGCATGAGCGACGACGAAGATACGTCGACGCAGACGGCTTCCCGTACGGTCGAGCACAAGGCTGACGAAACGAAGTAATCATGTCGGCAGGCGCCAAGCCGAGAGGCTTGCCGTTGGCCCAGGAGCCTTTGCATGTTCGATATAGGCTGGTCCGAGCTGGTGATTATTGCTGTCGTTGCTTTGGTGGTGATCGGCCCCAAGGAATTGCCGGCGACCTTGCGGACAATCGGCAAGATGACGGCGCGAGCCAGGAAGGTCGCTGGCGATTTTCGCGCACAGTTCGATGAAGCCATGCGAGAGGCGGATCTGGACGATGTGCGCCAGACGATAGCCGACGCCCAGAAGCTCAATCCGGTCAACTCGCTGCGGGAAGCCATGAACCCGCTGCGGGAGATGGGCAATGAGATAAAGGCCGACCTGCAGCGCACGGCGACGCCGGACAAGGCGGCTCCCGCCGCGACACCCTTGCCGTCCGAGCCGGTTCCCGGTGTCACATCCGGCCTGCCGGAGGCGCTTGCAGCCACGTCCGCCGCGTCTGGCCTATCGGGCAATCAGGCGCCGGCGGTTGCTCTTGCACCGCAGCCTGCTGTTATTGTGAGTGAAACCGCCGGGAAGCCGAAGACCGTTCGCAAGCCTCGCGCCAAGGCGCCGGCCAAGACCGAAGATGTTGCAGCCGCTGTCGTCCAGACTCCCGTTGCGACCGAAAAACCGAAGCGAGCCCCGCGCAAGGTCGCGTCCGCTGCGGCCGTAGAGAAAACGCCTCCAGCTCCCAGGAAGCGCGCGACTGCTACGGCAAGCAAGGCGACACCTAAGACACCCAGGAAGAAGGACCAGGCATGACGGGTGATATCGACGATAAGCCGCAGCCGCTTATCGAACACCTCATGGAATTGCGCACGCGGCTGATCTGGTCGATCGCGGCTTTCTTTATTGCCTTCATCGGATGTTTCGCAGTGGCGAAGCATCTCTTCAACTATCTGGTCTACCCGTATAAATGGGCCGTCGAATGGGCTCATCTCGATCTCGCAAAGGCCGAGCTTATCTATACGGCGCCGCAGGAATTCTTCTTTACCCAGGTCAAGGTCGCCATGTTCGGGGCGCTGGTGATTTCCTTCCCGATCATCGCCGCGCAGATCTATAAGTTCGTGGCTCCGGGCCTCTACAAGAACGAGCGCAATGCTTTCCTTCCGTTTCTGATTGCATCCCCCATCTTGTTTCTGATGGGTGCGGCACTCGTCTACTTCTTCTTCACGCCCATGGTCATGTGGTTCTTCCTGAAGATGCAGCAGGCGCCCGGCGATGGCCAGGTGGCAATCGCGCTGATGCCGAAGGTCTCGGAATATCTGAGCCTCATCATGACGCTGGTCTTCTCCTTCGGTCTGGTCTTCCAATTGCCTGTCATCACCACGCTGCTGGCGCGCGTCGGCCTGCTGACCTCGTCCTGGCTTGCGGAGAAGCGTAAATTCGCGATCGTTTTCGCCTTCATCGTTGCCGCGGTGCTCACACCGCCGGATCCGATGTCTCAGATCGGCCTTGCACTGCCGACGATCCTTCTCTACGAGATTTCCATCTACGCGGCGCGACTCGTGGAACGCCAGCGTACCCGGCAAGCGCTTGAAGAGAGCGGCGGGGCTTCGGAGATCGCCAAGGCGGACGACGCCTAGGCCCAAGGAAGCCTCTCGCCCCGTTTCCCAAGTATTTGCCGGTTCGACCTCCGACCGAGACCTCGGTCGGAGTTGTACTTATGTCAAACCGCCTGGAACGAAGATGCTTGATATCAGATGGATTCGTGAGAATGCCGAGGCTTTCGATGCGGCGCTTGCCAAGCGCGGTGCGGAGCCTCTGTCGCAAAGCCTCATCGCGCTTGACGAGAAGCGCCGTTCCGTCATTCAGTCCGTCCAGAATATGCAATCCCGTCGCAACGCCGCCTCGAAGGAAATCGGTGCGGCGATGGCACAGAAAAACAGCGAACTTGCCGAGAAACTGAAGGCAGAGGTTGCCGACATCAAGGTCTCGCTTCCGGCCGCGGAAGAGGAAGAGCGCACGCTGACGGCCGAGCTCAATGATGCGCTGTCGCGCATTCCGAACATCCCGCTCGAGGATGTGCCCGTTGGCAAGGACGAACATGACAATGTCGTCAAGCACGCCTGGGGTGCCAAGCCGACTTGGAACCATGAACCGAAAGAGCACTTCGATATCGGCGAAGCGCTGGGCTACATGGATTTCGAGCGCGCTGCAAAGCTCTCCGGCTCGCGCTTCACGGTGCTGACCGCGCAGCTTGCTCGCCTCGAACGGGCGCTCGGCCAGTTCATGCTCGACCTGCACACCACCGAGCATGGCTACACCGAAGTCAGCGCACCGCTGATGGTGCGCGATGAGGCGATGTTCGGAACCGGCCAGTTGCCGAAATTTGCCGAGGATTCCTTCAGGACCACGGATGGTCGCTGGTTGATCCCGACGGCGGAGGTTTCGCTGACCAATCTCGTTGCCGGTGAGATCCTTGATCAGGAGAGGCTTCCTCTGCGCTTCACGGCTCTGACGCCGTCCTTCCGCTCGGAAGCCGGTTCTGCCGGCCGCGATACGCGCGGCATGCTGCGCCAGCACCAGTTCTGGAAGTGCGAGCTGGTGTCGATCACCGACGCTGAGAACTCGATTGCCGAACATGAACGCATGACCGCCTGCGCTGAGGAAGTGCTGAAGCGCCTCGGCCTGCATTACCGCGTCATGACGCTGTCGACCGGCGATATGGGCTTTGGTGCGCGCAAGACCTACGATCTCGAAGTCTGGCTGCCGGGGCAGGACACCTATCGCGAGATTTCCTCCTGCTCGGTCTGCGGTGATTTCCAGGCGCGGCGCATGAATGCGCGTTACCGCGGCAAGGACGACAAGAACACGAAATTCGTCCACACGCTGAACGGTTCAGGCACGGCGGTCGGCCGCTGCCTGATCGCAGTGCTTGAGAATTATCTCAATGCCGATGGCTCGGTCACTGTTCCGGACGCACTCGCGCCATATATGGGTGGTCTGAAGAGGATCGAAAAAGCGACCTGATCGAGCGGTGGAGCGATGCGTATTCTTCTGACCAATGATGATGGCATTCACGCCGAAGGTCTGGCTGCTTTGGAACGCATCGCCCGCACTCTATCGGACGATGTGTGGGTCGTCGCACCGGAAACGGATCAGAGCGGTCTCGCGCATTCGCTGAGCCTTTCCGAGCCGTTGCGCATGCGCAAGGTCTCGGACAAGCACTACGCGCTTCGGGGAACGCCGACTGATTGTGTCATCATGGCCATCCGCCAGGTCATGGACAGCAAGCCGGATCTTGTGCTCTCGGGTGTCAATTCCGGCTCCAACGTTGCAGACGATGTGACCTATTCGGGAACCATTGCCGGTGCGATCGAAGGCACGCTGCAGGGCGTGCGGTCCTTCGCGCTGAGCCAGGCCTACGTCTATGAAAACGGCGCGCGTGTGGTGCCGTGGGAAGTTGCCGAGACGCATGCCCCTGCCTTGCTTGGCAAGCTCATGGATGTCGATCTGCCCGATGGGACCTTCCTCAATCTGAATTTTCCGAATTGCCGTCCGGACGAGGTTGCAGGTGCGGAAGTGACCGCGCAGGGCAATCTTGCCTTCAACGTGCAGGTCGAGGAGCGGGCCGATGGCCGCGGCTTCCCTTACTATTGGCTTCGCTTCGGTGAACGAAGTGGTATCTTCCGTCCGGGGACCGATATTCAGGCGTTGAAACAAAATCGAATTTCGGTAACGCCTTTGAAACTCGATTTGACGGATTATTCGGCGCAGGACCGCGTGGCGCGGGCGCTCGGTATGGAGTAGCGGATTGACACCTCGCTTGGTGGAAAAGGAAGGCTTTGCGGCCGTGGTTCTGCGGCTGCGGGCGGAAGGCATATTGGACATCGATCTGATGACGGCGGTCGAGCAGACGCCGCGCCTGCCTTTCGTGCCGCCGCAATTCGCGGACGATGCCTATTCCAGCCGGACGATTCCGATCGACTGCGGTGCCTTCATGGAAGGCATCGATCTGGTCGTGCGCATGCTCCACAGCCTGAAGATCAAGCCGGGCCACCGCGTTCTCGAGATCGGGACCGGTAGTGGCTTCACTGCCGCCGTCATGGGGAGAATCGTCGAACGGGTGCTCACCGTCGATCGCTATAGGACGCTGACGACATCGGCTCAGCAGCGCATGGATGCGCTGGGGTTGCGCAATGTCATCATACGCCAGGCGGACGGTAGCGCCGGTCTGCCGGGCGAGGGCACCTTCGACAGAATCCTGGTGACCGCGGCTTTCACGACGATGCCGCGATTCTATGCCGAACAGTTGGTGTCCGGCGGTTCGATGGTGGCCCCGCTCATTGTCGACGAGCATACTTGCCGCCTGGTACGCCTGACGAAGACCGGAAGCCGATTCGAGCGCGAAGAATTGTTCGACGTTCCCTATCAGCCCATCGTGCCCATGCTCGCCTCCTATCTTTGAGGCTCAATTCGGGCTGATGCCCGCAGGACAGGGCGTTCCGGTGTCGTTTCATTTTCTATGGTTAGCAATTCCTCAAAAAAACACATGCTGCGACAGTGCTTTAACCGCATGGTAAGATTAACGCGCTTTAATCGACCCCATAATCGGTTGCGTCTAAGTGGGTCGAGTCATGGGTTTCAGTCTTTCTTCAAACTTCGGTAAATCGGCAGGGAAAGTCCTGGTGGCCATCCTCCTGGCGAGCACTGCAACGGCTTGTAGCTCAGACACGACCCGTTTCAGCGGGCTGTTTTCCAGCAAGACGGATAATGTGACGACCGGCTCGATCAATCGCCGAGGTCTCAGCGGTCCGAACGGCGATCCGGTGCCGCGTGCCGATATCGCGCAAGCCGGCGGTTACGGCCGGCAGGATTATTCGCAGCAGAATGCGCCGGTAACGCAACCCTATCCGAATTCGCCGGCCCGCTATAATCCATCCTATTCGAGCGCGCGGGTATCCACTGCGCCTGTTGCAATTCAGCGCACCGAACTTGCTCCTCCCGGCGCCTCCGCCAATGCCGCTCGTCCCCGCATGGCGCGGGCGGAAGCCGAGGCGATGGCTCAGCCGTTTCCCGCGTCCCGCAGCAATGGCGGGTCTCGCGCGGCGCCGGCTCTCGCGCCGGATACGATGTCGACTGGGACCATCAAGGCTGAGGCCGCACAGCAGATGTCTCCCGGCTGGACCACAGTCAACGCGCCGAGCGTGACGCTGCATCAGGGCGAGAACATCGCGCTTCTGTCGCGCCGCTACGGCGTTCCGGAAAAGGAAATTCTGCGGGCAAACGGCCTGCGCAATGGCGCCGGTGCGCAGCCGGGCCAGCAGATCATCATTCCGACGATGAATGGCGCCACCGCGTCCGGCCCGGCCAAGATGTCATCCGAGGCGACGGATCTTTCCAAGGGCGGCAAGATGCCAGGCCCGGCCAAGGCGCCGCAGCAAGACACGCTGGCGTTGCCCTCCGGCAACCAGATGCGCGGCAAGTCCCAGGCAGGACTTGCCGATCCCAACAAGCTCGCTGCCGGTAATGGCAAAGGCCCGCTGCCGAAAGGCACTTATGTCGTCAAGCCAGGCGATTCGCTGGCGAGAATTGCCAAGGAAAGCGGCGTTACCGTTGCCGAGCTCAAGCGTGCGAACAACATGAAAGCTGGTGACAGCATTCGCATCGGGCAGGCGCTGGCGTTGCCGCATGGTGGGGTTGCTTCCGCGGACCCTGTCAAGACTGCGTCGATCGAGCCTCAGAAGGTTTCCGTCAAACCGGGCGCTGTGCCGGTGGCAGAACCCAAGCAGGCGGCCGCCCAGCCGCTCGCGAAGCAGGCGCCCAAGGCTGTTGCCGGTGCGGATGCGTCGACCGATGCAGCCAAACCGAAGGAAGTTGCTTCCGCTTCTCCGAGCCAATCGATCGACGCCGCCGCCAAGTCCGATACGCAGGCCGACGCGCCCGAGGCAACCGGCATCGGCAAGTATCGCTGGCCGGTCCGCGGCGCTGTCGTCGCTGGTTACGGTGCCAACGTCAATGGCAGCCGCAACGACGGCATCGACATCTCCGTTCCGGAGGGGACGCCGATCAAGGCAGCCGAAAACGGCGTGGTCATCTATGCCGGCAACGGCCTGAAAGAGCTCGGCAATACGGTTCTCGTTCGCCATGACGACGGCACGGTCACGGTCTACGGCCATGCTGATGCGCTCAGCGTCACCCGCGGCCAGAAAGTTCAGCGCGGCCAGACGCTGGCGACTTCCGGCATGAGCGGCAATGTCAGCCAGCCGCAGCTGCACTTCGAAGTTCGGAAGAATTCGGCTCCGGTTAACCCCATGACGTTCCTTGAATAGGTCTCGCGTCTCAAGGACTCTGCAAAAAGCCCGGTCAAAGCCGGGCTTTTTGTCGTTTATGGCTTGGTCCCGAAGATCAGTCGCGGTCGAGCATTATGCGCAGCCGGCCGGCGAGATCCTGGATATATTGCCAGGCAACGCGACCGGAACGGGCGCCGCGGGTCGTCGCCCATTCGAGGGCTTCGTGGTGCATCTGCGCGCGATCGAGATCGAGCTCGAAGTGATCGGCGTAGGCATCGATCATCTGCAGATAGTCTTCCTGGCTGCACTTGTGGAAGCCGAGCCAGAGACCGAAGCGGTCGGAAAGCGAAACCTTCTCCTCGACGGCTTCCGAAGGGTTGATTGCCGTCGATTGCTCGTTTTCCATCATGTGGCGCGGCAGCAGATGGCGACGGTTCGAGGTGGCATAAAACAGCACGTTGTCCGGCCGTCCCTCGACGCCGCCATCCAGCGCTGCCTTGAGCGATTTGTAGGCGGTATCGTCATGATCGAAAGAGAGGTCGTCGCAGAAGACGATGACGCGATGCGGCGTCGCCTTCAATATGTCGAGCAGCACCGGCAGCGACGAAATATCTTCGCGATGCACTTCGATCAGTTTCAGTGACACTCCGGTTGCCCGACGCACATCTTCATGCACCGCCTTCACGAGTGAGGATTTGCCCATGCCGCGTGCGCCCCAGAGCAGCACGTTATTGGCGGCAAAGCCCTCCGCGAAGCGCAATGTATTCTCGTGCAGAATATCGCGAACATGATCGACGCCGCGAATGAGGGCCAGCGCGACGCGGTTCGGCCGCGGGACGGGCTGTAGGTAAAGCCGGGCAGGAACCCAGACGAAGCAATCGGCGGCGTTCCAGTCATTGACGGCCGGAGCCGGTCCCGCCAAACGTTCCACAGCATCGGCAAGGCGACGGACTTCGGCAAGGATCAGGGCGTTTTGGTCTTCAGTCACCGTTTCCTCCTGAATATTGAACAGGAAAGTCGTAAGATGCGCGCGCTGTCTTGCCGAGTATCATGCTCCTCTAGGGCCTGAAAGGCTAACAGACTGGGAAAACGGTACGGTTGGCGGCTGTTTTTGTTGCAATCGCCATGCGCGTAACTATATTCCGGCCACCTGACGCGGGGCCTAGTTCCCGCTGGGAGTTCAAGGGAGTTCTCGATGTTTATCACCAACGCATATGCGCAGAGCGCGACAGATTCGGCCGCGAGTGCCTTCGGCGGTTCCGGCTTTGAAATGATCATCCTGTTTGTGCCGCTGATGGTCGTTTGGTATTTCCTTCTCATCCGTCCGCAGCGCGCCCAGGCGAAGAAGCGTGAGGAGATTCTGAAGAACATCCGTCGCGGCGATCAGATCGTCACCAGCGGCATCGTCGGCAAGGTCACCAAGGTCGTCGACGAAAAGGAATTGGAAGTCGAGATCGCCGAAGGCGTGCGCATTCGTGTCGTCCGCAGCGCCATTTCCGAGGTTCGCGTCAAGGGTGAGCCCGTCAAGGCCGACGCCGCGTAAGGCGCCGCTCCGCGAGGGGCGCCAACCGCCACTGCATGTCCTTGAAAATCGGGGTCGACTTTCTTGAAGGATTGTGCAGAAATTCAAGGTGTTACTGTGCCCTTTGCATTTCCTGCCGAAAGTGGGGCGCAGTAGGGGAAGCCCTAATTCGAGAGAGCGATGCTGCACGTCTCCCGGTGGAAGACCGCCCTGATCTGGTTCGTCGTTCTCTTGAGCGTGCTTCTGGCTGTCCCCAACCTGCTTGGCGGGCATGCTCTTTCCTCCCTTCCTGCCTGGTGGGCGCATCGGAAAATGGAGCTCGGACTCGATCTTCGCGGCGGCTCGCATCTGCTGCTGAAGATCGAACGGGGCGATATTGAAAAGGATCGCCTGGAAAGCGTTGTCGGCGATATCGCAACCCGGTTGCGCACGACCAACATCGCCTATTCCGGCCTGACCGGCACCGGACGGAAAATCCAGCTTCGCATCAATGACCCCTCGCAGCTTCAGGCTGCCTTGACGGCGTTAAGGCCGCTGACGGCGGGATCTGACAAACCGTCCGTTGCTCTTTCGCAAGGGGACAATGGTGCGCTGGCGCTCGATATCACCGATGCCGATATCGCAAGCCATGTGTCTTCTGCAATCTCGCGCTCGATCAAGGTCATCCACGCCCGCATCGCACAGCTCGGCGTAGGCGAGCCCTTGATCCGCCGGCAAGGGTCCGACCGCATCGTCGTGCAGGTGCCCGATCTCGCCGACGCGCAGCGGCTGAAAAATCTTCTTGGCCAGCCCGCCAAGCTCAGCTTCCGCCTGATCGATCAGTCGATGTCGGTACAGGACGCCATGGACAAGCAGCCGCCGGCCGGGTCCGATGTGTTGTTTTCCGAAGACGATCCGCCCGTCGGCTATCTGGTGCAGCGGCAGCCACTGCTCTCGAACGTCGATTTTTCCGATGCCGTCGCGGTCGCCGACCCTCAAAAGGGCGAGGGCACGGTATCCGTCAAGCTGACGCCGGAGGCGACCCATCGCTTTGCGCAATCGACGGCCAGCAATCTCGGCAGGATCGTGGTTGTCGTACTCGACGATCAGGTTATCTCCGCAGCGTCTCTGAAGACGGTCATTGCAACGGGCGAAGTCGACGTTCCCGGAGATTTCACCGCCCAGGGCGCGCAGGATCTCGCCGTCATGGTCAAGAGCGGGCCGTTGCCAGCGACGCTGACGACAGTCGAGGAGCGTACCATTCAGCCAGGCCTCGGCGGTGAGACGGCGCGTTATGGCCTGATTGCCTGTATCGCCGCCGCCGTCTTCGTTGCTGCCTTGATGATCGGTTTCTACCGCCTGCTCGGCATCATTGCGACCGTTTCGCTTGTCATCAACATGATCATGGTGGCAGCGCTCATGGGGCTGCTCGGCATCACGCTTACGCTGCCCGGCGTCGCCGCCATCGTTCTCGTCATCGGCATCGGCCTCGACGCGCTGGTCTTGATCTACGAGCGTGTGCGCGAGGAGGAAAAAAAGACGCATCTTCTTGTCGATGCGTTGCGCCATGGTTTCAACCGCGCGGCGGCGACGGTGGCCGACGCCAATCTGATTGTCCTTATCGTTGCGGCCATTCTTTTCTATGCAAGCACCGGCGCAGTGCGCGGCTTTGCCGCCACTTTGATTGTGGGCGTCGTCACCACCTTCTTTACCTCCTGTCTCGTCACGCGCTCGCTGGTCAGCATGTGGATTTCACGCCGCAAGCCGCGCGCGCTGCTGGTCGGCGTACGGAGCGGCGTTTTCGACAACGCCAATATCCGTTTCATGGGCATTCGCCGTTATACGTTTACGATCTCGGCGGCTCTGTCGGTCGTTACGCTCATTGCCTTTGCTTCGGTCGGCATGCATCTCGGCATCGATTTTGCCGGAGGCTCGATCATCGAGGTCCGCGCCAAGCAGGGCGTTGCCGATGCCGCGGATATTCAAACGCGTCTCGAGGCCGTCGTGCCTGGCGATGTGCGCGTCGAGCGGCTGGCCGATCGCCTTGGCGCGGTAATTCGCGTCCATGCACAAGAAGGCGGCGAAAATGCCGAACAATCCGCCGTGTCGCTCGTTCAGGGCGAGCTGGGCAAGGATTACAATTTCGCCCGCGTCGAGGTGGTTGGCCCGGCCGTATCGGGCGAAATCACCAAGACCGCCTCCCTTGCCGTTCTTGCGGCGCTTGCCGCAATTCTCATCTACATGTGGCTGCGTTTCGAATGGCAATTTGCGGTCGGCGCGATTATCGCGACGCTCCACGACGTCATTCTGACGCTTGGCCTCTTCGTGCTGTCGGGCATGGAATTCAACATGACCGGCATCGCCGCGATCCTTACCATCGTCGGCTACTCGCTGAACGACACGGTCGTCGTCTACGACCGCATGCGTGAGAATCTGAAGCGCTATTCGCAGATGCCGCTGCCGATTCTGATCGATGCCTCCATCAATCAGACACTATCTCGTACCATTCTGACATCTGCGACCACGCTTCTGGCGCTGCTCGCGCTCTACATCTTCGGCGGCGAGGTGATCCGTGCCTTCACCTTCGTTCTGCTTTTCGGCGTCGCTGTCGGCACCTTTTCGTCGATCTACATTGCGGCGCCCGTGCTGATCCTGTTCAAGCTGCGTCCGGACAAGTTCCAGACCGGCGGCGAAAGCAATGGACCTGCGGCCGGCAACATCCAGTCAGGCAAACCAGCGGTGTGATACATTGGCAAAAGGAATAGAAATCCGTAACGCGCATTTTCCCGGGCGCGCACCGATCGATGCTTACGGCAATGGCGGTTTCCGCTTTGCAGATATGTCGCATCGCGGCTCTCTCCTTTGCCTGCCTTCGGGCATTTATGGCTGGGACATGCTGCAAGGCGACGCGCTGACACCGGATCGATTCCAGAAGGTGCTGGACGAGGCTGCGGAGATCGAGGTTCTGCTCGTCGGCACGGGCATGGAGCTGCGGCCTTTACCGGCCGGTCTCAAGGCGGTCTTGCGCGCCAAGCAGATTTCCTCCGACTCGATGAACACCGGGGCTGCCGTGCGCACCTTCAACATCATGCTTGCCGAATCGCGTGCCGTGGCTGCGGCGCTGATTGCTGTCTGACCCCCCGGATCCAAGATTATGACGACAACAGCTGCATTCAGTAGCAACCGGGAGATCTGCCTCGCGACTCTTCGCGACACCGATCGCGATCGCTATCTCGCCTGCCTGCTGGCTCCGGAGGAGAAGCGTCCCGCGCTTGCCGCGCTCTATGCTTTCAATGCCGAGCTGGCGCGTGTGCGTGAGCTCGTGCATGAGCCGCTACCCGGCGAAGTACGCATGCAGTACTGGCGCGATCTCCTCGAAGGACAATCTCACGGATCGAGCGAAGCCAATCCGCTGGCCTCGGAGCTTCTCACCGCGATCGAAGAATACCGCCTGCCGCGCCAGACGCTGATCGACATGATCGATGCCCGCATCTTCGATCTCTACGATGACCCCATGGAAAGCCGCAGCAGCCTGGAAGGCTACGCCGGCGAGACTGCGTCAGCTCTCATCCAGCTTGCAAGTCTGGTTCTGTCCGCCGATGAGGCGAAGCGTTCCGCCGATGCAGCCGGCCACGCGGGTGTCGCGCAGGCAATCGCCGGCTTGCTGCTTCTGATGCCGCTTCATCGCCATCGCGGCCAGCTCTATCTTCCGCTCGAGATATTGGCGGCGACCGGGCTCGATCGCGACAGTTTTCTTGCCGGCGAGGACAAACCACGCATTTCGGCGGCGATCGAGGCCTTTGCCGGTCTTGGCCGTGAACATCTCGCCAAGGCAAGAGCAGCAGGCACCATACCGCAGGCGGTATTCCCGGCCTTCCTGCCCGGCACGCTGGCCGAGCCCGTCTTGAAGAAGGCGCAGAAGCTTGGCGCCGGCATCTTCGATCAATCCCTGGCATTGCAGCAATGGCGCCGGCAACTGCGCATGGCGATGGCGTCGATCACAAAGAAAATCTAAAATACACCAAGCTCGCACAAGTCTCGGCGTCTATGGAGATAGCCGGCACTTGATTTGCATTTCAGGGGGATTTGCTGTGGGTATTGTCGTCTGGTGCATATTGTTTGCGATCGTCATCTTCATTGCCTACTACGCGACGCGCATGGCATCGCAAAACAAGGAAGACGGCCTGCACGATACCGGCCTCGCCATTCTGGAATTCGGCCGCGCCTTTCCGGCCGAAGCGATCCGTCAATTGCAGGCGACCGCGGACGGGCAGGCGGTCTTCGTGCGGCTGCACGATGACAAAGCCGGCTTCATGCGCAATGTGCGCAATCATTTCAGCGTCCATCTGATCGAGCCCGGCCGAGCTCGTGCCAGGATTTCGGGGAGCGGTCGTGGCTTGACGATCGATTTTCTGGATGTGCCGCATCACAATGGCACGTTCGACTTCAAGACCCCGACGGAAGCTGCGGAAGTCTCGCTCTGGCTGCTCGGCAATTACGTTGCCGGCGATGACGCGAAGCTCGGGAACCACGCGCCGCCGACAATACGCTGAAAATCCAAAACCAATATCTTACGCGCTTTCCTCGAGCGCGGGTGCCTGCACGCCGAGCCACTTGGCGCAGTCGGCAAGTGCACGCTTGGCGATGAGCTGACGCTTCATGATGGTCTTGTCCTTGCCGCGAAAGCGCTTCACGCCCTCAGGCTTGACGATGGAGCCTGGCTCCAACTCCGGGAAAAGCCCGAAATTGATGTTCATCGGCTGGAAGGAGCGCTTGCCCGGCTCCTCGTCCGAGACGATATGACCGCCGGTGATATGGTTGAGCAGCGAGCCGAGCGCCGTCGTATCCGGCGGCAGCGAAGGTGCTTCGCCCTTGCGCTCGGCAGCGGCGAAGCGGCCGGCGAGCAGCCCGATGCTGGCGCTTTCGACATAGCCTTCGCAGCCGGTGATCTGGCCGGCAAAGCGCAGGCCCGGCCGGGATTTCAGCACCAGCGAGCGGTCGAGCAGGGTCGGCGAATTGATGTAGGTATTGCGGTGCAGGCCGCCGAGACGTGCGAATTCCGCATTTTCGAGACCGGGGATGAGCCGGAAGATCTCCGCCTGCGCGCCATATTTCAGCTTCGTTTGGAAGCCGACCATGTTGTAGAGCGTGCCAAGCGCATTGTCCTGGCGCAGCTGCACGACCGCATAGGCTTTGACCGTCGGGTTATGCGCATTGGTCAAACCCATCGGCTTCATCGGCCCGTGGCGCAGCGTCTCGCGCCCACGCTCCGCCATGACCTCGATCGGCAGGCAGCCGTCGAAATAGGGCGTGCCCTCCCATTCCTTGAAGCCGACGGAATCGCCGGCGATCAGCGCATCGACGAAGGCATTATATTGAGCCTCGTCCATCGGGCAGTTGATATAGTCCTTGCCCGTGCCGCCGGGACCGACCTTGTCGTAGCGCGACTGATACCAGCAGATATTCATGTCGATGCTGTCGCGATAGACGATGGGCGCGATGGCGTCAAAGAAGGCAAGCGCATCCGCGCCGGTTTCCGCCTGGATGGCGCTCGCAAGACCGGGCGCCGTTAGCGGACCGGTGGCGATGATCGCCTGGTCCCATTCCTTCGGCGGCAATCCCTGTATCTCCTCGCGGACGATGGTGATCAGAGGGTGGCTCGCGATCGCCTGCGTAACTGCCGCCGAAAAGCCGTCGCGATCGACGGCAAGCGCGCCGCCGGCCGGTACCTGATGCTTGTCAGCACAGGCCATGATCAGCGAACCCGCCATGCGCATTTCCGCATGGATGACGCCGACGGCATTGCCGGTCGCATCGTCGGAACGGAACGAGTTGGAACATACGAGCTCGGCGAGATCGTCCGTCTTGTGTGCCTCGGTGCCGCGCACGCCGCGCATTTCATGCAGGATGACGGGCACGCCGGCATTGGCGATCTGCCATGCGGCTTCCGAGCCGGCGAGGCCGCCGCCGATGACGTGAATGG
Organism: Hyphomicrobiales bacterium; assembly: GCA_900468625.1. Taxonomy (GTDB): domain Bacteria; phylum Pseudomonadota; class Alphaproteobacteria; order Rhizobiales; family Rhizobiaceae; genus Rhizobium. The sequence goes on from UBUL01000007.1 coordinate 110,915, forward strand.
GAGAGCGGGAAGTGATCTGTGTCATACGCGCGTCATTATCACGGGCTGGCCGGTGATCCAATGCTTTGCTGAAGCATTCGCGCAAAAGTGGGGCGCTTTGCGGGTCAGGCTCGCTTCAGTCGCCGGAATCAAAAACGGCGCCAAAAGGCGCCGTCTTGAGGCAGTCTGCTCAGTCCGTGTCTATTAACGGAAAGAACGGGCAGCGATATTGCGGATCTCGTAGCGGCTGACGCCGATGTCCGAAAGGGTCTGGCTGGAGAGGTTGCCAAGTTCGTTCAGAGTGCGGCGGTAGCTGATCCAGTTCTTTGCGATGCGAATCGGGTTCATGATCTTTTCCTCGGTATCTTGTTTGCGGGCGGTACGATTACCGCCTCAGCGCTTGCACTCTATATAGGCGCGAGGAGGTCGATTGTGCAGTGCAAAGAAGAGGCGCCTGCTATGCATTTGTGCAATATGACGCCCAAAAAGCAGCCGATGCTTAAAATTTATGTGCTCTGCATTCAGGGAATAGCTCCGAAGGGAATTCGCAATGCTGCGGCTGCTCAGTCGCTGAGCAAAAAAGAACGCCCGCCGCGGAAGTCCGCAACGGGCGTTGAGAAGGCTTTCGCTGAGGGGCGAAGCCTAGCCGGCGATTAGCGGCCGGTGGCTTCGCGGGCAACGCGATGGATGTCGGCGCGGTCGATGCCGAGGTCGTGCAGTTCACGCGAGCTCATGCGGCCGAGTTCGTTAACGGTCTGACGATACTTGCGCCAGTTGTTGAAAGAGCGGGTCAGGTTCATTTTTTGTCCCTTTCGAGGATCTGGGATCGAGCGGTTTCACGATTGTTTCCGTCGTCGATCTAATGGGTTTAAATATATGCTGCGCCGCGAAAACTAAAAGAGCGAAAGCTTCATGTCACCTATGCATAAGATGCAAGCCTTATAGGCATTTTGCCTAAGATGGCGGCTGCTTTATTTGCATAGCGCGGCCAAAAGGTGTTTGCCGCAGGAAGTCGATTCCGGGTATGAACCCAGCGTTCCAAGGCAGTTACCGATGGCTGCCGGCTTTTGGCCACCTTTTCGCCAGCCTTGCTGTTTTGGAAGGGGCCGGATGCTGTCGCAGGCTGCCTTCGGTCGGTGGAAAGTGATCCCACCAGTCGTCTGCGCCGACATTTGCCGATTGGCTGGCCGCGCATATGCCCAGGCAACATAAACCGATTTAGGTGAGCAAAAAAATAACGCCCACCGCGGGAGGAGGATGCGGTGGGCGTCATTTATAGTGATTGACGACTTGGGAGGAGGAGTGTCGTCAATCGATCGGAGCGCATTGGGAGGAGGAGTATGCGGCTCCGAATATCGTGTCGGGATATTCCATCCCCAGGCTTAGCCCGATCTGCATCGGCCCGGCGCGCCACCGCCGTGTTTGTTATCCAATAAATAGTATGACTTTTCGAATTTGTGCAGCGCAATAATTTCATGGGAGGCATGAGCTCTGCGCATATCTTTTATCGGTATCTCTTTACCGGTCCTAAGGATACTCCACGGTCCGTTAATTCTGTATTAATATGGCACATATTCCCGTAGCCGAAGCTTCTACCGGAACTGCGTGGCTCGCATCGATTGTGCGGCGATTTGTGCTAACTCTGTCGCATGCGGAATCGAAGTTGGGGGAGCTGGGCATGTATAGAGGCAGGCTGGAGCGGGATCTGAAAATCTGGACCGACAAAGGTCTGGTCGATGCGGTAACGGCGAAAGCCATCCTGAGCGAGTATGACGGCCGCCAGACGAGTTTCAGCGCTGGCCGGGTACTGGCCATCATCGCCGCCGTGCTTCTCGGGCTCGCCATATTGCTTTTCATCTCCGCAAACTGGCAGGCTCTTCCGAGAATTGCCCGCCTGGCCGGACTGGTGGCGATGATATGGGTCTTCTATCTCGGCGCGGCATCCCTGTTGGCGCAGGGACGCTCCATCGTTTCAGCCGCATTGCTGATCCTTGGTACCTTGAGCTTCGGCGGCGCCATGGCGCTTGTCGCCCAGATGTATAATCTGTCCGGCGATGAGCTGAGAATGATGATCGTCTGGTTCGTTGCTGCCTGCATCGTAGCGGCGGCGTTTCGCTCAAGGGCTCAGGTTGGGCTTGCCGGCCTTCTCGCCTGGGCATTTTGCGGCATCTATCTCTGGGAACATGTCGACGAATGGTATGGGGTGATGCCTTGGATGCCGCCTTTGATGGCCGCGGTTCTCATTGTGCTTGTTCGCTATGCCGATGCGCCGGCGGCGAGGCATTTGGCTTACCTCATGCTGGTCGGCTGGCTGACATGGCTGTTTGGCCGGCATGAGGGATTGAATACCGCAATTCTGTTCGCGTCTCTCGGGATGGCGGCTTTTCTCGCCGTCAGCATTCCCGCTTCGCCGCTGAAACCCTTTGCGCGCACGGCCGGCGCTGCTCCGGCTTTCTACACCTTTCTCATTGCATCGATCGGCTTCTTTCTGGTCCATGCCGAGATCAGCAACGGCTCTTTTGAGAACAATGCCTGGGTGGAAGACAAGCTGCCGCTTATTGCTGTCGCGGCGGCGACGCTGGCCGGCTCGGTGATCGCCATCGCGCTCAGCGGTCGCGACAATGGCGCGGTGCGTTACCTTGCTTACTTTGTTTTTGCCAGCGAGATTCTCTACCTTGCCGGAGAGACGATCGGCTCCATCATCGGCACGGCCGGTTTCTTCCTCGTCGCCGGCGTGCTTGTGGCGATTGCCGCGTGGCTGGTCATCCGGCTCGAGCGGCGCTTTTCGGACAATAGCGGGCAGGGGACACGGGCATGAGCGACGTAGTTGTAAAGAGCCCGGCGGTCGGCGCCCGCCGCTTGTGGATTGCCGCCATTATCGTTGCCTCCCTGCAGACCTTGGTCCTCGGCTATATGGTCGGGGAGCGGGCCTGGGGGCTGCGGAGCGGCACTGAGATTCTCTTGAAGACGGCGCCCGTCGACCCGCGCGATCTCCTGCGCGGCGACTACGTGACCCTGAATTATGATATCTCCCGGGTGCCGGTCTCGACGCTGGTCGGCGGGCCGCCGAAGGAGAGCATGAGCAACCAGGTTCTGTCGGTCCGTCTGATGAAGCAGCAAGACGGCTACTGGGGCGTCGTCGAATCGTCCTTTGCAGCGCTCGAACCCAAGCCTGGTACCGTCATCTTGAAAAGCCTGCCGTTCGACTATGTTTCCTATGGTGACCAGGCCGACGGCTCGGCGAGGATGTTCGTGAACTACGGCATAGAGCGCTATTATGTGCCCGAGGGGCAGGGGCACGATATCGAGAACGCGAGCAACGATAAACGCGTCGCTATTGCGGCTCGCGTGTCTTCCGACGGTGTTGCCCATATCAGAAGCCTGCTTCTCGACGGCAAATCCGTCTATGAAGAGCCGCTCTATTGACGATAGCAGCGCGGCCATGTCCGATATGCTCCAGGCGTCGTCGCGCAACCGTCATTTTTCCTTTGCGTGGTTTGAAACGGGTGATATAGAGACGCCGCGCTCCGGAAGGCCCCATGGGCAGGCATCGCCATGCGGTTTTGGGAACGCGGGTATGGTGAAATTGGTAGACACGCCAGATTTAGGTTCTGGTGCCGCAAGGCGTGGGAGTTCAAGTCTCTCTACCCGCACCAACACTGTCTTGTGGACGGGGGGAGGCTGACCAAGCCTGTCTTCCGATATGCCGCAGGACGCGCATCTTGCCCAAAGCATCCCGCTTTCGATGAGGAAGGGGACAAGATGTTTTGGCTCGTGACGGGATAGAGCTGCCTCTTGCGCGTTCGTTCGAAGGCGCGGCGCTCTTGCAAGGTGAAAGAGAATTGCATCCAAGCCACGCTCGGGATTTTCCGGCGTCGTGCTCATCGAAACGAACGGCTGTCTGGGCACGGCCGCCATGAATGAAGGTAGGACAATGCAGGTTATCGAAACGCTCGCTGAAGGGCTGAAGCGCGAAATCAAGGTGGTCATCCCGGCCAAGGACATGGAAGTGCGCATGAACGAGCGCCTGGCCGAGGTCAAGGACAAGGTCCGCATCAACGGCTTCCGTCCGGGCAAGGTTCCGGTCGCGCATCTGAAGAAGGTCTATGGCAAGTCGATCATGGCCGACCTCGTTAATGAGATCGTTCGCGACCAGCCGCCGGCGATCCTGACCGAGCGCGGCGAAAAGTCGGCGACCCAGCCTGAAATCGCCATGACGGAAGACCAGGACGAGGCAGAAAAGATCCTCTCCGCTCAGGCCGATTTCGAATTCACGCTGTCTTACGAAGTCATCCCGGCGATCGAGTTGAAGCCGGTGGGCGGCATCAAGGTCACCCGCGAAGTCGCCGAGATCGGTGAAGACGAAGTGACCGAGCAGATCCTCAAGATCGCCGAAAGCGCCCGCAGCTACGAAACCAAGAAGGGCAAGGCTGCCAACGGCGACCGCGTCACCATCGATTACCTCGGCAAGGTGGACGGCGTTGCCTTCGACGGCGGCAAGGACGAGGACGCACAGCTCGTTCTCGGCTCCAACCGCTTCATCCCGGGCTTCGAAGAGCAGCTCGTCGGCCTCAAGGCTGGCGATGAAAAGGTCATCACCGTAACCTTCCCGGCCGACTATCCGGCCAAGAACCTCGCCGGCAAGGAAGCCACCTTCGACATCAACGTCAAGGAAGTTGCAGCGCCCGGCGAAATCGAAATCAACGACGAACTCGCTTCCAAGCTCGGCATCGAATCCGCCGACCGCCTGAAGGAAATCGTTCGCGGCCAGATCGAAAGCCAGTACGGCTCGGTCACCCGCCAGAAGGTCAAGCGCCAGATCCTCGACCAGCTCGACGAAATGTACCAGTTCGACACCCCGCAGAAGCTGGTCGAAGCTGAATTCGCCAGCATCTGGCGTCAGATCGAAACCGACCTCAGCGAATCGGGCAAGACCTTCGAAGACGAAGACACGACCGAAGAAAAGGCTCGCGAAGAATACCGCAAGCTCGCAGAGCGTCGTGTCCGCCTCGGCCTCGTTCTCTCCGAAATCGGCGAAAAGGCCGGCGTTGAAGTCAGCGAAGACGAACTGCAGCGCGCTCTCTACGCACAGCTCCAGCAGTTCCCGGGCCAGGAAAGGGAAATCCTGGAATTCTTCCGCAAGACCCCGGGCGCTTCCGCCAACCTGCGCGCCCCGATCTTCGAAGAAAAGGTCATCGATCACCTGCTGACCGAAGTCGACGTCACGGACAAGACCGTTTCCAAGGAAGCGCTGCTGGCCGACGACGAAGAGGAAGACAAGCCGGCTGCGAAGAAGGCTGCTCCGAAGAAGAAGGCTGCAAAGGCTGAAGCAACCGAAGCCGCGGCCGAAGGCGAAGAAGCTGCCGCTCCGAAGAAGAAGGCCGCTCCGAAGAAGAAGGCTGCTGAAGACAGCGCCGAATAAACGGCTTTCTTCCGGACTGAAATCAGGCCCTGCCGTTCGCGGCGGGGCTTTTTCGTTGTGATGAGCTGTAGGCCCTCTTCTCGCGCACCAGGAGATGGCTAGGACTATCGGCTGGATGCCGCCAAAGGAATTGACCGATATTAGCATTTATCGGTGCTATCTTAGTAAGATGGCTTGCTTGCAAAGATGGACCACGGTCGCTGCCGAGCGCAGCTCTCTCCAGCTGCGTAAATGCGCGACCAGAAACCTTGCTAGTGCCAGCCGGATATGAATTGTTTCTGTCCTTTAGACGCGTACATTTGGCCGATGCGCGGCGGCCATCAATCACAATGTTCGGCTAACCTTCCGAGCGTTAAAGGCAAGGAGATAGCCAGATGTTCATCGCAATCGTCGATTTCACTGTTGAATCCGAAAACCGCGAGGCAGTCATAGCAAGGCTGCTTCAAGATAGTGAGTTTATTCGCGCCATGGAAGGAAACCTCGCATTCAGCGCCTATGTCGATCCTGTCGATGACGGGGCGGTTCGCATTTGGCACGAGTGGCAGGATGTTGAGCATTTCCGCACCTATACGGCGTCGGAGGTGTTCAAGCAGCTCGGCCTCGTGCTGCGCCCATTGATGAAGGCGCCGCCGATTAGCCGACGGATGATGTCCGAAGTTCTTGAGACGATCGCCTGAGGCATATTCTGATGAGCGAAGCAGCCGAAGCTTACAGCGTTTCCCGGCTGTTTCCGCCAGCCGACCGTACCGAATTGCGTTTCGACCGGCATTACCTGCTTTACTGTACGGCGGGCACGATGCGTCTGGAGGCAGAGGGCAAGGTCTGGTCTTTGCCTCCGTCGCGGGCCGCCATCATTGAAGCGGGACGAAGTATTCACGTGACCTTGCCGCAGGCGGTGATGGCCTGTTCAACTCTCTTCGCTCGAACGTTCATTCCCGCTCCGGCAGAGGCTCTTACGGTCATCAATGTGACATCTCTCGCGCGAGAGTTGATCCTCGCTTGCCGTGTTTGGACCGATGTCGATAAGCCGCTCGATTCCTATGCGCGGCAACTCTTTACGACATTAGCCGCGGTCGTCGGCCAACTCGCCTCTATGCCATCCAATACTGCCATGCCGCTACCCCGTTCGAGTGGCGTCTCTGCGGCGATGCGACTGACCGAACAGCGAATGGCCGAGGCGCCGGACTTCGCCTCAATTGCGCGCGGCGTCGCGATGACGGAACGGTCACTCGCTCGGCATTTCACGGATGAGATGGGTATGACTTGGCGGCAGACATTGCGCCGGCTGCGCATCATTCGCGCTATGGAGCTTCTCGGAGCGAATGATGTGAGTATCACCGAGGCGGCATACTCGGTCGGCTACGCATCGCTATCGGCCTTCAACGCCGCATTTTTGGAAATCAACGGCCAGACACCGACGGCCTTCCGCCTCAGCATCCGGGGCGCCAGTCTTCCACACGTCTAATTTGCCTGGGCTTCGGACAGATGCCGTAGGGCATCAAATCTCCGACTTGATGTCGCCCATGCGGTTCCAGGCGTCGAGGCCCGCGATCTTGTAGGCTTCGGCAAGCGTCGGATAGTTGAAGGTGTTCTCGACGAAATATTCGACCGTGCCCTTGAGGTTCAGCACGGCCTGGCCGATGTGCACGAGTTCGGTCGCGCCTTCGCCGACGATATGAACGCCGAGCAGGCGACGTGTCTTCAGTGAGAAGATCATCTTCAGCAAGCCAGTGTCGAGGCCCATGATGTGGCCGCGCGAGGTCTCGCGGAAGCGGGCGATGCCGCACTCATAGGGGATATGCCGTTCCTTGACTTCTTCCTCGGACAGGCCGCAGGTGGAAATCTCAGGCACGGCATAGATGCCGTAGGGGAAGTATTTCGGCGGCTCCTTGGCAATCGCGCCGACGGCGACGCGGGCTGCGATACGGCCCTGTTCCATCGACGTGGAGGCAAGGCTCGGGAAGCCGACGACATCGCCCGCCGCAAAGATATGCGGAACCTTGGTGGCGAAGGTTTCCGGATTGACGCTCAGGCGGCCGCGGGCGTCGGCTTCAAGGCCGGCAGCGGGCAGATTGAGCGTGTCGGTCGCGCCCATGCGGCCGGCGGCAAAGAGGACCATGTCGGTGGTGATGCGGCGGCCGTTGTCGAGCGTCAGTTCCACCTTGCCGTTCGGCAGGCGCTCCACTTTCTCGGCCTTCTGGCCGAGCAGCAGCTTCATGTTGCGGTCGCGCAGCTGATAGGTGAAATCCTCGACGATTTCCTTGTCGATGAAATCGAGCATGGTCGACTTCGGGTCGATCAGCGTCACCTGCGTGTCGAGCGCGCTGAAGATGGTCGCATATTCGATGCCGATGACGCCGGCGCCGATGACGACCATCGAGCGCGGCAGATCCTCGATATCGAGCAGTTCGTCGCTGTCGAGAACCGTCTTGCTATCGAACGGCATGTAATCCGGGCGGAAGGGCTTTGTGCCGACTGCCAGCAGGATGCTGGCGGCGGATACGGTGACGACCTCGCCATCATCCTTGACGATCTGCATCGTCTGCGGATCGACGAAGCTTGCCTTGCCCCGTATGTGCTGGACGCGATTGCGGGCGAACTGGTGCTCAAGCACTTCGACCTCGTGGTCGAGGGTGATCAGCAGGCGGCGGCGCAGGTCTTCAGCGCTGATTTCCTGCTTGACGCGATAGGCGCGTCCATAGAAGCCGCGTTCTCGCCAGCCGGACAGGTTGAGCGCGGTTTCACGCAATGTCTTGGAAGGGATGGTGCCGGTGTGGACCGAGACGCCGCCGACGCGCTTGCCTTGCTCGACGACGAGCACCTTCTTGCCGAGTTTGGCGGCCTGAATAGCGCCTCTGCGGCCGGCGGGGCCGCTACCTACGACTAGGAGATCGAATTGGTCCATCGGGAAGCCTCGGAACTGGAATAGGGAATCAATGTCGCAACGCAACATGCTTTCCGTCAACCGGTAGCGTCTCAATGTTACAGATTATCTAACGAGAAAATCAGGCAATCAGGATGCCGAAAGGCCAAGCCAAGATTCCAGCTTCTCGAAGGTACGGTCCATGGCGTAGGCACGCGTGAAGGAAAATGGCAGGTGACCGTAGATGATCGACATCTGACCTTCCGCGGTTGCCTCATTCGCTTTGGCAATGGCGGCGAGGTAAAGGGCTGACGCAAGGCCGGTCCTGTCGGCGCCCGCCTGGCAATGGATGAGAATCGGCTTCGGTGCGTTGCGCATGATATCGACGAGCTGCTCGGCCTGAGCCTGCGTCAGCTCGCGTCCGGCAGACATGTGAAAATCGATATGGTTGATGTTGAGCTCTTTCGCCTCGGCAACTTCGTTATCATACCAATGGCGCCCGGTATTGTCTCCGCGCAGGTTGATGATGGTCTTGATGCCGTATTGCTTTTGAAACTCGGCAATGGTGCTGGCAGACGGTTGCGAGGAACGGTAAAGCTCGCCGGCAATGACCGAATGGAAATTCGTCGTCCAGAGCATATGAGCATAGAACCCGCCGGCAACCGCTGCAAAGGCTCCCGCGGCCACAAGCGCGCCGCGACCAATACGAAGGAGGCGATGAGCAAGCGTCGGCGCTGTCTTCTGCATATAATCTCCGGCGACCCACGTCTCGGCGACAGGCCAAATCAAAACAACGGCTTCCGCCGGTGCATATGCCGATCGGATGTGATGATCCTTCTGCCAGATGATGCTGACGCTAAACTGAAAAATGGGAGTGGTGATCGCAATGGCATAATCGGAGATGCCGCAGATATCCTATCGGATTGAATCCTAATTGTCATTCAATATCAAATTGATCTCGTGGTTTCTTAAATATATCTATCGCATTCGGGGCGAAATTCTAAATTAAGCGTAATGCACGAAAACTGACATGGCCGTTCTTGCCGATAATAACGTGGTCGTGAACGGCGATGCCTAAAGGCTTGGCGGTGTCGATGATCGTCTTGGTCATGTCGATGTCGGCGCGTGACGGTGTCGGATCGCCCGACGGGTGGTTGTGGACCAGAATCACCGCAGAAGCGGAAAGCTCCAGCGCACGTTTGACGACTTCTCGAGGATAGACCGGCGTGTGATCGACCGTGCCGAAGCCCTGCACTTCGTCGGCGATCAGCGCATTGCGCTTGTCTAGAAACAAGAGGCGGAATTGCTCGCGCGCCTCGTGCGCCATCGCGGCGTGGCAATAGTCGATGAGAGATTTCCAAGAGGAAAGCACTGGCTTGCCGGTCAATTCGCTTTTCAGCATGCGCTGCGCGACGCTTGCAACCAGCTTCAGGTCGAGGGCAACGGCGTCACCAACGCCGCTGACCTCCGTCAGTAGGTTGACCGGAGCGCCGAATACGCCGCCAAGCGTGCCGAAGCGGGCGAGCAATGCCTTGGCGATCGGCTTTGTGTCGCGCCGGGGGATCAGCCGGAAAAGCAGCAGTTCGAGAATTTCGTAGTCGGCCAATGCCGCATCGCCGCTGTCGCGATAGCGATTGCGCAACCGTTCGCGGTGACCATGATAATGCGCTTCGGCGTCGGTTGGTGCAGATTTGGTGATAGGGGCGGATTTGGTGGTCTGCGAGGCGGGCTTGGCAGGCTGACGGGCGAAGAACAGCCGCTCGTCAAGCAACGGCGCATCTTCCCACGCCTCCGTCTTCCCGCCTCTGTCGAGGGGCATGTCGCCATGTCCGTTGGAAGAAGCGGGACGTTTTGCCATGAATTATCCCTGCAGCGGCGGCAGGCCGGGACGGTCGAGGCCACCGGGTGACAGGGTGAAGATCTCGCAGCCCGTCGCGGTGACGCCGACCGTATGCTCGTACTGTGCCGAGAGCGAGCGGTCGCGAGTGACAGCGGTCCAGCCGTCACCGAGCACCTTCACATGCGGCTTGCCGAGATTGATCATCGGCTCGATGGTGAAGATCATGCCTTCGCGCAGCTCCGGCCCGTCATTGACGCGGCCGTAATGCAGGATATTCGGCGAGTCATGAAAAAGGCTGCCGACGCCGTGGCCGCAGAAGTCGCGCACGACCGAACAGCGCTCGCCCTCGGCATAGGTCTGGATCGCCTCGCCGATGGCACCGGTGCGGGCACCCGGGCGGACGGCGGCAATGCCGCGCATCAGGGATTCGTAAGTGACTTCGAGAAGCCGCTCTGCCGAGCGCTTGATTTCGCCGACCGGATACATGCGGCTGGAATCGCCGTGCCAGCCATCCAGCACATAGGTTACGTCGATATTGACGATATCGCCTTCGCGCAGCGGCTTGTCGTTGGGGATTCCGTGACAGACGACATGGTTGATCGAGGTGCAGGAGGATTTCATGTAGCCGCGATAGTTCAGCGTCGCCGGATAGGCGCCGTGATCCATCCCGAATTCGAAAACGAAGCGGTCGATGACATCGGTCGGCACGCCGGGCTTGACGATGGCTGCCAGTTCATCGAGGCAGCGGGCAGTCAGCTGGCATGCCTTGCGCATTCCGGCAAAGGCTTCCTCTCCGTAGATGCGGATAGCGCCCGTATTCTTCGCCGGCGCCGTTGCCGCTTCGATGTAGTTCACCATGACTAGCCTTCGGTAGAGATCTTAAATTGTTCTAATGCAGCTATGCCGGGTTCGTCTATCGGGATCAACCCGGCAGGCGCGATTTCCGTCGGCGAAACCCTGCATTTCAGCGCATGGGCTTCGACGCCACGCGTCAAAGCGCGGTTATAAGCCTTGGCGTAGACCGGATCGAGATCACCGCAAATCCGGAAGCGATCGCAGTCATGACGTTGAACCACGAACAGCATGACCGCGCGATGGCCGGCCTCTGCCATGTCGCCGAGTTCTTCGAGATGCTTGGCGCCGCGCGCCGTCGCCGTATCGGGAAATTCCGCGAGACCCGGTTGGCGCACGAAATGAACGTTTTTCACCTCGACATAGGTGGTTGTCCGCAAAGGGTCGGTCAAGAGCAGGTCGATGCGGGAATTGCGGCCGTAATTCTGCTCACGCTTGACTGTCGTGTAATCGCCGAGATCTGAGATCTGTCCGAGCGCGATCGCCTCCGCCGCAATGCGGTTCGGCATGGCGGTGTTGACGCCCACCGTCGTACCGTCGGCTTCGATCAGTTCGAAGACATGACGGTATTTTCGCTTCGCGCCCTCATGCTCGGAAAGCCATATGCGCGAGCCGGGTGCCGTAAGGCCAAGCATCGATCCGGTATTCGGGCAGGAGCCGGTGATGAAGGTTCCGTCCTCAAGCTCGGCATCGAAGAGAAAGCGCTTGTAGCGCGAAATCAGGCGGGCAGGAACGAGAGGCGAAGGAAACTGCATAATCGGTGGCTGCTATGCCCGTTCCATGACGAAGCTGCCGGGCGCCTCTTCCAGCGCATTGAGGGCCTTGCCGCCGGGTTGACGCGCCGCCGTCATGCGATGGTCTTGCGTGAGGATCCAGGCGTGCCAATGCGGCCACCAGGATCCCGGAGTTTCTTTCGCCTCGGCCAGCCATTTCTCGTAATCGCCGCCCATGGGGCCGCCCGTCCAGAACTGGTATTTATGTTTGTCCGGCGGATTGACCACGCCGGCGATGTGGCCCGAGCCCGTTACGACGAACTCCACAGGTCCGCCGAAATACTGGCTGCCGACGAAGACGGATTTGGCGGGCGCGATGTGATCCTCGCGCGTCGCCAGATTGTAGACGGGGATGCGTACGTCCTTCAGCGACAGCGTCTTGCCGTCGAGCACCATCTTGCCCTGGCTGAGCGCATTGTTGAGGTAGCAGTTTCGCAGGTAGAAGGAGTGGTTGGCCGCTGCCATGCGCGTCGAATCGGCGTTCCAGAACAGAAGGTCGAAGGGCAGAGGGTCCTGTCCCTTCAGATAGCTGTTGACGAAATAGGGCCAGATCAGTTCGGAGGCGCGCAGCATGTTGAAGGCCGCCGCCATCTTGGAGCCTTCGAGATAGCCGAGCACGTTCATCTGCTCTTCCAGCGCTGAGATCTGCTCCTCGTCGACGAAAACCTTCAGGTCGCCGGCAAAGGTGAAATCGACCTGCGTCGTCAGGAAGGTTACCGTGCGAATGCGCTTGTTCTTTTCCTTGGCATGGAGCGCGAGAGTGGCCGCGAGCAGTGTCCCGCCGACGCAATATCCGACAGCATTGACCTCCCGCTCTTCCGTGGCCTTTTCGATCGTTTCCAAGGCGAAATCGATGCCCTCGCGCGCATAGGAGGTCCAGTCCTTAGCCGCGTGCCGCTGATCGGGGTTCACCCAGGAGATGACGAAGACGGTGTGACCCTGCTCCACGCACCATTTTATGAAGGATTTCTGCGGGTTGAGATCGAGAATGTAGAATTTGTTGATCCAGGGCGGGCAGATCAGCAGCGGCCGTTTCAGAACCTTGTCCGTTGCTGGCGCGTATTGGATGATCTGGCAGATATCGCTTTGCGCGATCACCTTGCCTGGTGTCAGCGCCATGTCGCGGCCGACGGCGAATTTCGTCATGTCTGTCTGCCGCAATCGCAGCTCGCCGTGACCGAGGCTGATATCTTCGGCCAGCATCTTCATGCCGCGTACCAGATTCTCGGCATTGGAGGCGATGGTCTCGCGATAGACCTGCGGATTCGTTGCGACGAAATTGGTCGGCGAAAAGGCGGCGGTGATCTGCTTCGTGTAGAACGCAGCCTTGTGCCGCGTATGTTCGTCCAGGCCTTCGGCGTCACCAACCAGCTTTTCCGCCCAGTTCGACGTCAGGAGATAGGTCTGCTTCAGAAAGTCGAAGAAGGGGTTCTTCTGCCAGTCCTCGTCGGCAAAGCGCCTGTCCTTGATCGCTTCGGATTCGGCCTCGTCGGGCGAATCGCCGCTGAGGCGCTGCATGGTCTTCGTCCACAGGCTGAAGTAGCCGGTCAGCAAATGCGTTTGCGCCTCGAGCGTCCGGCGAGGATCGGAAAGCCAGTATTCTCCGACCTTGGACAGAGTCTTGACCATATCGGTAAAAGGATCGGCAACCGTATCGACCTTTTCACCGCGTTCACGCGGCGCAAGCCAGGCCGACGCCGCCTTGCCAAGGTTTTCCAGCGCACGGGCAAAATTGACGGCCATCGCTTCGGGATCCCTGACGATGTAAGGCTCGACTGACTTTGGATCAAAGCCGGGAAAGCCGCTGCTACCTTCATTATTGTCCCGCTTGCTGTCGGTCACGCATCATCCTCCCGGCGGCAGCTCGTGTTCTGTTTTCCATTTGTACATCTTGCGGGAAAAGGAATACAAGTCGAATGAAACGCAACCCTGCTCTTGCTTTGCTGCTGCGACAAATTTAACAGTCGCAACCCTCAGCGAGGAATAGCGCAGGAAGACAATTATGGGCAGCGGCATGGTGGCAAGACTGAACCGGTATTCCGTACTCTGCGGTGCAATGTGCGGAATTCTCGCATTGACGCTCGCGGGTTGCTCTACGCCCGAAGAAAAGGCGGCCTACGCCAAGCGCAAGCAGCCGCCCGAGGCGGTGATCGTAAAGCCCGCCAAGGGCACGCCGGTCGTGGAAATCAGCACGCAGCAATATTACAAGGACGGCTATCCCTCCTTCAACGCACCGCCGACCGCGGCAAACGTCCAGATCAACGACCAGCAGGCGGGCGACCTGGTCAAGCAGCTGACGGCGCTCGGCGCCCAGCGCAAGGCCGGCACGATATCGGAAGCCGAATACCAGCGCCGCGTTGCCGAAATGCGCAAGCTCGCCGCCGAACATGGCCAGGATACGCTGCAGGAAATTCAGAAAGAGGGCAGCGCTCAGCCAGCCCAGACGCAGAATTAGCCTTGCGTTTCAGGTGATTTGGACGCAAAGCGTTCAGACAGGCTGAATTTGGATGTGTCTGACCGGTGAATTGCACTTTGCGTGCATAACCGCCCAAGATTCACCTTATCTTTCGAGAAAGCATGTTGCGGCGCCGCGATTTCCAAGTTCGTATCGCGGCTGGCCGATGGATCAACGAACTTCAGCGCGGTTTTGAGGGCCGCTGTCCCATGGGGAAAGAAATGGAAGAGTTTCATAAAGTCCGGCGTTTGCCGCCCTACGTTTTCGAACAGGTCAATCGTTTGAAAGCGAGCGCGCGAGCGGGCGGGGCGGACATTATCGACCTCGGCATGGGCAATCCCGATCTTCCGACCCCGAAGGCGATCGTCGACAAGCTGTGCGAAGTGGTACAGGATCCGCGCACGCATCGCTATTCCTCCTCAAAGGGCATTCCTGGCCTTCGCCGTGCGCAGGCCGCCTATTACGCCCGTCGTTTCGGCGTGAAGCTCAACCCGGACACGCAGGTGGTCGCCACCCTCGGCTCTAAGGAAGGCTTCGCCAATATGGCGCAGGCGATCACGGCGCCCGGCGACGTCATCCTCTGCCCGAATCCGACCTATCCGATCCATGCCTTCGGCTTCCTGATGGCCGGTGGGGTAATCCGCTCGATCCCGGTCGAGCCGGATGACAGCTTCTTCCCGCCGCTGGAGCGGGCCGTGCGCCACTCGATCCCGAAGCCGCTGGCGCTCATCCTGAACTATCCGTCGAACCCGACGGCCTATGTCGCGACGCTCGATTTCTACAAGGAAGTCGTCGCTTTCGCCAAGAAGCACGACATTATCGTGCTGTCGGATCTGGCCTATTCGGAAATCTACTTCGACGACGCACCGCCGCCGTCGGTACTGGAAGTCCCTGGCGCCATCGACGTGACGGTCGAGTTTACCTCCATGTCGAAGACCTTCTCCATGCCCGGCTGGCGCATGGGCTTCGCCGTCGGCAACGAGCGGTTGATCGCGGCGCTGACGCGCGTAAAGTCCTATCTCGATTACGGTGCATTTACGCCGATCCAGGTGGCGGCGACCCACGCGCTGAACGGCGACGGTTCCGACATCGCCGAAGTGCGCAACATCTACAAGCGGCGCCGTGACGTTCTCGTCGATAGCTTCGGCAAGGCCGGTTTCGACGTGCCGCCGCCGGCAGCGACCATGTTTGCCTGGGCGAAGATTCCGGAAAAGTTCCGTCATCTCGGTTCGCTGGAATTCTCCAAGCTTCTGGTCGAGAAGGCTGATATTGCGGTTGCTCCGGGCATAGGCTTCGGCGAGCAGGGCGACGATTATGTCCGCATCGCACTTGTTGAAAACGAACATCGCATCCGTCAGGCGGCGCGCAATCTGAAGCGCTTCCTCTCCACGGCGGATGAGACCATGCATAATGTCATTTCGCTGAACGCCCATCGTTCATAATATCGTGCGGCAGCCGTTTCCGCGGCTGCCGTCCCCCATACTGATCAGGAATTTTCCATGGCAGATGCCCTCAAAATCGGCATTGCGGGCTTGGGTACCGTTGGTGCCTCGCTCGTCCGCATCATCCAGAGCCGCGCTAACGAGCTTGCCGTTACCTGCGGCCGTCCTGTCAAGATCGTCGCCGTTACGGCGCGCGACCGCACGCGGGATCGCGGCATCGATTTAACCGGCATCGAATGGTTCGGCGGTCCGGTCGATCTGGCGCAGAAGGCCGATATCGACGTGTTCGTCGAGCTGATCGGCGGCTCCGAGGGCGCTGCCAACGCTGCCATGCGGGCGGCTCTTGCCCGTGGCCTGCATGTCGTCACCGCCAACAAGGCGCTGCTTGCCTATCACGGCGTCGAGCTCGCGCAGATCGCCGAAGAAAAGGGCGTCCTGCTCAACTTCGAAGCGGCCGTCGCCGGAGGCATTCCGGTGATCAAGGCGCTGCGTGAATCCCTGACCGGCAATACGATTTCCCGCGTCTATGGCATCATGAACGGCACCTGCAACTACATCCTCACCCGGATGGAGAAGGAAGGTCTGTCTTTCGCCGATTGCCTGAAGGAAGCACAGCGTCTCGGCTATGCCGAAGCCGATCCAGCCTTCGATATCGAAGGAAACGACACCGCCCACAAGCTCGCCATTCTGACGACGCTCGCCTTCGGCAATTGCATCGCGGCTGACGACATCTATCTCGAGGGCATCACCAATGTCTCCATCGAGGATATCCGCGCAGCCGCCGATCTCGGCTATCGCATCAAGCTGCTCGGCGTCGCCCAGCGCACCGAAAGCGGCATCGAGCAGCGCGTACATCCGACCATGGTGCCGCTCGATTCGGTCATCGCCCAGGTCGACGGCGTCACCAATGCCGTGGCGATCGAATCCGACATTCTCGGCGAGTTGCTGATGGTCGGCCCCGGCGCCGGAGGCAATGCAACGGCCTCGTCCGTGCTCGGCGACATTGCCGATATCGCCAAGAGCCGGCCGGGCGAGCAGCGCGTGCCGGTGTTCGGCCATCCAGCCAAGGCACTGGAGCCCTACCGCAAGGCGCAGATGCAGAGCCATGAAGGCGGCTACTTCATCCGTCTGACCGTCCTCGACCGCACCGGCGTCTTTGCAAGTGTCGCGACTCGCATGGCGGAAAACCATATCTCGCTCGAATCGATCGTCCAGCGCTCGAAGCAGCACTTGGCACCGTCCGATCACCAGACGATCATCCTCGTCACCCATGCGACGACGGAGGATTCGGTGCGCAAGGCGGTTGCGGCAATCAAGAACGAAGGCTATCTCGTCGGCGAGCCGCAGGTCATTCGTATCGAGCGGCCGAAAGAATAGGTATAGCGGCGGCGTATCTCATAAAGGCGCCGCCCACAAATTCCGGGAGAGATGGTGGAGCAACCGGTCGATCCAGTTCAGCGGGCATTTCTGGGTGTCGAGCGCTCGGTGTCAGGCAATCGCTGGGTCTCCCGGCTCGATCAGGCGGGTCAGAACAGGGCGCTCGCCATTGCGCAGACCCATGGCTTGCCGGAGCTGATTGCCCGTGTGCTTGCAGGACGTGGCGTCGGGCAGGACGAGGCCATGGCCTTCCTCGATCCGACGATCCGCGGCCTGATGCCGGACCCGCATCTGCTCACCGACTGCGAAAAAGCCGCACGGCGCCTCCTGCACGCGATCAGGAAGGGCGAGACGGTTGCGATCTTCGGCGACTACGATGTCGATGGCGCGGCCTCCTCTGCGCTGCTTTATCGCTTCCTGACTCATTTCGGGGTCCCCGCCAGCATCTACATTCCCGATCGAATCTTCGAAGGCTACGGCCCCAACCCGACCGCCATCGGCCAGCTCATCGATAATGGCGCGACGCTGATCGTGACGGTCGATTGCGGCTCGACCAGCTTCGAATCGCTTGAAGTGGCGAAGGCGCGGGGTATCGATGTCGTCGTCATCGATCACCATCAGGTGGCGCATGAGCTGCCGCCATGCCACGCCCTGGTCAATCCCAACCGTGAGGATGATCTCTCGGGGCAGGGGCATCTCTGCGCTGCCGGTGTCGTCTTCATGGTTCTGGTCGCGGCCCTGCGGCTGCTGCGCGAAGAGGGTGATTCCCGCGTGCGCTCGATCGACCTGCTTGCCTGGCTCGATATCGTCGCGCTGGCGACCGTCTGCGATGTCGTGCCGCTGAAAGGCCTCAATCGCGCCTATGTCGTCAAAGGGCTGATCGCCGCTCGCCATCAAGGTAATCTCGGACTGGCGGCGCTGTTTCGGAAGGCTGGTCTCAACGGCCCCGTCTCTCCCTATCATTTCGGCTTCCTGATCGGCCCGCGCATCAATGCCGGCGGGCGCATCGGCGATGCCGCACTTGGCGCGCGCCTGCTGACGCTGGACGATACTGGCGAAGCCGAAACGATCGCCGCGAAACTCGACGAACTCAATCGCGAAAGGCAGGCCATGGAGGCCGCCATGCTGCAGGAGGCCGAGGCCGAGGCGCTGGCGGAATATGGCAACGGCGATGGCGCCTCCGTCATCGTCACGGCACGCGAGAGCTGGCATCCGGGAATAGTCGGTCTGATTGCCTCACGCCTCAAGGACAAGTTCCGCCGGCCGGCCTTCGCTATTGCCTTCGATTCGACGGGCAAGGGTACAGGCTCCGGCCGCTCCATCAATGGCTTCGATATGGGCCGCATGGTGCGTGCCGCCGTCGATGCCGGTCTGCTGGTTAAAGGCGGCGGACATGCCATGGCGGCCGGTCTGACGGTCGAGCGAAGTAACCTCGGCAAAATGCGCGCCTTCTTCACGGAGAAGGCGGAGAAACAGGTAGCTGGACTTGTTGCCAACGAAACCTTGAAAATTGACGGCGCCCTCGGCGCAAGCGGCGCGACCGTGGAGCTGATCGACAGGCTGGAGACTGCCGGCCCCTACGGGTCGGGCCATCCGCAGCCCGTTTTTGCGCTCCCGAGCCACAGGCTGCGCGATTCCCGCCTTGTCGGCCAATCGCATATCAAGATCACGCTTGAGGCCATGGATGGCGGCCGGGTGGATGGCATTGCCTTCCGCGCGGCGGAGACGCCCTTGGGCGAACTGCTGATGTCTTCCCGGGGCGCGCAGATCCATGTCGCGGGCACGCTTGGCGCCGATCATTGGCAGGGAAGCCGGCGCGTGCAGCTCCGCGTCACGGACGCGGCAAAAGCTTCATAACGCAGGCGTGTCCGATACCGCATCAGCACAATGTCGCTTTGCGAAGTAAAATCATCATTTTAAGGGGAAGGGACAGTGGCACGCCCTAGGGGAGGCCAACCCCTCTTTACAGAATGAGAAGCAGTCGTCCTAACCGAT
>UBUL01000003.1 GCA_900468625.1 Hyphomicrobiales bacterium
AACTTTTGCGAAGCGCGCAGCTGGCAGAATTGGGCAACGCCACTCACACACTCCGGGTGATCTATCCAGAAATAGAGGCGGTCGCTCGACGGTACATGTACGAAACCGGGGTGACAGAGGGATTACCAGCCTCGTGGAGATGAGGTTTGTCATAGGAGACCTCCAGAACGAGTCGTTAGGGGCTACCGCCGAACTCCTCGCGACCGAGACCTTTATCTTCGTAAATCTGTTTGCCATCGACTATGCCTATAGGGCGTCATATGACACAAGCAAACGCGGTCGAAGGGCGTTTGCGAAAGTCGCCAACCGTCACCAGGTCTGCCACGGCATCTCTTCTGAGTTTGACGAGATGCACGTGGTCAACGCCCTGACATTGCTGTCATCTCCGTGGTTGTCGGCCAGTTCATGGTGAAGGAGGGGAAGCGGCTTGCAAAGGAAAACCAGAAAGTCCTTCAAACGTTCAACCAACAGCGGAGCGACATCAAGGAAATTAATCGGGAGATGCTCTCGCTAATCGTGTCCCTTCGAACCGGCGTCCCTAACACCAAGGCAGACGTCTAGCTAAGTCGAACTCTTTGGTTGGCCAAATAAGTCGGAAAGAGCCTCAAATATTTCGCTCTATCTCTCCTCAAGCGCATTTGCTGCTCTCCGGAACCGCCAAAGTTTATAAGGACATAATTTCTAAACGATACGCAACGAGGCAAAAGTGAAAATCATTCTGTCGCTAGCGGCACTCCTTTTTGGACTAGCAACTCTTCTCTTCATTGGCTTGGTACTGATTGCCGAAATTAACTGTCCTATAGGATCCTGCCGTGGGCCCGACGGAGACATATGGATGGGTGCATACATAGTCGGCATTTTCTACCTACCGGTGCTCGCAGTCGTTATTTTGTTCGCTCTTGTAGCTAGGGTGGCTCGCTCGAATGCGAAATAGGCTTTGATGACATAAACTCTGTCACAAATCCCCGGTCCTACAGGTTCGTTCTCGCCAAGATTTACGCCATTTGAGCAAACGACGCCGACCCTGGACACCAACAGTCCGTTGCAATCGACCCGGTCGCCGCCTCTACGAAGCCTTAGGTCCTGCGACGCACCTGCAAATGCAAAGCTCATTTGAACCGCAGTCTATCCACTAACTGTGCCCACCGCCTTCGCAGGAAATTTGGCTCAGCTTCGGACGCGGTTGCCAGCATGAAATCGGGCAACGGTACATTTGGCATGTTGTCGTACGCTTTAAGGATGGTCGCCAGCGGCGCCAAAGTCTGGTCGCGGTCCCAATAGACGATCTTCAACCATGTGGCCGCACGTGTATACTGGCCGGCTCCCAACCAGGTTTCCTCGAGATTGGCCTGCAACATTCGCCGCCCGGCCTCCAACAGTTCATCTTCGCCGAATCGCGCTCGCCCTAACTTTTTTAGGCAAAGCGCATAAGCAAAAGCTCGTGGTTTTAGCGCTGTTTTGAGCGATGGGTTTTTCGGCTTTAAGTGTCGCTCATATTCCTCGACTGCGGTGTCGTACTGGCCGGCCTGGAGGCTGAACGCCATAAAATCATCGAGAGTTCCGTCGATCAGCAGCCTCCGTGAACTATACGGCAGGCCCTTGATTTCCTGAGGAACGAAACGTTGCAGCTTGTAATCGAATTTGTCGACACCGAGTACCTTGGTAAAGCCGGTTCGCATATATTCAATTTCTGCATCTTGTGCGATCTTCCACGATGCTTCGTCGTTTCCTTTACCGTGCATCCACTGGCCAAGAGCCTTGGCCCAGTGCAAAGTCTTGCGGTGGGAGCAGGGCAAAGAACCAAACCGCTCCTCTTCTTTTCCCTCGATGGCCTTGTCTAGCCATTCGAGCGCCCGAGGAAGAACGGATGCTATTTGCTTTTCATGACGCACCAGCCACGCACAGATAACTTCACGAATGTCATGCACCGCAAAATTGCCCATCGGCCTTGCGGGATCGAATTCTGTACGAAGCCGATGGGCGATAGTCCCATCAATCACCTCGTGCATTCGAACGGGATTGAATTTCTTCAAAACTGTCTCCGCTAAATGGGAATGAAATTCGAAACTTCGCTGGCACCGAGCTCTTCGTACGCGGTGCTCCCGCTCCTATGCTGACGAGGTGTTGTTCGATGTCGAGGACCGGAGCCGCGACGAAACCGGCAGCCTTTTGCCATGCACATAAAGCCAATAGACCTCGACCAGTTAAATCGCTCAGCTGGCACCTCACACGGTACTTGCGACATCCATACACGCTGGTCGTTCCAAGCAGGTTAAGGCGATGGACCAAATGTCGGAAGCAGCCGACAATGTGCTGGATAGAAGCAAGTAGTACGCCAAGACGACTAAGAAGCCTTTCGGGACGGCGTTCCGTTCAAACGCATCAATGCCATCAACATTGGACCGATCGCAAACTCGCCTGCTTCGGTGCGCCGCGTCAGATCACGGAGATATCCCCCTGCCGAGTTGATGTGCCCTCCCCTCTCCAGAATGCAGGCCATCACGGTCGCAGCATTCTCCGGACCCATTGCTAGGCAAGCATCCTGATATACCGACGGACTGACTCCGAGCATGGTTCGAACGACAACGGCGGCACTCATCAGGTCTCGCCATTTTTCGATCCGCCCTCCTGGGCCATAGTCGGCAATCTGCGGGCAAGCCTGCAGCACCATCCCAAGCGGAAACGATTTCAGGTCGCCACTCACGCCAGTCGGCCGATTTGGCTTCCAGCCTCGTACCTCTACTCCAGAAACCTTCACATCCCCATCCAAGGTCGCGGCTCGATCCACCAAATTTGCGCCCTGCTTCATTTCGGAAGCTGGTTCAAAGTCAGAAATGGATTCGGGGTTTGAATTCTGTATGTGGCGCTCAATTTGAGACTCATTGGCGTCTATTTTTGATGTTTTCGTCTGCGTTTCCAATCGATTGATGATCTCTTCGCGAAGCAACGACATCTCATCGAGTGCTGACGACAGATGTTCGATCCCTGCAGCGCGAGGAATGCGAGCGACGATTTCACGGAACATTGCCGCGATCATCTCCCAATCACCAGCAGCGCCTTCTTCTGCGGCCATGTTGATCAGCTTGGCAACATCGCGGCGGCAAATGGTCAGTCGTTCTCTGGTGGCCCTCAGGCGTTCGCGATCCGCAATCGCTTGAGCTGCCAGTGCCTCGATCTCCTGCGCTCTCGCCAGCAAGGGCGCCAACGAGAAGCCGAACGCCTCCGACACGTCCCCTGCCCCGTCGCGACGAGCATAACGCTTGCCGTTGGCGCTGTCCTTCCGAATGATCAATCCGGCCTCCACCAAGCCCGCCAGGTGCCGCCGGAGCGTCGCTGCTGTCATGCCCCGGGCGCGGATAGAAAGCTGGGCATTAGAGGGAAACACGATCAGGCCGCGTTCTTCCGACAGCTCATTGTCCGGATAGAACGTCAGCAAAGCATCGAGAACGGTCAAAGCCCGGTCGGTAACACCCAGCGCCGGTCGCGCTTCGCAAATTGCTCGAAAGAGCTTCCATTTGTCCCGTATGACCCCCGGTTCAATCTTCTCTGCGATCTGTTGGGCTGCCAACATGGCAAAAGACATCGGTCGCCGCCCAAACGGCGTCGATACACTTCCACTCTCCATTTCCCTTCACCTTTCAAAAGGCAAAAGAAATCCGCTCACCAAAACGGTGCCAAAGACTCTTGACTGTGATTCGTGGAAATGCGATTCTCGATCTTGCTAGAAATCTGAAGAGGGCTTCCACGGGCGACCGTTTGGGGGCCTTTTTCTTTTGCGGTTTCGATCCTTTCCTTGTCAGTCACAGCGGCATGGCCGCAGCTATGATTTCCTGGTTGCTAGATAGCTCGCATGAAGTTCACGCAGTTGCTCCACAACGTATTCTGCGAATTCCGGCGTAGCCTTGTCATCGAACCGCAAGGAGACTTTCGTCCCTTTGCGTTCGACTGAAGCGAGCTTCACGCCTTGCTCTGTCTTGATAGATTCAGCGGGGCTGCGGGCTGGTTTGGCCGACAGTGCAGAAAGCACTCTTTCGAAACGGGCATCCGAATCCAGCCCTTTGAACTTCGGATCGGCTATGATCTTGTCGACCGCATTCGCGTTCGCTCGCGCCAACATCTCAGCCAAACCAACCCAACGCGGGCGGCCTGCCTTCGGTGCTGGCCCAATGGCCTCAACAAGCTCTCGCGGAAGGGAATGGCCCAACGCCATCAGGCGAGATAGTTGGGTTTTCTCCATGCTGAGTGCAGTCATGATTACGCGGCGGTCGTAGCCCTTCGCTTCAAGAGCCAGCGCGAACATCGCTCGCTCGATATAGCTGAGATCAGCACGAGCGCTGTTCTCCTGCCCCTGAACAACCACAAGCTCCTCGTCCGTCAGATGCTGAACAACCGCCTTAACCTGTCTGCCGAGTTGAGCAAGCACACGGACGCGACGATGGCCGTAGGCAATCTGGTATCGGTCTGTTTTAGTCGGGTGGGGCCGAACAAGGATCGGGCTCTTCTGTCCAGTATCGCGAATAGCCTCATAAAGCCGCTCGTAGTCTTCGCCGTCGTGCGCGAGACGATCCGCGACGAACGAACCTTCGATTTTCGCCGGATCAAGTTCAACGACTGCAGAACCTGCGGCAATTATTGCGCGGGCTTGATCTGCTGCCGTCGCAATATGGCCGAGTGATCGCCCCATTGCTCCAACAGCGCCAGACCGAATATGCTGCAGTTTCTTTTCTTCTATTCCGGATTCAGTCTCGCCAAGCGGCACGGATTCGTCAGAGTTGCCATGTGGCAACTCCTGCTCGCGCCTGGAAAGCATAGCTCTGAGAGTGTCCTTGCGGCTCATGCGGCTCTACCCCATGCTTCACGGATCAGGGATTCAATTTCACCGTTCACGGCGTCCAGTGACTCCATGGCGCGATCGTACGTAGACTTCGAAAAGTTCTCGCGGCCGACTTCGTATAAGGTCTGCTTCGAGAGTCCCGCATCGGAAACCGCCGTCGATTTCAACATTGCATTCGTCAACACGCGCTCACGAAACAAGGACCGCATGAAGCCCACCATCTGCGTTTGCGGCCCGTCCGAGGGCTCATAGCGTGTGACGACGTATCGGATGAAATCGTAATCGAGGTCTCCGCCAGATTCCTGAACGACACTGAGAAGGTCGGAAGCCATAAGAAGGAATTGGCACATCGACATGACATCGAGCATCTGCGGATGGGCGGTGATAAGGAGGCCAGTGGACGCGCACAAAGCGCCGAGGGTCAAAAAGCCAAGTTGCGGCGGGCAATCCAGCACCATCACATCGTAGTTGTCGGCCACTGATCCGAGAGCTGACGCAACGCGACCAAAGAAGGGCTCGCCTGAATGTTCAGCAAGCGCACGCGGTGTGTCGTGCTCAAACTCCATCAGCTCAAGGTTTCCAGGAACGAGATCGAGGCCAGGAATATATGACTTGCGAATAACCTCGCTGAGCGGGCGCCGCATGTCGTCATAGCGAACAGCAGCGTACATTGTCTCGTTGGTGCCGATGTCATATTCGGGTTGGTAGCCGTGAAGGGCCGTCAGCGATGCCTGCGGATCGAGATCGACAGCAAGGACGCGGTAGCCCTGGAACGCGAGATATTGGGCGAGGTGAGCGGCTGTAGTTGTCTTTCCTGAGCCGCCTTTAAAGTTGACAACCGCCATGACCTGGCAATGTTCGTCGCCTTTGCGGTGAGGGACGTATTTCCTGCCCTTAGAGTTTTCGTCAAGTACACCGCGAAGTTCGTTGATTTGATCGAGGGTATAGGAACGGCGACCACCTTGGCTGATCGCTGGCTGCGGGCCCTTGCCATTGAGGGAGAGTTGCCGGAGATACGCGTCCGCGATCCCGATAAGCTTCGCGGCTTCGACAGAGGAGAAGGACCGCAACGTTTTCTGGGCAACTGGCGGGAAGAGCGCGGCTCGCATGGCCTGCAATTCCTGTGATAGCGCAGCACCATCACCTGCGATAACATCAGTCATCGGGCGCTTTGGGCTCAACATTGCTATGTGCTGACTACGAGCCTTTGCCATAACTACGAAAATTCTCCGGGATGATTGCAAACTTCGTAGGGAAGATGCCCCGAGTCGGAGAGATTGGCAAGAAAATAAGGGTTAAAGAAAAGTAAACGGAAAAGCCAGCGGGATGGCAGTCAATCCAATTGAAAGTTGCCAGGTGGCAACTCGTCGTTTCGATTAGCCGTCAGTGAGCTGAACGTATCGATTGCGAAGCGAACAACTCGGCCGTCGGGCATAGGACCTATATCGACAACGGAAAGATTTGCTCGCGCGTCATTGAACAAGTTGATCTTCGTTGCAACATACAAGCAGCGTTTATAGACATACCGGCATGACAGACCCGAAGGTAGTTGTTGCTTCCACTGTTGCTGCGGCCTAAGTAGTGGCTACTGCAACCCGCAAACCGTCGGGCAAATAGATAAGTTCGGTGCGGATGTAGCAAAGACTGTTTGTCTGCTCTCGTTTCCGGTAAAGAGCCGGAATTTACCTTGAGCAATAAGCTCGGATTCGTTCCGGCAACCAAATCGTTGGTCCAGAAATTCCGCCGTGTATATCTCGGAAAATCTGCTAAGATAGTTTAACAAATAGCGATGGACTCCTACATGCTTTTGGAATTGCTTGATAAACACTGGGTGAGGGTACACCGCATTGGTCTCGACGCCGAGAGGCGTGGCGAGAAAATCGGTATGAAACCGTCATGGGATGAAAGCGACCAGGTCAAGCGTCCTAGTATCAGAGCCAAACCAATCACAAAGGTTCGTCAGCAGCGTAAAAAAAAGGCTGCGGGCTGACATTGGATGTTGAAGCCGTTTTGCACGATCCTAGCGGGACCAAATGGCTCCGGCAAATCCTCCATATACGAAAAGCTTCAGCCTCCAGGTAAGTTCGTCAACGCTGATGAAATCGCAAAGGCGTTGCCTGCTGATTTGGAAGGTAGCGCTCGTCAAGTGAAGGCCGGTCGACTCGCAATCGATCGGATCAACAAACTTATCGACGCGAAGGAGGACTTCACGTTCGAAACGACTCTGAGCAGCCAGCATTCATTGGGCGTCATGGAGCGAGCGAAGGCTGCGGGCTTCCACGTCAGTATTCTTTTTGTAGCGCTCGATAAGCCTGAACGAAACGTCGAGCGGGTCCAGTTTCGAGTTGCTGACGGCGGACACGATATCCCAACGGACACAATTATCCGACGGTATGAAGCTTCGTTTCGAAATCTCAGTAAAGCGCTTCAGATTGTCGACGAAGGCGTGCTGATCGACAATTCCAAAAAATTCCCCCGATGGGTGATTAAAACCAAAGCCGGGCAAATCATTGAAATGCAACGTGTGGCGGGATCGAAACTCCACCGAAGGTTCGCCGAAATTGCAGAAAAGGTATTGCCATTATCTCTCGAAGACGAGTGACCCAGCGCACCCGTATACGGGCTCGCCCCCAGGAGCCTATCCCAATCAATCGCCCCGGGCGCTCAATTAAACTTGGGCTCCGAGATTGGCGTTTCTCCTCGCGTTCGATCGGGAAAATCCCGTCACTGACGAGCCTTGCCGCCCATCTCGGCCCTCTTATCCTCTTCTCTTGGTTTCTACAGAACTGACGCAGCCTGGTTCTGCATGGAGACCCACACATCACCGACATGAATCTCAGCTATCTGTTTGATTCAAGCCGTTCAACAAACACTCCGAGGCTTCTTGGTTTCCGATAATGTCCCACCTCAATGCCTCGACCAGCAGCGTCTCTAGCCAGCGCTGGATAATCAGCTCTTTGCCGGGATAGTCCGCAACGCATGGCGGCCTGGCACAGCGCCATAACGCCGATCGTGTTGGTTTCGAAAAGCTGTCGAATGAAGGACATTGGCATCGCCTCGAACGCACCGACCCCGCCAAGCCCGGCATTGTTGGGGGGAGGGGAGGGCAGGTGGAAATAGCTTGACGAGCGTAGCCTTCCTTCAGTCTCGTCGCCCAGCCGATCGATGGTTTTTTGAATGAATAGCGGGATCGGGTGCTTTGCCCTCGGACTTCATGTCCAATCACGGCTAACGGCGGCATCCTGCCATCAAAATGCGCTGCCCGATCGCTGGCCGTGTCGCGACTGCTCTGTCGCCTCCGGGAAAGGGACGCCGCGGTTGGCCGCTTCCGTCAGGTATCCCGACCGCAGCCGTTGTGCCAAGATTTCCGCCGGTTCCAAACCTAGGAACGCGCGGACAAATAAACCAAAGTCGAATGGGCCTATCGAGGAATGTATTGCGAGCCTATAGACCTACAAAGTATTATATGTTGTGAAGCAACGGTTGTAATTATACGCCAGAAATGCAAGTATGCTCGCGAAGTCTGAAAGCGTATTTTGTTGTGTTTGACCATCTCTAATCATGGGAGGGAATGGCATGTTGTGCGCATCATACTCAGAAAAATACAACTTATTGCTAGATGTTGAAACGGCGGATCGCATGTTGAGTGATCGCGGTGGACGCGAAGTAGTTGACGAGATATGCAGCAGAATACTTCAAATGAATTTGGAAGAAATATTCGGCGTGAGGTTGCTTCACAGACACAATATCATCTCATTTAACGAGTCGATGGTCGAATCCAACGAGTATATTGACGGTATTGGTTCCTGTCTTGTCACGAAACCGCGCGAGGCCGATCTCATCAAGTTCCCAAATCACTGGAGTATCGCTGATAGCGCTGCAATTCCATTGGAATATTCCGTAGATCACCTTGTGTCGATAACAGACATCCCAGCGTCTGTCTTCAAAGACTTGGTTTTAGAGGCAGGCCGTATCCTCACGTCGTCGCAGCTTCAATCCATCTTGGGGATTTGCGTTATTCGGCGCGACTACTTTTCGACACGACCAGATGATCGAGCGATCTTGATTGAAACAAGCGACGTCACTTCCCGGGCCAACATCGTTCGCTTTGAGGACGGCAAGAACTTTGATCCCAAATCGCTGATCACGACGACTTGGACAGCAAGGCGTGAGGACGATGGGACTGGTTGCAATACCTCGTGCATAGCTGGCTCGTGCGTACCTTTCTCGGCGTGCGTACGTGACGACGAAGGCAACCATTCGGAACAAACTACCCATTCGAGAGGCGATCATAATCAGGTTCATTATGAGACAGGTGAGTGACTCGCAAACCTAACGTTATCGCAGAGGGGGTAACATGAAACGCTACGCTCTTACTTCCGCAATCTTATTGCTGGGTGCAGCACCTAGCTTCGCAGATACCGATGTCGCCTCATATCTCAATGCCGAGCTCGCGGCTAAAAAGATAATGGTCAACAAAGTGAGAACCGAGAGAAAGGAATGGGTGGAATGCCATTTTGAGGGTCCCAACGGCAGGCCTCATCGCGAGTGCAATCGCTACTGGAAAGACGTCAACGTGGACTATACCGACCAAGCGAGGGTAACGAATGTTGCGATCTTAAACATCCAGCCTTTGAAATGGGAAGAAGCTCAGATCAAGACTCTCCCAGCTACGGCAAACATCCAGCGCCTCACGTATTCTAATTGCGGAGACGACCCATTTTCTACGAGCGTGACTCTTCAAGTCAAGGGGACCCATGCCAACAGCGTTTCCAAGACGCATTCACTCTCAACCAAAAGTGGTTTGGAGTTAAGGAACACCTTCAAGGCCGGCAACGGGATCTTCGGTGGAGAGACGTCGATCGGTATCAGTTTAGATGTGACCACATCGGATTCCACGACAAATGCTGAGCAGTTTTCAAGTGAGGAGACGAGGACTTGGGCCGCAACAATCAATCCGGCTCCAGGCCATTCAGGATACCTCCAGTTGCTTGCAATTCAGCAATCAATTGAGGTTCCATTTTCTACTACCATCATCGTCGACGCAGATCTTGAGGGCAACTCCAGTGGCCTCTCTAAGGCAAGCCAGGTCCTTAGTGAGGCAGAAAGGACGATGCCATTTGATGGTGTGGTCAAGGCAACGCAGTTGTCGGACTCATATGCAGGTAACTATAAGCCGGACGTACCACTCAAATGCGATGACCCACAATATAAGGGCAAGCAGGTGATGACGAAGACTGATACCACGGCGCCACTAGACTCTCTTGACAAAGTATATGCCGCCAATTTCGGAACGTTGCAGAAGACTTATGAGGCGATGACTACCCTTAAGACTGCTGCCGCGTCACATGATGCCTATCCCGAGGGTATAAGCGGTCAAATTGTTTATTCTACTGACATAACTGTGGGAGATGCAAAATGCGGATTTGATCCCCGAGGGCAGCCGAAGCTCGCACTGCACACGGCCGAATTTGGGAATTACTATAAATTCGAAAACGGGGTCATGCTGGCCCAGTGGGATGAATGGCTCGACAACTTTAAAGCTTGCCTTCCGGACTGAACGGCCGGCTTCCGTTAACACGGCGCATAGGTATATGTCGTGTTAGGAATTCATTGCTCACTCGGGCTCATCTTCGTGATGCAACGCGCATATGGGGAAGTTTGGGAGCAGGGGCGTTCCGATAAAATCCTGCCTGAGCGGCCGAAGCTGGAACCGTTCAAAAGCCGCTGAGAGAGGCTTGGCTCTAGATCCTGGCTCAGCGACGAAGGGTTCCGGAGTGACCTCGAACTCGTGAGGCCGCAAGCCGTCCGTCCCGCGTGCCATGTGGCGGCCATCAGAGAAGGCGTGCCGCCCGGCCGCTGCGCCTTGTCGCGTTGTTATAGTAGCTGGAAGCTTGTTGGACCGACCGGTGACGTGACTGCTCCATGGCCTCGGGAAGGGGAATGCCGCGATTGGCGGCCTCGGTCAGATATCCCGAGCGCAGCCCGTGCGCCGAAAAATCCTCCCTCTCCAACCCCGCCATCTCCGCCCGCTGCTTCAGGATGGCATTGATCGACTGCGGATCGAGCGCGCGCCGCGACACCGTGCCCCAGCGCCCGATCGCCCGAAACACGCTGCCCTTCTCGATTTTGGCGGCCGC
Source organism: Hyphomicrobiales bacterium (assembly GCA_900468625.1). Taxonomy (GTDB): domain Bacteria; phylum Pseudomonadota; class Alphaproteobacteria; order Rhizobiales; family Rhizobiaceae; genus Rhizobium. The sequence goes on from UBUL01000003.1 coordinate 10,975, forward strand.
CAGCCAAGCGTTGAGCGCCTCGACCGGTCGGCCGGTCAGATAGACCACCTCATCCTGTTCGCCATCGGACGTCTTGGTGCGGCCAAGATGAATGGCGAGAGAGAGGAGGGGAGAGCCGCCGGGCACGTCGATCGGCGCCTCGACAGAGAGCTGCTCGACGCGCAATCCGGCGATTTCGCTGCGCCGGCGGCCGCCGGAGCCGAAGGCGACCATCAGGATCGCCCGGTCACGAAGATCACGCAGACTATCGGTCGCGCAGGTCGCCAGCAGTTTTGCCAGCACGTCGCCGGTAACCGCCTTGGCGCTCTTGCGACGGCGTTGTCTCGGGACGGCGCGCACGGCGAGCCGAATAGCGGATTTGAGGGCTGGTGAGGCGAAGGCGCCATCGAGGCCACGCCATTTCGTCAGGGTCGACCAGCTGGCCAACCGCCGGCGCACCGTATCCGGCGCATGCGGGCCGGAGGCTTTCAGAAACCCCTGGCGTCGGAGGTTATCAGCGACCTCGGTTGGCATGCCGTGATCGGGATCGGCGGTACGCTTCTCTGGATCCCAGAGATGATGGGCGACGAATTTGAGCAACAGCGCTTCAGGCGCCGGCCAGGGGAGGGCCTTTCCGGTGGCCGCCAGGCCCCAGGCTTCAAGATAGGCGAGATCGGAGGTCAGTGCCCGCAGGGTATTGTCGCCCATGCCGCGTTCGACAAGATGCTTGAGGGTTTCGACATCCTGGTCGCTCAGCAGCTCGGCGAGCTCGTCGCGCCGTTCCATCGGCAGGACGGCGGCAATGGTGTCGAGTTCTTCGGCGCGGCGCTCGACAGCAGTCAGGAATGTTTTGGCTTTGGCCACGATCGCTCCCAAAATCAACGGATTCGGTGGCCTTCACGGCCGTGATTTGCCCCGATTCTCACCGTGTCGATTAGCTTGATTAAGCGGAATCAATTTCCTTGGAATGATACAGTTTATTGCCAGCCTGGATCAGTGGAATCTTTCGGATCGACCAGAATGCCAACACCGGACATTCGCCTCGAGCTACGATAACTCTGATTTGGGGCCGGGGCGAACAGTCAGCTTCTTGCAAGCCGGTAAACACAAGACGGCATCCAAGTGGGACGTGCCGGCGTGAAGATTCAGCGACACACAGCTGTCGAAACTCGCGCTTCATTGCGCCTTTGCTATCGCAGTTGAGCATCTCATGATTAATATGGCCAGTCCCTCGTTCGATCGGATCAAGCAGATATTGAAGAAGCGCCGAAGACGACGATTTGTCTGCACCTACAAACATCGCGTGATTGTCTCGATCAGGCGCTCGCACGTCCGCACCACGTTCTTGATAGGTGCGGTCGCGACGCCGAGCAGCAGCCCTGCCTCTGCCATTTCAGCGGACGCGTACCAGGGCGAAAGCGGTGCGGGAAACGTGCCGAAGGTCAATGCATCCCTGGCGATCGCAACGTCGGGCGCGCCCTTAGGCAGTTTAAGGAGGACCGACAGGCCCGGGGCCGAGACCGAGTCCGGGCCTAGGGTGTCGCGGAAATAGTCGAGAACCGGCTGCCGGGCCGCCGCGTAGGCACGTTTGATCCTCCTCAGGTGCCGCATGTAGTGCCCTTCTCGTATGAACTCGGAAATCGCCAACTGAACCGACGGACCGGGAGGCGGAGACAGGCAGGCCGCCACTTCGGCGAACCGGCCTGCGAGTTCGGCAGGAGCGATAACGAAACCGAGCCGGAGCGCCGGACTGATCGTCTTGCTGAACGAACCAATGTGAATGACACAGCCGCCGTTATCGATCGAGGCGAGCGCCGGCGCAGCCCGCCCGCTCAACTGGAGTTCGCTCAGGTAGTCGTCCTCGACGATCCAGGCTCCGGTGCGCTCCGCCCACGCGAGAAGTTGCAGCCGTCTCTGCAGAGAAAGTGTCGCGCCAAGTGGTGCCTGTTGGCCCGGCGTCAGCACCGCGAGCTTCGCTTCGGGGTAGTTGCGTGTTCCGTGGTCGACGTTAAGGCCTTCACCGTCGACGGGGACCGGGACCGGAAGCACATGAGCAAGTTCAAGTGCCCGCCGGGTCCAAGGAAATCCGGGATCCTCGAACCACGCGCTGTGGCCGTGCAGTCCGAGGACGTTGAGGGTCAGTCCAAATCCGCCTGCGAAGCCGCCGGTGATGATGATCTGAGAAGCCGAGCAGTTGATCCCTCTGGCCACGGCCAGATACGCTGCGATCTCACGTCTCAACTCGAGCTCTCCGCGAGGATCCGGGTACAGAGGCGGCGCACTCAGCTCGGCGCGAACGGCACTTGCACGCAGCCGGGCGAGCAATTTGGACGGGATCGCATGAGACGCCGGAACGCCCATCTGAAACAGTGCTGGCCCTTGAGTCATCTCCAGATAAGTCTCAAGAAATGAGCCTGCCGTCGGCGGCGTCCCCCTTTTGGAACCGGAGCGGGGACGATCGGCCACCCGCGTTCCCGCGGCCCCCGAAGCTTCGATCAACTGCGCGGCGGCGAGCTTCTCGTAGGCGGTCCGTACCGTTCCCCGTGCGACACCGAGCTGGACTGCAAGGTCCTGCCACGAGGGAAGCCGTGCACCCGGTTCAAGTACCCCATCCTCTATGGCTCTGGCGATCCCATTGCGGATCTGCTCGGACAGGGAGCGTGATTCCGCCCGGTCCACGGCCAACTTCAGCAGCGTGTTCATTTGGTCATGGTACACTAATTCTTCGCGTTCTTGGTTCTTTTTTTTGGATCATGATGAGAGCATTTTGAATGCGTCTCTGAAGGAGAATGAACCATGAAACGATCGATAAATCGCGCCGCAACTGCACTTACGGTTGCAATTTCGATTGCGGGACCAGTGCCGGCCCACGACGCCGAGCGGGAAAGCGTCACGCCGAAGTTCGCCCAGGCACTCGCCAACATTCCCGGTAAGTCCATGCGCGTCGTCGAGGTTGACTACGCGCCCGGCGCTTCCTCGCTCCCGCACACGCACGCCCCGTCCGCCTTCATCTACGCCTACGTCCTCTCGGGCGAGGTGGAGTCGAAGGTCAACGACGGCGAAACCCGTAGGTACAAGGCGGGCGAAAGCTGGTTCGAGGCGCCCGGCGCCGTTCACTCGATCAGCCGCAACGCCAGCGACACGGTGCCGGCAAGACTGCTTGCCGTCTTCGTCGTCGATACCGACGAGACGAAACTCACCACCCCTGTCAAGGAATAAAAGGAACTCGAACGATGACAAGAAGGCTCGACTACAATCAGGTTGCTCCAAACGGCGCCAAGGCGCTCGGCGGCGTCTATGGCTACGTGCTCCAGAGCGGTCTGCCGGGTGAACTGGTAGACCTCGTGTATCTGCGCGTATCCCAGATCAACAACTGCGCCTACTGCCTCGACATGCATACTCGCGAGCTCCTGAAGCGCGGCGTGAAGATCGAAAAGCTCGCGCTGGTTCAGGCATGGGAGGAAGGCGGCAACCTCTTCAGCGAGGCCGAGCGCGCTGCGCTTGCCTGGGCCGAAACCGTGACTCTTGTTGCGGAGACAGGCGTACCGGACGGCGCATACGAGGCGGCACGCCAGGTCTTCGACGAGAAGCAGCTTGTCGATCTTACGATCGCCATCAGCCTGATGAACAGCTACAATCGCATGGCGATCAGCTTCCGCAACACGCCTCAAGCGGTCCTCGAGACCTGACGGAGGACAGAACATGGCTGTCGTTGAAATTTCCGGCATCAGGATTCCGGACAGCAGGCTGGCCCGCGAAGCGAGCGAGTTCGTCCGAGAGATGGAGAGCACGTTGCTGTTCGAGCACTCCACGCGTGTCTATTTCTGGGGCGCGATGGCCGGGCAGCGGAGGGGCCTGAACTTCGATCGGGAACTGCTCTTCGCGGCGGCCATGTTCCACGACATCGGCCTGACAGCGGGCTTCAAGGAGAGCAGCCTGCGCTTCGAAGTCGACGGCGCGAACGCCGCCCGTGACTTTCTTCGCGGCCACGGCATCTCGGAAGACGACATGCAGAAGGTCTGGCTCGCGATCGCGCTGCACACGACGCCGGGGATTTCGGCGCATCTGGACCCTATTGCTTGTATGACCGCCGAAGGCGTCATGATGGACCTCGTCGGCGCCGGCTATAACCGGTTCGACGAAGACCAGCGAGCTGCCGTCGAAGCAGCGTATCCGCGCGGAGCCGGCTTCGCTGAAGGCCTACTCCAGGCACTTTACGATGGCCTGGAGCACCGACCGGACGTCACTCAGGGAACAGGTCTCGCCGACGTGATGGCGGACAAGAACGCTCATTTCCATCGCCGCAACTTCTGCTGCCTGATGCGGAATTCCCCGTGGGCATGCGACGATTGCAGCTCCAGCTAAGAGGTTTTCCCATGTCGAAAATACCAGACGGAGTACGAATCCCTGACAGCCAGATTGCCCGCGAGGTCACCGAATTCATCCGTGACACCGAGAGCGACCTGCTCTTTCACCACTCCGTACGGGTCTACTTCTGGGGAGCGATGACCGGAAACAGAAAGCGAATGATCTTCGACCCTGAACTGCTCTATACGGCATGCATGTTCCACGACCTAGGACTGACAGACCAATATGGTGACAGCCAGCTCCGCTTCGAGGTCGACGGCGCCAATGCCGCAGCCGACTTCCTTAGAAGCCGTGGGATTGCGCCAGAGCAGATCGAGATCGTCTGGAACGCTGTCGCGCTTCACACCACTCCCGGGATTCCGGAATTCATGCGCCCGGAGATCGCACTGGTTCAGGCGGGCGCCGGAATGGACGTTGTCGGACGTGGTTTCGACGAGTTTTCCCCCGCGGAACGCGAGGCTGTCGTCGCAGCATATCCTCGCGAGGACGCCTTCGCAGACGGCATCATTGAAGCCTTCTATCATGGAATGAAGCATCGTCCTCAGAGCACGTTCGGTACATTCAACGACGACGTCCCCGCGTTCAAGGATCCAACGTTCGAGCGGGTCGACATCTGCAAGGCGATATTCAGCTCCCGATGGAAAGTCGAGCCTCGCCGCTGCGGAAACGCTTACGATCACGCTCATTGAGCAAATGAGAATTTCCGGGTCTGCCGACGTTCACCTCTGCTCGCTACTGCGGATGTTGGATTGCCGAGCCCTGCGCACTCGATCAGAGGAAAAATACGACCATGAAGACACGAACGTTTCTCGTCACCGGTGCGAGCAGAGGCATTGGCAGAGCGCTGTCACATCGCCTCGCCGAATCCGGCCATCTGGTTGTCGGCATCGCACGTGGGAAGGACTCGACCTTCCCTGGGGAGCTGGCCGCTATCGATCTCGATGACGACAGCGCTGCCGCCGAGGCATTGGCAGACATGGCGAAAAAGTACTCCTTCGACGGCGTGGTGAACAATGTCGGAATGGCCAAGCTCCACCGTCTCGGGGAGATCGATCTGGCCGACGTCGACGACATGCTCCGCTTGAATATCCACTCGACAATCCAGACCACCCAAGCCGTCCTGCCAAGTCTCATGGAGAAGAGATGGGGAAGGATCGTTAACGTGACGAGCCTTGTGACGACCGGGACACCGCTCAGGAGCGGATACGCGGCTGCGAAGGCTGCGGTCAACAGTCTCACGCGAACATGGGCGATGGAACTCGCCGAGACCGGCGTGACCGTCAACGCCGTTGCGCCCGGTCCAACTGAGACCGAGATGTTTCGGCGAAACACCCCCGCCGGCAGCGAGGCCGAAGCTCGCTTTCTTTCGATGATTCCGATGAGGCGCCTGGGTAAGCCGGAGGAGATCGCCGCCGCGATCGCCTTTCTGCTCTCGGAGGACGCATCCTTTATTACTGGCCAGATCCTCTTTGCAGATGGTGGCGGGTCGGTCGGACGAGCCTCGACCTGACAGTTCAGAAAGGGCGCGCCGTATCTCAGCGACGGCTCGTCAAGCTTGCAGCCGCGGAACCAGAACGATCCGCTGCCGCTACAGAAGCTCGAGAAGAAGACGCTCCACCACGAACCTTCACTGGCCTGTTCAAGCCGCGCTTAGCGGCCGGTAAGCGCGGCGTCGGCTTGACGTTCTCGACCGTCTTTGTGACCCCGCCACTTAATGGCCTTTAATGAAGTGACCGAACCTCATGCCGTTTTGGGTCTGACCCACGACAGCGATGACGTCCTCGGGAGTACGTCGGGCCGCTGTCGGAACTGCAGCTTATGGGACGTTTTCGTACCGGCTTGAAAAGCTAAAATGAGGGCGCAAAGCTGCACCCTAGCATTCGGGCGCCGATGACCGGTTTGAACCTGAGCAGCCAATTTTTTTAGAACGTCTTTCAATACCTAGCGTCTTCCAGCTGTTATTTTTGGAGAGCATTCTACGATCTGCAAAATTGATTGTGATACGTCGGCCCGGAGGCCTCAATGGCGCAGGCACCTGACAGGACGCTCATCAGCGAGACAGCGTGGCAAAAGGCTGTGGCCCGCGAAGCCGTCATTCGGCCCATCGCTTTCGTAAAGAGCCTGACCGGCCAGGAGAGATTCGCCGCGTGCAGGCAGTTGGGTCTCAAGCCAACAAGGTTCTATCAGTTGCTCGCCCAGTTCCGGCGAAAGCCGGTTACCAGCTCACTGCTGGATGAGACGCCTGGTCCAGAGAAAGGGAGGCGGCTCCTATCACAGGAACAAGAAGATGCTGTTGCGTGTGCCATCCAGGAAATCTATTGTCGTCGCGAGCGGCCGACGATCACCGCTGTCCATGATCATGTCCGTGTCATTTGCCGTCAGCGAGACGTACCTGCACCTTCTTGGAAAGCCGTGAAGGCCCGCATTGATCGCTCCGACCAGAGGAAGCTGGCCAAGGCCCGAGAGGGTGCCAAGGGCGCCCGTCAACAATTCGCGCCCGTTGTCGATGAGTATTCAGTCGGATACGGGCTGGAAGTCGTGCAGATCGATCACACATTGGTCGATCTCTTCGTTGTTGACGCTGTAAACCGCCAACCATTGCAACGCCCTTGGCTGACGTTGGCAATCGATGTCGCCAGCCGCATGGTGGCCGGCTTCTACCTGAGCCTTGAGCACCCATCGTCAACGTCGGTCGCCTTGGCCATTCGGCACATGGTTTTGCCGAAGGCTTCGTGGCTCGCTGAGCGAAACGTGATCGGCGACTGGCCCGTCCATGGTTTGCCCACCGCCATTCATCTCGACAATGCTCGGGAGTTTCGGGGAAAAGCGCTGGCGTGGGGAGCGTCCGAGCACGGCATCAATCTCATCCATCGACCGGTTGCTCGCCCACATTATAGTGGTCACATCGAGCGGCTGATCGGCACGATGATGGGCGCTGTTCACTTTCTGCCCGGCTCAACGTCGAGCGATATAGGGTGCCGTGGCGACTATGATCCGCAAAAGCATGCAGTCATGACTTTTGACGAGCTGGAGCGGTGGCTCACCCTTGAGATCGTCGGCCGCTATCACGCCGATATCCACCGTGCGCTAAAGATTCCGCCTCGGCTGGCCTGGGAAGATGCCATCCTCTCGCGTCGGGAGCCTCTGCGGCTTCCCTATGACGAACACCGTTTCGTTCTGGATTTCCTCCCGTTCGAGGAACGCGTCATACGTCGTGACGGACTGCACCTGTTCGGCCTCAAATATTGGGATGATGTCCTGAGCCCATGGACCGGTGCGCCTGACAAGATGCGGGTTCGCTACGATCCTCGGGATATTTCCTGCGTGTTCGTCGACGGGCCAACCGGCGAAAGCTGGCCGGTTCGGTTTGCGGACCTCGGACGGCCGCGGATCACGCTCGGGGAGCACCGGCAGGCCGTGACCGCTTTGAAGGCTCGTGGACTGCAATCGGTTGATGAGCACCTGATCTTCGAGACCATCGAAGCCCAGCGTCAGATTGTCGAGATGGCAGGTCGCCAAACGCGGAGTGTCCGTCGGGGAGCTGAGAGACAGTCGCGAGCACTGGCGGCGACCGACCGGCAGCAGGCAGAGATGACGGATGATGCCGACGAAGACGATTTCCCCGATTTGGCACCGTTGTCGGTGGAGGAATGGTCATGAGCGAATATGCCCATCTGCTGCCGGCCTATCGGCAGTATGCCGATATGGAGATTGAAGAGCGGGTCGCCTGGATCCGTGCGGATCGGTGGTTGGAAACAGCCGATGCGAGGGCTGCGTTGGCACGGCTTGAGGATCTGCTCTCCTATCCGCCGCGGGATCGAATGCCTTGTCTGCTTCTCTACGGCGGCACGGGCATGGGAAAGACAAAAATCATCCGAAAGTTTCTTCGCGATCACCAGCCAGTCTTCGATCGTGGAACCGGGGTGACGAGCATGCCAGTGGTGGCGATGCAGATGCCGGCCGAACCCGTCGAACGCGACGTCTACGGCGAACTCCTCAATGCGATGAATGCACCGAGTCCAAGCGGAGACGCGACGTTCCGTCTGAAGACCACTTGCCGGACCCTGATGCGCAGGATGGGTGTTCGGATGCTGATCATCGATGAGATCCATGCCATGCTGACCGGGACATATCGGCAGCAACGGGTCTTCCTCAACGTCATCCGCTTTCTGGCGAACGATCTGAAAGTCCCGCTGATCTGCGCCGGTACCGATCTCGCCCGGCAGGCGTTGTTGACGGATCCTCAGCTCGCGGAGAGGTTCGAAGCAATTCACCTGAAGCGCTGGTCCAATACACAGCAGCTCGCCCAATTGCTCGCAAGTCTCGGAAGCCTCCTGCCTCTGCGTGAGCCCTCACAGCTTGGGACCGCAGCCGTGCGCCGCAAGGTGCTGGATATGACTGATGGCGTCACGGTGCGAATTTTTCGCCTGATCGAGACGGTTGCGGTCGAAGCCGTCCGAAATGGGAAAGAGAGGATCACCTTGGAGACCTTCGATGGTGACAACCTTGTCCTGCCGCTTGTGGCGATGGCGCGCCGCACTGAAGGCCGCCTGCAGCGGCATGCAAACCAGTGAGACCGGTGCGGCTGCTGGCGATCGCCCCGCGGCCCTTTGAGGATGAACTCCTGAGCTGTTGGCATTGGCGGGTGGCGAGCCATTATTCCAGTTCGCCCCGGCAGGTCGAGAACTGGATAAGTGGCTCTTCGAGAGTTTCGGCCCCGCATCTCTTCAACCATGATATCCCTACCGACCAGTCCGCAACCCGATTATGGGCGCTTGCCTGTCGCCTGCGGCAAGGCGATCTGGAGCGACTGTCTCTGCGGGCGACAGGGCGCAGCAGGGCGTCATTCGTCAGCGATCCTGGCCATCGAGGCGTTTGTCCGGCATGTTTGGATGAAGATGCCGAGCAGGGGAGGGACCACTATTGCCGACGATCTTGGGCACGCGTCGAAGCCGTAGTCTGCCCTCAGCACAAGACTGGGCTCGAGATTAACTGCGGCGGGTGTTTCCGCACCGGTCTGTTTCAGTTTCGGTCTACGCCTGCCGGAGTCGTCAGACTATTTTGCCGTGAATGCGATGCGGTTGTGTCGGCGCGGCGGTTCCAGCGCCGCAATCAGACAGACTTGCTGCAGGTCGCCTCGTTGGTAGGCGAGGCAATAGGCAAGGGCGGGTCGGGGTTTGAACGGATTGAGGTGGCAAGCCGCTTCCTCTGGTCGCCGCGGCCGGAAGGGATGCCATACATCGCCGCGCTGGGTTTCCCGCTGCCATATGGCCAGCGACCGTCAATTACAGCAGGCGCGGCGCCGCTGGCCAGCCTTCCACCGGCATGGCGAGCCGTGACCATTACGGCCATCGCAGACCTCCTTTTTCAGGAGACCGCCAAGAAGGCTCTACTCTCTTCCTCGGTTCGCGAAGCCTTTCGGCAATTCGAGTGCGGGCCAGTCCCAGCGTATCATCAGGTGCCTCCTCAAACGCGGGCCGCGTCAGTCCTAAATCTCCGTGCGGAAACCGAATACCGGCAGCTCGCCCGGGGCATTGTCGAAAGCGAAGGCTGGAAATCTCTGCCGTCCAAAGCAGGGCGCGCAAGAAACCGGGTAATCGGCAAGCTGATGCTCCGCGCCCTCAATGGCGGATGAGACCAAACCGAAGTGCCTCATCCAGCAGGTGGCGGACCGAGGAAGGCTGCCATTTACGCCCACCGCGCGCCGGCCGCTCGCCCATCTGATCCAGTTGCGCGGCAATGTCGCGTAGCGACAGGGCGGGATCGGCAATGGCAATCGCCGCAACGATCTTCATCAGATGACCCTCTGGCGCACGGCGGGGTGAGCGAGCCAGGAGCTCGGGCTCGGCCAGCTTCTCGCGCACCATCCGATGCACCGCGCGGCGCAGTCGCTCCACCGTCCAGTCATGGCCGCGGCGATTGAGCACCCGAACGACATTGTCCCAGCTGTGCTGAGGCCGGAGTTGCCGCACCATCGGCAGCCAGGTCTGGGCGGACGAGATCAGCTCGTCGAGATAGAGTTTTTCGCGCGCCTTCGAGACTGCCTTGATCGCTTCTGGTCGCCGCTCTCGAAGTCCGGGATTACCCGGCAGCTTGCCACGCGCTTTTGCCGCCTTAATGCCAGCTCTGGTTCGTTCGGCGATCAAAGCCCGTTCGAGCTGCGCGACGGCGCCAAGGACCTGGAGGGAGAACATGCCCTGCGGCGTGGACGTGTCGATCGGATCGCGGATCGATCTAAAATGGACGCCGCGTTCTTCAAGGTCCTCGATCACCTGCAACAGATGGCTGACTGAGCGGGCGAGGCGATCCAGCCGGACAACGACAAGCACGTCGCCAGCCGCGAGCTCTCCGAGCAGTCTCGTCAGAACCGGCCGGGCCCGTGATGCGCCCGATCCGTGCTCCTGAAAAATACGTTCGCAGCCGGCGGCGCGCAATTCGTCCATCTGCGCATCATGGACCTGATCGTCGGTCGAAACGCGGGCATAGCCGATAAGACGTTTGGCGGCCGGCGCTGGATTATCGGCATGCCGTTTTGCCATGGTTTTCTCGCGCGTTTTTCAGGTGCTTTGTACAGATAAGGAATGCGTGAGAAAACGAACAGTTGCAAGCGTGTTTTAAGCATTGAATACACGCCCGCCAGACTCGAAACGCCATCGCGGCCGAGCCACGGCCGTCCGGATAGGTAAACGCGCGCCAGCGGGCTTCTGTGGTGGAAATGCTGGAAAACCAGTGGTTTCGAAGATAGTGGAACGCCCAAGGCCTCGCTCAAGGGTCTTGACGTCTATCTCGGTGGCGGCGCCAGTTCATTTGGCCCGACGGCGCGGGTCGAATTCTGCTTGGGCGAGTCTGGTTAACCCGGCCGAAATCCGCTGAAAAGCCCGGAAAACCAAGCGTTTCCGGTCATCCAAGGCGACCGACACACCGATTTGCGCCGCGAAATCAACAACCATCGATAATTGGTACTTATCGATGGTTAGGACGCCAACTATCAATCATGGCATGTGACGAACCCAATTATTGATATAGAGTTCCTTTAGGAAATCCTTTACCATAATATCAATGGCTTACGATGTTTCGAAAATCAGCATGAGCACCTTAATGCGACCGGCTTTCGACGCTGGCGTCGCGCTCACCCGTCTCGACGAGCGGATCGCCCGCTCGCCGGTCGGCGCGGGGTGGATCGAACGAACGCATTATGCCGACGCCTGCGCCTCCCTCTGGATCGATGGCGAACTCGTCAATCTCGAAGACCTCGTCCTCCACGACGCCACTCGCGATACCCGCACCCCCACCCACGAACTGACCATCGCCCGCGACGTCCTTCGCACACGCCGACGGATTTCCGCGCAGTCACCGGACTGGGCGCTATCCGCGGACGGCATCCGAACCTTGCGACAGACCCAGGCGTGGCCTGGACCATCAGGCGGTCCTGACAGCACCCCGAACGACAGCCGCGTCGAGCCTGCAGGAGTGGTCGAGCGAGAAGGGGAGGATATAGATGACGTCGAAAATCTTCCGGGTGTAGACTATGCCGACATCGATGCAGTGCTGGCCCGATCGGCAGCGGCCATTGAGGACGCCAGACGTCCCGGCCACGCCGGCGGCCGTGCGACGGCGAGCCGTCCCGAAAAGGATCCGATGATCTACGATCTTGACTGGGACGAGGATGCCCGGCTCGACGAATGGCGCGAAGTGCTCCGCCAGGTCGAACATCTGCCTGCGGTGCTGCAGGCGATCGTTGCTCTCGATGCCTGGAACGCGCTGTCCGTGCTGCAGCACGCGCCCTGGCTTGGCCGACTGTTGGCCGCCTCGATCTCTCGCCAGGCCGGCGTCACGACCGGCGCTCATCTCGCCGCCACCAATCTCGGCCTGAAAGCCATCCCTGTCGATCGGCGCCGGCATCGCGACCGGGAGACCCGGCTGCTCGCGATTGCCCAAGGCCTGATCGCGGGTGCCGAAATCGGTATGAAGGAGCATGACCGGCTGGTGCTCGCGCAAAGGATGTTCGAGCGGAAGCTGCAAGGGCGCCGGACGTCGTCAAAGCTGCCGGAACTGGTCGAGCTGGTGGTGGCAAAACCGTTGGTGTCGGCCGAGATGGTGGCGAAAACACTCGAAGTCACGCCGCAGGCGGCGCGGCGGATCGTTTCGGAGCTTGGGTTGAGGGAGATGACAGGGAGGGGGAGGTTTCGGGCATGGGGGGCACTTTAACGCGCATCGCAAGTTCAGTGCTTACCATTGAACCTCGGTAGCAAGATACTCTGCCCAGACAGCTCTTACGCGTAATAGGCCTTCTTGCTGTACAGAATAGCGGTAGGTGTTTTCCTGTACGACTACCCAGCCAGCGCACAAATCCGCACCGGTGAAAACGCGCGTAAGCATTCGGCTTCCGACTTCTGGCAGCCTTACAAAACCTCCCTCGTCGTCCAAGCTCTCGAAGTCTGCACGTTCGCTTGACGACAGATATTCTAGAGGAGACGACCAAACATGAACCGGTGGCTCGAGCATTGGCTCCCCGAACTCAAAGTAGGCGTGGCCACGCGCGTTCTTCAGGATCACACGGTGGAGGCGAGCAGTGTCTGGTCGCCAGACAATTTTCTTATCGCCCCCTAGAGTCCGATATTCGATCTTTGAGCGTTCGATCAGGGCGCGGAGAGCTTTGCTATCGGTCAGTGCTCGAGCCGCGCTTGCGTTGCGTTGGTGTCCGGGATCGGTCGATCCAGATAAAACGCAACTCAGGAAAGTGACAGCGTACTGCTCATCTCGTGAAAAACCGTTGTTACACTCGCGGCAGATAGTCACTACCGGTAGATGATGGGGTCTTGGTTTGAGTAAGAAGCTCTTTGTCGGAACGTGATCCTCATTCGTCTCAAGGCCAGCAAGAGGTCGAGCGCAATGAGTTCTTTTTGTGCGCCGGCTTTCGCGCCACGCTCATATGCGCTAGCGATGTTGCTCGATGGAATGTCTTGTGTCAGATGTGGGTTGCTTGGGATATTTTACTATAACCAGTTTCCTCGATGATGGTTTTCTATTGCTGAACTGGAACGACCGCCGGCGGGGTAGTGGTTGATGGTTGTGCAGTTATCTGCGCCGAGCCATTAAGATCCGTCCTACCGTCGTACGGCCAAAAACCCCAGGCGAGCAGCGTGACCACCATAATCGCAAGGACCGCGATCCATGAGATCCAGGGGTTGTAGCGATCTGGAGTCGTCCTGAGGTCTGGCTTTGGTCTATTATCATTGCTCATCTGGTGTACTCCCTGATGATAAGTCGCAACTGCGGCTAAGGTTCCGGGCTATGCAAGGCAAAGAGAGAGGCGCACCAAAGAAAGTCGGCGGGTGGTAGGAAGTTTTTGGGTAACTGCTGGCGAAGCACGTGGACGGTGCATTCAGCTGAGACAGCGATGCAACCCCATCAACGGAATGGCTCGGCTCAGGTCCTGGTAGAGACGCTTCACGCGCTCAGTTTTAAGCGCTACTCGATGCTATGCGGTCACTGTCACTCCTGTGGTGGGATCGAAGGGCTCTCCGGTCTGGAGCACGGCGTGCACGATGACCGCAAGCTTTCGTGCGACAGCCACAGCAGCTCTTTTGAAACCGATCCTCTCCCGTAGCTGAACCCCCATGTTCGCAAGGAACTCTGCACGGAGCTGCGCATGAGAATGACCGACGCTGCTTCGTAGAGAAGCCCATGCAGACGGCAATCGCCGTGTCGGGATAATATGGCCGTCGTAATCGACTTCGCCGGATTGGCAGCGTCGTGTGGTGAGGCTGACGAGTTTCACGACGCTTTGCCCCAGATTTTCATTTGCGGTTGATCCATCCAGTCGCCGGGAACCCTTTGATGCATCTGCTATATCGAGAGCAAAATATGGTCACGGTGAACTGCAAAGTCGGGTGAAATCTAGACTTGAACAGCGGATGCGTCTACGCCGTCGAGAACGGCGCCCCCTTCATTTTCCCAGGCTGCTAGGGCGGCCGGATTTGCATTCCGCTTTTGCCGACGCGAACGCGGGTAGCCACCAGGCGAAATCGTCGCCGCACGGATTCTTCGGATGGTGATTATGTCGTCATCATGGTCGCCGCCCGGCGATGGTTCCATATCGGAAGTCACATATTCAGCCTTCTTGAGCACCCGGTTTAGATTTGTCTGCTTATTTGACATTTCTCAGCTCTCTCGTTGGGGTCGCCTCGGCCGGTTGCGTTCGATACGCAGCGCTTTGAGCAGGGCAGCGTTTTCCAGTCGTTTGGCAATGTCACCTGTATCAATCGCGCGAAATACCGTGGCGGTCTTTTTGCGGATAGGGCATAGGAAGCTCTTTGCGACTCTTCTGGCGGAGGTCACTCTAACCGGCGGCATAACGGCATTCCTTTGCTGCTGGGTCTATGGTTGGCGCTGCTGCCAGGCGCTCGTGGTTCCGGCAGCAATCCTCCACCCGACCGGTCCCCAGATCAGGCGAAGTGCGTAAACAGAACCCGAAAGAAACACCGCAGAGCGTTCAAAGAAGGGCGAGTTCAATCCGCTCAACGGTAGCTTAGTGGCAGCTTATGATCTGCTCTTTCGAAGAGCTAATATCGCGTAGGCGACACTCTTCTCGGGCGATCAGGAAGCGCAAATCTTTTACTTCCCGCTCGTCCGTCGCCCCAATAAGGCGCTCACGAAAGTATTGAATGTTGGCAATTGCGACGAGGCGGTCCATAGCACTTTTCCTTCCATGGAAATATTTCCACGAAACACCGTGCGCCCGTTGGAGTGCTTTGGCAACAACTTTAAAATAATGCTGTAATATAGCGCTGCTTTGTATGCAACGCCAAATCGAAGCCACCCATATGCCAGAAGGAGTCCGCCAGGGGTGCTAACGGACTCCAAAAAGCTCAGATGCCAGAACAGGTAACAACGAACCGAGCAGGTATGTTAGACCACACTAACGCAAGATTAGCGAATGAATTCCGTTGATCCTTAGGTCACCGAGGCGATGCTGCCAAAACTGCCTTCGTGGGCAATGGGCGCACGCGAGATCCGCATCACGCTGATCATGGTTCATTCTGGAGTTACCGCAAAAAAACAGCGGGGTCGTAGGTTCGATCCCGCTCATGAGCAAAAGGGGTTCGCAAAATCTATCTGAAGCATTAGACGAATGACATCAACGTTAGTGACGCGCGTTGACCGGTATATGCAGCGAGGCCTGTGCCTTTTCCGCGGCTGCCCGCAGACGCTTGTCTTTGGTCCATAAGGACGTTTTGTGGTCAAGAAGAACGGACGCCAGCAAGTGAGCATCCGTGTAGCCAATGCCCATACTGAAGAGAGCATGTCGATCGATCATTATCATAACTTCGTCATGTGTTGCGACCACTGCGCCGCGCTGCGCCGACAGGAAAGCTATCACGTTGCTGCGATCCCGAAGGCTGCCAAGAGCCAGCTCGCCGATCACGCTCGGATGGCACAGCAGTCGATCATCTTCAATAATCCTGCCCAGCTCCGCGTCGGCAGATCGGAAATGATCAATCCAGATCGAAGTGTCCGCCAATATCACTTAACTGCTGCGCTCCGGCGGCGCGGAGGTGCCTCTGCGTCCGGCATGCTTCCTCCGAGCGCGATGAGGCGTTTTCCGGACTCTACACGAACAAGCGTCTCCAATGCTTGGCGAACGAGCGCCGCGGTTTCCTTGGTCCCGGTCAATGATTTCGCCCTATCCATGAGTGCATCGTCGAGATTGATAGTAGATCGCATGAGTCGAATCCCTTATTGAGGCATATAAAATAGCACCAGTTGGTGATAAAATCTACGCCTCATTTCTGCTTCCATAGGCAGGGCATTGTCCCCACCCCCTCTTACGTTTGGGCTTCAACTCGCCGAGCGGAGATCGGACGGTGAAATGTCTCCTATTTCGAACCAATTGCGGACTTTCACAAAACGCCAGGCCGGGTGAGCTTCCCATGGAAATCAACTGGCGTATTGATCGACACTGCGATGGGTAATTGCAGAACCGCCATTGCACAACACGAAACGGCCGCATTGACATGATATGCCGATAACCATGTCGCGATGCCGCGCTCCAGACGGCGATATTAATAGCAAAAGCAACATCAGTCGCGTCATCATCCTCTATATCATTGTTTAAGGAGCAAGCCGTAAAAAGCTTGAATTGTCAGTTGGTTTCAACACAACAACCACACCCGCCGACCCATAAAACCACCTTCGATACCACCGCATCAAAGACTACATTTGCGAGCTTGAAGCGAAGATACGAACAATTTCAGCTATTGGCGCATGAGCGCGCCCGGGCTGGCGACCAAATTGAGGCGGAAAACATGTTTCAACATGCGGAGCATTACTATCGCGCCGCAGCCCTACAAAAGGCTGGCTACAACCGTTGATCACAATGACCGTCTCCGGATGCCAAAACGAGCCAGATGCAGCAGCCTGGCTGAAAATTCTGTCGAAATATCGTACACCCAGCCCACGTCGCAGTGCCTTTGAACTTGCCGTGACAGCCATTCCTTTTGCCGCGTTCTGGGTCTTGACTTGGGTCGCTGTGCACTACGGATTCTGGTACGGCCTCATCCTTGTTGTCCCAGCCGCGGCGTTTCTGTTGCGCCTGTTCATGATCCAGCACGATTGCGGCCACGGTTCATTCTTTGCAAATCGTCGCTTTGACGACTGGATCGGGCGTATTCTTGGTATCTTGACCCTAACACCTTACGACTATTGGCGGCGCGCGCATGCCGAACATCATGCATCAGCCGGAAACCTGAATGAGCGCGGTATTGGCGACATAACCACGCTAACCGTAAGTGAATACTATGCTCGCTCCAAATGGGGGCGAATTGGGTATCGTCTCTATAGGCATCCGCTCGTGATGTTCGGGATTGGGCCGGTGTGGCTTTTTCTATTCCAGCAACGTCTCCCGGTCGGCATGTTGCGTGCCGGTCTCCTGCCATGGGTATCGGCAATGTCGACCAATCTGGCGCTTGCTGTGATCATGTCGCTTCTCATCTGGGCGATTGGGCCTGCAGCCTTCTTCATGATCCATCTGCCGATCGTTTTGCTGGCTGGCGCCGTTGGTATCTGGCTCTTTTATGTGCAGCATCAGTTCGAGGAAACGCACTGGTCAAAGAAGCCGGAGTGGCAATTTCCGAACGCCGCATTGCATGGTGCTTCCCATTATGACTTGCCGCCCGTTCTGCACTGGGTGACCGGCAATATCGGCATTCATCATGTGCATCATCTCTGCAGCCGCATTCCCTATTATCGCCTGCCGGAGGTTTTGCGAAACCATCCAGAACTTGGTGAGATAGGCCGGATCACGTTGCGTCAGAGCCTGCGATGCGTAAAGCTCGTGCTTTGGGACGAGGGCGGCCAGAAGCTGGTTTCATTCCGCGATGCAGCCGAAATCGCGAGGGCCTCTTAAGACCATATTGGCGGCGAAGCGATCTCATAGTGTTGATCGGAAGTTCGCATATCGCCATTCAAGGCTGCAGGAGCCGGCTATTTGGCGACATCGCTCGCTGCAGGAGCTGCTGGCTCAGAGCGCTTGTGAGTTCCGCTTAGTCCATAGAGAATGGAAAGTGCCAGGCCGATAACCATGGCGGTGACCATTATTCTCTTGCCAAATCGGGATTCCATTCTGGTTCTTCTCCGAACGTTCAGTAGAACAGTTCCTATAAGGGGCAATACACACTTTTAGTTGGCAACGGCGCCGGTGAAGGACCAGGAATAATGTTGACTTGACCCCTCGAAACCGACTGCACCAAAACGCCTTCAGTGAACCGGCGCGCGTTTCGTCAGCTCGGCAACCTTCTTGACATGCTTGACAGCTGCGCTTCCGCCACTCGTCTGCGTAAACAAGGAAAGACGGCTGCCGTCATCGTCGGCGATCGGTGTTAGTGCCTGATCCATATAGGCCTTTGACGTTTTATCCCTGGCGATCAGGTAGGCGGAGAAAGAGAGGCTGGTGATTGCTCCGGCGAGCCTCAAATGTTTCACGAGGGTGCCGCCGATGAATTTTGGCCAAAACCATAGGGGATTTTCCCTCTTCAGATCCGGCCGACGCTCATCTGGATGCTTCAACCGCATCACGCCGCTTTGCAAGGGATGAACGTTTTCGAGCGGCACCGTTGTTGCAAAGGATATCAGCACCTTCACCAGACTGGCGACCGGCATGCCGGTGGCGACAGCGCGACGCAGCAACGTTTTCATATGTTGCGGAGAATAATAGAGGGACCAGGCCTCCTGATAGATCTCCTCCCACTCCACCTTGCTCATCTTATCATGCGCTGTGCAGACACGTTCGACGTCGTATATGTTGAGATCATCGTCCATGCTGATGCCATTGCGCCAGAGCGTCTGGTGATCTTCCGAGCCGGGTAGCGGGGTGAGCACGAAGAACTCAATGACGTCGAGCGGCAGTTCCTCCTGGATGATGCGAATATCGCGGCGAATGGTATCCGGCGTATCGGAAGGAAAGCCGAGGATGTAACCCGCAAGCGTCATGATGCCTTGCGCTTTCCAGGCGAGCAGCATCTTGCGATACTCGGTTATTTTGTTCTGGTTCTTCTTCGCCGCGACGAGATTGTCGGGATTGACATTTTCAAGCCCGATAAAAACGCGAGTAACACCGGCGCGCTTGGATTTTTCAATGAAGTTCGGGATCTTGTGACAGAGCGTGTCGACCTGGATCATCAAGCCGAGCGGAATGCCGTGTTGCTCCTTCAACTCGATAAGGCGGTCGAAGATTGCCTCCCAATCTCGGTTCCGAGCAAAATTGTCATCCGTGATGAAGAACTTGTGAATTCCCTGCGCCCAATTCAGGCGCACCAGCGTTTCGATATCATCGGCGGAGCGAAAGCGCGATTTACGGCCCTGGACATTGATGATCGTGCAGAATGAACATTGATATGGGCATCCGCGCCCTGCATCGAAGCTGCTGCTGAGGCCAAGCGTGTGTTCGATGCTATCCTTGGGCAGAAAGGGCACCGGGCTACCCTTGATGCCGGGCAGATCATTCATGAAATTATAGAGGGGTTTCAATGCCCCCTGCGAAGCATCGCGCAGGACAGCTTCGAGGCGCCCCTCGGCTTCGCCCGCAAACATCGCAATGCCCATCTCCCGGCAGGCATCCAGTTCGATGGCGGCGCCGTCAAGCATGGCCAGGCAGCCGGAAATGTGAAAGCCACCCATGCAAACGGCGATATCGGCTTCTCGGAACGGGCGGGCAATATCAAGCGCGCGGGGATATTGGTTGGATTGAACACCCACCAGCGCCACCATTCCGAAATTGTGGTTCTGGCGCAGCTTTTCGATGAGTGATGCGATTTTGATGCGGGTATTGGTTTCATCGATGACCATGATGTCAATTCCGACATCAGGACCAAGGATCGCACGCTCCGCACAATCACGGGCGATGCCATAGATGGCAGCCAGTGAGTTGGAAGGAATCATCGCTCTCCACCATCGGATAACGTAGCCGTCATCGTCGTAGTGAGAGGGTTTTATAAGAATGAGCTGGAAGCGTCGATGACGCGCCTCGATCTGTTGGGCCAAAGATCTATCTTTCGGTTGAGGCGCTCGCCCTAGGGTAACAGGCAATATTTTAGATGCAAGGAATAGATTGGGATTGGCTCTGTAGGACTTCTCCGCCGATGTTGATCGGGCTGTCGGCGACAATCACCCTTTGTCGATTAAATCTGTCCGCGCATTGCCAAATCAGAAATAGAGCCTATGTTGGGTAAATCGACCATTGCTTGTGATGTCGCTCAAGAGCTACAGGGCTCCCTCGGATTTCCGCTCAAATAATCGATCTGATCCTGCAAGGTATTGCGGGAACTACGACAATTGCTTCGAAAGGAAATCACCATGGCCGCGGGCACCCTAAAATGGTTTGATGCCGGCAGAGGATTTGGATTCATCCAACCCGATGACGCCAGCACGGATGTATTCGTGCATATATCCGCCTTGGAACGCGACGGGATTAGCGCACTGAAGGACGGTCAGAAGGTTAGCTATGATCTTATCCAGGATCATAAAACCGGTAAAAGCTCAGCCGACAATGTTCAGGCGATTTAAGCTTGTCACTCATTCCAGCTGACCACGGATGTACTGGCAGCAGAATTGAATGACCGTAGGAGATCGGGATAACACCCATCTTATTGGAATCAGTCGTATTCTCACCTGCATCTACGAAGTGGTAAGAGACGCATGTAATAGCAAGCTGAATAGAACTCAGCATCTGCATAATCAAACAGCAATCGGCTCGTGCCTGCTTTGACCACGCATGTACTGGCACTGCAGGATTGCGAACCTTTGGAAAGGTCGGGCATTCCCCGGCCTTTTTGTTTTGGAGAAATATAATGACGAAGACAAATGCAGAGAAGCTCCTTCAGCGAGCGCTACGCCAAGTGAAGAACACAAGCGGTGGCGGGCACTTGGGAGGCACTAATTTCGGGCAAACCTATGATGCGAAGACATCGTCCAGCAAGAATGGAAACGATAAGTCACGCAAGCCCCGCGCATGAAATAGCCTTAAATGGAGAGCGATAGTGTTGCATCAGCGTCGCTCTCGTCTTGTCCTACCAGAATGTGGGCGTCGCCTCAGCGGTAGCAGGGCTCTTGCAAAGGCGGAAGTTTCAGATAGCCGCGCGAGCCGGCTTGAAACATCAGCCGCAGACTGCTTTCCGCAACATGGAGGAAACAGCTATGCACGTCCAAAATCCTGTCGTCCCGGCCGGCCTGGGGTTGCGGCTTCCTGATCCGACGAGCGCTGGAGCGATCGGCCCTCCGGACCTGGAAACCTCCGATGTGGCATCCAGAGAGGCTTACGAGCGTGGAGGCGACGCTGGCATGCGGGAGACGCAAGATGAAGAGAATCCATATCCAGAAGGATGCGTGCTCGCGAAAGCCTTTGAACACGGCTATCTCGACGGCCAAAAGGCGCGGCGATAACACGATGATGTTTAGGACCAGCCTCGCATGAAGCAGATCTGAAAGATCGCGACACGCTTTCGTTTCCATCCCTTTAGACAAGTTCATTCAGCGGGTGGTACTGACAATGACGGCAGAGGTTTTCTCTCCGCGATCCCTGGGAGGAGATCAATGGGTTCTGTTATCAAGGTGGGATTTTCTCTTATTTGGGAGACGCCGGTCCTCATCCATAAGGGTGACTTCTGTACCAGGGCGATAGATGGTCCCAGAGAGGCGCTGCGATATCTGCAGCGAGATTTTGACCAACACTCTGGTCAGCTTTATTGGAACGCGGTTTATTCCTGTATGAAAGCGCTTCGATATCGATCCGCCGCCGAAATTGCCCGCAAATATTTTGTTATCGCTTGTGACAATGCCTTGATCGATGCCCGTTAAACTAGTGTTGTACCGGTCAACGGCCACGGCAAACGGTGGCCGGTATGGGTAAAGATTAATAGGCAACGGGCGGCTCTGTGAGATGCTGCCTTTACTTCGAATCCCTGATAATGCGGCGAGCGGCATCTTTTTCGTTGAGGATGGCGCAGAAGACTTGCGCTTCCTTCTCTGGCAAGTTCTCAAGCTCCCAGGTCGACGGCTTTGCAGGCACTCCGGTAAATATATCATAGACGGTCCAGGAAAAATCCATTTCCTGACGAACGGCATAGCGTCTGGTGCTTGTTGCCATCGCATTCTCCTGAAGGATGGCTGCGGCCGAAACGGCCTTTGCGTTCATCGATCGTTTTCACAATATCACGCGACAGTCGAATAGTCTGCCGTCGTAAGATTGATCGGTATTTATTGTGCCGGAGCGGCTGCGGGCGGAACGGTTGTAGATTGAACAGTTGGAGCAGGCGCGTAGGCTGATCGTATGATTGGCCAGAAATTCCACACGAGAGCAGCCAAGACGAGAACAACCAGCATCGGGAGTAATATATCCAATTGGCGACCAGATCTGGGAGTTGTCCTTCGTTGGTCGCGGTTTGGTTTATCGAAATCGTTACTCATAATATTTTTCTCCCGATAGTGCCGCTGGAAATCCGATGCGCACTGTTCCCCCATGCAACGAGCAGTCCACTAGCGTACAGTTTGAGGACGCATGGGCCGGTTCCTCTCTATCCTTAGAGCTTTAAGAAGCGCAGCCTTTTCGAGCCGGCCGGCCACATCACCAGTGGTAATTTGTCGGAAGACCGTTTCGGTCTTCTCGCGGATCGGGCAGGTGAATCGCTTTGGGCGCTTGGACATGATCATAACCAAAGATGAACTGGCGGAAGGCTAACGCTCAAAATGGCGGCGGTTCCAGCGATCAATACCGAGGTCTCGATCAGCATGCGTGTCAACCGGCGCGATGTATTTGCAAAAAGAACGTTTTCCATTTTGGCTCCTTGTTATAATTATTTTCTAGGAATTTGGCATAATATCACAGTTTCTTAGAAAAGTTTCATAAAGTTTATGAAATATTAATTCAGATTTTTCTTAATATCCGGCCGGGCCGCCACGAGGGAAAGTGACTGAATGCTGATTATGGGATGGCCCGCCCTTCCGAAGACATCGAGTATGATGATCCGTCACTGAAGGAAGCGGTGTCGATCCATGACGATTTCGATTTTGGGCATCGATATAGACAAGAATAGCTACAGCATTGTCGGTGTCGACAGCAAAGGTGTGGTGATTGTCCGCCGAACGATGCGGCGGCAGATGCTCATTGAGTTTGTCAGCAAGATGCTGAGGTACATCATCGCTACCCTCGCGTCCCGACCTGAAGAGCTTTGCCCAATCCTTTCAGCCAGTCGATGCGGAGGGTGCGGGATAGTCATTATAAATAACTTCCCGCATTGCCGCCGGCGTAGAAAAGCATTCGCAGCACCTTATTGAATAGCGTGCGTGACTTCAAACTCTGGATAAGAGCTGGATTGGCCAGCATCATGAGACCGAACGCTTCGTGTCGGCGAGCCCTGCAGTCAGATGCAAAGCGATCTCCTCGCTCAGCCTGCGTCGGCGGACGAACGACCCGAATCCCGCCGAACGCAGAGCGCCGGGTGTTCGGGTTGCGGATCTGCACCGCGAAGAATTCCAGAAAGTGTCGCTTGTGCACCGCGTTCTACGCTATCATGAGCGGCAAGCGGGCATCTGCGGTGACGGCAATAAGCTCGTTCATCGGAAGGATTGCGGGTGGCGTCGCCTTAACCGATCTATGCTGATCGGGACGATAATGTAGCGACATGACCGAAGCTTCGCCCATCCGATATAAATGCCATCGCTTTCCCGCGGAGATCATCGCCCATGCGGTATGGCTCTATTATCGGTTCCCGCTCAGCTTACGCGATGTCGAAGATTTGCTGGCCGAACGTGGCATCAACGTCTCATTTCAGACTGTCTCGGAATGGGCGGCGAAATTCGGCTTGGAATTTGCGCATCAGCTTCGGCGCCGCTCACGAGGCCACTTTGCCGACAAGTGGCAACTCGACAAGATGGCTGTGGCGATCAAGGGTAAGAAATACTGGCTGTGGCGCGCCGTCGATGCGAATGGTTACGTCCTCGACGTCCTGCTGCAAAGCCGAAGGAACAAGGCAGCTGTCCTGCGTCTGATGCGAAAGCTGCTCAAGGGCCAGGGTACCGCCCCGCGCGTGATGGTGACCGACAAGCTGCGTTCCTATTCGGCTGCGAAGGCCGACCTGATGCCGGGTGTCGAGCATCGTTCACACAAGGGATTGAACAATCGAGTGGAGAATTCGCACCTTGCCATACGGCGACGAGAGCGCCGAATGATGCGCTTCAAATCGGCTCGGCAATGCCAGCGTTTCGTCTCAACTCACGGCCAGATCGCCAATCTCTTTCTTCTTCACCGGAAATACCTGACCGCCGCCGACCATCGCCACCTTCGCGCTCAAGCCATCTTGACCTGGCGAGAAATCGCTTCGCCGATCGACCGGTGAAATTCAGCCTCGAGATCCTACCACGTCTCAAAATCGGTTAAGGCGACGCCACCGGATTGCGGATTAAGGATCGCGCCTGGCGAAACACATCGGAAATCTCTGAAACCCGGATCGCGCTTCGTCTGGTCGACAAGGGTGCTTTGTGTGGGAGGTTCCTTGCGGTCGATGGTGTCCCAACTCTGATGAGGGATGACATCCACCTTGCGCCCTGCGGCGCTAGCTTGCGCTTGCGCCTCGTACCAGGGCGTGTCGTCGAAGGTGGGGCCTTCGACGGTGCACAGCTTTTGTCGCGATCGACGATGGTGATCAGGAAGGGCTGATGGGGTTTTAGCATGGTGCCTCCTATATGTGACAAAGGACATTATCACATGTAATCAGCGGCTTGGTGTCAATTGGTCTAATGGGCCGCAGGTTCGAATCTCAAGAGCATAAGCCTATCGCCGCACCTCGTGCTGACTATAGAGCGATTTCAGTTTAGCCCGCTGGGGACTCGACATGTTTTGAGGGAAGTCGCTCCATGCCCAGAACATCGCAATCCTTTCCAGCTGAGTTGGATTAACAAATCCGTATTGAAATAAGCCGACTAGTCCGACAGCAAAACCTTCCCGGCTGTAGTCGGTGTCATCGAACCAGCTTTGTGCCGTAACGGCGTCGAATATTCGATTTAGGATTTCAATTTCCCTTTGCGACAGTTTACCTCGCGCGAGACGTTTCATCCTTTCCATGATGGTTCCCGCGGCGAGCCTGTTCGAAGATCGATGCACACTCTTGATGAGCCCTCCGCTTGTCCTCGATGGGTGATGGCGGTTCTTTTTGGCGACGCCCATTATCTAACGGACAGTTTGAAGGCGGCGGGCCGATCTCGCTCGATCCGCAGCGCTTTTAGGAGCGCCGCCGTTTCCAGCCGGCCAGCAACATCACCGCATGTGATCGGTCGAAAGACCGTTTGGGTTTTCTCGCTGATCGGACACTTGAATTTATGTGGACGATTGGCCATCGTCACGACCAAAGGTGTAGCGAGGAAAAGCCAACGCTCAGTATGGCAGCCGTGATAGCTAACAAGACGCTGGCCTGAACGAGCGCGGATAGCGACCGCCGCAACATGGTTGAAGAAAGAACATCAGTCATTTTAGCTCCTTTATTATAATTATTTTCTAAGGAAATCGTACAATATCACGTTTCATGAAAAATTATCATAATATTTCTATTTATTTAATTTAGCGATAGTTTGCTGATTTGGCAGCGTTCTTGGCGGAGTTCCAAAGGGTCTCCATCGGCCGGACCGAGGGTTCCGGTCCGAAACTGGGCGCTTCAGGATCGCCCTTAAGATCGGCGGCACCTAATCCTCCCTTCGAAGCTCCTGATTGTTCTCAACGCGATCCTTTATGGGCGCACCTTATTGGCCGATCCCGCTCGTGGCGGCATCGTTAAGAAGAGTGGTCAATGCCGTGACGAGCTGGGCATGAACAAAAGGCTTCTGAAGCAAGACGCTATTGGGAACGCCCTGGGCTGCCCAGTCTTGGGCGCTGTCGCCAGTCATATAGATCACCGGCATGACTGGCTGCAGTTCCCGAGCTCGCCGCGCCAAATCCCAACCGTTTGCCTCTCCTGGCATCCTGATATCGGTTAAAACGGCGCAAAAACGGGCCGAGTCGTCCTCCAATGCAAGGATAGCCTCGTCCGCATTCGATAGGGCGAGATGCTCGAAGCCCGCATCCCTGACGACGTCTTCGAGATCAACTTTGATAAGGAATTCATCTTCAGCGATAAGAACAAGCAGCTGACGCCCATCTCCGCTGGTGATTTTCTGGGATTTCTCGGCCATGAGCGAGTCCTGCACATGCAGGCGGGAGCTCTTAGCCCTCAGCCGCCAGCGCCTACGAATTCGTCTGCTGGCGATAAGCAGAAGATAGCGCATTGCTGTGATATGTCCATCCCCGCGCGATCGCACACCGTGAGGAATTGGCCCAGGCAAGTACGTAGCGCGCGGTTCCTAATAAGGCTTACGCTATCAGCTTATTGATAATCGGTTCGGCGAGCGATGGCCTGCTGCCGGGTGGCCGTGGCAGAGTACAATCAAAGCGCGCAATATACGAATAGTGAAAACTAAACGTTGACGCCGCACCGTTTAGCCCGTATAGATCCGTTATCGATCTTTTGCTTGCCGAGCTTTGTCTACCGCGCGATTGGCACCGTGCTCTAAGCGAACTTCTCTTTCAAAAATAGTCGGTTTTACCTGCGTGGCATCCGCTTCGCAGTTCCTTACTCTATGCTTTGAAAGGGTTCATCATGACGACTGACGGTAAAATGGTTCAATTCTACCAAGGGCTTCGGCTTCATTCAGCCTGACAACGGCGGCGCTGACGCCTTCGTTCACATCTCGGCGGTCGAGCGCGCCGGAATGCGCGAACTCGTCGAAGGCCAGAAGATCGGCTTCGAGCTCGAGCGCGACATGAAGTCGGGCAAGATGTCGGCCACCAATCTGCAGGCTGCTTAAGTGATATCGGCTTCCCTTTGACCACGGATGTACTGGCATTGTCGGAAGCACGCTATCATCTGAGGCCAGGCAGTTCGCCTGGCCTTTTTCATTTCGGCCCATTGCCGACATCGGGGAACCCAATGACAGAGACATATAGTAAATCTCGCCAGCAGGCAGAGATCGCCTTCGGCAATGTCCAGACAGAGTTCTTTGCCAAGAATAATGCGATGGAGGAGCTCGAGTCGGCGGCGCAAGCACGCAATGCCAAGACTTTGCGGCTTCGAGAAGCTCGCCTCGCGAAGGAACAGGCCGAGCGGACGTCTGCAAAATCCACCCTGGTCGCCAAATGAGCAAAGGCAGGTTGGTCATCACGCCCGCCACCATTAGGATACGGATTTGACACGCCACGGAAATAAAGAACTTACCGATCGACGCGCAGCTGCCGCCGGCGCCAAGGCGTCCCTTCTCCAAGGGTATCGTGCCGCGAAAACAGCGGCCAAGCCTTCTCGACTTGCCAGGCAAGCCGAGCGGCTTTCGCTTGTCGAAGCTCGTGAAGCCCGCCGTGTTGAACGGGACCGCTTGACGCTTGTGGAGCGCACCCGACTTGAGGCCGCAGCAGCGGCTGAAACCGAGGCGCGCAAGTCAGCCGAAAACATGCGTCTCGCGCGGATTGTCGAAGACGAGGCCGCTCGCAAGGCCGAGCGAGACAGACGCTATGCCAATCGCAAGGCCAGGCAAGCGTAAGCCGTCAGGCGTCTTCCGTCCGACCAAGGATCTTTAGGACTGAGGCATCCGCGTCGAATTCACTCATGCTCTAGGAGCGACCGTGACCACTGATACAAAAGAACTACAGGCGATCAACACGGCTTGGCAAATCGCGATCCAGGAGATCCTGCGCATGGTCATCCGTGACATGTATCGCGCCGAGGGTGAGGCAGCGTTCAACACGCACATCAAGCGCATCGAAGAAGCGGCCGTCGATAGCATCTATACGGATCTAAGGCTCCGCGGCACGGACGAATGGACGGAAGTGCTGGTCAAGGAACGAGCCAGCAACTTCGTGACGACCCTTCTGACCTCCTTCACCTACGACCGGGCTTGATCAGGCGGCGCCAAAGGGCTGCGGTCTTTTTTGCTAATCAAGGAGAAAAAATCATGTCGACAGACCAAAGCGGATCGCTTCCTGTTCCGAAAGAGAGAGTCGAGGCCAATTCGCGAGCCATCGTGGCATCGCTGACCCCGTCTCAGGTGCAAGCCCTGAAGCTCGCGAGAAGTGGAAATCTGCATTCTGCGGATGGCAGGTCCTGGATCCATCTTAACGCCGCCGTCACCTACGCAAGATCGGATCGATTCAAAGAGCGACCGACCAAAGTGAGGTCGGCTACCACGACGACGGTGGAGCGGCTAACGGAACTCGACCTCCTCAGGAACCTCGATGGAAGCAATGGGGAAGCACATTCGCCACGCACGATTACCATGGCGGGAAAGCTCTGGCTTCTCATGCACAAGTGACCCAGCTAAATTCGCCCTGCGACCTAACGGCAAGCGCACCATCTGCCGCCGAGATCGACTGCCAAACCTGTGGAGCATGCTGCTGTTTTTCGTCCGAATGGCCAAGGTTCACGACAGAAGCCGACGATGACCTGGCTTTGATACCCCGTCACTATGTCGAAGCTGATCAGCGAGGCATGCGTTGCGAGGGGTCGCGATGTTCAGCATTGTCGGGTGAGGTCGGGATAAACACGTCCTGTCTCGTGTACGAGGTGCGGCCAGACGTTTGTCGAGCTTGGTTCCGGGTGACGAAGCATGCAGGATGGCGCGCGCCAAAGTCCGTTTCTAGCGTATGATGGAGGACCGAACTGCTGCGCGTATTCGTCACGGAGTTGGCTCAGGTTCGCTTAGCCGCCACGGGCGACGGGGTGGTGTCTCTCATCGGAAATCAGTAGGCTACGGGCCTTTCCAGGCTCTGATAGCCGATCCGCTCGGAACGCCTGACTTCATCAGCCGAAAAGCTAGGACGCTGCCATTTTCATCTGATCCGCCGGGAAAGCGGATAATCTGGCGCGTCGTAAAGCGCCCGGATATGATTGTGGTCGAAGCGCGCCTCATTTACTTCCAAAAGAGAGCCTCGCTGCTGCGCGCCAGGCG
This sequence comes from Hyphomicrobiales bacterium, assembly GCA_900468625.1. GTDB lineage: Bacteria > Pseudomonadota > Alphaproteobacteria > Rhizobiales > Rhizobiaceae > Rhizobium. Next base: position 39,838 of record UBUL01000003.1, read on the forward strand.
TGTCCTCGACCGCGAAGCGGAGCGCTTCGGCGGCCGTTTCGAAACGCCTGTAACGAAGTCCGCTGCGTCCGCGTGTCGCTTTGCCCGCATAAAGCCCTGCTCCGTCCGTGTAATCGAATCTGATCACGTCGTTGTCCTTCGGGTTCGGAAAGAAGGCTGACCTTCTGCCCGTGCAGTGTCTCGGATTTCGCGTTCGGACTTTCGAAGCTCGCGCTTGCGCCGCTGCATCCCCTTTCGAAGGTTCAGGAGCTTTTCGGCATTTGATCCTGCTTCGGTGAGGGGCACGCGAAAGAGCTTTTCCGCGGATTGTCTGGGCGTATGATTGATCATTGGTTCCTCGAATAGTGAGTGTGACAGCGCGCCCGCTCGCAGTAATATCGGCTTGGTGGCGCGCCCGCCTGCTATTTCTTGTTCAGATTTGCGGGGTTGCCGCTTGCAAGCTTAACTTGTGTGCCAGATGAGGCTGGTGCCGCTACTGGTGCTTTGTCTTTCTTGGGCTTGCGGATCTCGCGGTTGCTGCGCATTTGGCCTTTCGCCATGGGTTTCTCCTCCGGCGCCTGGATAAGTGTCGGCGCTGCCTCACTACCTAGATTTGGTTTGGCGTCTCATCCGATATCGCTTTACTAAAGCAGGGAAACGTAACGCTCTGTGGCACCGTTGACATGCGGATCTTGCAAACGGTGCCGAAATCGGGAAACATCGTCATGCTCGCTAACGACAGCCTTCGCTGTGCGTCCTGGCCAACGGTGGTTTCCAGGAGCGCGCAAAGATTCGCGTGATCACGATATCCGAACGTACTCGTTCGAACCAGGTTTCGTGAAACGCATGCGGGATACTCGTTGGAAGACATCGCATCCTCCTTTTGTTTGGGTAAGGCCGTCCACCGAGACGGCGATTCCTAGGACACAGCTATCGACGTCTGCGACGAACCTGTCTCGCCGTTTGGGCAGGCTCTGGTCATTTCCCGGCTGTTGCAAACGAATTTCCCGGATGCAATGCCGGTAGGCCCGATATAAGCGCGGTCGGAACCCGAACTGAGATATCGTCCTGGCCGATGCGTAAAGATCCGCATTATCAAAGCACACATTGTAGGATGCCGCGCCGCGAGTTTCCAGCAGCAAGGCGGAAGGGCCCGCATCTTGCAGCTAGATGTTATCGCAATGCAGGATGTAGAAAACGATCCTGTCACTCGAAGCCATGGCAACTGCCATTTTAAGCTCAATTTCCAGAAAAACAAAAGGCCGGGCATGGACCCGACCTTTCACGGTCATTCGGCTCAGCTGCCAGTACATCCGTGGTCAGCGGTGCGAATGACCTTATTACGCCGTCTGAAGGTTGTCGGCAGAGTTCTTGCCGGACTTGCGGTCCTGGACGATGTCATAAGTGATCTTCTGACCATCCGAGAGTGAACGCATTCCGGCGCGCTCGACGGCAGACACGTGCACGAAGACATCCGTGCTGCCATTGTCAGGCTGAATGAAGCCGAAGCCTTTGGTAGAGTTAAACCACTTTACGGTACCAGTGTTCATAACGATTTCCTTTCGAAGCAATCGTTGTGGTTCCCGCGATGCCTTGCGGGATAAGATCGATTATTTGAGAGGAAATCCGACGGGAGCATGAAGCTCTGGAACGACGTCACAAGCATTGGTCGATAAACAACATATAGGCTCAATTTTTGGTTTTGCAATGCCTATCTCGTTTTTGTTCTAAGCTCCTGCTGTGTTGGTCGTATCGAACCTGTGTCGCGCAACTAGCTTCTCGTCCGGTCGACAAAATTCTGGCCGACCGCATGCGGCCCTGAATTTTCCAAAGGACTTTCGCTGTTAACGGCAAGGGTACACCGTGGGCTATGCCCTTGATGAGATTGATCTCGATGACGGGTTTGCCGCTTTCATTGAGCCAGAAGGTCTGACGACTATCGCCATTGACGGCTCCAATCACATCCGGTGCGTCGGAGACCTGGTGCACGATGGCCCACCGATGGACGATCTGCTCGGCATTCGAAATGCCTGCCCTCCGCCTGAGGCGGTTCCGTAACGAAGCCCGCCGATGATCGCGCCGGCAGTAAACAATTCGGGATATGTCGCCAGCATGACGTTCGCGATCGCGCCTCCGGCGGACGGTCAGATGATGACGATCCTATCAGGATCCAACCGCGCGACCCGACGACGTCTTCTATCATCTCGCGGATTGACAGAGCTTCACTAGCCTAGCCCCGGATTGCGTGGTTCGAGCCGTTGAAACACAGGTCGGCGTTCGGATGGTCGGCGGGTAAAGCCGGCACTTCAGCAAACGGGGTCGAAGAGAAGTTCCTCATCGCGATCAGCCGGCGCGTATTATGGCTCTGGTACATCGGTCTCCTTCGCCCGCCACGGGCACAAGTTCCAATATGAGCAAGAATGGTGCGCCGCATAATTTCCTTTGCAAAGATATACTGATCTCTGCAGGGATGATCTCAGTGAGCCCGAGTGGCCGGCGCGATAGCGGCCGCTTCACGAAACGAGATCAAGCGCCGGCTTCCTTCGTCCCACAGGACCAGCTTTACGCATTGCAGGCTCTGCCACAGCGTGATTTTGCCGATTTCGGCGAGTTCAGGATGGTTTTGTAGGACCTCGGTCAGGCGATAGTAGGGGACTTTGCTTGAGAGGTGGTGCACGTGGTGAATGCCGATGTTGCCAGTCAGCCAGCGCAGAGGACGCGGCAGGTCATAGTGCGAAGCACCGTGCAGGGCGGCTTTTGGAAATTGCCATTCCGGCTCTTTCGACCAGTGCGTCTCCTCGAACTGATGCTGCACGTAGAATAACCAGACGCCGATCGAACCCGCGAGAAGAACAATCGGTAGGTGGACGACTAGAAAAGAGACAGGGCCGATCGCCCAGATCAGGAGCGCGGCGATCACCGCCACCGCAACGTTGGTGGCCATCGTCGACATCCAGGGAAGCACACCATCGCGCATCATTCCCATCGGCAGGCGCTGCTGGAAGAGGAAAAGCCAGGCCGGGCCGACGCCAAACATCACCAGCGGATGCCGATAAAGGCGATATCCAATCCGTCCCCAGCGTGACCGACCATAATATTCCGTCACGGTGAGGGTGGTGATATCCCCGACGCCGCGCTCATCAAGATTACCGGCCGACGCGTGATGCGTGGCATGCGCCCTGCGCCAATAGTCATACGGAGTTAGCGTGAGGACACCGAGAACGCGTCCTGTCCAGTCGTCGAAGTGCCGCTGGGCGAAGAAGGAGCCGTGGCCGCAATCGTGCTGGATCATGAACAGTCGCAGTAGAAACCCGGCAGCCGGGGCGATCAGTATCAAGCCCCACCAGAAGCCGAAATGAACCGCCAACCAGGTCAGCGTCCAGAAGGCGGCGAAAGGGATTGCTGTGACGACCAACTCAAACACGCTGCGGCCCGCATGCGGCGTGCGATATTTGGCGAGAACTTTGAGCCAGGCTTTTTCGTCCGGGCGTTGGTCGATGGATGACTTTGTTTCCACGATCATTGATTCTGGCCGGCTTTCTGCAGGGCCGCCGTGCGATAAAAGTGTTCAGCGTGCTGATAAAGGTTTTCCGCTTCGACCCGGTCACCAGCTTGGGCGGCTTCTCGGGCTGAAACCGTATATTGCTCATATCGGCTCATCAGGCTGTGCGACCTTGATATTGCCGTCGTATCCGCGGTGGCCCGAGCACGGCTGCTGGCAGACGGAGTAGAATTTCGCTGTGGTAATTTCAAAAGAAACAATTCAAGCCGTCATGAGGCTTGCTCCATAAAGGTTGTGATTTCGGGAATGATTGACGGCGACTAACGCAAGCGAACTCGCCAGTGGTTTCGCCCCTTGGGGCGGCGTCGCAGTCGATCAAGATTTACCCCGGCATTGCGGTCGTTTGATGTTGCCTGGCCTCCCGTGTCGGCTCCAAAGGATGCTAACCCCATGCAGAGAGAGTCAGCCGGTCAGGGTGCCCAGCAGGTCGGCGATCTTGATCGTCGAGAAGTTCGAGAACGTGTCACAGATGGCGTAAGGTAGCACGATCTGATCGTTGTGGCGCATCGCGCCGCATGTGTAGACGACGTTTGGAACATATCCCTCCCTTTCCGACGGCTCCGGGTGAACGAGCGGCTCTTTCGAGCGGGCGAGAACTTTGGACGGATCGCGCTTGTCGAGAAGGGCTGCGCCGATTGCGTATTTTCGCACGGGTCCCACACCATGGGTCAGAAGCAACCAACCCTCGTCGAGTTCGATCGGCGATCCGCAATTGCCCATTTGCACGAATTCCCACGGAAATTTCGGGCCGAGAATGATCTCGCCGCCATTCCAGACGTGGAGATCGTTGGAGCGGATGAGATAAAGGTTTTCATTGTCCTGGCGACCGATCATCGCATATTGGTCGTCGATTTTTCGCGGAAATAACGCCATTCCCTTGTTCTTGGCGGCTGTTCCGGCGAGAGGCGTCATCCGAAACGACAGAAAATCTTTGGTCTCGAGGAGTTCGGAGCGAATGTCTCTGCCATCATAGGCCGTATAGGTGGCGTAGTAGGTTTTCTGACCAGCCTCTTCGAACTCGACGAAGCGAGCATCCTCGATGCCGTTCGACTGCGCAGCGGTGACTGGAAATATCACCCGTTCGCTGATTGGCTGTTCGGAGGAAAATTTCAGTTCCAAAGGCTCATCGGGCGATGAAGGTGAGGGATTGTCGAACGAGGGAATGGACGCAAGCCGCGCCGTGGGTTCGATGTCCACGGTGCCATTCTGATCGACAATTCCCGATCTGAAGGTGAGAGACGAAACATGTCCTTCGCCGACCGCACGCAGGCTTAAGATAAAGCGCTTGCTGCCGCGCGGCACGCCCGACTGATCCGCGTGGGCGACTATGCTCGGGTTGAACAAAGCGGATGCCTCGAAGGAGTATTCGTGCATGAAGTATGCGCCGACGAGTTGGCGTTGCACCTTGTTGAAAGCAATGTGGGGCGCGAACGCTCCCTCCATTTCGATAGCGCGCTTTTCGAACGTCGCCAGCAGATTGCGGTGTCGGCCCTCGAAATTTTCGAGAACCTCGGCCAGTTGCTGCTCTGCGACCTCAAGGTCGAGGCCGAGCACGCGATCCACGATGTGATTGGCCCGCGTTTTGTCCGTCGGTTTGAAGTCTCGCGGTTCCGTAGCGGGTTTGAAGCGCCGCACTAGGACGCGTGTGGGATCGGGTCGTAGGAAAAGTGCTTGGCGGTTGAGAAATGCTGTCTGTGACAAGATGATCTCGATCTGATTTGAGGCTGCGATTCATGCCGTCAGCGCGCGAAGGGGGACCAACGTCGACAGATGACCACTAGCGCGCGAAAGCTTACGAAACTCGACAAGGCCGAGGAGATAGCAGACCACGGATTCGCCGCCTCTATTCTCATTGAGACGCGTCGGATGAAGGCCGTCGCGGCAACTGCCTGTTTCGAGATCCACGACCGGCAATGAGAGATCGTTGCTGCCGAGGAACCAAGCGAAAGCTTTTGCGGCCTCTTTTTGCCATGTGATGTCGTGGCTGACCCGCCAAGCCGCATGACAAGCAGCGATCGTCGCCGTCGCTTCCAGAGGCTGTTGGTCGAAGACCTTCACCTCTCCCGTCCGATCCGTAAAGCCATCTGTGCCGATAGGCCTGAATAGTCCTTCAGGGTTCGTCTGTATCGTCATCAGCCACCGCAAGGATTTGAGCCCTGCTGCCACGTAATCGGGGCGTTCAACACTCAATCCCGTCGCGATCAGGGCCTGAGACAGTCGGGCATTGTCGTAGGAAAGGCTGTCCTCGAACCAACTCCATCCTATTTTCCCGACACAATGGAAGATATCCACCAGCCTGTCGGCCAGTGTCGAACGGATTCGCTGGGCCAACATGTCTTGAGGGGAGGCTGCGCAATAGCCGTCCAGGCCCAAGAGCGCAAACGCCCAGGCGCGTGGCGAGCCGAAACCTTCAACGGTCGGCAATGCTTGCGCGAACAGGGCCGCGGCCCATGCGCGCCGGGATGGGCTTGCGTCGCCGCGGGCGCATTCTCCAAGAGCCCAGAGCGTTCGGCCGTGGCTGTCCTGCGATCCTTTATCTTCCAGCCAGCGTCGGTCGAAGGCCATGAAGTTTCTAAAATGTTTCTCGTCAGGGTTCCAGGCGTGCTGCACGAAGGACGCGAAGCGCGCGGCGAGTGCCTCCGGCAGCAGCCGTTCGCCGGGCTCGTTAAGGGCAACCGACAAAAGAAGCGCGCGGGCGTTATCGTCGACACAGTAGCCGTGCGCCCGATCCGGTACGGAATAGACGGCATGTTGGAACAACCCCGTATCGTCGCACATCGACATGAAGTAGCCGAGCTGCGGCTCGGGGAGGGTGGGGGCCTTGCGCATCACGACATTCGTTGGTGCCGCGGGCTGTCGTGCGGGATTTTGAAACGCCACCTGTGAGAACAATGCGAGATAGCGCTCGGCGGTCTTTTGCCACGTCATCGGACGACTGTTTTGGTATGCCCGGCGCCGCATTGCGTCGCGTCTTGTGTCGTCCGTAAGAAGCGACGCGATCTCGCGGCCGATAGCCGTCGCGTCGCCGAATGGGACGAGCACACCACGGCCGTCGGCCAACAGTTCTTGCGCATGCCAGTAAGGTGTAGAGACGACGGCCTTCCCAAGACCGAAGCTGTAAGCCAGAGTGCCCGATGTCATTTGGGCCTCGTTGAGATAAGGCGTGGCATAGACATCGCACATGGAGATGAAATTCAGCAACGTTGCCTTGTCGACGAAGCGATCGAGAAACACCACGCTGTCTTCGATGCCCAGGTCGTTTACCCGTGTTACCAGGCTCTCGCGATAGGCCTCACCTTGGTCGCGTACGAGATTGGGATGGGTTGCTCCGAGGATAACGTAAACCGCATCGGGCCGGCTTTCCAAGATCAAGGGCATGGCATCGATCATGACCTCGATGCCTTTGTTCGGTGAGAGAAGGCCGAACGTCAGGATCACCGAGCGCCCGTCGAAGCCAAGGTCAGCTTTCGCGACTGCCGGTTCCGAAAACGGCATGTCGGGAATTCCATGGGGAACGACCTCTATCTTGTCGGCCGGCACATGATAGACCTTCGACAACAAAGTCCTGCCCTTTTCCGCCATGACCACCACTTTGGCAGACAGGTCGATGATTTCGTTCAGGACGCGGCGTTGGCCAAGACTTGGCTCCGCAAGAACCGTGTGCAGCGTGGTGACGATCGGCATCTTCAACCGCGACAGCAGCGCAACGATATGATCTCCGTCCTCGCCGCCAAAAATTCCGAATTCGTGCTGCAGGCAGGCGACGTCGAAATTGCCGGCGTTCAGGACATCTGCCGCATGAATATAATCGTCGCGGTTGTTATCGGCTATCGCGAGACGGACCTCCGGCGGGTAGTCGTAGACATGACCATGATCCGTCATAGCCACGATCGCCGTGGCGACACGAGCGGGAGATTTCGAAACGGCCTGCTGCAGATCCGTCGTGAAAGTGGCGATACCACAGCGGCGCGGCAGGGAGTTGCCGATGAATGCGATATTTTTGAGCTGATTCATAGCGAAGCTCCTGACGAGCGGAATGGAATGACGCTTCGCCCTTGGCGACCACTTTCAAGCTCGGAACCGGGTTGCGATCGGCCTTCGGGCGGGAGCTGCCTCAGGAGCCCTGTCGCGGGCGCGCTTGCTGCGGTGGCAATGAGCAAGACAATTCCGTCGGGCCCGACACGGATGTCGGCGCGATCAGCTTCCACGAAAAACCCATCGCCAATCCTCGCTGTCAGCGATCCAATTGTGCCGCCTCCCGCGACGACCAGAGCCCAGCTTTCCCGGCTCGCGGTCAACTCCCAAACGGTGTCGGCAGGGAGGTCCAACCGTTCGAGGGTGAAGAACGGACAAGACATGAGCTCGGCGCGCTCGACGGTGATGTGCCGTGGTAGCTTCCTGCTGCTCGCCGGTTCCAACCGTGCCACGGCTATGGCTTGGTCGATATGCAGTTCTCGCGAACGTCCATGATCCCAGATGCGGAACGTCGTCTCGTTGCGCTGCTGGATTTCAGCAATGACCAGACCTGCACCGATGGCATGCACGGTGCCGGCCGGGACGTAAAACACGTCACCGGCCGCCGCCTCCTGCCAGTCGAGAAGGCCCTCAATTGATCCGCCAAGCGCAGCGTTCCTGAATTCGAGCTGTGTCAGTGGCCGTTTGAGACCTACGGCGACCTGCGCCCCGTCTTCCGCTGCCAACACATACCAGGCTTCGCTCTTGCCGCTTTTCATCCCCATCGACTTGGCGGTAGCATCATCGGGATGAACCTGTATCGACAGTGTTTCCCCTGTAAAGAGGAGCTTCAGGAGGAGTAGACGGTCCGGTCCTCCCTCTTCGCCACAGTCAAACGAGATTTCGCCGACCGGGCTATCCTGATGGTTTTTCGGTGCCCATGGCCCGAGATCAAGACGACCCCATGGCTTGAGAATTGTTCTCACACTGGCGCGGTCGATTGTCATGATGGTCTCCTTGATCTCGCCGCTAAGATCGGGGTGACCTGAGATCGGAGTGTATCGGTGTTGCTGCTGCGCTGTCGGTACGGTCCCGAGGGGCAGTAAGGCCTGGAACGTATCTGCGGCGCCGTGATCTTATCCTGGCTCGGCTGCGACAATTACGCAGCATCCGTGACTCGGCGGGAATGCAGCGGCTTCATGGTTTTCGGACCTTGTCGTTGGTATCCTACCCTCTGTTGAGACAGGCTTGGCTTGCACGAGAAAATTTTCCACCGTGCCAGTTCGTCGGGTCTGACGAGTCTTGAGGTTGCTTAAGGAGCGATAGACGGCGCCAGCGTTTTTTCAATTTCCTCCCTCGACACGGGCCACGCCTCGGTGCGCCCGTTGGAGCTAAGGAGCAAGGTCATTGTCGTATGATAAGCCTCCCATGTGACGTCGATGGGCTCCTCATCAATCTGAAGCTCGAAGACGCCTGGTGGATGAGGTTGCGCCATCCCGGGAAGCTGGAACGGTCGAATGATAGCGATGCTTTTCACTGTTGTCTTCATGACGGCACCGTTCCTGTCGGGAGAATGCTGAACGCTCTGTGGGGGGCCGATCCCTTTATCTGCCGGCATTTCTGAGGAGGTCTATTTCCTTGGCGATGGGGCCGAGGAGCTTCCGCAACCGGTTCTCCTCCACCTGACCGAGGCGAAACCTTTTCGCAAATTCGCTCACAAGCACAGTTTTCGCTGTTCCTGGTTGAAGCGTTGGAGCTGATTTGGCTGGATGATGCACGATCGTATCCTTTCAGGATCACGGTATGCTCAACGAAAATGCGCGAGATCCAGCGTGACGGCGCTGGATCGCACTTTGGAATAAGCAGAGGTCGCAGCTTTCAGAATTCTTGGCCGCAACGCATCGAATGCCGTCAAATAATCTGCCTCGGTGGCATCTCGGTGCGACTTCTCGCAGGCCAAGACTTCAGTCGCCAGATAAAATTTGATCTCGAACATCCCGTCGTATCCGGTGAAACGGACACAGCGATTTCTGTCGTCAAAACTACGAGCTTCGTTTGGGAACGAGATGCCCATCAGCGCCCACCCTCATCTTGCCACCGATCAACAGCGCTACCCTCGGGTTGGGGATCAAGGCTTGCTCGTGTCGATGACTGTTGCCGTTTGGCGAGAGAACTCAGGAGAGCCGATTCGGTCCTCACACCGCCGCGGAACTCGGCTAAGAGGAAGAGCGAGGCGTCACGTTTCATGTCGGAACTCGCGTCCGACACGGATCCCTGACGGACGGATGACATTAACGCTTCCCTGACCAACTTGAAGCCGGCCGGTTCGACATGCGGTGCTGCTGGATTGGAAGACATCACGTCCTCCTTTGTTGGGGCAAGGTTTTGCACCCTTGATGACAGCGCCCTGAAGACGAGCCGTCACTACCATGTTAAGTCGTGCTGAAATGCTGGATTACAAGGGGTACGTCGGGCAAAGACGGCCGGAGCCACCACCAAGGACCGTTAAGAACTAAGCTCGAAGACCAAAGAGGAAAAAAGGATTTCTGGCATCGACACGAACAAATACCGGGCCGGAAGGTCAGCTCCATTCAAGAGCATTAGGACCCGGCTGTCCATCCTTGCTAGGTCGCGAACCCGGAATTGGCCAAGAACCTTGGAGTGCCGCCAATCGGGCACCATATGGCTACAGACCATCTTTGTCGCAAATGCGATGGGCCCTGTCAGCTGCGTGCGAATTCCAGAAGCGGAGCGATGTCATGATTGTCAGCCGCGCGTAGTGCTGCGACGTAGCGTCCACGCAATTCGCCAACATTGGCCAGACTGCCGCCGCCCCAGGTAAAAGGATCGCCGCCAAGCCGCTCGATCAGTAGGTCGGCTGCGAGACGTGCCTGCCGTCCATTTCCGTTCGGGAACGGGTGGATGGCGACGAGGCGATGATGGAATCTGATTGCTATCTCATCCGGTGGAAAGGTCTTGTGTTCAATCCAGTAGCGGATGTCGCTCAATAAGCTCGCGAGTTCCATTCCAATACGATAAGCCTGAACGCCGATGTTGCGCTCCGTCGCCCGGAGTGTGCCGGCCCATTGCCAGACGTCACCGAACATCCGCTTATGTAGTGCCCGCATGAAGTCTTCGCTGAGCATCCGTTCGAGCGGCAAGCGCCGCCGGCCACGCGCCCAAGCCGCACCCTCGACGATGTTTTCCTCTTCCGCTTCGTTGAGGTCGCGGCGGTGGGTGATCCAGGTCTGAAGCAAACCCTCCCGTTCCTGCGGCTCAAGCGGCGTCGCATCTTCAGGTTCCTGGAAAAGATCTGTCATACTTCGTTCCAGAGATCGCGCTCAGAGAGCCTGTCTCGGATGTATGCCTGGATACGGGATTCGGAATCCCCATTGTCCGTGCCTTGTGCTTCCAAACGCATCGTGTGCGCGACGCGCTGGAGTTCGCGCGTGGCGATCTTGCGTGCCCGCGCCTCGACGACGGCTTCAAGCGAGCTGTTTGGAACGAGGGCATAGACGAGCGTACAATCCAGTGCCTCGGCGGCGCGGCGCAGGGTATTGAGTTGAATCGTCCCGGCTGCCTCCGACTTTTCGATTGATTCAACTGTTTGTGGCCGGACTCCGATGCGCGTGCCAAGCTGCGCACCCGTCATGCCGAGCGCATCTCGCAGCGCTCGTATCCATCCCTTCGGCGGCGCCCTAAACCGATCAACTGGTTGGAGTGCCTGAAGTCTTTCGTCAAGCCGTCCCCGTGCTCTTTTCCGAGTATCACTTTTCATTTTTCAGCCCATAAACTGATATTGAGTTTATTTTATCAGTTTAAAGGGTGATCATCAAGCATATTTATCAGCTTGTAGGCTGTTTTGATGTTCTTGACAGCAGTCTGTGGCCTGATTTTTATCTAATGGTATCAGCCCTTAGCCTGATGCGTGATCTAGAGAAAACCTGGTGTGCGACGTTCCCCGACTTCGCTCCAGCGCGCATCATGTTTTGTTCCTGCTAAACACCCGACGGGGGGTGTAGCGGAAGGAAGCAGGCGGAGCTGCAGCCGCGGCTCAAGTGGAAGACCTGTGTCGAACACCACCTGCCCTCCAAAGCAAACCAATCCCGCTCTCTATGAACGGCGTCCTGGACCGGCTCCGGATCTCCGTCGATCAACCCGCTGACGGGGTCCGCTAGGCAAGCTGCGGCCGCTTCGGCTGCGCCTTTGCGGGGAGCGCGCCCGGTGCCGGTCCTCTTGAGGAGCCATCGAGCGGGATCGGCCCGCTCCGGACGGAGGATTCTCACATGGCACAGGAACTTGCACTCGCTCAACGCCACGCTTTCGCACTCGTCCGCACCCTGATGGTTCCAGTCACGCTGTTCAGGTCCGGCTACGAGTTCGGCGTTCTGCCGAGCGACGAACTCGATGACGACGACGATCTGGAGATCGTGCATGAATACGTTCCGGGCGCGTCTCATTGAGACCCTTTGGTACCGCTTGCGAGCAGCAGGCGGCAAGGAAAGCTTCGCCGCGCATTGGCACCGAAGGTAAGCGACAAGCTGCAGATCAGTAGATTGCCATGCACGCCCTTGCTCCCCTTTGCTCTTCGCCGACCGCCGGAAACGGCCCCGCAGATTGCGGGAGACATGAATCTGAAAGAAGGGCGGACGCGAAGCGCCGGGAAAATAATGGAGAAACAGAAGCTGGAAGACCTTCGGGACCGGGTCCCGTGTGCAGCCTTGCTGGAACAGGGTGGCTTTGCCATCGACGTCAAGGAGAGTAACCGCAAGGCCTTAAAATACCGGCGCGGTGCGGAGATCGTCATCGTCATCCATGGCGGGCGGGATGGTTCGATCCGCTGTCGACGCGAAAGGCGATGTCTTCGGCCTCGCAGAGCATCTGGATGGCCATCCCATAACCAACACGCCAAAAACAGCCAATCCGCTCACGTCAACAGATCCGATTTTGTTGGCTGTGGCTCGTCGCCTTTAAAAAGCGGCGTCGCAGCCAAGCGCAGAACGACTGCTTTGCGCCTCATCCTCACCGTTCCCGGCCAAAATGAGTCGTCCCGAAAGCGGCCATCTATTCCAGATATGGCGTCAGCACCTCTTCGATCCATTTCATGAATGTGCGGACTCGGCGCGACAGATTGCTCCGATGCGCGACGACGAGGGACACGGCGATCGCCCGGCGACGAAAATCGGGAAGAACTTCAACCAGCGCTCCACTCTCCAAGTATTGACCAATCCCCAAGACTGGCGCCTGAATCAGGCCAAGGCCGGCGAGGGCAGCGGCATCGTAGGTCTGCGCGCTGTTGACGTGTAGCGCACCCGGCAACCGAAGCGTCGCGTAACCGTCGTCGTCAGGATATTCCCATCCATAGGATCTTGCGCCCAGAATCGTCGAAAAATGAATTGTCCGATGTTCCTGACGCTTGAGATCTTCGAGCGATCGGGGGACGCCATGGCGCGCCAGATAGGCGGGGCTGGCAGCATTGGCCATCCGCAACAGGCCCAGTGGGCGGGCAATCAGCGTATCGTCCCCGATGGGACCAAGGCGTAATACACAGTCAAACCCTTCTTGAACCAGATCGACTTGGCGATCCGTACTCGATAGCTCCAGCTCCAACTTGGGGTGAACTGCCATGAAATCCGGCAAGGCGGGCACGATCGTTGTGCGCGCCACCTCGGTCGGAAGGTCCACCCGCAAGCGCCCGCGAAGCGCCACGCGGTCGTCCGCGAACATCGTGTGTAGGTCATCGACGTCAGCAAGCAGATCGCGGGCACGGGCATGAAATGCACGTCCGTCCTCCGTCAGCTGCACGCTGCGCGTCGTCCGGTGCAGGAGCCTGACACCGACATCTTCTTCCAGCTTCCGGACCGCTGTTGAGGCCCTACCTTTTTGGATGCCGAGGCTGTCGGCTGCGCGGGTGAAGCTCCCCATTTCCGCGACCGTTACGAATATGAGGATGGGTTCGAGATTATGCATTTTCGTGCCTTGGTATTGTTCTCCTCTGAGAGAACAGTGAATTCCTTTCATCGATGTTTATCATACATGGCAGACACAGTAAGCTCCGAATATTGGGGATTCTCCTCAATAGGAGAACAGCAAGTGTCCGAAACTATGAACCCAAATCAGGAGCCTGAAACCAAGACCTTGCATCGCGCCCTGTGGGCCGGCCGGACAATGAGCGCGTTTGTCGTTATCACTCTGGTGGCAGACGGGACTATTCAGCTTTTCGCGCCGGCGCAGATTGCGAGCATGTTGCAGGAAACAGGGTTCGCGATGGACCTGACCCATGTCGTCGGTCCGATCATACTCACCTGCGCCATCCTTTACGCCATTCCGGCCACCGCCGTCCTCGGCGCGATCCTGGTGACTGGCTTTCTGGGAGGGGCGATCTGCGCCCATGTCCGCATCAGTGAGCTGGGATCGCCGCCGGAACTTATTTCTCTGCTTCTGGGCGCGATGACATGGGGCGGCCTTTATCTGCGCGATCCCCGTATCCGAGCCATTCTGGCGCTCACAAATTGAACCAACAGGCCAGTGCTCTGACCCTAAAAATCAGGAGAAAACGCATGTTTTTAGTCATGGGAATTACCGGAAAAGTCGGTGGTGCAACGGCGCGGCATCTCCTGGCGCAAGGCAAGAAGGTGCGCGCACTCGTCCGTAATCGCGAAAAGGCGTCAAGCTGGGCGAACCGGGGTGTCGAATTGCTGGAAGGCGATTGGAATGAGACGGCCGCCATCGAGCAGGCGCTCAAAGGCGTCGAAGGAGCGTTTGTCATGTTGCCCTCTGTGTGGGCGCCCTCGCCGGATTACAAGGAGGCCAGGGGCGTGATAGCGAACTATGTCGAGGCGCTCACCAAGGCGGCGCCGCCGCGAGTGGTAGCGCTCTCGTCGATGGGCGCAGACAAGACCAGCGGGCTCGGGATGATCACGGCATTGTCGCTTCTGGAGCAAGGGTTTCGCGACCTGATATCGCCAACCGCATTTGTGCGCGCAGGAGGATTCTTCGAGAACTTCCTCTACGGCTTGCAGGTCGCCCAGGGCGGAACGCTGCCGGTCTACTACAATCCGACAAACCGGCAATCGACCATGGTCGCGACGAACGACATCGGAGCGGAGGTTGCAAGCCTTTTGACCGGGCCAGCGTGGTCAGGGCGGCGCGTCATCGAGCTTGGTTCGATGATCAGTCCGGACGAAGTCGCGGGGCAACTGGGTGACGTCCTGAAGCTCGACGTGCAAGCCTTTGCCGTCCCGCGTGCAGGGTGGGCGGAAGCGTTCGAGCAGTTCGGCATCCCGAAGGGCCACACCGGACCTGCCGAAGAAATGTTTGAGGCGGTGAATGCGGGCTGGATGGACCTCGGAGCCGAGGGTACTGAGCACGTAGCGGGGACGACATCCGCACGCGATGTATTCGAGGCCGCGCAGAACGCCGCCAAGGCGTAAGTCCGGAACGGATTGGGAATTCCACCTGCAGCAGCAGACGCCTCCTCGCCTGCAAAAGGGTCGGGATAGCTGAAGCCAATGGCCTGGTGCCTTAACCCGGGACACCCGCTTGCTGGCAAACTACATCCGCAATCCCAGCCCTTTGTTCAGGGTCCGCTTCAACTCGTATTGACGCGATAACTCGGCCCTCTGCGCTCGATCGGTTATACGAGCAACAGCCTCGATACGATCGAGCTTATCGGCAACCTCTGGCCCGAGCCGCAAGTTCTCCTTCTTCAACCTGCGTGGATCGGAACTGCCGAACCGCTGCTCAAGCGCCTGGACGATCATCTTCGCCTCATCGAGCGCCTGACGTCCTTCCGGCGTGCTCGACAACTGTTCGAGGAATTTCGGTTTCTCTGCCTGAGGCAAGCCATCGAGCTGCTTCAGGAGCGCTTCGCTGCTTGGGGTCAGCCCAGGAACCTCGATGACATCGCGCTTTTCGCGATTCCACGTTTCCGATTGGCGCTCCGCCTCTAGCCGGCGTTCCCAAACCTGACCTGCCGATGCGACATGGTGGCTGAGCGCTCTGGCATTGTGACGTGCGGTTTTACGCTCCTTGTTGTCACCAAGAAGCCCGGACTTGCCGCGCAGTTGGCCGAACTGCTCGGGCCGCTCGGCAACCGCTTTCGCTAGCGCATGAGCGTCCATGCCTTTATCGACGATGGCCGAGCTAAACCGCGCGGCAACACCATCCGGATCAACATAGACATTCCCACCAACCGAGCGCACCGCGTCCATGGCACGCTCGAAGTCTGGCCGCGCTTTCTCACGGGCTATGTCCTCAATACTGCGGGAATAGCTCGTCAGTGCCGGCACAAGCGGTTCGACCTTCTCGACTGGCTTGTCGATCCGCTCTTCATCCCGACCGGGTGTGGGGCTGACGGCAATCTCGCTGCGAACACCGAACGCCTCGGCCAGCCCCCGCCGCTCGGCAAAGGCACCGATATAATCCAGCGTCGTTTCCTTCGCACCAGATCGGCTCAGGCTGGCGCTAAGCACCTTCATATCCTTGAGCTCGTCTCGCCCGGCATAAAGCTTCACGCTGTCGCGATGACGTGTCATCGCCACATAGGTCAGATGCCGATCCATGGAGGCGGATGCCATCACAAAAGCTCGATCGACGGTCGCCCCCTGCGACTTATGAATCGTCGTCGCATAGCCATGGTCAAAGGCCTGGTAACTATTGACTGGTATCGAGATGACACGGGCACCGTTCCGCCCGTCACCTGAGCCGTCGAGACGTATGTGTAGTGCGTTCGCCTCGACGGCTTGCACCGTTCCCAGCATGCCATTCTTGACACCAAGATCGCGATTGTTCTCCAACAGAACGATACGATCGCCCGATGCAAAGGCGCGCTTGCCGTCATTGGTCTGATAGACCAATTCGCAGCCCAGCGTATCGGCGTCCCGGTGGCCCTTGGCAGCCCCCTCATCAGCACCAGATGCCAACAGCCCACGCTCCTGCAGCGCGGCCCGAATATCGGCGTTAACAGCCCGAACGTCGGCGCGGCGATGCGCCAGCGCGATGCGAGAGCCGGACGGACGCTGTTCCAGATCGGCCAGGTAGTCGCGCACCAACGCGGTCCGTGCTTCGTCCCTGTCAGCACCGAATTGAACCCCTCCCCGATCGGCATAGGCGGCCAGTCCCTCGCCGGTGCGATGGGTGGCAAAGGCAATCGACGCATGGCGCTGCCAATCCTGCTTCTGCCGGCGGATTTCTGAGAGTTCGACCGCACCGACCCGCTCGGCGATCGCCCGGAACGGTGAGCCGGCGCCGATCGCTTGCAACTGTTCGTGATCGCCGACGAGCACCAGCTTTGCTCCCCTCGCTTCCGCTTCAGCGACGAACCGTGCCAGCTGTCGACTGCCAACCATGCCGGCTTCGTCGATGACCAGGATGTCGCCCTTTCCGAGCTCTCCCTTCCCCGCCTGCCAGCCATATTCCCACGAGGCCAATGTCCGTGATGCAATGCCGGAGGACTCTTCCAGTCCCTCCGCCGCCTTGCCGGCGAGTGCGGCCCCATGAACGCGGTAGCCCTGGCGCTCCCAGGCATCGCGCGCCGCCGCCAGCATCGTCGACTTACCCGCCCCCGCAAACCCGATCACGACAGCGATCTGCTGCGCTCCGGTGACATGTTGGATGGCCAGGCGCTGCTCCGCGCTCAAGCCCGACCGCTCGATCGCACGCTCTCGATCGACAAGCAGCATCGCGCCGCGTTCAACTTTTCCGGAGAGGGAGGACGCGGTCCTTGCCCGGATGGCGCTGTCTTGTATGTCTATTGCCTGATCGACATGATGTCGATCGACGCCATGGCCGAGAGGGCCGCCCATCTTCGATGCCCTCTCGGCCATGGCATGTTCGATTTCGACCATCTCCCGCGTCGAGTAGCGCGCCAGCTCCCCATACTCCAGCTTCCCGGCCCGCTCGGGCTGCAGTTCGACCAATGCCGGCGACGCCATGACAGCTGCAAACGCATTGCGGAATGCCTGCGCATCGTCGTCGATATAGCGATGCAACGCACGAGCGACATCATGGCGATCGAACACGCTTTTCTCGCCGGTGATGATCGTCAGCACCTGCTCTGGCTTCTCGCGGATCAGCGCCGCGTTTCGCCGTGCTGCCCGCTCTTCCAGACGCCTGCGCGACACCTCCATGCCACGCTGATCCATTTGCGAGGCGTGCACACCCATGTGCTCGGTCGGCTCGATCTCCAGCCCACGCTCCAGATGCGAGCGATGGTCGATACGCACCTCAAGACCGGCGCGCACCAGATGGCGATTGGCATGATGCTCCCACGCCTGGCGAATATCGCGAAGCTGCATGTGCGAGGTCGGCTGATCGTTGTTCAACAGCCACTTGTTCTCACGCTCGATCAGGGTCTTCTCGCCAAGCCCGTCCGGCCCGACCGTCCGCGTCGTCATCAACAGATGGGCATGGACGTTGCGAACGTCCCCCTCCCCCTGCGGCTGGTGAATGGCGAAGTCGACCGCGGCGCCGTAACGGTTCGCCAGGTCGCGCGCGAAGTCCCGCGTCAGCGAAAGCCGCTGATCCGGATTGAGCTCATGCGGAAGCGCGATCTCGAACTCACGCGCCACCCGCGCATCCTTGCGCACCTCGGCACGCTCGACCGCATTCCAAAGGCTGGATCGATCGCGCGCCCAGTCGGCTTCGACACCTTCCGGTAGCACGATCTCCGCATGGTCGACACCTTGCTTGCGGGTGAAGTCGTGCACCAGGCCATCACGCTCATTGGTGAGTTTGACGGCGGCACGATAGGCAGCGGATGCAACCGCGCTGCGGCCGCCGCTACGGGCTATGGTCTTCATGCTGCAATGATAAATCGCCAAGCACAATTTCCCGGTTTGAATTGCAGCATAGCAAACACTGAGTTGTTCCACAACTCGTAAGTGCGCCCTTGGAATTCTGCTCGCTTCGCTCACCTCACTCCGGGATCAGGCAAGACGCAGCTCCCCCCATATATTCAGGGTTGTTGCAGACGCAACGCTGTGTAGTCTCATCAGCATGCCGGAACACAATGCATCACTGCAACGGCAATCCTTGTTCGTCTTCAGAACGGTTCGGCAGACAGCCGACAGGAAAGGATAACATGGCACGCAAAACCCTGGAACAACGCATTGCCGAACTGGAGGTTCGCAAGAAGACGCTGCAGGCGCGTCTTGGCAAACGGGAGCGCGCGGAAGACACGCGGCGCAAGGTGCTGCTAGGCGCCCTCGTGCTGCATCGGCTGGAGCATTCCAACGATGCCGACTTCACCCAACGACTGGGCGACTGGTTGCGCAGGGAGCTGCCCGGTTTCCTCACCCGCGATGGTGATAAAGCCCTGTTCGACGACATCCTCAAGCCGGCCTCTTCGCCGGAAACAATTGGCGACGGGAAATGACGTTTACTCGGCTGCTGAAACTAACTGTAAAGGCGCCAGTCATGGCCGTCGCAGGTGCGATCATCGGCATTCTGTTTGCCGGGCTTCTCGTGCTTGCCAACGGTCTCATCCATCTGGTTGCTGGCATTGAGCATGGGGCGG
>UBUL01000061.1 GCA_900468625.1 Hyphomicrobiales bacterium
AAGCAATGATCCGCTCTAGAATTCGATTTCAAATCGGAAAGCCGCCTCAGCTTAAATAGCTGAGGCGGCTTTTTTGATTCCGGGGTATTTTCGGTTTCACACGTTGCGCTAGTTTGCGCCTATCGTCAGCTCAGCGACAAAATCATAGGCATCGCCACGATAGAGCGATCGTGTGAATTCGACTGCACGGCCGGAACCCAGATAAGAAATGCGCTCGATCGAAAGGCCGGCCGCTCCTACAGGAACGCCGAGCAATCCCGCATCCGCCTCTTTCATGTTGGTGGCCGATATGCGTTGAACGGCGCGAACGGGGCGCACCTGACGCTTTTCCAGTTCTGCATACAGTGATGTGGTCACCACCGATGGGTCCGGCAGGAATTCGCCGGAGACGCTGGCGTGCTCGATTGCCAGCGGCTGATCATCGGCGATGCGCAGGCGGCTCAGACGCGATACCTTGGTGCCGGCAGCAAGGCCGAGGATCATCATCTCATCCGGAGAAGGGGTATGAACGCCCTTGTGCAGCCATTCGGAGCGGGCCGTCATTCCGCGCCGGGCCATATCCTCCGTAAAGGATGTCAATTGCGACAGCCGCTGTTCCACCTTGGAGACTGGTTTGGCGACGAAGGTGCCAGAGCCATGGCGGCGAACAAGGATGCCTTCGGCGACGAGGTCGTCGATCGCCTTACGCACAGTGACGCGGCTCACCGCGGCAAATTCGGCAATGTCACGCTCCGGTGGAAGTGCATCGCCCTGCTTCAGCCGTCCGACCTTCACCGCCTCCTCGAGCGTCCGCCGCAATTTGACGTAAAGCGGACCCGTCCCACCTCCCAGAAGGCGCTCTGGCGAGAAGATCGCGCTCAAATCTTCGGTCATACCTTGTTTTCCTCTCCACCCCGCAGCAATTTCGTCGCCAGCTCCACCGCGCCGCGAAGAACGTCGCCTTTGGGCTCTGCGAGAATCGCTTTGTGGCGCTCATCAAGCCAGGGACGATAGGCCTGGGCAAGGCCGCCGAGAAGGCAGATCGAGGGGCATTCCGGCCAAAGCAGCGCATCGAGGCTCTCGCCTATGGTTCTTGTTGCCGCTTTGACGATATCGATGGCGACCAGATCTTCCATGCCGGCATATTCGAATATGATTGGCGCATAGCGGGCGAAATCCTTGGGTTTGGACGCATGCGCGAATTCTACGATGCGTTCCGGATCGTTGCCGTATTCGCCCATGATCAATGCCGTGAGTGCCGAGCCTACCGTCACACCGTCATGCGCCAGAAGAGCTCTCTCGAGCAGATCGCGTCCGAGACGCGCGCCGCTTGCCTGATCCCCGACGACAAAACCCCAGCCGCCAATGCCCCAGATCCTACCCTCGCGACGGGCGTTGTAGACGGAGCCGGTGCCGAAGGCGCCGATGATTCCATCGGCATCGCCGAGCGCTCCTTGAAGCGCTATCGTCGCGTCCGTTACCACTCGCGTGCTCGCAAAGGGCAGGGCGCCTTCGACCTGCTTGCCATAGTTGCCCACATTGGCCCCGGCTGTTCCGATAACTGCGGGCAGTTTCTGCAGCAGTTCAGGGGCCAGCTTTGCATCGATCAGCGCCTGTCTTGCCGAGGCTACGATATGGATCAGCGAGTTTTCCAGATCCGAGAGGATGTTCGCCGCGCCGGCCTTGCCGATGCCAAGCACCTGCCCCGTGCCGTCTGTGACAGCTGCCCGGCAACTCGTGCCGCCACCATCGATACCAATTGCAAACTGCCCCATCATATCTCCGGATGTTGCCCGTTACCTGTTTTTCATACAATACCAAAAAAATACCATTTACCAATAGATGGCCCCCTGATTTTTCATTCCAAATATCTATTTGAATTATATGAATAAAATTATGAACGCCGATCTTTTTACGTCTGAAGGTTAAAATCGGCTGGACAATTGGTATTTTTTTGGCCTTAATTCGGAGCAAGGGAACGATGCGAACGGACATCGGCAAAACCGGCAGAAGAACAACAGCCGGTGGGTGACGCGGAAAGGCGCGCACCTCGTCGTTGTCCCGAACCGCTCTTATCAGGAGGATCGCGCTTCGGCGTTCGTCATGGATTTCCCGCATGGTTCTTGCAGCACCTCCGCCTGTAGGCGGTCGAGCGGCAATTGACTTGGCGGATCGGGCAGCTTGTCCCTGAAGCCTTTTGCATGGGGGATCGGCAACCGTGGCGGTCCCCATGGGGCGCTGACCGTTTTCGCGGACAGGCCAGCGGATTTTCAGATCGAAAACAGCGCCTGCTGCGGGCGCGGAAAACAGGAGAGGGAAATGAAAGCCAATGTTCTGAAAGGCTTGCTTCTTGCATCGAGCCTGCTGACGTCAGTCACTCTGGCGCATGCGGCCGATGTAACGCTAACCGTTGAAAGCTGGCGTAACGACGACCTGCAAATCTGGCAGGAAAAGATCATTCCGGCTTTCGAAGCGAAGAATCCGGGCATCAAGATCGTCTTCTCGCCGACGGCGCCGACCGAATACAACGCATCGCTGAATGCCAAGCTCGACGCCGGCTCTGCTGGCGATATCATTACCTGCCGTCCGTTCGATGCCTCGCTCGACCTTTTCAACAAGAAGCATCTCGTTGATCTGACGAACCTGAAGGGTATGGAAAACTTCTCGGCTGTCGCCAAGGCCGCATGGTCGACCGACGACGGAAAGTCGACTTTCTGCGTCCCGATGGCTTCGGTCATCCACGGCTTCATCTACAACAAGGATGCCTTCGACAAGCTCGGCCTGAAAGTCCCGGCGACTCGTGACGAGTTCTTTGCCGTTCTCGACAAGATCAAGGCTGACGGCACCTACATTCCGATGGCCATGGGTACGAAGGATCTGTGGGAAGCGGCAACCATGGGCTATCAGAATATCGGCCCGAACTACTGGAAGGGTGAGGAAGGCCGCAAGGCTCTCATTGCTGGCAAGGAAAAGCTGACGGATGCTCCATGGGTCGATCCCTACAAGGAGCTGACCAAGTGGAAGCCTTATCTCGGCGATGGCTTCGAGGCTCAGAGCTATTCCGACAGCCAGAACCTCTTCACGCTCGGCAAGGCCGCGATCTATCCGGCCGGCTCCTGGGAAATTGCTCTCTTCAACACCCAGGCGCAGTTCAAGATGGGTGCGTTCCCGCCGCCGGTTGCCAAGGCCGGTGACGCCGCCTACATCTCCGATCATCCGGATATCGGCGTCGGCCTGAACGCCAAAAGCAAGCATCAGGAAGAAGCCAAGAAGTTCCTGAGCTGGGTTGCTTCCGACGAGTTCGCCAACATCTATGCCAACTCGCTGCCTGGCTTCTTCAGCCTGAACTCGCATCCGGTAAAAATGAGCGATGCGCTTGCGCAGGAATTCGTTTCCTGGCGTGGCAATCACAAGTCGACCGTTCGCTCCACCTATCAGATCCTGTCGCGCGGGACGCCGAATCTGGAAAACGAGACCTGGACCGAATCCGCAAACGTGATCAACGGCACGGATACGCCAGATGACGCTGCCAAGAAGCTCCAGAAGGGTCTCGACAGCTGGTACAAGCCCGGTAAGTGAACAACTGCGGCATGCGGGCGAGGGACCTTACAGGCTCCTCGCCCTTTTCATTAATTCGGATCGAACGGCGATCGCTTCGCCTTTGCATTCCACACGCCCGAGGTCGTTTCCAACCGGCTTGAGAGCCGGAGCGCCGGGTGGATTTGAACCTTAGAGCTGCTGCGTCGGCATGCAGCCAAGAAAAGCAGGCAGAAAGCCATGAGCGACGCCGCGTCATCAGATGTCCTTGAGGTCACGCCGATCAGACGAACCAAACGCTGGCATATCCTCGTTTTCCTTTTTCCGGCCTTCGTTGTCTACACGGCAGTCATGATCCTGCCGCTGATCGAGACCTTGCGGCTGTCGCTTTACAATGTCGTCGACAATCAGTCCGTCTTTGTCGGGTTGAACAATTTCAAGGTCCTGTTCGGTGACGAACGGTGGGCGCATGATTTCTGGAACGCGTTGCGCAATAACCTGATCTTCTTCGCCATCCACATGTGTGTGCAGAATCCGATCGGTGTCGCGCTGGCCGCGCTCTTGTCCCTGCCGAAGCTGCGCTTCGTCGCCTTCTACCGGACGGCCATCTTTCTGCCGACACTGCTCTCTTTCGTCGTCGTCGGCTTCATCTGGAAGCTGATCCTTTCGCCGCTCTGGGGTGTCGCGCCCGAACTTTTGAACGTGATCGGTCTGAAATCGGTTTTTGCGCCCTGGCTCGGCAAGCCGAGCACGGCGCTGATCACCGTCGCGCTGATCTCGGTCTGGCAATATGTCGGCATCCCGATGATGCTGATCTATGCCGCTTTGCTCAATATCCCGGAAGAAGTCATCGAAGCTGCCGAATGTGATGGCATCACCGGCTGGAGCCAATTCTGGAAGATCAAGCTGCCGCTGGTGCTGCCGGCGATCGGCATTATCTCGATCCTGACCTTCGTCGGCAATTTTAACGCATTCGATCTGGTTTATACCGTGCAGGGTGCGTTGGCGGGGCCGGACGGCTCGACGGATATTCTCGGCACGCTTCTTTACCGCGTCTTCTTCGGCTTCCAGCTACAGCTCGGCGACCGCTCGATGGGCGCGACGATCGCGACGGTGATGTTCCTCATCATCCTTGCCGGCGTTTCCTTCTATCTTTTCATCGTCCAGCGGCGCATCCGCCGCTACCAGTTCTGAGGAGCGCGACCCATGTCCAAGGCACGCACTTCCCTTGTCCGTACCGGCTTCGTGCATCTGGCGCTTATCGCCTATACGCTGGTCGCCATCTTCCCGGTGTTCCTGACCGTCATCAACTCCTTCAAGGATCGCGCTTCGATCTTCCGCGCGCCCTTGAGCGTCCCGACGCCATCCTCCTTCAGCATGATCGGCTATGATACCGTTCTGAAGCAGGGGGACTTCCTCACCTATTTCCAGAACAGCTTCGTCGTGACGATCGTCTCAATCATCCTGACACTGCTGTTCGGAGCGATGGCCGCATTCGCGCTGTCGGAATATCGTTTCCGCGGCAATACGGTCATGGGGCTTTACCTGGCGATCGGCATCATGATCCCGATCCGCCTCGGAACCGTTGCGATCCTGCAGGGCATGGTCGCCGCCGGCCTCGTCAACACGCTGACAGCGCTGATCCTCGTTTATACCGCTCAGGGCCTGCCGCTCGCGATCTTCATCCTGTCCGAGTTCATGCGCACGGTTTCGGACGACCTGAAAAATGCCGGCCGGATCGACGGGCTCAGCGAATATGCCATCTTCTTCCGTCTGGTCCTGCCGCTCGTCCGCCCAGCCATGGCGACGGTTGCCGTCTTCACCATGATCCCGATCTGGAACGATCTTTGGTTCCCGTTGATCCTGGCGCCGAGCGAAGCAACCAAGACGGTGACGCTCGGATCGCAGATCTTCATCGGCCAATTCGTCACCAACTGGAATGCGGTGCTGGCGGCTCTGACGCTCGCCATTCTGCCGATCCTCGTCCTTTACGTCATCTTTTCGCGTCAACTCATTCGCGGCATTACCTCCGGAGCAGTCAAGTGAGCCCATCCGAAAAGCCGATCCGCGTTCTCGTTGCTGGTCTTGGCAATATGGGCCGCAGCCATGCGCTGGCCTATCATAATAATCCCGGCTTCGAGATTGTCGGCCTGGTCAATCGCTCAAGGCCGGAATTGCCTGAGGCATTGGAGGGATATACGATCCATCCGGATTTCGAGACGGCATTGAGAGAGCTGAAGCCTGACCTCTGCTCCATCAATACCTATTCCGACAGCCATGCCGATTTCGCCGTCATGGCCTTCGAAGCCGGCTGCCATGTCTTCGTCGAGAAGCCGCTCGCAACCACGGTCGAGGATGCCGAGCGTGTCGTCGCAGCCGCGAAGAAGGCCGGCAAGAAGCTGGCGATCGGCTATATCCTGCGCCACCATCCCTCCTGGATGCGGCTGATCGCCGAAGCCCGCAAGCTTGGCGGTCCCTATGTGTTCCGCATGAACCTCAATCAGCAATCGAGCGGCCCGACCTGGGAGACGCATAAGGCGCTGATGCGTACAACATCGCCGATCGTCGATTGCGGCGTGCATTATGTCGACGTCATGTGCCAGATCACCGACGCCAAACCCGTCGAGGTGCGCGGCATGGGCCTGCGGCTGTCACAGGAGATCAAGCCGGACATGTATAATTACGGCCATCTGCAGGTGATCTTCGAGGATGGCTCGGTTGGCTGGTACGAGGCTGGCTGGGGGCCGATGATTTCGGAGACGGCCTTCTTCGTAAAGGATGTGATGTCGCCAAACGGCTCGGTCTCGATCGTCATGGATCAGAACGCCAAGTCCGACGATATCGACATGCATACGAAGACGTCCGTCATCCGGCTGCATAGCGCCGAAACAGGCCCGAGCGGCCAGTTCATCCGGCCGGATCAGGACCTGCACATGGATGGCGAGCCGGGTCACCAGGAGCTCTGCGACTTTGAGCAGGCTTTCATGCTGAAAGCCATTTGTGAGGATCTCGACCTCGATCGCCATATGGCCGATGCCGTTCAATCGCTGCGCATATGCCTCGCCGCCGATGAGAGCGTGCGCACCGGCCAGCCTGTTTATCTATAAGGACAAGAGACTGTGGGATCGCTTCAACTGAAATCCATCCGCAAGGCCTATGGCTCGCACGACGTGCTGAAGGGCATCGACCTCGAAGTGAAGGATGGCGAGTTCGTCATCTTCGTCGGTCCCTCCGGCTGCGGCAAATCAACCCTTCTGCGCAGCATTGCCGGTCTTGAGGACGTAACTTCGGGTGCCGTGCTGATCAACGGCCAGGATGTGACGGTGACGCCGCCTGCCAAGCGCGGCATCTCGATGGTCTTCCAGTCCTATGCGCTCTATCCGCATCTGACCGTCAAGGACAATATGGGCCTGGGTCTCAAACAGGCTGGTACTGCGAAGGCCGAAATCGACAGTCGGGTGGCGAAGGCGTCCGGCATGCTGTCGCTGGCGCCCTATCTCGGCCGCCGCCCGTCAGAGCTTTCCGGCGGCCAGCGTCAGCGTGTGGCCATCGGCCGTGCCATCGTGCGCGAACCGGAGCTTTTCCTCTTCGATGAGCCGTTGTCGAACCTCGATGCCGCACTGCGCGTCCAGACCCGCCTGGAAATCGCGCGGCTGCACCGCAGCCTGAAGGCGACGATGATCTACGTCACCCACGATCAGGTCGAGGCGATGACGCTTGCCGACAAGATCGTCGTGCTCAATTCCGGCGCGATCGAGCAGATCGGTTCGCCGATGGAACTCTACAATCGTCCCGCCAATACCTTTGTTGCCGGCTTCATCGGCTCGCCGCAGATGAACTTCATTCCTGCTGAGCGCTTGGGCCAAAGCGGTGCCAAGACCGTCGGCATCCGCCCCGAACATATCACGCTGTCGCGTGATCAAGGCACGTGGGCCGCCAAGGTCATTCATGTCGAGCATCTCGGCGCCGACACGATCATTTACCTCGAATCCGAGACCACCGGTCTCTTGACCGCGCGTCTCTTCGGCGAACATCAATACGAGCCGGACGAGATGGTCTACGCGACGCCGGATGCGAACCAGATGCATCGTTTCGATGTGAACGACAAGGCGATCCGGGCGTAAATGGCCTGCCGAGACGGAGCGGCAAGCTTCGCCTCGGCTGTTCCTTCATTGCGTAAATTGTGTCGTCATTCGCCTTGCGGTCGCGAAGGGGTGCCGGCCGTCAGAGCAGCCCGCTCGATGACTTCCGCTATCTGGACGGAAAGAGTGGGATCGGATACGGCGCGGGCAAGCGTTAGGCCACCGCTCAGCGTTGCAAGAAGAACGATGGCTCGATCCTCCGCCGTTGTTTCGTCAGGGCTCGTGTGCTCCGGCAGCCCGGCAGCGACATCTGCGATCAACTTTCTCAACTCTACCGTATAGACGCGGCGTGTTTCCTCGTCGGCACGCATCACGTCAGGCGAAAGGCTCGGCAGCGTGCAGCTGTCACCGAGATCGCAGGTCCGCTTGTAGCCGAGATAGAAGCTGGCAAGCGCCTTCAGCCAGTCTTTCGGCTGGTTTTCCCTGAGCGCCAAGATCGCTTTGCGCAACTCTTCCAATCCTTCGACGACGGCTGTGCGAAACGCTTCGCTTTTGGACTTGAAGTGTCCGTAGAAGGCCCCGTTTGTAACGCCGGCTGCCTTCGTCAGCGCATCGATGCCTGCGCCGCCATAGCCTTCCTTTCGAAAGACTTGCCCCGCAGCCGCGACAACCCGCATCCGGGTTTCTTCCTTATGTTCGGCGCTGTAGCGCAATGCTGCCTCCATTAAGAGCGATCTCTCTTTACTGCTTGCATAGAGAGTGATCGATGTATATCGTTAAAGAGTGATCGGTATATATCAATTGCCGTCACAGGTCCAACAAGGAGATATTCCATGCCCATTACACTCACGGTATCCGAAGGGCTGCTTTCATCCGAAGCACAGGCACAAGCTTTTGCCGGACTGACGGATGCAGTCCTCGACGTGGCCGGATTGACCGGGAATGAATTCATGACGGCCAATGTCATCGGTTCGATCAACGTGCTTCCGGCCGGGCACGTGCTGGCGGCTGGAAAGCCTGTTGCCGCGGCCTTTATCGAGCTCAAGCTGCCCGAAATCGCGCTGGCGACCGCCGAAGCCAAGCGCGCTTTCATCGCGCGGGCAACCGATGTCGTCGAGCAGGCGGCCGAGGGGCGAATCAAGCGTGAGCATATCTGGTCGAATATAGTCTATGCGCCCGAGGGTGCCTGGGGTATTGCAGGGCAAAGCTACAGCAATGCCGATCTGGTGGACGCCATCGGGAATGCGGCAGCTGCCTAGATCGTCCCGCAATAATGCGCCGTCGCGCAGGGCGGCGGCGAGCAAATGCCGGATCGATGCTTTTCCGCTTCGATCCGGCGGCATAATGGAGGCGGCTTATGGAACTTGCCAATTATCTGTTTTTCACGACGCATTGCGACGACGCGCTCGCCTTCTATACAGCTTGCGGGCTTGGCTGTGTGACATTATTGATGCGCCATGGTGCGGATGGGATGCTTGCCCGCGAGGCAATGCGCGGCAAGGTGATGCATGCGCGTTTTGAAGGCCCAGGCGTGCTGTTCTTTGCATCCGACAATCATGACGCCGAACCGATGCGCGGCTCTGCGCACATGCTCATGATGGATGATCGCGACAGCACCGACGAAATTTTTGCCCGCTTGTCAGAGGGAGCTACGGTAACGACGCCGCTCGCCGTGCAGCCATGGGGTAGTTACTACGGCAAGCTGACGGATCGGTTCGGTGTGCAATGGATGGTGGACTGTCTGGAGTAAGCGCGGGTCGATCACATATAGAAGATTGCCGTTATTGGTCCAGTCGTCCGGACGAATTCATATAAGTGTCATGAGGCTTGGCTATCAAGAGGTTAATCAACTCCAACAGCGAGCCCGTCATGACAAACGCAGCCTCCATTTATACAACCTGGCACAAAGATCCGCAGGGCGATACCGCAATGGCGGAATCGCATAGCCCCTATTGGCGGCACTTCATCGAGACTATACCGGAGCGGGACCTCTCCTCGAAGACCGTCCTGGATTTCGGCTGCAATCGCGGTGGCTTTCTGCGGCTGCTTTACGCCATGCGGCCGTTTCGACGCGGCGTCGGCATCGATATCGCCTCGGAGTCCGTGGCCGCCGCTGTCGAAGCTGTCGGCAGCATGCCGCTCCAGTTTCATGTGACGACCGATTTGTCGCCTTTTGCCGATCGCTTCGACGTGGCCTTCAGCTATGAGGTGATCTATCTGTTGCCCGCACTGAAAGAGCATGCCGAGGGAATGTTTCAGGCCATGCGCAATGGCGGCGTCTACTATGCGGTGACCGGCTGCCACAATGAAATGCCTCTATGGCCGAAGTGGCTCGAGCTCATCGGCAACAACAGCAATGCGCCGATGCAGGATCGTTCGCCGCAAGACTATATCGAGGCGTTCACGGCGGCCGGGTTCGATGTTTCCGTCAGGCGTTTCGGCTATGATGGTTTCGTGCGTGCGACGAAGGACCGCAAATATTATCCGAGCATTCTCGATGCATTGAGCTATCCGGCCGAATACAAGCTGCTGTTCCGGCTTGAGAAGCGCATCTGACATGGAGACGATCGATCGCAAGGGCGGCAGCGCGCTGTGGCATCAGATCGGCGAGATCCTGGCGGCTGATATTGCCGCCGGGACCCTCGCTCCTGGTGAGAAGTTGCCGACCGAGCCAGAACTGATGCAGCGCTTCGGCGTCAGCCGTTTCACCGTGCGCCAAGCACTGAGCCATCTGGAACAACGCGGATTGGTTCGCGCGGAGCAGGGGCGGGGAACCTTCGTTCATAGGGGCGTGCTTGACTATACGCTGTCGAAGCGCACGCGCTTTCATAAGAACCTGATCGAGCAGGGGTTCGAGCCGGGTGCCGAACTGCTCGTTCACGAGACCGTGCCGGCGACGGAACGCATTGCCCGCTATCTGAAGCTGACGGTTGGGGTAATGGTCATCC
Organism: Hyphomicrobiales bacterium; assembly: GCA_900468625.1. GTDB lineage: Bacteria > Pseudomonadota > Alphaproteobacteria > Rhizobiales > Rhizobiaceae > Rhizobium. The sequence continues at coordinate 10,547 of UBUL01000061.1, forward strand.
ATCGTCGCGGTGTGATGACGGCCGATGGCGTTCCGGTCGAATTGGGCGATTCCTATTACCCGGCCGAACGTTTTCCCGATTTTGAGAAGGCTAGATTGCTGCATCCGACGATTTCGGCGGCGCTCGCCAGCTATGGTGTCATCGACTACGAGCGCTTGTCGACGGAGATCGAGGCGCGTATGCCGACGGCCGGGGAAGCACGGATCTTGCGCCAGCCGAAGTCAATGCCGCTATTGGTGACGCGCAAGGTGGATGCCGATGCCGCCGGCGTGCCTATAACCTACTCGGAATCGGTATGGCCGGCCGAACGTATCACTTTTAATGTTGATCTGCGATAGAGAGCTTCCATGACCTAGCGGTGGGAGAGGATATTGACCACTTTGCCGAAGGGGTCGCGGACGTAGAAACGGCGAACGCCCCACGGCTCATCCGTAAGATCATACAATATACCGAAACCCATGGAGGTGGCGCGCTGATAGAGCGCGTCGACATCATCAACCTCGATGGAAAGATCTGGAACGATGGTACCTGAGCCGCCTTCGCTGGCGACGCTGATCTGCGGCACCGTTGCTGCCTCGGAGGCGAAGGTGACGATCCAGCCGTGATCCATGACGATCTCGAGGCCGAGCAGGTCATGATAGAAAAGGCGGGCTGCATCGGGATCGGCGGCGGGCAGGTTTGGGACGATGCGTAGGACGGTCACTGACGTTTCTCCCTTGTGGACATGGAGGCGGGCAGATGCCGCGCCTCCACCATGCCAAGCTTAAACCGTGACAGCCGGCAGCAGCTTGGCGCGTTCCGCGAGAATATGGCGGCAGGCGCTCGCCACTTCACGCCCCTTGATGATGAAGTGTTCCTTGAAGAACTGGATATGCGCTTCCGACTCCTGGAAGTGGTGCGGCGTCAGGACCGCCGAGAGGATTGGCACGCCGGTATCGAGCTGGACGCGCATCATGGCATCAAGAACCGTGTTGGCAACGAATTCATGGCGATAGATGCCGCCGTCGACAACGAAAGCGGTGGCAACGATTGCGGAGTAACGGCCATTGCGGGCAAGCGTCTGAGCATGCAACGGAATTTCAAGCGCGCCGGGCACGTCGAAGATATCGATCGGCGATGCGCCTTCCACCGTCTGCCATTCGGCAATGAAGGAGTCGACGGAGCGATCGACGATATCGGCATGCCAGCGAGCCCGAATGATCGCAATGCGGCTCGGCTGGGTAGAAATCGAAATGGTCATGAATTTTGCCTTTCAAGGGTTGTTGTCAATTATCCCTTGGGCGAACACGCGGGACCGCAACGCTCCCCGTGAGGAGGAGGTGCGACACTGCTTGCTCTCTTCCATCCGGACTATACCGTCGGCTCCGGCATCTCACCGGATCTGCTGACCCTTCCGAAGGTTCGGAAGGCGCTCGCGGGCTCGAGGACACTCCCCATACCGCCGGTGGGGAATTGCACCCCGCCCTGAGAACGCGTGAACTATAGATGCTTTCCCTCATGGAAATCAAAGAAAAACGCCGGGCTTTTGACCCGGCGTTCGCGAATAATTTTTCAAAGATTCCCGGCGGTGCAGGGACCGTCTTCAATCCTGAATGACGAGCAGATCGGAGGAGGCGAAGCGCAGCGTCACCTTTTCGCCGACGCTCGGAGGCATCATGCCCGGGCTGTTGAACATGTCGAAGGAAATCGTATTGCCGGCGACATTCATGCGCGTGCGGATGACCGAACCCAGGAAATGTGCCGAAGAAACTTCACCCGTCAGAGCGGTATCGCCCTTGGCCGACTCCGCCAGCGAGCCGGCTTCCGGACGCAGGGC
>UBUL01000036.1 GCA_900468625.1 Hyphomicrobiales bacterium
AAAACATGATTTGCTCTAAGCGAAACACTTCAAGCCTTTGAAACGACTTGCCATCAGGCTGCGTCGTCGACCGTTGCGTCACGCTTCTCGGGCACGTAATTGAGAACCGGACCGAGCCAACGTTCCACCTCGGCCACGGGCATCTTCTTGCGAGCGGCATAGTCCTCGACCTGATCGCGTTCGACCTTGGCAACACCGAAATAATAGGAGGACGGATGAGCTATATAGATGCCCGAGACAGATGAACCCGGCCACATGGCATAGCTTTCCGTCAGCCTCACGCCCGTTGCAGCTTCAGCATCCAGCAGACGGAAAAGCGTATCTTTTTCAGTATGGTCAGGCTGCGCAGGATAGCCGGGCGCCGGGCGGATACCGGCATAGGCTTCGAGAACGAGCTCCTCGCTTGAGAAATTCTCGTCAGCGGCATAGCCCCAAAACTCCCGCCGCACCCGCTCGTGCATCCGCTCGGCAAAGGCTTCCGCGAAGCGGTCGGCCAGTGCCTTCACGAGGATCGAAGAGTAATCGTCGTTGGCGCGCTCGAAACGCTCGGCAATAGCGACTTCTTCAATACCCGCCGTAACGACGAAGCCGCCGACATAATCACCAACACCGCTGGAAGCCGGCGCAACGAAGTCAGACAAAGCGAGATTGGGTCGACCGTCGCGCTTCGACAGCTGCTGGCGCAGCGTATAGAAGGTCGCAAGCTCGTCCCTACGGCTTTCATCGGTAAATAGCCTGATGTCGTCTCCGACCGCGCCCGCGGGCCAGAAGCCGATGACCGCGCGCGGGCGGAACCAGTTTTCCGCGATGATCTTTTCCAGCATCTCCAGTGCGTCACCGTAGAGCTGCCGCGCTGCCTCGCCTTGTTTCTCGTCCTCGAGAATTGCCGGAAAACGTCCTTTCAGCTCCCAGGTCTGGAAGAACGGCGTCCAGTCGATATATTTCGCCAGCTCGGCAAGATCGTATCCCTCGAACACCTTGGTTCCGAAGAACTGCGGCTTGACCGGCTTGTAGCTCGACCAATCCACCTTTTCGGCGTTCTCGCGCGCCCGTGCGATTGGCAGGCGCATCTTTTCGGCTTCACTGCGCGCATGCGCGGCAGCGACCTTGGAATATTCAGCCCGAATCGTATCGATATAACCCTGGCGCGCTTCAGGCGACAGCAAAGCGGATACGACACCGACCGCACGGCTCGCATCCGTGACGTAGACCGTCTGCCCACGATGATAGCTCGGATGGATCTTCACCGCGGTATGGACGCGGCTGGTGGTGGCTCCGCCGATCAGCAGGGGAATATCGAAGCCCTGCCGCTCCATCTCCGAGGCGACATGCACCATCTCGTCCAATGACGGCGTGATCAATCCCGACAAGCCGATAATATCAACCTTTTCGGCGACGGCCGTCTCAAGGATCTTCGTAGCCGGCACCATGACTCCGAGATCGATGATTTCGTAATTATTGCAGGCGAGCACGACGCCAACGATATTCTTGCCGATGTCGTGCACGTCGCCCTTGACGGTCGCCATGAGTATCTTGCCAGCCGACTGCCGTTCTTCGCCACCGCCATTGGCAAGCTTTTCGGCCTCCATATAAGGCAACAGCACGGCAACAGCTTGCTTCATGACGCGGGCGGATTTCACCACCTGCGGCAGGAACATCTTGCCCGCACCGAAAAGATCGCCGACGACGTTCATGCCGGCCATCAGTGGGCCTTCGATGACATGCAGCGGCCGCTCGGCAGCATGCCGTGCTTCCTCGGTGTCGGCTTCGATATATTCAGTAATGCCGTTGACCAGAGCATGTTCGAGCCGCTTCTTGACCGGCCATTCACGCCAGGAAAGATCCTGCGCCTTGGCCTCCTTGCTGCCCGCACCTCGAAAACGCTCGGCGACCTCAAGCAGACGCTCCGTGCTGTCCGGACGACGATTGAGGACGACATCCTCGCAAGCGTCCCGCAATTCCGGATCGATATTGTCATAGACAGCCAACTGACCGGCGTTGACGATGCCCATGTCCATACCCGCCTGAATGGCGTGATAGAGGAACACGGCGTGCATGGCCTCGCGGACAGGTTCATTGCCGCGGAACGAAAAGGAGAGGTTCGAGACACCACCGGAAATATGGACCAAGGGCATCGTCTTACGGATCGTCCGCGTCGCTTCGATGAAGTCGACGCCGTAGTTATTGTGCTCCTCGATGCCCGTCGCGACGGCGAAGATGTTCGGATCGAAGATGATGTCTTCCGGCGCCAGGCCCGCCACTTCCGTCAGCAGGTTGTAGGCGCGTGAGCAGATTTCCACCTTGCGCTCATAGCTGTCCGCCTGCCCCTGTTCGTCGAATGCCATCACGACAACGGCCGCGCCATACATGCGCATCAACCGGGCTTGCTTGAGGAAATTCTCCTCGCCCTCCTTCAGCGAGATCGAATTGACGATCGGCTTGCCCTGAACACATTTCAGCCCGGCCTCGATGATCGAGAACTTCGAACTGTCGATCATCACCGGAACGCGGGCAATGTCCGGTTCGGCGGCGATGAGGTTGAGGAACTCCACCAGGGCCTTCTCGGAATCGATCAGGCCCTCGTCCATGTTGATGTCGATGATCTGCGCGCCGTTCTCGACCTGATCGCGGGCGACGGCAAGCGCCGCGGTATAATCAGCATTGGTAATCAGCTTGCGGAATTTCGCCGAACCGGTGACGTTGGTACGCTCACCGACGTTAACGAAAGGAATGTCCTTGGTGAGCTCGAACGGCTCCAATCCGGAGAGCGACATGAAAGGACGATGTTCGGCAGGCTGACGCGGCGGATACTTCGAAACTGCTTGAGCGATCGCAGCGATATGCTCTGGAGTCGAACCGCAGCAGCCGCCAACGATATTGACAAGACCTTCGCGGGCAAACTCTTCAACTTGCGCCGCCATCATCTCGGGCGTCTCGTCATACTGGCCGAATTCGTTCGGCAGACCGGCATTGGGATAGGCGCAGATGAAAGTATCCGCAGCAGCCGAAAGCTCCTGCAGATGCGGCAGCATGGCGTTGGCGCCAAGCGCGCAGTTGAGACCAATGGTGAACGGGTTGGCATGACGCACGGAATTCCAGAATGCCGACGGGGTCTGGCCCGACAGCGTGCGGCCGGAAAGATCCGTGATCGTACCTGAAATCATGACAGGCAGGCGAACTCCCTTGGCCTCGAAGCGCTCCTCGCAGGCAAAGATCGCCGCCTTCGCATTAAGCGTATCGAAAATCGTCTCGATCAGAATGATGTCTGCGCCGCCGTCGATCAGACCGTCGATCTGCTCACCATAGGCCAGCCGCAGATCGTCAAAGCTGACCGCACGATAACCGGGATTGTTGACATCGGGGGAAATAGACGCAGTCCGATTGGTCGGACCAATGGCACCGGCGACAAAACGGCGCTTGCCGTCCTCGCGCTCGGCGCGGATCGCAGCACGACGGACAATCTCTGCCCCTTCCTTGTTGAGATCGTAGACCGCACCTTCCATCTGGTAGTCTGCCTGCGCAATGCTGGTGGACGAGAAGGTGTTGGTCTCGAGGATGTCGGCGCCCGCCTTGGCGTAGCGGTAATGAATCTCCTCGATCGCATCGGGCTGGGTCAAAATGAGAAGGTCGTTATTACCCTTCTGATGGCATACGCAGCCAATGAATCGATGACCGCGAAACTGGTCTTCGTCAAAGCCAAGGCCCTGAATCTGCGTACCCATAGCACCATCGAGCACAAGGATTCGCTCGCTTGCAGCCTTTTTCAAGGCTTCGAACACCTCGCGGCCGTCGCGCTTCGCCGTTTCCGAACCAAAAAGATTGTCAAACATAAGCGAATTCCTCTGGCCTGATTGCGACTCCGCAATCAGATCACATAAAGATATCTTTATGTCAATATATCTATGCTTGAAGTAGCGTCCCCGCAAGGACGATGCTTCCTTAGTTCGCCGTGTTTTCAGAAAATATGAGTGAGTGCGACTAAGTGCCGGTCTACCCATAGACAACGCAGTGCGGACGACACAGTTTCACTCATAACGCCATGACAGCGCTTTCGGGCGACGCTATAGGGCTTCAGGAATAGAACCATACGGAGGACGGCATGAACATACAGGTTGAACCCGCAACGCTCGGGAATTGGAGTACGCGCGCCTATCACCGGCATTGGCTGCTTGATCAGGCGAACGCGCTTTTCGATTTCTTCCAGTATCGCGCCGTCAATCCCAAGGGCGGCTTCTACGACATGGACGACATCGGCAAACCGCTGGATAAGGCAAATCCCGTGCGCGGCATTCACTCGACCGCGCGCATGGTGCACTGCTTCTCGATCGGGTCGTTGCTCGGTCGTCCAGGCGCGAACGAAATTGTCGACCACGGCATGAACTATCTATGGAATCGTCATCGCGACACGGAGCATGGCGGCTACTTTTGGTCGCTGAACAATGACGGCCCCGTTGATTCCAGCAAGCAGGGCTATGGCCACGCTTTCGTGCTGCTTGCAGCCTCATCCGCAAAGACGATCGGCCATCCACTGGCCGATGGCATGCTTGCCGACGTCACGGAAATCCTGAACAAGAAGTTCTGGGAAGCAAAGCATGGCGCGATTGCCGAGGAGTTCAATCGGGATTGGTCGCTGATCGATGGCGGCACCTATCGCGGCCAAAATTCCAACATGCATTTGACGGAAGCCCTGATGGCCGCTTTCGAAGCGACCGGCGACAAGGCATATCTCGAAAAGGCGGAGGGTATCGCCGATCTCGTCATTCGCCGCTCGGCCGGGTCGGTCGGCTGGCGCGTTGCCGAACACTTCAACGCCAATTGGGTGCTCGACAAGAATTACCGCGGCAACGAGATGTTCCGTCCGTCGGGGACGACTCCTGGACATTGGCTGGAATGGGCGCGTCTCATCCTGCAGCTTTGGTCGTTGGGGGAAAAGCGGCATGACTGGATGCCGGAGGCGGCCAAGGGTCTCTTCTCTCAGTCGATGTCACTCGGCTGGGACAATGAGAAAAGCGGTTTCTTCTATACGCTCGACTGGGAAGATGCGCCCGCGAAACGCAATAAGCTCTGGTGGCCGGCCTGCGAGGGTGCCGGTGCCGCTCATTATCTGAACGAGCATTTGCCGAGCGATTTCCATGAGGAAAGCTATCGCAAGATCTGGAGTGTAATCGGCCAAGCTTTCATCGATCACTCCAATGGCGGCTGGCATGAGGAACTGACGGAAGACCTCGTTCCCGCTCATACGCTGTTCCCGGGCAAAGGCGACATATATCACGCCTTGCAGGCGTGCCTGATCCCCCTCTTCCCGGCAACGGGCAGCCTGACAAAGGTTATCGCGGAGGCTGGCGGCAAAATTTGAGATTGCTGAAGGCGGTGCCCACTCGGCTTGCGCCGCCTCAGCGCTCTATGCGAGGCTGAGATTGTGAAGCTCGTGGCCGAGGGTCAGCGCCAGCCCCTCAACGACGAGATTGTGGTCCTCGCGTTGTGGAAGGCCTGAAACGGTGACGGCGCCGATGCAGCCCGTGCCATTGACGAAAATCGGAAAGCTGCCCCCGGATGCGGCAAAGTCTGCGCTGGAAAGCCCGTTATCCTCGATCGTTTTCCCCTGTTGCTGCAGCCGCAGGGTGCTGGCATAGCTACTGCGGAAGTAGCGCAAGACCATATTGCGCTTCCTGCGAATCCAGCTGGAATTATCGGGTGTAGAACCAGGTAAGGCTACGTAGAAAACCGGCATCGAATGCAGCGTGATATCGATGGCAACGCCCAGATTGCGTTCGTTTGCCAGGTCACGCAGCAGCTTGCCGAGCACCCATGCGGTCGAAAGGTCGAAAGCGTCGAAACGTAGCGTTTCCTCTTGCAGGGCAATACGAGTGAGGTCCTGGTCGATCGTCATGGAAAACCTTCCTTGCAAATAGATCCCTATCAAACGCGGAGAGAAAGATTTGTCCATCTATCTCTTTGGTATTTCAAAACCAAGCTGCCACTTCTGACCGAGGGAGAGATCATATTCTTCAGGCTCGAACGCCTCGAAGCCACCGCCCGGATAGAAGGTCAGTTCGCCCACGCGGACCCATTCCGCGGACGCGTAGAGATCGACACGAACGAAATCGATATCATGAGCGACCGTTTCAGCGACATGGATCATTTCGTCGAGTCTCGGCGGACGTGCCACCTCACCCGGATAAAGGCTGAGATAATCCCGGTCGTAGAACGGCAGCTTCTGCCAATCGGGCGTATAGTTGCATGAATAGCCTCGACCGTTCTCGCGTATGTCGATTTCGATATGCGATACCTTGCCGCCGAACGTAAAAAGCCGGTAGTCCCAAGGAACTCGGCCATCGACCAGAAGCATGCTCTCTATGAGAATGCGAGGTTCCAATTGGCTGTAAGCCCATTCCCTGTTGTAGGAGGCATGATTGATCGCCAGCCATTCGGCGGAGGGGTTGTCCCTGAGGAGCCGATCGACATCGGCCTCCCCATAGAGAAACCGTCCTGCTCCGCTCGCATGTGTCGGCTTAATCACGGCCGGCAAGGAGATCTCAGGCCAATTCACAGAGGCCAGATCGGTCCCTACCCAAAGCGTGGGGATGATATATTGGCCACCAACCCTTTCCGCAATCAGCACTTTCGCAGCCGCCTTGTCCACGAAATGCGGAAGGAGAGGATTGCGGTCGTATAGTTTCCGCGCCTGCACCTTGTCGGTAAAAGTTTGAGGCGATTTCAGATTGGGGAACTTGCCGCGAATGACGCGATATTTTAACGCGCAATAAGGCTTGTCGGGCAAAGGCGACATGAAACGCCATAAAAGATTGTGTGCACGCTCGCGCAATCCCTTCTGCAGATATCCCGGAATGACGAATCCATCTCGCTCGACGACTCGATCTGTCATGGTGATCGCCTCGAATTTCAACTAGAACGCAAGTAAAACTACCAGCCGGCCTTTAACACAGGGTTATGCGTCAGTTCGCAAAATAGGTGACCATGAGTGCATCCACATCCAATCTTCTCAAGAGTTCGCTGATCAGCCTGGCTGCTACATTCGTCTCGCTGGCCGCAGGCTTCGTAAGCAGCATCATCGCCGCCCGACTGCTCGGCCCGGCAGGGTCCCGCAAGGTCGCCTACGCTTTGTGGGTTGCGACGTCCGCTGCGGTACTGGCCGACATGGGCTTGCCGCAAACCATGCTGCGCAACGCTGGCAGCCTTTCGGGCGATGGCGATACATGGATGGCGTTGGTTCACACGGCCCTGCGCAGTTTCCTCGTCTCTGCCAGCATGATCGGTGCCGCCATTCTTCTCTTTGCGGCAATCATTTACGCGCATAGCGATGCCGAACATGCCTGGTTTTGGCTGATTACCGGAATCCTGTTCCTGAGCTATGCATTCTACGCATTCTCGACAGCCGTGGCGCGCAGCAGAAGCCGCTTCGCTCAGACGGCCCGCACCACCGTGCTGGGTGGCGCGATGCAAGTTCCGCTCGTCTTCGTCGGAGCGTGGTTGATGGGGCCGGCGGGCGCCTTGATCGGCTATGTCGCCCGCTATCTGCCGCAAGCATTGAAACTGCGCGACTACATCGATTCCGGTACAAAATACACACGCACGACGCTGACACCGGAGATGTTGCGCTACGGCCGATATATGTGGTTCAGCGATCTCATCGAAATCCTCGTCCTTTCGCGCATCGAATTCCTGTTTCTCGGCGTTTTTCTGTCCCCAACCAGCATCGGTTACTTTGCCACAGGTCTCGGCCTGGCTGGCCTCATCGAACAGGTCATGCTCCAGATATCTCCGGCATTGATCGTTAATTTCACCGCTGCCCATGCGAAAAACGATCAGCAATCGCTCGATGCCGCATATGGGCGCGTTATCCGTATGGTTGCTCTGATCATGCTGCCGATCAGTCTGGGTGGAGCAGCGGTCATGCCCGAGCTTTTGCCACTGATATTCGGCAATGCTTTCGAGCCCGCCATTCCGGCAGCGGCTACTCTGCTCGCCTTTGTCTGGCTCGCAGGCATGTCCGTGATCCCCTGGAGTATGATTGGAGCATCCGGACGCAGCGCCGTTTTGCTGCGCGTGCAGATTACGAGCGGTCTATCGACGATCCTCTTACTGACAATTCTCGTGCCTCTATTCGGCCTGGAGGGTGCGGCTCTCGCTCGAGCGGCCATCGTGACATTGACGTTTATGCTTCTCTGTCGGATGGCTTGGAAATATGTGAAAGTTGCCGTCCCTGTCGTCGCTTTGGCAAAAGCCATGCTCGCGGCAATTCTTTGCGCAGGCGCTGCAGGTCTCTGCATTTACGGTCTCGACGGGCTGCCGGCGCTTGCAAGCGCGATCCTCGCCGGAGCGATCGCTTATGCGCTGGCAATCCGCTTTTTGCATTTGATTACGCCAGAAGACGCTAGAATTTTCATGGATACGACAGGCGGAAAATTATCGAGCGGGTTGCGCCGGTTCGCCAACAGACTGCTAGACTTTCTCGCATCCGGCTGAGTTGATCACATCGTCTCGAAGGCAGCCGCCAAAGTTTGCTGCGCAACCTGCTCCCAGGTCATTATTCCCTCGCGAAAAGCCGCCGAACGTCGCATCCTCAACGCTGCATCGATCTTCGCGCGCCAATCGGCCTCGCCTTCAAGGCGATAAGCAATGCCATTGGCACGCGCAAAGGACACAAGATCAGGGAGTAGGATTGGCAGACCACAATAGCTGTATTGTGCGAGTTTCAAGCTCGATTCCGCCAGATAGACCTCATCTGTCGTAAGGCGATAGGGCGCAATGCCGAAATCGGCATGCTGCAGATAGGGGACGATGCCCTCGAAGTCCCTTTCGCCATGGATGGTGATATTCGGCAGAACCCAGCCGCTCCATGCTGCGCCGAAGATATGGAAGTTCACATCCGGCGCAGCGGCTGCCATGGCGGCAACCGAAGTTTGGTCGAAAAGCATGTTGCCGATAGAAACCGCATTGCGGCTTGCCGGTAGATATGGAGATGGCTGCTCGCGGTCAAACAGCGTAGCGTCGACACCTTGAGGGATAACTCGCACGCGCCCACCCGGTGGAAGCATAGCCCCAAGCTTTTCCGAAGGGACGCAAACGATATCGAAGCGTCCAATCCGCCGAGCCTCAATGTCCTGCAGCACACGCGCCGTGCCGATCGTTTTCAGCAGATCGCGACAAAAATACAAAGTTCGCGCCTTCGAGTTCAGCTTTTTGACTTTATCGAAAAATGCGAGTGCGGAGCCGCTTTCAATCAGGATCAAATCCGCATCGGCAACCGCATTGCGTGCAAAATTTGGAAGGTAGCTGCCATAGAGCCGAAAGAATCCCGCATTTGTCGCATTCAAAAAGCGATTGCTGGAGCTGAAGGCATGCAGCGGCGGAAGATAGGCGCCGGCTCTCAAGTTGGCGGCGACGGTCTGAAATCGATTTGCCTGCTCTTGAAATAGGGCACGAAAACGCTGCCGATCCTTGAGCAGCGTCAGCCAGCTATGGCCTATCGTAAGAAAATGGACTTCGTGGCCCTGCTCAGCCCAGCGGGATGCGATGAAATGGACTGACGCCTTGCGATAGCCACGCAGAAACGCATGTGACGTCAGAATCACGATCTTTCGTCGCGGCTCGGCCGCATTAGTGGCCAACTCCACTTCCCTATTTGCCAAAGGCAGTCCCCAATAGCAACCTTCAGCCGGCTTATCTCATGACCGACGTCCAAACCCAGATGAGATTGCAGCGCGAACATTCATGTCCGGGGCGCCAATAGCCGCAATCAATGCCCAACTCCGTGCAGATATGGACCGCAAAGCGTCTAACATACGGTTAAAGTTGCACTGCCAATCCTCACATTAAGAGGTTGCATCTCTCTCGGATTTGATCGGAAGTGATCTGAAAACCATCCACCAATCTTGAACCGATACAGCGCTCGCTTGCCTGCGGAGCGCGAACAGGTCATTGCTAAGGCTACATGAATGTCCCCACAGGAATGTTTCAACATGAATGCCAAATTCACCCTGCCCGCCATTCTTGCCTGTACATGTGCAGCGCCGGCTTTAGCGGACAATCCGGCTCAATTGGTGCTGCGCGACGGATTCGACGGCAGGGACTTCGCTCCCTCAGGCCATCTCTACTACCGCGATAATTCCGAGCAGAAGGCAGGAACGATCGAGTTTCAATCAGAAGTTAAGCGCAGCGGCACCGGTGCGCTTAAACTCAGTGTTAAACCACTCTGCCAACCGGGCCAAGAAAACTGCAGCGAGAGAGCGGAGATATGGGAGCGCACTAAATATCGAGTACCTTACGATCAAGGAGTTTGGTACGGCTTCGCGGTGAAGTTCGTCGATCCCATTCCTTCCGGCGATCATCGTTATCTGATCGCGCAGTGGAAACGGGAAATCGGGCCGAAAGCGGAAGGTGACTTCAGCCCCTTCCTGGCGCTACGGCTCAACAACGGCAAACTCTTTGCAACCGTTGAAACCAACTACGTTGCTCCCGTCAAGAAACATGAGCCGGAGAACGATAAGAAAGCCTGCAGCGACGACGAGACACCGGTCTGGTTCCGCTCGGACACCAATCAAATGCGTGCGCTGGTCGCTACGGATGACAACTGGAGCGAGAGCGACGGTCAGGAATTCACAGGCTGCACCGATGCAATCAAAATAATCAATCGGGGTAACAAGCTGCCCAGACCAGCATCAGGGTGGATAGATTTCGCCATATATAGCAAACCCGGTCCAGACGGCTCGGGCCACATTGAAATATTCGCCAATAACAAATGGATTGTTACGGTTACCGGTCATATAGGACATGCCGATCACGGACTCGGAAAACATCAATATTTCAAATTTGGTCCCTATCGCGCTGCAGATACTACAATATGGACCCTATACTATGACGATTTCCGCCGTTCTCCTCGCTGTACCGATGTATTATCGGATCCGAGCCTTTGCCCGATGAAGTGAGAGCGACCAGGAATACGTTGATCATAGATAAGCAAGACGAAGAGCCAGCTCTGGAAGCGGATTTTTTAGCAGATCGGCCGAACTTTTTCCCTTTTCACTAGTTATCCTTTTTCGTGAAGGAGGTAACCGAAATGCTTACTACCCATCGCGATTGCCAACAGCATGTAAAAAGGAATGCAATACCATCCCTGGGCGAGATCGAGGGACGAGTTGCAGTCCTTGAAATCGTGGCTCAGTCTGCGCTGACGCACGTTTTTGACGAAGGAGAGGTCGATACCGACGCAGCCTTGCTGGCTCAAATTCGCAGAGCCATGCACCACAAGTGCAAACAACTAAAGCTTGACGGAGAAGACACGGCATCGGCACTTTCATACGCCGAAGAGTTGATCGAAGCCGCAGTCAAGGCGTCACATACAATTCGTCAATGATGCCTTCTAGGCCAAAGCTCGTCCTATCTCTTTTGGTGGCGCTGGCAATTACGCTTGGCGCCCTCTTGTTTATTGCACCTCACGACACGAAGGATAGGCTTGCACACCCTTCGGCCCAGCCAGGAACTCATCAAAGCCCGCAGTGATGTATCGAAAAGGCCATGTGTTACATTGAGAGACACGTTCCCTGTCCCATATCAGGCAACGTTAACGCCGCGCGACGAACGCGGTTGCAAATTTCTAAAACCAAAGCAGTGTTCGCTTCACCCCACTCGGTATCAAGCTTCAACAATGAATGGTGTAGCGAATGTCTATGATGGTCAACCCGTCGCTTTATCCCGACGATATCGATGTTCTCGCAGGAGCGCTTTTTACATGGTGCGCCGAACGCAGCATCAAGCTGAAAAGTCAGGAAGGTCTGTCGGCGGCTAATATAGCCATTGATCTCTATGATGCCGGTTATCAAACACAGGATAGGCTACTGGGGGCGCTGCATGATCACGAATTTCATTGACGGCCGGTGCATACAATCCTCTCCATATGGAACATGAGGACATGCGCCCTGCACGGCACGCCAGAAAGGCTCCAAATGTAGCGTGACCGATTTCAGGCCGCCGCAGCTTCTTTCAAGGCATCCGCAATACAGTCTCGTTCATCGAGAAGGCCGGACCATTCATCCTGATGATATGTCGAGTCATAGATCAGCGTGAAAGGACCTTTATAGCCGGCGATATCGGAGAGCTTGACGCAGCGAACATAGTCCTCCACATCAAGGCCTGCTGCCGAATAGCGCCCTTTTGCATGACAAAGTTCCGCGCGCCCCATGATGCTTGCGAGATCGTCGTATTTCCCGGCACGCTCCCAGTTACCGAAGTCTCCATTCAGACCAACTTTGCCGCCCAACGAATCGAGAATTCGATTGACCTCTTTGGGTCCGGGCAACAGGTCAAACCAATTTTCTTCATGTCGGCGGTGCCAGTCGCATTCATGCCAGCGGGCGATTGACCAAGCAATCGCGTGACCGGAATGTCGGCCGCGCCGGCAACGATCTGCAGGAAGGCCATCAGAATATCCGTGAGGCCGGAAAGCGGCGCACTCTTGCTGTCGTATTCCTCTTCAGAATCGAGGATCAGCGTCCCGTTGACGCCCTTGATCGTGTTGGCGAGCGCATAGCGGCGCAGCACGGCATCTTCATAGGCCTGGTTGCCGATATTGGCGGAGAATTGCGGAACCTTGATAATGTCGATCTTGGCCTCGAAGACCAAACTGGCGATGTTGGCCGCCGTGCTGTCCGCATTCTTGATCGCATCGAAGGTCGCGGCCAGCACGCTTTCGCCCCAGACCTGATTGCTCATCTCGCCGAATTCTTCATTCGGCATCATCGCCCCTTTGAAGATGACGAGGCGGGATGGATGAAAGATCACCTGCATGCCGTTGGCGCCCGTCAGCGTGTAGAATTTGGGCTTGCCGTACCATTCCGAGGCCGGATCACTGTCGATGTCGCCAGCAGCCAGTTGCCGGCGGGTCAGCACGGTAAGGTGCTTGATACCATCCTTCCCGATCCGCTCCGCCTCGAGCGGCAATGCCGGATCGGCATCCTCGGAACCGATGAACAGGGCCGCACCACCGAAAAGACGCGCCTTCGTAGACGCTTCCAGCACTTTGCCGCGTAGATTGAGCCGGCGCTCTTCGGCATCGATCAGGCCGATCTGATCGCCTGCCGCCTGCCAGTTTCGCCATTTCCGGCAGCTATCCAGCGCCGGAATATCGACGATCTTGCGCGGCAGCCAGGAGCCGCGATAAGCGGCGATGATCTGCTCGTCCGTCAGGATCGGCTGCGTGTAGAAAACCGATGCCGCCTTGTCGCGGTCGGTGCCCATGCGGGATGCAAGGCTCATCAATCCGTCGCGAACCATCGAGAATACCTGCCCCATGGATTGTCCTTGATGTCTTGTGATGAAGGGGCTCGTACCAGTCGAGCCTAGAAGTTGCTGAAGCTGAAGGACGAACTCAGCGCAAGTTCGTTCAAAGCATCGGCGAAGGCATCGACCTGGTCGTCGAATTGCCCGTTTGGAAAGGCACAGATCTCATCGAGAAATGCTTCGTTCCAGTCCCCGCGCAAAAGCTTGACGTTCCCCGCTTCAGCCTGTGCCGACGCCGGTTTGGCGCGCGTAGCCTTGTCGCCGGTTGGAGATATGGCTTTCACGGGAAAGCCAGCCAGCAGCTTGATCTTGGTTTCCGCGTCAGCTTTGCCGGCCGCACCCGGATCCTGCGGCATGCGGATCGTCACCGTCGGCCCGTCCTGCGATGCAGTGTTCTTGAGATTGCGTTCCACCTCGGCGGGCGACCAGCGCCCCCGCGCGATGGTTTCGACATAGAAAACACCATCGATCAAAGCCATGCGCAGACCGACGGTCCAGTCCGGCTTGCGGCCGGGGCGCGCTTTCGAAGCGGCGAAATCCCAGGCGCGACAACGCCTTGCACCTGAAGGCAGCACCTCGACGATCTCGAAATCGCCGCGCTGAAATAGACCGCCAGAGCGAGGCGCAGGCCGCTGCTGAAACTGGCCGGCCACCGCATAGGAGCCAAGCGGGATCTTGTCCCGCTCGACGACCGCCCGAGGAAAACGCTGCGGAAAAAGCAGCTCGCCCTCCTCCGTCCTCGGATCGGCAAATCCGATCGAGGTCCTGCAACGGCGTTCCGGTTCGAATTCCATCGGCAGCATCAGGTGCTCGTAGCCGAGCCCAAGCGCCAGAATCGTGCCGGAGACATCCGCCTCGTGCAACCGCTGCATCACGACGACGATCGCCGACCGCTGGGGATCGTTGAGCCGCGTCGGCACGGATTCGCGAAAGGTGCGAACCGTCGACAGCCGCTCCGCTTCCGATTCCGCCCCATCGACAGAATGAGGATCGTCGATGATGACGCGATCGCCGCGTCCGCCCGTCAACCTCGAGAACGGCACCCCCAGCCGCGAACCCGTGCAGCTATTGGCGAAAGCCATCTCGCCGGTTCGCGTCAGCTTGACGCGGTCGCCCCAGAGCGTCTGATACCATTCAGACGCGACGAGGTCGCGCATGCGCCTATTGTCGCGCTTTGCATAATGTTCCGAATAGGAGGCGCCGAGATAGCGCATCTGCGGCTTGCCCTTCGGCCCCCATTCCCACGCGGGCCAGAAGACGCCGCACAGAAGCGATTTCATCGTGCCTGGCGGCACATTGATCAGCAGCCGGGTAATCTCACCCGAAGTCACCGCCTCGAGATGCAGGCAGATGGCGTCGATGTGCCAGCCATGGACATAGTCGACCGAGGGCTCGACGACATGCCAGGCCTCCCGGACGAACCTGGTCAGCGACTGGCAGTTGGCGCGAATTCGCTCGGCATCGGTGGCAATCCGGGTGGCGACCTCTGCCCGCTCACGCTCAGCTATCCGCTTTGCCCTCTCCTCCTCGATCGCTGCCATCATCGTCGCCGGATCCGGCAAGCGGACCGAAGAGAGATTCGAGTATCGCAAGCTGCTCATCCGTGGCATTGGTTAGGTCGATGGTGACGCCGCGGCCTCCCTTGGCCCCGGCGCCAGAGCGTTCGCTAGGTTTCTGATGAACATAGGAGGCCGCAATCTTCGCCATTTCATCGCGTCGCTTTTGATCCGCCTCGTCGTCGCGCATCACTTTCAACATATAGTCGAGCGGGGTATCGTCGGCGGAAACGGCCTTGCGACGGCGCGCGCGCGGCTTGCGCGGCGCGACCGGCTTATCGGCATTGGACATGCTTCATAATTTCCGATGGGATTTTGAAGGTAGCAAGCGGCTCAGAACATCGCCTGCGGTCAACAGTGCGTCGCTGCAACTGTTCTCATCATGCCAAAATGAATACTCTAATTCGGTGCAGTTGGCGACACCCATTAAGGACGACTGACACGCAAGAAATGTGGGCCTTGACGGACGCTGTGAATAACAGATTGAAATCGCGCTCAAATACCGGATTTTACAGTCCGACGGATTCAGCGATATAGCCTTCAATTCGCGAAAATACCTGAGATCGGCGATCGAAATCAATCAAGGAAAGACCTCAAGCCCATCCGTGCCATGCTCCCGCTGGAGTAAGGCCAGATCAAAGTTCAAGATATGCAAGGACCGCCAGATGGGAATCTCGGCAAAACACGGAGAAACATTGGAGCGCGGTTCGGATGATGCCACCAGCCCGGATCGGATTCGACGGTTTATCGCCGCCAATCTTCCGGTCCAAACTGTTCCCGGCATTCCGGACATTCGCCTGCATAAAGCAGGTCCGCAAAGCGGGTTACGGCGCCTCGCAGAGCGGGATCCGCAATTCGGCTCACCCTATTGGGCGCATTATTGGGGAGGAGGCCTGGTTTTGGCCCGCTATCTTCTGGATAGGTCGGAACGAGTGGCCGGTCTTCGTGTGCTTGATCTCGGCGCCGGTTCGGGAATCGTCGGGATTGCAGCCGCAAAGGCAGGTGCGGCGAAAGTCCATGCCACCGACGTTGACCCCTATGCGATCTTGGCCATTGAGCTCAATGCGGCACTCAATGGAGTGACGATCGACACGATGCTCGGCGATTTGACGAAAGGGAAGCCGCCAAAAGTCGACCTTATATGCGTGGGCGATCTTTTCTATGAAGCAGCACTTGCAAAGAGCGTCATCGCATTTCTGGATTGCTGCCTTGCGCAAGGAATCGCGGTTTTGATCGGCGATCCATGGCGAGCCCATCTGCCGAAATCACGACTTCAGCCTCTGGCAGAATACGCTGTCCCGGATTTCGGTGAAGATGCGGCAAGAACGCGTCCCGCCGGTGTCTTTGCGTTCGAGTAAAGAAAGTCACCGATCGGAGATATTGGTAGTTTCGGCCGCAATGCGGGTTCGGACCGCAATTGCCGCTGAAACTAAGCTTTCATCCTGGCGCGCCGGCGGTTTCCGCGCTCTAGTCGCCTGGCCAATTCGGCAAGTTCCGGACTGGCCGCATCGAAAACGGGTCGCGCGTCATCCGGCAGCCAATGGGTTTCATGCCTGGGCATCGGAGGCCTTACCCGGTCGAGACCACCACGCGAATTCGGCATCATCGGCGATATGCGCGACCAGTCCGGTTCCTGCAACATCGGGGAGATAGCGAGAAGCGCGCCCGAAAGCTTCTGGAACTCGCTTTGAATGCGCCGCTCGGCCGTGCGGCGTACGCGGCCGGTTCTCGCGCAGAAATCCCGAAAGGATCCGGCAACATGGGGCGCGGCAAGACAAACGGACCAGCGAGAAAGCAGAATGCGCCGTTCCTCGTCCGTGACGTAAACACGCAACCATTCCTGCAGGACTTCCTCCGCCCGGCTGATGGCTGCAGCACTCGGGCGATAACGAACGCGAATATCGGTATGAACTATCGGCTCCGGCAACACCTCCGGCCAAAGCGTCCGCATCCTGTCGGGGCGGACACCGCGCACATCGAGATGAACCATCGTATCGGCAGCCTCGATGAAACGGGCACGCATAATCAGGCTCAGGTCGGCGATCTCAGCCGCGCGATCGGACAAATCATCAAACTGCGAGGCGGACCGGTGCATCAAGTCGTTTCTCCAATTCCTGATAGATCAGCGTGCGCAACGTCGCGCGAACGGGCCAAGGCCGGCGCGCCACCGCATCCGTGCGCAACGAAGCGAGCGCGATATTATCGAAAGCGCCCAACAGATCGCCTGGGCGCTGCAGCGCCCAATCCTGGCGCTGCGCGAGAACATCGGACACCGCACCGATCGTATCAGACCAAAGTTCGTCACGATTGCTCCCGGTCTGCCTGATGCACCGCAGAACGAAGACCAAATGGCCATCGCCATAGCGGCCACGGATTTCCTGCATCGTACCGCGTGCGTGGCTCTGCGCCGGTGCGCGGCGCCGATGGACAGGAACCAACTTGATGCCGAGCCCATCAAGAAGAAGATCGAGCCTGCCTTTGCTCATAGCCGTTCGACTCCTTTTGTTGGTGAATTTTGCGCCTCTTTCATCCCAGCACAGCTCAGGCGGTACGGCCGGCCGCGCCGGCAGCCGCGGCGAATTTGGGTTTGAAGAAAGCCTCTGCCTTTGAAATCGCTTCCACCCTCGCCCCATCGCGCAGCATCGGCGTGTTGAGATAGGCAATCATTGCCTCACCGGCTGCAGCCTTCGCAGCATCCTGTGTCGCAAAGACGATCGGCTCGCCCCTGCCGTCTTTAAGGATCTCGTTTGTCGCTCGGTGCACCTTGCGGATCCAGCCGAGATGGCCACCCGCGACGGCTTCGGTTCCGATTTGAAATTCGTTCATAGCAACCTCCCCCGGCCTACCTGCCAGGTCTATGTGTAGAGTTTCCGATTGGGTTTTAGCTTTTCGATGCGCTACGGCTTGCGGAGTTTCAGCCGTCTGATGGGCCTCTCCGGGCAGAAGCCGGATCTTCTACGATCCGAAAATGGAATTGATCGCCCTCTGGAGCGCCGTAGTCTTCATCCTCAAGGGATGGAACTGGCGACCTCCAAATGAGCCGCATTGTCGCCACCAATACGGTGACGAAAAACAACGCCGCGCCGATGCAAGCGAGAAAACCCTGAAGCATTTCGATCATGGCAGCATCTCCTCGTCGGCGGTCTCTGCGATGGATTTGGCCTCCGCCATTTCCGCAGGCTCGACGGCTGCGTCACAATCTTCGCAATGCAGTTCGATGATCTCCGCAATCGACAGGATTCGGAGACAGCCAGGGCATCCCCAGAAGCGATCGAAATATCCAGCCTGGGGCACTGCCCTCCTAATCACGCTGCCTTTGATCATGCCTTCACCTCTTAGAACATTCCCTGCCGTATGCAGCACCAATCCGCTCACTCGCCAAGTTGCGCTTTACACCGCAGGCATCTTGATAAACACAAATTATGTTGATAATAATGTTATCGTCAACATGATTTATGTCAAAAATTTTGCGAGTGTTGGAAGATGCAGAAATCCATGGGCGAACGACTGAGAGCGGCGCGCGAAGCCGCAAATTATCCATCAGCAACGAAGGCGGCGGAAGCGCTGGGCGTGAGCCTGTCCACCTATCGCGCGCATGAAAACGGTCAGAACGAGTTCAGCGCCGAGGTTGCCAATCGCTACGCGAAAAAATTCGGCACGACGGCCGCCTATCTGCTGACTGGCGAAGGCTTGCGCAAAGCCGCACGCCCGGCGCCGAACATCGTCATGTCATTCGACCCCGACGAGCAGGATCAGGACGGATTTGCCGAGAGCGGCAACGAACTCAGCTATAGCCGCGAGCACTGGAAGCCGCAGATCGAAGGCGCAACGCCGGAGGTGGACGTCAAACTCGGCGCCGGCAGCGGCATCGTCGGCGAAGTCATCAATCTCCCAGTCGGCTCCGGCAATGTCGCCGGGCATAAAATCGTCGCGGAATGGCTGATCCCCACCGGCTATCTGCGGAACGAGGCAAAAGCCTCGCCGAGCCATACGATCATCATGGAAGTGATCGGCGACTCCATGCAGCCGACCTATATGCCGGGCGATCGCGTCATCGTCGATCTCTCACAGAGCCAGATGACCACCGATACCGTCTACGCCATCAGCGACGGCTACACGGAACCGCAGATCAAACGCCTGCAGCGCGTTCCCTTCACGCAACCGGGCCAGGTCAAGATCATCTCCGACAATCCGGCCCTGGAAACATTCACCGTTGAGCTGGATCGGCTGACGATCATTGGCCGCATCTGCGGCCATATCGCCCGGAAATAAAAGATCTGCACAGGCACAAAACATCTTCGATACCCCATTGACACGGATAAACATAAATAATGTTGACATATATCGTGTCGAATGGCAGCCTTGCCTTGAGAAGCAGTTGACCCTGAATGGAATGAGCCCGAGCAGGCCGCAAATCCTGCACGAAGCCCGCGAAACCGGACAGGCGACGGATCCAAGGAATATCGAGGGAGTGGCCGTTGATGCCAGGAAAGCCGAATACCATTGCCGACACACCATCGGGCGCTTTGAAGGCGGCTGCTGTCGCCGTGACATCCGCACCATCAGCCGAGATTGCCGAGATGGGAGAATGACGATGCACGTTCCGGCCTTCTCCTGCGAGTATTCATTCGATGAGCTCAGCATCCGCCTGTTCGATCGATGGGAAACGGGATTGCTGTTATACGGACATGCGGAATTGACATCGGCTGGAGCCGGTTACGAAGATGAATTTTACGTATCGGCGGTCCGGCTTGACGGTGGAGCGCGACTGGCACGGCCGAATTCATCGGGTAGCGCAGACAGCTTCGAGTTGGAATTATTTCGGCGGATAGCTGCCGTCATCGAAGATGAGAGGACACAGGCAGGACGTTACGCCGCCGAGCTCTTTGCCAATGAGCTGGAGCAGTCCAGGGAAGCCGATAGTGATCAAACTCACAGGATCGAACGCGAGAGAGACCTGATATTGCTCGCGTGATATGCTGAAATCCACAACGAACGAATGCCGGCGTCAAATGGAGGCCACCGATACCATGAACGCTCTCTCGCATGAGTTTGAAGTGATTCGCAGCCTCGAGGAGAAGCTGCATCTTCCGGAAATCCGCCAGTCGCCGACAGCCGTGGCAGAGCTCCTCGCGGCAGGCTTGGTGGAATTTGGGAGTTCTGGAACCGTATATGCTGACAGAGACGAGCTTGTCGCACACTTGGCGGCAGAAAAGACGGAAAGGCCCTCTCCTCCCATCATTTCCCGCGACTATACCTTTCGGCCGATCTCGGCAGATGCCGTCCTCGTCACATATAGAAGCATCCGGCGGGCCAACGAGAATGGTCCGGAGTGGCACACTCTACGGAGCTCCATCTGGCAGCGCATCGACGGGCGGTGGCAAATGATCTTTCATCAAGGAACGCTCACTGCTCCACAAGGCTGAATCCACGACAACGCGGCAAGACACTTGGCCATGCATTCCATGCGACCGGACAAATGCGTGTGAAATTTCCGCCGGGAATGCGTAGAGAAGCAAGAGGATGGGGCATTTTAGCGATCTGAAGAAAAGCGGAAACTCTAGCGCACTCCCGACGCAACATCGCCGGCTTTACCATCCGTCAGTCCCAGATTATCCGCCATCCGTATGAGATCCGCGACGGAATCGGCGCGCATCTTGCGCATGACCTGGCCCCGATGGACTTTCACGGTGATCTCGCTGAGGCTGATCTCGGCGGCGATCTGCTTATTCAGAAGGCCTCGCGCGACGAGCGTCATCACCTCGCGTTCGCGGGTCGTGAGTGTTGAAAAGCGCTCGTATAGATCGGCTGACGCCGCCTGCTTTCGAAGCTGAACACGATCGATCTCGAGAGCCTGCCTGATGGCATCGAGAAGATCCTGCTCTCGGAACGGTTTGAGAAGAAACTCCACCGCACCCGCCTTCATCGCCCTGACGGACATCGGCACGTCGCCGTGTCCGGTGAGAAAAATGATCGGGATCGGATAACCCATTCTTACGAGCTCGCCCTGAAAATCCAGGCCACTCGCATCCGGCATTCTGACATCGAGCACGATGCAAGCTGGCCCCTCCGACCGCGAAGACGCCAGGAAATCCCGCGGCGATGCAAAGCCACGCGTTTCATAGCCTACGGAGCGCAAGAGGCTGTCCAGCCCGTCACGCACGGATGGATCGTCGTCGATCACGTAAACGGTCAGTCGCTGCCCCTGCATGTCCTAGCCTCTTGTTTTTCCCTCGAGCGGCAAGGTGAAACCGAATACGGCTCCATGTGGAAAATTCGGTGCCGCATAAAGGATACCACCATGCGCCTCGATGATCGACCGGCTAATGGCAAGCCCCATACCCATGCCATTTGGCTTCGTCGTATAAAAAGCTTCGAATATCCTCTCGAGCCTCTCGGGTGGCATGCCACTACCGGTATCACGCACGCTGACGGTCACTTTCCGTTCGTCCGCAGCGGCGCTGACAAGCAGCTCGCGTGCTTCTGCCTCGACCTCCACCAAAGCCTCGATCGCATTCATGACGAGATTAAGGATCACCTGCTGGAGCTGGACGCGATCGCCGGCCATAAGCGGCAAATCGCCCGCCAACTCGGTGCGCAAGAGTATCTGATTCCGGCGGATTTCGCTGCGAACGAGTTCCAGCACGTCGTTGATTGCCTCGACCAGATCGATCATGTCGCGCGAAGGCGAGGATCGCGCCACCAGCCCGCGAACGCGGCCGATGACATCGCCGGCCCGACTCGCATCCGCCACGATCCGCTCGATAGCACGGCGGGCCTCGCTCTGGTCGGCTGGCGTTGCAGAAAGCCATCGAAGCGCGGCATTGCCATTTGCTGCGATTGCAGTGATCGGCTGGCTGACCTCGTGGGCTATGGAAGTACCCAGCTCGCCGACAATCATGAGACGCGACATGCGCGCGAGCTCCGACTGCGCCTGTCTCGCCCTGGCATCGAGCATTTCGATCCTGATTGCCAAATAAGTAGTTGCGCCGATCGCTACCAGGCTGAGGATGCCGTTGATCAGACCTGCTTGCGAAGCGCCATGGCGCGTCAGGAAATAGCTGATGATCGTCAGTGCGGCACATACAATACCGACCATCGCGATAGCCCCGGTCCGCCCGGAGTAGACCGCCAGCAAGATGACGGAGACATACAAAACGGCAAAGGCGATCTCCAAATCGGTGATCGTATCGCCGATAAAAATGAGACCGGCAAGAACCGTGATGCCGAGCCAAAGCAAAGGCATCTCGAAGAGGTATTTCAGAAACTCGCGCCTCATCCCCTGCACTCCAACATCAGCGCTCTCGCGGCATTGCATGTGGAGGTGGAAAATTGCCTGACCTGTAGCTCCAAGACAACTGCGGCGCTCGCTGATATGGCTTTCATACAGCATCGATTTCACTCGATGAGAGTTTCGGCACGCCGGCGCGCCGCTGTCACCAGCGGTTCAAGGCTCGGTCGCCCGACGATCTGCTCCAGTGCCGCGTCATCGGGCTGCTCGGCAATGACGATCGCAGTAACCTGGTCAAGTGCGACGACGGTCATGATTGTCGTTTCCCACATAACGGCTGAAGAGATGTTGGCGTTGGCGGCGTCGGCCGCGCAAACGCAGATCGCCGAGATGGGCGGCCTGCCGGATTCTCATGCGCTAGACCCTGCCTTGGTGGCTTATCAAATTCGGAAACGTCGCGCGGCCAGTCGCCGCCTCAGCCGGCGGCGACGCTGTTGCATCCGTTTCGGATATGGATATCAACTCGGGTTCTCCAGCGTAAACAGATCCGCATTCTCGTCGTAAGCGAAGTATTCCGCGTAGCGAGCCCAGTTCGTGACCGCCTTGAGGGTCGTGTCGGCATAGTCTTCCGACATGTAATCCTCCAGCTCATCGCGGAACCGGCGCGCAGGCGCGCGATGGGTCGGCCGCTCATCGAGCACGCGACGGATATGCGCCGCGAGCGGCACGTAGGTCGCCAGATGCTGCTCGAAGAGCTTCTTGCGTTCGTCGACATCGCTATCGGAGAAACGCAGGCCGGGTGCAGTCAGCTTGATGTCGCCCCCTTCCAGATCGGCAAACCGCAGAAGCTGCAGCGTTTCGGCGACAGGGAACAGATCGTCGATGCCGAGATGCAGATGGGCTGCCAGCGGCGGCAGGTCGGCCTGCCCGCGATAGGGCTCGGCGGCGACCGTCTCGATGAGACCGGACATCAGATTGGTCGACACACGCGGCAACGCCATGGCAATGCCCGTACCAGGGAACAAGCCTTCGCGCGTTGGCGCACCGGTCTTTACGGTCATCCGGGCATAGATGTCTTCGACGAGCATGCGAAATGCCGGATCGAGACGATTGCGCGGCTGCGGCAGATCCACATGGATTTCGGCGATCACGCGGCCTGGATTCGATCCAAAGATCAGGATGCGGTCGCACATCAGCACCGCTTCCTCAATATTGTGGGTCACCATCAGGACGGCCTCAATCGGCATGCGGCCTTCGCACCACAGATCGAGCAGATCGGTGCGCAAAGTTTCAGCCGTCAGCACGTCGAGCGCGGAGAAGGGTTCGTCCATCAAAAGGACCTTGGGGCGAACGACGAGCGCGCGGGCAAGGCCGACACGCTGACGCATGCCGCCCGACAGCTCCTTCGGATAGGCGCTTTCGAAGCCGTCGAGACCGATCAGGTCGATGGCGGCCAGCGCACGCTTGCGCCGCTCCGCTGGTGCCACGCCCTGAGCCTCGAGGCCGACCTCGACGTTCTGCAGCACGGTCAACCACGG
The DNA here is from genome assembly GCA_900468625.1 of Hyphomicrobiales bacterium. Lineage (GTDB taxonomy): Bacteria > Pseudomonadota > Alphaproteobacteria > Rhizobiales > Rhizobiaceae > Rhizobium. The sequence goes on from UBUL01000036.1 coordinate 23,625, forward strand.
AAACAAGGCGAAGCTCTGGAAGACGACGGCAACGTCGGAGTTCGGCCCGACCACGGGCCTACCCTCGAAGGTGACATCGCCCTTGCTCGGGCGAATAAGGCCGGCGATAGCGCGCAGCAGCGTGGATTTACCCGAGCCGGAACGACCAAGCAGCCCGACGATTTCGTTGGGATAGAGTTGGAGATCGACGTTATCGAGCACGACGAGCGAACCGGAGGCTCCCTTGTCGTAGGTCTGGCAGACCTGCTTGGCGAAAACCAGCGGCGAATTCTTTGCAAATTCGCCCTTCTTGGAGATGACAGCGTTTTCCATGTTCATTTCTCCGATATGTGATTAATCGAGGCGCAGACGGCGTTCGGCGTAGACGTAGAGCGGCCGCCAGAGCGTTCTGTTGAAAAGAGTGACGAAAACCGACATGACGACGATGCCGAGGATGACCCGCGGAAAATCACCCGCTGCCGTCGCCTTCGCGATGTATGAGCCAAGCCCGAAGGCCTCGAGCTTCGTGTTTCCCCAGCTTGCCAGTTCGGCGACGATGCTCGCATTCCACGAACCGCCGGAAGCCGTCAGCGCTCCCGTCACGTAATAAGGGAATATTCCGGGCAGTATCGCACGCCGCCACCAGATCCAGGAACGCAATCTGTAGACGGAGGACGCTTCCCGCAGATCCGTCGGGAAAGCGCTGGCACCGGCGATCACGTTGAACAGGATGTACCATTGCGTGCCCAGCACCATCAGCGGCGATAGCCAGATGTTCGGACTCGCGCCTGTCGCAACGATGGCAACCACCGCGACGGGAAAGAGGACGTTCGCCGGAAACGCGGCCAGGAATTGGGCCAGAGGCTGCACACGCTCGGCGACTGCCGGCCGAAGACCGATCCATACTCCGATCGGAACCCAGATCACGCTGGCAACGGCAATGAGAACGGCAACTCGAATGAGCGTGACGAACCCACCGGCGAAAGCGATCCAGACATCGCCCCAGGACAGCGTTTGGCTTAGATACGATATGGCATCCCAGACGCTCCAGGCGCCGACAGCCGCGATCAGGGCGTACCACCCGAAATCAATGATCCGGCTGATGGTTTGCTGACCATCTCGTTCCCTTGCTGCCGGCCGGGACATGGGCGACAGCCTGACAAGCATCAAACGGCCCCATACGGCGGCAAACGGCGCGGTAACATATTTCAAAAGGCGCGTGCGGCGGATCAGCGAATAGACCCAGGAACGCGGCTTCTGCTGCCCAGCCGTCTGTTCGAAGCGAAACTTGTCGGCCCAAGCGACGATCGGACGGAAAAGGAGCTGGTCGTAGAGCAGGATAACGATTGCCATGGCAATCACTGCCCAGCTGACAGCTGCGAAATCCTGCTTGTCGATGGCGACTGCCAGCCAGGAACCGAGCCCGGGAAGCTGCACGGTGGTATCGCCTACGGTTATCGCCTCCGAGGCAACCACGAAAAACCAGCCGCCAGACATCGACATCATCGTATTCCAGACGAGGCCAGGCGCGGCAAAGGGAGCCTCCAGCCGCCAGAAGCGCTGCCAGCTCGACAGGCCGAAACCGCGGCTGACCTCATCGAGATCGCGCGGCACCGTCCGCAGCGACTGATAGAAGGAAAAGGCCATATTCCATGCTTGGGCGGTAAAAATCGCGAAGATCGAGGCGCATTCCGCACCAAGCTGGCTTCCTGGAAACAAGCCCAGGAAAAACGTGACGGTGAACGTCAAAAAGCCGAGCACCGGAACGGATTGCAAGATGTCGAGAGCCGGAATGATGATCTTCTCTGCGCGGCAGCTCTTGGCTGCAAGTGTTGCAGCCACGAAGGTAAAGATGAGCGAGGCGATGATAGCCGCCATCATGCGCAGGGTCGTACGCAGGGCATATTCGGGCAGATATGCCGGGTCGAGTGACAGCGGCGCCGCGGACAGGCCGGCCAGCGGTGCACGCATCTCAGCCACACCATGAAGCGCGAGATAGGTGGCGGCGGCGATGAAAGCGAAGGCGGCGAGATCGTAGCCGTTCGGCAGGATGCGCGCACCCGTCAATGCGGCAACAGCGCTGCGCTCGCGTTGATCGTTAGCAATGAAAACCATGTATAACTCCTTGAAAACAGGATGTTACCAATAAGAGCACGGCCATAGGATACCGCACACGCGGTGCCGCATGGCTTGTTTGACATATGATGGTTAGGCCGCCCGACAGCTGTCCTCCTCATCGAGGACGGCGCCGCTTTCCATCGTCCAGAAGCATTCCAATTTTCCGGTATGGGGATTGGTGTGCCAAACGGCGATCAGGCGCGGACGCTGCGAAGATACGGAACGTTCCGCCGGACGGATGCCGGCGAAAGCGCGCGGGGCCGAAAACTTGGTTGCGAGCGTGCGTCCGCGGAAAAGAACGATGTTGTTCATGGCTCACCTCTTCGGACGCCTACCGGCCGATCCGGAGGGCGAGCCGGACAAGCTAAGCCAGGCCGACGCTCGCCCGGCGAATGCCGGTAGCGATCCAGGTTGTTGCGATGACCGTCCGGACGCGGAATAAATCCACAACCGGACAGCGACTAGGGTAGCTGTCCATTGGTTTCTTGATCTGCTGGTTTCGTGAGCCTTCGCATCATGTTGCGCAGGCAGGGCCGTCTTGTCACAACCACTGAAGGGACGCAATCAGGCGATGGTGCATCGCCATTATACCAAAGTATATGCTCATCATTTTAAGTGCCCGACCTGAGAGATAGG
>UBUL01000010.1 GCA_900468625.1 Hyphomicrobiales bacterium
GGATAGGGTGGGGAATTTCAAGGGGTTGATGGCCGCCGCTTCGATTAACCGACAAATCTATTATTTTCAGATCTCACAATAAGCGTGCTTCTTATTGGTAAGGCAATGATCGAGCGCCCGGGCCGCCCCCTTGGGATATGGAGCGCCCGTTGCCACCTTTGTTAAAGTCGTTATCTTGCGGTAATACAACCAGTAATAATCGAAGATGCAGGACCGTATCATGCAACCGGATGACGATCACATGATGGGGCTTGCCTTAGCCGAGGCGAAAGTTGCTCTGGGTCAAGGCATATTTCCCGTGGGCGCTGTGCTTGCGTCGGGAACGCAAATTCTGGGGCGATCCCATAAGACCATGGTCTCGAATCATTTGAACCATGCGGAGATGAATCTGTTTCATCAAGTATTTACAGGCGATTACACGTTCTCGCGGAACGACGGTCTGACGCTTTATACGACGCTGGAGCCCTGCATCATGTGCTTTGGCACCATGTTGCATTTGCCGATAACTCGACTTGTGTTTGCGATGCCCGATGCATATGGCGGATGCGGGCAAGTCAGGCTCGAAAATTCGCCGCCTCGCCATGTTGCGAGAGCGATGGAGGTCATTGGCGGCGTACGTCGCGCCGATGCTTGCAAGCTCTTCGCTGAGTTTCTTGCCAGCACCACGGAAGCATTTTGGCTGACGGGCGGCGCTTCGCATTTTCAGGCTGCCGTTAAGGCGGGGCTTCAATCAGATATCGCTCAGGTCTGACGATTTCAGCCTACAGTTTCAGCTTTCCGCCAACGTAAACACCGCACAAGGCGCCGCAATGCCCCGCAGCTCATAACTCCCCAAGGCCAGCAGCGGCATCGTCGTCTCCGCCGCAAGTGCGCCCGAGATCAGCACAGTGCGGCCGAGCGGCTTGCACAGGCCCTCCAGCCGGCTAACCAGGTTGACGGCGGGGCCGATGGCGGTGAAGTCGAGGCGGTCGGCGGCGCCGACATTGCCCCAGAGCATGTCGCCGAAATGCAGGGCGGCGCCGAAGGGGAGCGGCGGCAGGCCCTGGCTTGTCCGTGTCGCGTCAAGATGCGCCATGCCGGCGCGAATGGCGGTGACGGCGCGCAAGGCCGCTTCGCAGGCTTCCCCCGGTGTTGCGGTGACCGGGAAAATTGCCAGCACGCCATCGCCCATGAATTTCAGCACTTCGCCGCCGAAGGCGTGCACTGCGCCGGCGACCCGGTCGAACCAGGCATCGAGGGCCGCGATCATGACGGTCGGTTCCGTCGCTTCGGAAAGAGCGGTGAAATCCCGCAGATCGGCGCAAAGCAGGGCTGCGCGGATGGTCTCGCCGCCGTTGCGGCTGAGCGCGCCTGCCTGCACGCGCGCCGCGCTTCTGCGGCCAAGATAGGCTTGGAGCAGGGTCGATAGCGTGGCGCGGGCAGCCAATCCCGCCAAGGGAGCAGCGGCAAAGCGGGCGATCTCGCGCAGGCTGTCCACTTCGGAAGGGGTGAAGGGCCGGGTGCCGGCCCAGGCAAGCACGGAATTGCCGGGCGCAATCCCGATCGTTTCCTCGCATGTCGGGCCGAGATCGCCTAGCCAGTCGCGGCCTGCCTGTCCGAGCGCCGTACCGGCGAAGCCGAGAGCTTCGGTTACCGCTCCGGTCTCGGCGGCGCGCCAGAGCCATGTGTGCTGCGTGATGATCGGATGGGGTGCTGCCAGCGTCAGGGCGCTGCCGGCGAGCGGCAGCCCGGCAGCCAGCAGGTGTCCGCCCAGATCGGCCAGAAAGCGTTCGGGGCTGGGCGAGGTGCCGGCTTCGTCGACCAGCCAGGCAAGAGGGGCGGGCAGATCCATGCCGCGATCATGCCATGGCGGCCGCATGCTGTCATCCTTGCCGGTGCAACCTTTATGGCGGTGCACGGACCTTCACAATCCCGACGGGGAGGCTGTAGATCACCGATCGGTGACGCGTCGCCGCATCGAGCCCTCCGAGCCCGATGGCGATGCGCCAAGACGTCGTCAGCTTCTGCCGTCGTGACCCCGCATCGGATCAGGACCCGGGTCGCGTCCCGCGGCCACTGCGGCCATGCGATCGAGATAATGCGCCCAGCCTTTGGCATGGGCCTCACATTGTCCGGCCGTCGGCAGGCCGGTGTGGGTAAGGCGGACCAAGGTTCCCTCGGGCTGCTCGATCAGGTCGATTTCCACAAGGCTCGATCCCGGAGGCACTTCCTCGCTGCCTTCCCAGCCGAAGCTGTAGGCGAGGCGATGCACCGGCACGACTTCGCGGAATGAGCCGCGGGCGACGCGCGCTCCGGTGACGTTGACGAGATAGATGCCGCCCGGCTGCGGCTCTGTCCGGGCCTCCGTGCCCATCCAGCGCAGGATCTTCTCAGGATCGGTCAGCAGTGCGAATATGGCGGCAGGCGGCGCCGGGACATGGGTCTCGCGGCGGACGATGAAAGGCTCTGGCATCGGTCTCTCTCCCATGGTTGCTGTCGCTTCCCACCATGGGACGGCGCGCAATCCAGCACCTTCCGTCCCTCCGTGGGTCTCCTCATATGAGGGCATGCAGGTGCTGCCGGCTTACCGGCAAGACATTTCTCGATGGCCGCAGACGCCCCTCGCAAAATCCGCAGTTTCGGGCGGAGGCCGCAGCCTTATTGGCCGGGACGCCCCGTCTTGCCCTTCGTCCGTCCCTTGCGCTGCTTTTCGTCGATCGGATCCTCATAGGAGCCGACACCTGGCTTCGCCCGGATGATCGGCTTGTCCGGCACCTTGCCCGTCACAGGCTTTTCAGTGCGGCCGACGGTCATTTCGTCCAGCGTATTCTTGCGGAAAAGCGGCGTGCCGGCATCGCTGCCCGGCCCCATTTCGTCGAGGCTCGGCTTGGCGAAATAGGAGCGCTGCGTCCCGCCTTCGTGGTTCGAGACGGCCCTGCGGGTCTCCTCACCATGAGGGCTGCCATCCGCGTGACCCGCTCCGCCCTCATCCTGAGGTGCGAAGGAGCCTGAGCTTGTCGAAGGGGACCGGAGCCTCGAAGGATTGGGGCGGCCACCTTTGCCACCCTCGAGGCTCTTGGCCTCTTCGCGGGCGAGAGGATCGTCCATGGCGGCGAGCTCGACGGCCTTGAGGCGTTTGATCTCGTCGCGCAGCCGTGCCGCCTTTTCGAAGTCCAGGTCGGCTGCGGCATCGCGCATGGATTTTTCCAGCGCGTTGAGATGGGTCTGCAGATTGTTGCCGACGAGATGGCCGCCATCGGCAAAGCCCTTGCCCGAGGCGCCGCCGATATCGGCGCGAACGTGGTCCTTCTCGTAGACGCTGTCGAGAATGTCGGAAATCTTCGCCTTGACCGATTCCGGCGTGATGCCGTGTTCCTTGTTGTAGGCCATCTGCTTTTCGCGGCGGCGGCTGGTCTCGTCCATCGCCCGCTGCATCGAGCCGGTAACGGTGTCGGCATAAAGGATGACTTTGCCGTCTACGTTACGCGCGGCGCGGCCGATCGTCTGGATCAGCGAGGTTTCCGACCGCAGGAAGCCTTCCTTGTCGGCATCGAGAATGGCGACGAAGCCGCATTCCGGAATGTCGAGGCCTTCGCGCAGCAGGTTGATACCGACGAGCACGTCGAAAGCGCCTAGGCGCAAGTCGCGGATGATCTCGATGCGCTCCAGCGTGTCGATGTCGGAGTGCATGTAGCGCACCCGTATGCCCTGTTCGTGCAGGTACTCCGTCAGGTCCTCGGCCATGCGCTTGGTGAGCACCGTGCAGAGGGTGCGATAGCCCTTGGCGGCTGTCTCGCGGATTTCTCCGACGACGTCGTCCACCTGCGTGCGGGCCGAGCGGACCTCGACCGGCGGGTCGATGAGGCCTGTGGGGCGAATGACCTGTTCGGCGAAGACGCCGCCGGATTGCTCCATTTCCCAGCTGCCCGGCGTCGCCGACACCGCGATCGTGTCCGGGCGCATGGCGTCCCATTCCTCGAAGCGCAGCGGCCGGTTGTCCATGCAGGAGGGCAGGCGGAAGCCGTATTCGGCCAGCGTCGCCTTACGCCGGAAGTCGCCTCGGTACATGCCGCCGATCTGGCTGACCGAGACGTGGCTCTCGTCGATGAACAGCAGGGCGTTGTCGGGGATATATTCGAACAGCGTCGGCGGCGGTTCGCCGGGATTACGGCCAGTGAGGTAGCGGGAATAGTTTTCGATGCCGGCGCAGGAGCCGGTGGCCTCAAGCATTTCGAGATCATAGCGGGTACGCTGTTCCAGGCGCTGCGCTTCGAGCAGGCGGCCTGCTTTTTCCAGCTCGGCGAGCCGGATTTTCAGCTCTTCCTTGATCGCCTTGATGGCGCCGTTCAGCGTCGGGCGCGGCGTGACATAGTGCGAATTGGCGTAGATCTTCACCGATTTCAGGTCGCCGGTCTTCTGGCCGGTCAGCGGGTCGAATTCGGTGATGGCGTCGATCTCGTCGCCGAACATGGAGATGCGCCAGGCGGCATCCTCCAAGTGGGCCGGGAAGATTTCGATCGTGTCGCCGCGGACGCGGAAGGAGCCGCGGATGAAATCCATATCGCGGCGTTTGTATTGCTGCGCCACGAGGTCGGCCAGAAGCTGGCGCTGGTCCAGGCGATCGCCGACATTCATCTGGAAAGTCATGGCCGTGTAGGTTTCGACCGAGCCGATACCGTAGATACAGGATACCGAGGCGACGATAATGCAGTCGTCGCGTTCCAGCAGCGACCGCGTCGCCGAGTGGCGCATCCGGTCGATCTGTTCGTTGATCGAACTTTCCTTCTCAATGAAGGTGTCCGAGCGCGGCACATAGGCTTCCGGCTGGTAATAGTCGTAGTAGGAAACGAAATATTCGACCGCGTTGTCCGGGAAGAAATTCTTGAATTCGGAATAGAGCTGCGCGGCCAGCGTCTTGTTCGGCGCGAGGATGACTGCGGGACGCTGCGTCGCCTCGATCACCTTGGCCATGGTGAAGGTCTTGCCCGAACCAGTGACGCCGAGCAGCACCTGGTTGCGATCGCCGTTTTGCAGCCCTTCGACGAGATCGCGGATAGCCGTCGGCTGGTCGCCGGCCGGCTGATATTCCGAAGCCATGCGGATCTGAATGCCGCCTTCGGACTTTTCCGGCCGGGAAGGGCGGTGCGGCGTCCAGAGCTTGCCGTCCTTGAAAAGCGGATTGCCGCTCTCGATCAGCTTCGATAGCGCCTCCACCGTCGCGGTCACGCCGCTCGCGGCAATCTTGTCGGCATCTTCAAGTGCAACATCCAGGCCAGCCACCGGGTTGAGGCCGGCTGCGGCGCGTGTCCTCGGATCGGTCGATCCGCCCATGGACGTGCCGCGTCCCGACTTCGAAGCCGCGATTTCCACCTTTTTGCGATGCTTGCCGGCCTTGGAAGCGATCTCGCGCTGGGTTTCGATGCCCGACGCTTCCGCATCTGCCTCGAGCTGCTTCACCCAATCGGCAACGCTGCCGCTGAGCGGCGCACCTTCAAAAGGTGCCTGCGGCGCCTCTTCGAAACCGGTCGGGGCGGAGGTTTTTTTCGGTGATTTGGACATTGGGGGAATATGGAGACAGATCGCGCGGATGTGAAGAGGCAAAGAGTACAAAAGGGAAACGGAATTGCGGATTTTTCCATTCGCCGAAGATGTCAAATATGTTACAACCCAAGGGCGGCCGATGCGTTATCGCCGATCTGAAAGTCCGCATAGCGCGATCCTTGCAGGCGTCAAGGGCCGTAACGTCGGCCCGGCCGCTTGCCGGGTTCCCCCAGCTTCGACGGCATCCGGTATTGCCCGCCTCGCCGCCGCCATCCGGTCGGAGGATCATGATGACCGCATTGGATAGCTTACGCTCCCTGTCCCCCCAGCAACGAAATACCGTCATCGCAGCCTATCTGGGCTGGACGCTGGACGCATTCGATTTCTTCATTCTGGTTTTCGTTCTCAAGCATATAGCCGAAGAATTCCACACCGACATTCCGGCGGTCGCCGCCGCAATTTTCCTTACCCTCGCCATGCGGCCGCTTGGAGCCTTGATCTTCGGTCTGGCCGCGGATCGCTTCGGGAGACGCGCGACCTTGATGGTCGATGTGCTGCTTTATTCCGTCTTCGAATTTCTGACCGGCTTTTCGACCGGCTTGACGATGTTTCTCGTGTTGCGTGCGCTCTTCGGCATCGCCATGGGCGGGGAATGGGGCGTGGGCGCATCGCTGACCATGGAGACCATATCCGAAGAGTCGCGCGGCCTTGTCTCGGGGATCCTGCAAGCCGGTTATCCTTCCGGCTATCTGATCGCCTCGATCGTCTTCTTCCTCCTGTTTCCGATTATCGGATGGCGCGGCATGTTCATCGTCGGAGCGTTGCCGGCGCTGCTGGTGCTCTATATCAGGCGCAATGTGCAGGAATCGCCGGCTTTCATGCAGAGGCAATCCAAGCCGCAGCGGTCGTTCCTCACCGTATTGCGCGAAAACATTCCGCTGTTCATCTGGGCGGTACTGCTGATGACGGCCTTCAACTTCTTCAGCCACGGCACCCAGGATCTCTACCCGACGTTCCTGGAAGCGCAGCGGCAATATGATTCCTATACGGTCGGCGCCATCGCCATCGTCTACAATATCGGCGCGATCGTCGGCGGTCTGTCTTTCGGCGTGCTGTCACAACGTATCGGTCGGCGCCGAGCCATCGTCATCGCGGCCCTCCTGGCGATTCCGGTTGCGCCGCTCTGGGTCTATGGGCATGGGCCTGTGATGCTCGCAATCGGCGCTTTTCTGATGCAGCTTTTCGTCCAGGGCGCCTGGGGCATCGTCCCCGTGCATCTCAACGAATTGTCGCCGGACGAGGTGCGCGGCACGTTCCCGGGATTTGCCTATCAGCTCGGCAATCTGCTGGCTTCCGGCAATGCCACCATCCAGGCGGGGCTGGCAAAACAATGGAATGGCGATTATGCCTTTGCGCTGTTGATCGTTGCCTGCATAGTCGCCGTCGTCGTGGCGCTGTTCGCAGGCTTCGGCTTCGAGAAGAAAGGTGTCCGGTTCGGCAGCAAGGACACCGCGCAAGCGGATAGCGCGATGCAGACATGATTTGGTTTGTCCCTGTTTGTGGGACGAGGGGCGGCGGTTGACGCCGGCTCTCTTGTCTATTTTCCGCAGATCTCCGAGATTTTGGCCTGGGCAAAGCCGCGGGCGAGGTCCTGCAGTCCGCCGACGGAAGATATCAGCTCGCCGATCGGACCGTTGATCCCGAGATGCATGTCGGTGATGCGGCAGGCGCCGACATCGACCGTCATGGATGCGTCCAGCTCACCCTTGATCGTCGTCTTCAATACGCCATGCGACTTGCAGGCCATGTCGGCATGCGCATTGATCTGGACGCCGCCGCCTGGAGCGTCGCAGACGTCGAGCGACTTCACCTCGAATTTGTCCTTGTGATCGACACCCGGCAGTTTCTGGCAGGGATCGGCTTCGTTCACCGATTTCTCGATCTGCGGACCGAACTTGCCCTGCAGCAGCGACCAACAGGAGCCGGGTGCTGCTTGCGCCGGTCTTGCCAACATCGGCAGCGGTGAAAGCGGCGACAGGATCATGGTCGCAACCAATACCATGCGAAGCATTCGCAACCGCGGAAAGGACGGTATGGGATAATTCAGGTTCACGGCGATCTATCCTCGCAAGAGAAGAAGCAGCAAATCAGGCCCGGAGCGGCGACAGTCTTCCATGTCTTCTTTCGCCAAGGCAATCCCTACATTTTGCCGATCGGGCCTTGACGAGCATGGGGTCGCAGAGCACGCAGCATCACCACGCATCTCAAGTTTTGCCACGATTCGCGGGAGTGGAGGCGGACTATCGGCAGGACATGACGATATCGGTCGGCCCGTTCATTCCGTCATATCGGAATGGTCCGTCCGCCCGATGGTTCATTCGGTTGTTCGTCCGTGTCGCCGTCATAGCCCAGATGCTTCGCTTTGCGGAACCACTCCGTTGCTTTGGCTGCATCCGCGGCAATGCCGTCGCCGTTGCGGTACATCATAGCGAGATTATAGGCGGCGCCGGCGTAGCGATGTGCCGCCGCCCGCTCGAACCAATAGACCGCCTGCGGGCCGTTCTTGGCAACGCCTTCGCCATCGCGGAACATGACGCCGAGATTATATTCGGCTTCGACGTCGTTCTGCGCCGCGGCTTTCAGGAACCACGCGATCGCCTGGGCATCGTCCTGCTTGATCCCGTCGCCATCGGCATACATGGCGCCGATATTGAACTGGGAGCTGGCATCTCCTTGCTCGGCCGCCTTTTTGAACCAGGAGAAGGCCACGGCACCATCCTTGGCGATACCCTCGCCATCGCGATACATGATGCCCAGATTGTATTGCGCCTCGACTTTTCCCTGCTCGGCGGCCTTGCGATACCACATGACGGCTTTGGCCTTATCCTTCGAAGTGCCGTCGCCCTGGTCGTACATTGTGCCGACATTGAACTGCGCATCCGCGTCGCCTTGTTCGGCGGCCTTGCTGTACCAGGCAAAAGCCTGAGGCTTGTCCTTGAGAACGCCTTCTCCGGTGTCGTAGACGACGCCCAGATTGTACTGCGCATTGAGATATCCTTGAGCCGCGGCCTTCTTGTACCAGAGAACGGCTTGGCTCTTGTCGGCGGCGACGCCTTCGCCCTGATCGTACATCGTGCCGACGTTGAACTGCGCCTCGGCGCTGCCTTGATCTGCTGCTCTTCTGTACCAGCCAAGAGCTTCGGTCAGGTTTTTCCCGACGCCGTTTCCTTCCTCGTACATTTGTCCGAGTTTGATCTGCGCCGCGACATTGCCTTTGTTCGCCAGGGGACGCCAGTACTCCAGGCCGGATTTGAAATCGCCGCGATCATAACCGTTTCGTCCGACGTCGGCATGCGCCGACCCCATGGATGCCAGCGCGAAGAGCAAACCAACTGCCCCCTTCTTCCAATTCACGATCTAACCCTCGGTCGAAATTCCGTTGAACGACGATGGTGAACTTTTCGCGGCGGTCACGGCACGAGCACCATCAGCAAATGAAATATGACCCAGCCCGTCATATCGCCGGCACCCTTCTTTCCGGCGGTCCCTTGGCCCAATGGTCCGAGATCCTTGATCGGCCCCTCGCCATTGGCCTCCATATAGCTTAGCCCATGCTGTGCTTCCGGCAATCCTTTCGCCGCCGCCTTGTTGAACCAATCGGCAGCGATTGTGGAGTCCTTCGGTACGCCATAGCCGTTATAGTACATATATCCAAGACCATATTCGGCACGCGCATCGCCCTGATCCGCAGCTTTGCGAAACAGTTCGGCAGCCTGGCCATAGTCTTTGGCGATACCGGCGCCCTGATAGTAGAGGGAGGCGAGGGCATACTCGCCTCGCGAGTTATTCTGGTCGACGGCCTTGCGATACCAGCTTGCCGCAGCCGCTTTGTCCGGCCGTGTCCCCTGGCCATTGTCATACATGTAGCCAAGCGCATATTGCGCATCCGCATGGCCCTGAGCCGCAGCCTTCCCGTACCATTCGAAGGCTCTGGCATTATCCTTTGCGATGCCGAGCCCGCCCGCATACATGCAGGCGAGGGCGTATTGGCCCTGCGCATATCCCCGCTCGGCGGACTTGCGATACCATTTGACCGCATTGACGTCGTCGACCTTCACGCCCTGACCGTTGGCATATAGATAGCCGATGGCATATTGCGCGTCGGGACGTCCTTGATCGGCGGCTTTGCGGTACCAGCCAAGCGCCTGGCGATAGTCCCGTGCGACGCCCGATCCGTTCGCAAGACTGTAGCCGACTGCGTATTGCGCATCAGCGCGGCCCTTCTCCGCGGCTCTCAGATACCAGGAATATGCCTCGGTTTCGTTCCGCTCGACACCCCTGCCGTTTTCATAGGCATAGCCGACGGCATACAAGCCCTGTGCGTCTCCCTGATCGCCCGCCTTCTTGTACCAGGCGAGGGCCTGTTCCTGATCTTCTTCCGTGCCCTGGCCGCTGTCGTACATGTACCCGACCGCATACTGGGCGTCGGACCGGCCCTGATCGGCTGCTTTGCGATACCAGCCAAGCGCGATCGCCTTGTCCTGATGGACGCCGAGGCCGTTGGCATACATGTAACCAAGTGCATATTGCGCCTGTGCCTGATCCTGGGCCGCGGCTTTCTGGTACCAAGTGACGGCCTCTTCCCGGTCGACATTCATGCCCCGGCCATTCGCAAAGGAATAGCCGATGGCGTATTGGGCGTCTGCATTGCCACGTTGCGCCGCCTTCAGATACCAGTCGTTCGCCTGTTTCAGATCCGCATCGACGCCGCGACCGCTGGCATACATATAGGCCAGCGCATATTGCGCCTGCGCATTGCCTTGCTCTGCCGATTTCCGATACCAATCGACGGCCTGGGCATCATCCTGCTCCACGCCCTGGCCATTGGCATAGCGATAGCCGAGACCGTATTGTGCTGCCGGATTGCCTTGCTTTGCGAACTCCACCCAATATTTCAGGTCGATCGTGGTATTGGCCGGTCCCGGGGCAGGATCCTCGGCATGAGCAAGCCAGGGCAGCGAAAGAGCAAGCGCCAATCCCAATGCATAGCTCTTTGTCTTCAAGGCCAGAGTCCCCCCAAATCTGCGTCGCAGACGGCAATCGATCTGAACAATATGGCGATGTCTTGGTCAAGAATCGCAGCGCATCGAATCGCAGCGGTTCTCCCCAAGCCATGTGATCCCTATCCAGGAAGCACGTCGTAGAGGCGGAAGATCCATGTGATCTGGTAGATCAGCCCTATGACCACGAATGCTGCCTGGAAACGCCGGTTGGCGGTGATCGAGGCAATGATGCAAAGGATGATGTAGACGATATTGCGCGCCGGATATTCCCAGCCGAGAGATCGAAAATAGGCCTCTCCCTTCAGCATCGTGTCCACGAGGTCGACGGCGTAGGTGACGGCAAGCAGGCCGAAGAACCAGTGACGGCGGGAGATGAAATACTCCTCGAAGCCGCCATAGTCCTCCACCGACGGCGGATTCAGCAATACGCAGAGGAAGTAAAAGAGGCAGCAGAAGCAGATGAGAAAGAGATAGACGCCGAAACTGATCTGCGCGACGGATTGCAGCCGGTATTCCCACCACCAGAAATGGATGATGAAGAGGAACATGGACAATACCCAGCCGATGTGGACCATGTATATCTTGTTCTTGCCCGGCGATTGCACGAAGCCGGCAAGCCGGGTCAGGAGCTGGGCGAGCGAAAGGCCGATCACCATGCTCATGACCGTTCTGATATAGACGTAGACCTCCGGTGTGTGCGCGGAATCCATCGCGTCAGCTCTCCTCTGGTACAGCCTTCGGCGAGCCGTTTTCATCGAGCGCGACCATGATGAACGTCGCCGCCGTGACTTTCTCAAGGCTGTTATAACGGGCACGGTGCGCCCATGCTTCGACGCTCAGGGTGATCGAGGTGCGACCAACACGTTCGATATCGGTGAAGACGCTCAGCGTGTCGCCGATCTTGACCGGCAATTCGAACGCCATCTCCTTGACCGCGGCCGTCACTACGCGGCCGCGCGCGCGTTCGGCAGCGCGAATGCCGCTTGCCAAGTCCATCTGCGCCATGACCCAGCCGCCGAAAATATCGCCGGCAGGATTGGCGTCGGCGGGCATGGCAAGCGTGCGCAATGTCAGCTCACCTCTCGGTTTGACGCTGTCGTTCATTCATCTGCTCCTGTTTCACGGCCCGATTCCAAAACTTAACCTATGCAATCCGGATAGGATGGAAAAGCCTTGCCGGCGTTTCCGTGGAGACGTCTTGTGGGCTGGGAGCATTGCTTCATGCGTTCCGCCCGTCCGCATGGAACCGATCCGAACCATTGCGATCGGCTGCGGTAAGCATTCGTTCACCCTTCCCATTTAGGATTTGTAACCGTTACCGACCGTGGCTGGGGCAGCGGATCAGGACTATGGCCATCTTACCCATTCTGCGGCGGGTCGCGCTGCCATTGCTATTGTCGTCGGCGCTGGTCGCCTGCACGGCAGACAGTCTCTTGCCGCCCTCCAGCATCGATAGTTCCTCGCGCGTCGGCTCCATCAAGCCGTATCGGAGCGTGCAGCAGCGACAATTCGCCTATCAGGGCGTTCGGGACCCCGTCGTTTCTGCTTCGAGCAATTACAACGGCGGCCCTGTTCGCTCCACGGGAACCGGCGAGGCCGTGACCACGTCCGACGTCGAATCCGGTCTGGCGCAGCAATCGAACATTCCGTCTCAAGGCGTCAACATGGATGCCGAGCTCGGCGTCGGCCCGAGTGAGGAGGCTCAGTCCGGATCGGTGGTCGGATTGGCACAGGAAGAACAGCAGAATATTGCCGAAGGTCAGTCCGATCAGCCTGTGGTCGACGGCATCGGCACCGACGCGCCGGTGCAGACCAACCGCTCCACTCTTCAGCGCCCGGCCGCACAGGCCGAACTCAACCAATCGCGGATACCAAGGTCGCTGCCGGGAACGCAGGTCGCAATGCTGCCGCGCGTCGAAAATCCGATACCGCGCCTCGATCAGCAGTTCGAGGCGCCGCAATCGACGCCCGGCATGATGCCGCCTTCGGAAATCGCCTGCCGTCAGGAGCTGCGGCGCCTGGGCGTCGTCTATACGGATAGGCCGGCCATATCGAATGGTCCGGCATGCCAGGTTCCTTATCCGATTTCGCTCGGTGGTCTCTCCGGCAACATCGCCGTCAGGCCGGCAGTCACACTGAACTGTCAAGTGACGCTCGCCTTTGCCAAATGGGTGAAGAACGAGCTCGCTCCGGCGGCGCGCACGCGCTACTGGTCCGGCATCGGCACGATCGTTCCGCTCGGCGGCTATTCCTGCCGACGCATGAACAATAGCCGGCAACGCTATAATCCGATGTCGGAGCACGCTCACGGCAACGCGATCGACGTCGGCACCTTCGTCCTGAAGAACGGCCACGTGATCGACATACGCAGAAAGGGCCTCTTTTCCTTCAGGGAAGGTGCGCTGCTCAAGGCGGTGCGCAGCGACAGCTGCCGCTATTTCGATACGGTGCTCGGGCCGGGCAGCAATCCGGAACATTGGAACCATTTCCACTTCGATCTCAGGGATCGGAAGGGCGGCCGGCGCTATTGCAGCCTGTGATTGGCGTTCGCCGGAACAGCATCCATCCTTGCCGAACGGAGAAGCTGATTTACCTATCGGGTGAATCGCGCTTTAAGTGGGCTGTCCGAGAGCATAAGAGGGTTTTATGGAAGACGTGCCGAGACGAAAGAAAAGCCTGGGAAGAGCGCTCGCCGCCGCACTGATCGCTATCGTCATCGTCATCGGCGGCCGCTGGTATGCCTATGTCGCCTATGCCGACGATCCGTTCGATGAGGTCGGCATCGGCCTTAATTCCATGATGCCCGGCCCCATCCGCGACAAGGGCTGCGAAATGCTGAAGGCTCGCTTCGAGCGCAAGACCCTGCCGCCGGCGGGCTGCGGCGTGAACGGCAGCTGGTGAGCTTCGCTCTTCGGATCGTAAGCCGGCAAAAAAAGAAAAGCCGGCTAGGCCGGCTTGAGTGGCGCATGGCAACGACGGGGGATCCTTGCCTGCTCCAGAAAAGAACTTCATGTTGCAATGATGCATGCAATATGAATGCGAGGGCAATAAATCGGCCAATACAGCAGGCGCTGACGGTGTCGCCAAGAGGCGTTGGGCGGAGTTGCGACAAACGTTGCTCACCTAAGGAGCTATATGCCCGACCAAGGTCACGATTTGATGACAGCTTATTTGGGTTAAGCGAACGCTGTGTTTCGTCGTCTCGGGGTGGTCAAAGCTTAAAACCGGTTATATAGCGGGCAAACGCCGCGAAATTCATCACAAAAGCCGGAATTTGCCTGACCATGGCTCCGATCATTTCGATTCGCAATCTTAGGAAAACATACTCCAACGGATTTCAGGCACTGAAAGGTGTCGATCTCGATATCGAGCGGGGTGAAATCCTGGCGCTGCTCGGGCCGAATGGTGCTGGCAAGACGACATTGATTTCCATCGTCTGCGGGATCGCCAACCCGAGCAGCGGCTCGGTGACGGTCGGCGGGCATGACGTCGTGCGCGATTTCCGCGCTACGCGCAGCATGATCGGCCTCGTGCCGCAGGAGCTGACGACCGATCAGTTCGAAACGGTCTGGAATACGGTGAGCTTCTCGCGCGGGCTGCACGGCAAGAAGCCGAACCCTGAACATATCGAGAAAATCCTGCGCGATCTTTCGCTCTGGGAGAAGAAGGACAACATGCTTCGCCAGCTTTCCGGCGGCATGAAGCGGCGTGTATTGATCGCCAAGGCGCTCTCGCACGAACCGGAGATACTTTTCCTCGACGAGCCGACGGCTGGCGTCGATGTGACGCTGCGAAAGGACATGTGGCATGTGGTCGAACGTCTGCGCGCGTCCGGCGTCACGATCATTCTGACGACGCATTACATCGAGGAGGCCGAGGAAGCTGCCGATCGCGTCGGCGTCATCAATGGCGGCGAGTTGCTGCTGGTGGAGGAGAAGAAGGCACTAATGGCCAAGCTCGGGCGCAAGCAGCTCATCCTCGATTTGAACGAGCCGCTGGACGCCGTCCCGCACCGTCTCGAAGGCAATGGGCTTTCGCTCGGACCGAGCGGTCTGACGCTGATCTATGATTTCGATGCCCAAAACGAGCAGTCGAGCATCGCGGCTCTGCTGTCGAAGCTGGCCGAGCAGGGAATTCACTTCAAGGATCTCTCGACGCGTCAAAGTTCGCTCGAGGATATTTTCGTCTCGCTGGTGGAGGCAGGCAAATGAACTTCGAAGCGGTCAAATCCATCTACGCTTTCGAAATGGCCCGCACGCGCCGCACTCTGCTCCAGAGCGTCGTTTCGCCGGTCATTTCCACGTCACTCTATTTCATCGTCTTCGGTGCGGCGATCGGTTCGCGCATCAATCTGGTCGAGGGTGTCTCCTATGGGGCGTTCATCACACCCGGCCTGATCATGCTGACCCTGCTTGGCCAGTGCATCAGCAACGGCTCCTTCGGCATCTATTTCCCGAAGTTTACGGGCACGATCTACGAGGTGCTGTCGGCACCCGTCGCCATGGCCGAGATCGTTCTCGGCTATGTCGGCGCGGCGGCGACCAAGGGGATGCTGATCGGCCTGATCATCCTGGCGACCGCGAGCTTCTTCGTCGACATCAGGATCGAGCATCCGTTCATGATGATCCTTTTCTTCGTGCTGACGGCCGTAACCTTCAGCCTGTTCGGCTTCATGATCGGCATATGGGCCGGGAATTTCGAGCAGCTGAACCTCATCCCGATGCTGGTCGTGCCGCCGCTGACCTTCCTTGGCGGCAGCTTCTATTCGATCAACATGCTGCCGCCTTTCTGGCAGGCCGTCAGCCACCTCAATCCGGTCCTCTATCTCGTCAGTGGCTTCCGCTGGAGCTTCTACGGCATCGCCGATGTCAATCCGGCACTGAGCCTGGCCATGATCACGCTTTTCCTCGTCATCTGCCTGGTCATCCTTGGATGGATTTTCAAAACCGGTTATCGGTTGCGGAACTGACGGCGATGCCGGGCTGGCGGGTCTACAGCGCCGCGCGTCATATATGACGTGCAAAGGTCGCTGTAGTACCTTAAATTCACTGCATAATTCCTTAAATCGATGCCGATTTAAGGAATTATGCAGGAAGCCCGCGGCTTTTGCTGCCGCAACACACGTCCTAGAAAGCATCCAATGTCGCAGGCTGATCCCAATCCTTCGCTATCCCAAGCACTTTCCCGGCTCGATCAATTGACCAATTGGGAGCGCAAGCCGCGCGGGGAGATGCGGGTCGGTCTCGAGCCGATGCTCGATCTCATGCAGCGCCTGGGTAATCCGCATCTGAGCTTTCGTGCCATTCATGTCGCCGGCACAAAGGGCAAGGGGTCGGTGTCGGCGCTTCTCGAGGCCGGATTGCTGCGGGCCGGCTGGCAGGTTGGCCGCTATGCGTCGCCGCATGTCGACCGTGTGAACGAACGTATCAGCGTTCTCGGTCGTGAGGTCGAGGACGATGCGCTGGCACAGGCGATCATGCAGGTGCTGGACAGCTATGAGGGCGCAAAGCAGGCAGCGACTGCCGGAGAGGACGCTACCTGGTTCGACGTGATAACGGCCGCCGCCTTCGTCGTCTTCAGAGATGCCGGTTTGAACTGGGTCGTGGTCGAGGTCGGGCTCGGCGGCAGGCTGGACTCGACGAACGTGGTTTTCGGCGAAGTGGCCATCGTCATCAATATCGGGCTCGAGCATACGGAAATTCTCGGGGGTACGCGCGAGGCGATCGCGCGGGAGAAGGTCGGCATATTGAAGCCCGGCGCGACGCTCGCCACCACGCTTGCCGCTGGCGACGCCGCGGGACGGATCTTGCAGCAAAGGGCCGATGAACTTGGCTGCGACGTGCTTCGAACAGATCTTCCCGAAGATGCAACGATTGCGGAAACGAACATTTCGCTGGTCGGTCTGGTGTTCGATCACCTTGGTCGACAGGGCGAAGGCGTGCAGGAGGAGGGTGCAAAGGGCCGGCCCATCGGTGCGTGGCTGCTCGAACCGGCGGTGATCGCGAGGGCACATCTGCCGGGCCGGATGGAACGCTTTGACTTCGTGCTGCCGCCGGCGCTGCGGCACGGACGTCAGACCTTGCCGTTGGTGATGGACGGCGCGCATGTGCCGTTCAATATCGAGGCTGTCCTGCGCGATATCACGCGCTCGCCCGGCATCGGCGGCGATTGTGTCGTCATCGCGGCACTGGCCTCCGACAAGGATGCAATGGGCTTTCTGGGAGTCCTGTCCCGATATGTCTCCTATGCTGTGTTTAGCGAAGCATCCGGTTCCGGTCGCGCGCATGCCGCAAGCGAGTTGGAAGCGCTTGGGACGTCCATGGGGATGGCTTGCGAAGCCGAGCCGGACCCGCACAAGGCGCTGGATCGGGCCGTCGCGGCGGCTGCTGCGCGCGGCGGCTGGATGCTTGTCACCGGTTCGCTCTATCTCGTCGGTGCGCTGCGCGGCACCGTTATCGGAAATGCGAAATGACCACGGAGGTCTCGATCAAGCCGGCTCTCGCCGAAGATGTCGCCGACATTGCCAGGCTGCATCGCGCGGTCTGGTGCGACACCTATCGCGATCTTGCGCCTGCCGAGGTATATCGTGTCCTTGATGAAGATTTCCGCCGTGCGCGATGGGCCGATATTCTGGCCAATCCGCATGGAGATCAGCGGGTGCTTCTGGCCAAGCAAGGTGAACGGCTCGTCGGCATCGGTGCGACTGCGGCGCCGTCCGAGCCGGCATTCGGGGCACGCGGTGAGATCAAGTCGCTCTATGTCGATCCCTCCGTCAAGCGTCAGGGACTTGGCCGCCGGCTGATGCGGGCAATGATGGAGGAGCTCGCATCCATGGGATATTCGGGTGCGGCACTCGGGGTCGTCACCGGTAACGAACCCGCCATCGCCTTCTATCGGGCGCTCGGAGGGCGATTGATCGGCCAGTATACCGATCCAGGGCCGATCTGGCGTTCCGACAATCTCATTTTCGCATGGGACGACTTATCCCTTCCGATCTGATCCGCGCATGCGAGCCGACCTGGATTGATTTTATCCGGCTGCAATCCGCTTGCGCGGTGCGATGGTCATGGCCATGACACCTGCCACGACGCAGACGAGGCCGACGGCTGCCGTCGGAGACAGAGGTTCGCCGAGCAAGGCGACGCCGATGCCGACGCCGATCGGGACGCGCAGATAGGCCTGCGCGGTCGTGCCGACCGAACCGAGGGTTTGAATGAGCCGAAAGTAGATGCTGAAGGCGAGGGCGGTTGAAACGACGGACAGGCCGAGGAGCGCCAGAATCGAAGCCGTGGATGGCGCAATCTGCCAGGGGTGCTCGACAATCAGACTGGCTGGGATCAGGAGAGCGGCACCGCAAAGCAACGAGCCTGCCGCCGGCATCATCGGATCCAACCCTTTGAAATTGCGGCCGAACAGGGCCGCGCATGCATAGCAGACCGATGCTGCAACGACGGCGAGCTGCGGCAGCGACTGACGGCCCATGCCATTCAGCGCATCGAGGCCGATGATCAGGCAAATCCCCGCCATGCCGGCACTTACGCCGAAAAGCTTGCGCCCCGACATCGGCTCGCTGCGCAGCACGAAAGCAGCGATCAGGAAGGTGAAGATCGGTGTCGTCGAATTCAATATGGTCGCGAGACCAGCATCGACGGTCTGTTCCGCCCAGGCGATCAGCGTGAAGGGAATGGCGCTGTTGAGGCAGGATTGAATGAGAAAACGCTTCCAAGTGGCTGCGTCTTTCGGCAGGCTCAGGCCACGCCAGCGGATGATCGCGAGCAGAACGAGACCGGCGATCATGGTACGCGCGGCGATCAGCGTGATCGGCGGAATGGTCGCTACCCCGACGCGGATGAAGGTATAGGAGGCGCCCCAGCAGGTTGCAAGTGCAAGGAGAAGCAGCAGTTCGGTCGATATATTGGTTCTTACGGGCGCCATGATGTCTCACTCTTCCTGTGTTCGGATATGCCCGTCTTTTAGAGTGAAGGCACCGGCGAATGCTTCGGTCCGAGCCGAACTATCGAATCCGGCCGCTCGTTTCCTTCAATCCCGCAGCCGAAGCTCGTCGGTCTGCATCTGCATCGATCCCAGGGTTTCGAGAAAGCTCATGCCGAGAAGGCTTTGATCGAGCTTGCCGGCTTCGGCTACGCTCGCCTCGACATCCCTCCGCTTGATCGGGCCGATCGCCACCGAGCCGAGTTCCACGGGGGCCGCGCGGGCTCGACCGTTCGCAGTCAGCACTGTCATGGAATAGGTGAGGTTTTCCGGAATGATGCCGACGCGTTCGGCGTCTTCAGGCGAAAGAGCGATGGTGCTGGCGCCGGTATCGATCAGCATGTCGATCGGCTGGCCATTGATTTTGACCCGCGCCTCGAAATGGCCGTTCGAGCGCTTGTGGAGGATGACTTCCTGGCCGCCTTCACTTGTGGTGACGACGACGGCATGGCCGGGCATCAAGCCTGCGAAGACGCGATTGCCGACCTGCTCGGCATCCTGGCGATAGATATAGGCGGTCGCGAGCGCCATGATGATGACGAACCAGATCAGAAGATTGCGGATCGACTGGCTGACGGTATGGCGGCTTGCCCAGACCGCTGCGCTCATCATCACAGCGATCGGCACAAGATAGACGACGCGTGCGAAATCGTCGTTGTGCATGCCGAAGGTGGTGCCGCCATTGTTGTTGAAGATGAGCAGTGCGAGGCCGATGCCGAGAATGGCGAGAACGATGTTCAGGCGGTTCATACGGCGCTGCGCTCCCGTGCCATTCTTTGACGGCGGGTTTCCCTGCGCGGCTTGCGTTCGACCTTCGTCAGGCGTTCGGGAAGCGTTTCCATGATCTGGCGGCGCTGGTCGTCACTGTAGTTCATCCACGCGCCGATCTCCGCCGATGTGCGGCCGCAGCCGAAGCAATAGCCGGTCGCTTGGTCGATGGAGCAGACAAGGATGCAAGGTGTCAGCATGAGATCATATATCGATGCTTCAAACGCACATGACAAGAGTACACAGGGAAGCGATCTCGCAAATCTGTTGCGTCGCGCCGATCGTATCGCCAGTGTGGCCGGACAGTTTTTGCTGCACGTATCTGGTCGCAAGAAGTGTCGCGGCACTGGTTGCCAGGAGGCAGGCGACCAGTGCTGCAACGCTGAGGACAGGACCTATGAGCAGCACGGCAAGGCCAAGTGCGGTAATCAAAGCCAGTTGCATGGCATCGCCATCCGGCTTGCCTGCGGACGCGGCTACTCCGTCAGGTTTGGCGGGTGGAAGGGCATACCAGTGCCAGACCATGGCGCCGCGGCTCAATGCGGCGGTTGCGAGAAGGGCAATCGCGCAGTCGAAAGGCGGCAGGTGGCGGGCGAGGGCGGCCAGCGCCGCGCCGCGCAGGCCGAAGGACAGGATGAGCGCGGCTGCGCCATAGGTGCCGATGCGGCTATCCTTCATGATTTCAAGGGCGCGGTCGCGGTCCTTACCGCCTCCGAGCCCGTCGGCGGTATCGCTCAGCCCGTCCTCATGAAGCGCGCCGGTCGTGACCGTCTGCACGACGAGTGTCAGCAGCGCCGCCATCAACGGATCGGCCTTGAGATCCAGCAGCACACCGAAAGTCAGCGCGGCGGGTACGACGATCAGCAGGCCGGCAAGGGGGAAGGTGCGGGACACATGCGAGAGCTTGCCGTCATAGCCTTCGAAGAAGGATGGCGACACCGAAATACGGCTGAGAAAGGCGACGGCGCGTGCGATGTCGCGCATATATTCCCGCATTTCTTCCTCTCCCCGCCATACGCACGACAGTATCGGGCGCTTTTGGAGTTGTTTGCGCCGATTCCGAAGATTAATAGAGTCGCACGCAAAGAACCCGATTTGAGACGAAAAGACAAGGAACGCATTCATGAGCGTCAGCGGCCTCCCATTCGACGATTTCCGCGCATTGCTGCGCGATCTGCCAGGCCCGGATGCCCGGGCGCTTGTGGCAGCGCGCGAGCGTGATGCGCAGCTCACCAAACCGCCGGGTGCGCTCGGCAGGCTCGAGGAAATCGCTTTCTGGCTAGCCGCCTGGACCGGCCGCGCCCCGGCCGTAACCCGGCCGCTGGTGGCGATCTTTGCCGGCAATCATGGTGTCACCAAGCAGGGAATTACGCCGTTTCCGCCTTCCGTCACGCAGCAGATGGTGGAGAACTTCGCCGCGGGCGGCGCGGCGATCAACCAAATCTGCGTTGCATATGATCTCGGTCTCAAGGTCTTCGACCTGGCGCTTGATTTTCCCACGGGCGACATCACCGAAGAGCCGGCGCTGACGGAGCGCGACTGTGCAGCCACCATGGCCTTCGGCATGGAGGCGATTGCCGGCGGTACGGATCTGCTTTGCGTCGGCGAAATGGGTATCGGCAACACCACGATCGCTGCAGCCATTCACTACGCTCTTTATGGCGGCAAGGCTGAAGACTGGGTCGGCCCCGGCACCGGTTCGGAAGGCGAGATGCTGAAGCGCAAGATCGCCGCCGTCGAGAAGGCGGTGGCACTGCACCGCGATCATCTCTCCGATCCGCTGGAAATCCTGCGCCGCCTCGGCGGCCGCGAGATTGCCGCCATGGCCGGAGCCATCCTTGCCGCACGCATGGAACGCATCCCGGTGATCATCGACGGTTATGTCGCGACCGCTGCCGCCTCCATTCTGAAGGCCGCCAATCCCTCTGCGCTCGATCATTGCCTGATCGGCCATGTTTCGGCGGAGCCGGGCCATCTGCGCTCCATCGAGAAGCTCGGCAAGACGCCGCTTTTGGCGCTCGGCATGCGGCTTGGCGAAGGTACGGGAGCCGCATTGGCCGCGGGTATCGTCAAGGCTGCGGCTGCCTGCCATTCGGGCATGGCGACATTCGAAAGCGCCGGCGTCTCCAACAAGCACTGAAAATAAAAGCGGCGAGGTGTTGAGATAAGCGTTTCGCCGCTAAATTTCCTGTGGATTATCGGCTTCGGTCATAAATCTGTAATGAATTCTAAGAGTGACTAAAGGCACCGCCTTGCTTCGCTCACGGTGAGGCGGTATTCGCAAAGCATCCAACTTGCAACCGGAACGTTACGGGCAGAACGGCAATGGCCGAGTTTTCGAAACCAGCAGTTACCAAGGAAACCGGTCTCCGGCATTTCCTCGCCGCTGCCGGCTATTCCTGGGGCGGTTTTCGGCGCTTGTTGCAGGAGTCGGCCTTCCGCCAGGAGCTCCTTTTTGCGGCGATAGCGCTGATCCTGTTGATCACCGTCGGCGCCACCGTCGGGGAGATCGTGGTCGCCATGGTACTGTTCCTCGGCGTATTTGCGGTCGAGGCGATGAATACAGCGGTGGAAGAGGTGATCGACCGGATTTCGCCGGAGATTTCCAATGTCGGCAAACACGCCAAGGACCTCGGCTCGTTTGCCGTCCTCTGCATGCTGGTCGCTTCCGGCATTTACCTGGTTTACGTGATCGGCAGCCACCTGATTTTCCGCTAAGCATTTCCAGGAAAAAGTGCGTAGCGGTTTTCCGTCCGGAAATGCGTTGGGAAATAAGAAGATAGAGCGTTTTTGCGATTCGAAGAAAAGCAAAATCTTTAGGCGGCGGAACTGACGCTTCGCTCAGGCGAAGC
This sequence comes from Hyphomicrobiales bacterium, assembly GCA_900468625.1. GTDB lineage: Bacteria > Pseudomonadota > Alphaproteobacteria > Rhizobiales > Rhizobiaceae > Rhizobium. The sequence continues at coordinate 22,196 of UBUL01000010.1, forward strand.
TCTTCCTGCGTCGCTCGACGAGGGGCGCATCTTCGACGGCCGGCAGGCTTTGCAGCACGCGTTTTGCCGGCAATATGGCAATGACTTCCGTGCCTTCCCGCAGCTTGGATTTCAGCACGAACTGGCCGTCATGCTTGGCGAGAATGGCCTGGACGATCGGCAAGCCCAGGCCCGTGCCCTGTTCCGCGCTTTTGATGGCGATCGAACCCTGGCCGAAGGCGGACAGCACGACCGGTATCTCTTCCTCGGGAATGCCAGGTCCGTTGTCCTTGATCGCTACATATTCGCCGCCGCCCGCCGTCCAGCCGACCTTCACGCTGATCTCGCCACCTTGCGGCGTGAATTTTACTGCGTTCGATAGGAGATTGAGGATCACCTGGCGCATCGATTTCTCATCGGCCCAAACCGAAGGGAGCTGTGCTTCGAATTGCGAGGAGATTGAAATGTTCTTGCCGCGCGCGCGCAGCTGCACCATGCCGATGCAGTCTTCGGCAATGTCGAGGAGAGAAATCGCCTCTTCGTTCAATTCATATTTGCCGGCCTCGATGCGTGAGAGATCGAGGATTTCGTTGATCAGGTTGAGCAGATGCTGGCCGGACCGATGGATATCGGTGGTGTATTCGCGATAGGTCGGATTGTTGAGCGGCCCCATGACCTCAGCCGACATCACTTCGGAAAAACCAAGAATGGCGTTGAGGGGTGTCCTGAGTTCGTGCGACATGGAGGCGAGGAAGCGCGATTTGGCGAGATTTGCTTCTTCTGCCCGTCTGCGCGCCTCGTCGGACATGGATTTCGCCACTTCCAGTTCCGCGATCAGATCGTCCTTCTCCGACTGGAAGGAAAGAATTTTTAAATTCGATTGATACATGCGGTTGGTGATGAAGGTGAAGAATATCACGGCGACCGAGATAGCTGCTGTCAGCGCGATATCTGAGGGTTTTCGCGTGAGAGCGGCCGTGACGACCAACGCCACGGTGGCCGGTGCGAAGGAAAACGGAACCGCCCGCGGCAGCATGAAGCTGGACATGGCGGTGATACAGATCGCCACCAGCAGGATCGTGCCCTTGTAGAGCGCGAAACTGTCGCCACTGCACGTCGGGCAATTCTGTGTGGCGAAAATGGCCCAGCAGGAGCCCACCAGCAATTGTCCAAGTAACAGGAGCTGCCGCCACTTTCTGGCGCCTTCGGCAGTGATTTCCTGCTTCCTGGCGCGCCGACCGATCAGCATGTTGATGGCATGGGCCGTCAGGATCGGAATGGTCCAGAAGAAAATGCTCGCGTCTCGCGTCAAATAGACGCCGAAGACGGCGACGAGGAGGACGAAAATCGGCACGACGGCGGCACTCTGCCGCAGCGTGTCGATGTGCATCATTATCAGTTCGCGGTCAAAATTGTGGTTATGGCCGTTCTGCAGGCGCTCGCGCGTTTGCCGCACGGCCTTCGACACAGCCCGGTTACGGTGACTGCGCGATCGGTCGACGATGTTTTTATCTGTCGATGTGCTGACGCCGGTGCTCATGGTTACATTGAAACTTGGCTTGCCTGAGGTTACACACTAGCGTCCAAATCTTAAGAAGATGCTGCGCTGAAATGATTTGTTTGCCATCTTCGCCAAGGATTTATTCTTAAAGGAGGCAAGAACGTGATGCGGCCAGGCCGCCTGTTTCGCGACGGTGCGGCCACTTTCGCCTTGCTTGCTGTTCTTGCATTGTTCGCATCAAAGATGAACAATCGACCGGAAATCGTTCAAAAGGGCAAGTTTTATGTCATCGATGGCGATACTCTTTCCATCGAGGGTGAGCGCTTGAGGCTCAAGGGTATCGATGCCCCGGAATATCGGCAGCGTTGCCGGCGCGATGACGGAGACTGGTCCTGCGGCGAAGAAGCGCGCAAAGCGCTTGCCACAATGGTTAAAACGGGAGTGCCTGAATGCAGGGGGCGTGAGAGGGATCGCTACGGTCGCCTGCTGGTGACTTGCGCCGCTGGCAATCTCGATATCAACGCTGCGATGGTTCGCAACGGCATGGCTGTTTCATACGGTGCCTATGGCGGTGAGGAACAGATTGCGCGACAGGCGAAAGCCGGACTTTGGGCCGGCGATTTCGAGAGGCCGAGCGACTACCGGCGCGAAGAGCATATGGCGCATGACGGGGCAGACGGTTCGATTGCGGGATTGTTCGGCTACCTTCGCCAACTCGTCGGATGGAGCACGCCATGAAGCAAGAAAGCGAACTGCAGATCCTGCGTTCGGCGATTGCTGCTTGTCGCCTCTGCCGGGACGCGCCGGCCAAGGGGGAGGCGGATCGCCTGCCGCACGAGCCGCGGCCGGTTGCCACGCTGTCGTCGACCGCTCGGATACTCATCGCAGGTCAGGCGCCGGGATTGCGTGTCCACGAAAGCGGCCTGCCGTTCAACGATGCTTCCGGCGACCGGTTGCGGCAGTGGCTCGCGGTGGATCGTGAAAGCTTCTACAACCCGGACCATTTCGCCATAATGGGCATGGGTTTCTGTTTTCCGGGCTATGATGCGGCCGGGAGCGATCTGCCGCCGCGCAGGGAGTGCGCGCAATTGTGGCGGCAGCGTGCGATGGATGCGATGCCGCAGATCGAATTGATCCTGACGATCGGTCAATATGCGCAAGCCTGGCATCTCGGGGCGGAGCGCATGGGCTCGATGACGGAAACTGTTGCGCAATGGCGGCGTTACCTCCTGACCAACCGGTCGCCGGCCATCCTGCCGTTGCCGCATCCGAGCTGGCGCAACAGCGGCTGGCTCAAACGTCATCCCTGGTTCGAGACCGAACTGCTTCCGGTTTTGCAACAACGTGTGAAAACCCTGCTTTCCTGAGAAAAAGTTTCTTTTCTCTCGCTTAAAATGAGCTATAGAGAGAATATAATTCGAAGGGATGCTAAATGGACCGCCTTGACCGCAAGATTCTGCGCCTGCTGCAGGAAGATTCCACTCTGGCTGTTGCCGATCTCGCCAAGAAGGTCGGTCTGTCGACAACGCCTTGCTGGCGCCGTATCCAGAAGATGGAAGAGGATGGCGTCATTCGCCGCCGCGTCGCCCTGCTCGATCCGGAGAAGGTCAATACGAAGGTTACGGTTTTCGTTTCCATCCGCACCAACAGCCACTCCATAGAATGGCTGAAGCGCTTTTCCGAAGTCATCGCCGATTTTCCGGAAGTGGTCGAATTCTATCGCATGAGCGGCGATGTCGATTATCTGCTGCGCGTCGTCGTCCCGGATATCGCCGCCTACGATGCATTCTACAAGCGCATGATCGCCAAGATCGAGATCCGCGACGTTTCCTCTGCCTTTGCGATGGAGCAAATCAAGTATTCGACGGAGCTGCCGCTCGACTACATGCTGCTGGAGAACGCAAAGTCCAACGAGGACTGAGCAACTTTTCGCAAAGCGCTCAGCCGAAATAGATATCGGCTGAGCGCTTTTATATATTGTCATTTCTTATCCAGGCGTGCGAGCAGCGAGGAGGTATCCCAGCGATTGCCTCCCATCGCCTGGACATCGCCATAGAACTGGTCGACGAGGGCCGTGAGCGGCAACTTGGCTTGATTGCGGCGCGCTTCCTCCAGAACGATGCCGAGATCCTTGCGCATCCAATCCACAGCGAAGCCGAAATCATATTTGCCCGCGTTCATGGTCTTGTGGCGGTTTTCCATCTGCCAGGAGCCGGCGGCCCCCTTGGAAATGACTTCCACGACCTTTTCGATATCGAGGCCGGCCTGCTTGCCGAAGTGAATGCCTTCGGCAAGGCCCTGGACGATGCCGGCAATGCAGACCTGATTGATCATCTTGGTCAGCTGACCGGCACCCACCGGTCCCATCAGGCCGACCATGCGGGCATAAGCGTCGATGACGGGGCGGGCCTTTTCGAATACCGCTTCATTGCCGCCGCACATGACGGTCAGCACGCCATTCTCTGCCCCGGCCTGTCCGCCGGAAACTGGGGCGTCGATGAAGTCGATGCCTTTTTCCTTGGCGGCTGCGTGAAGTTCGCGGGCGACTTCGGCGCTGGCGGTGGTGTTGTCGATGAGAATCGAGCCCGGCTTCATGCTTGAAAGGACGCCGTTCTCACCCGTGGTCACCGAACGCAAGTCGTCATCGTTACCGACACAGGTGAAGACGAAATCGGCACCTTCGGCTGCTTTGGCCGGAGTAGGGGCGAACTTGCCGTCATATTGCTTGGCCCAAGATTCGGCCTTGGCAACGGTGCGGTTGTAGACGGTTACGTCGTGCCCGCCCTTGACCTTGAGATGCCCGGCCATGGGATAGCCCATGACGCCCATGCCGATGAATGAGACCTTTGCCATTTCATAACTCCCTGACCGAATTTGTTCCGAAGGCTTAGCGGAAAGGCCAGGGGGACGAAAGGCCGATTTGTCGGCCAACTTGTCACTGTGGCATATGATTTGAAATCTGATTCCATATTATCGCCAACATTGGAATGGAATTTCGTTTTCGGCATGAATCTTCATAATATCCTTTGTCGATATAATCTATGGATTTGCGATCTTAAACCATCGACAACGAGCCGATGGCGGCGGAAGCGCCGGGGCCTCATGAAAAGGGAACTTCGATGATTTCGCGCAGACAGACACTTGGCCTTCTCGGCGCCACAGCGGCCGCTTTCGCTTTGCCTTCCATCCGGTCGGCACGTGCGGCCGCGGCGACGACGCTTCGGATCGGCTGGCAGAAGAATGGCGTATTGGCATTGGCGAAACGTCAAGGAGCATTGGAAAAGCGGCTTTCCGATCGCGGCATTTCCGTCGAATGGTCGGAATTCACATCCGGCCCGCCGCTGCTGGAAGCGCTCGGCGCAGGTGCTCTCGATTTCGGTGCGACCGGCGACGTGCCGCCGCTCTTTGCGCAGGCTGCCAATGGCAATCTGCTTTATGTCGGTCTTTATACCGGCAGCCCCGAAAGCTCTGCCATTCTCGTGCGAAAGGATTCGCCGATCCAGACGCTTGCCGATCTCAAGGGAAAGAAGGTTGCCTTCAAGCGTGGATCCAGCGCCCACAACGTGACCGTCAAGGCACTTCGCAAAGGTGGGCTGGCGATCACAGATATCCAGCCGCTCGATCTCGCACCGTCGGATGCGTCCGCTGCGTTCAAGACCGGCGCCGTCGATGCCTGGTCGATCTGGGATCCCTACCTCGCCATTGCAGAGGCCGATCCGGATACGCGCATCCTGACGACGGCGCGCGGTATCGTCGATTCCTTCAGCTATTTCCTGGCGAATGGCGATTTCACCAAGGGCAACCCGCAGGTCATCGTCGATGTCATCGACGAGTTGGCGAAAGTAGGGGCGGCGGCACAAGCCAATCTGGACAAGAGCATTACGGCGCTGGCGGAGATCACCGGTGTCCCAGCCGAGGTGACGCGGGTGACTCTGACGCGCCCTGGCGCCAATCTCGGCGGCGTCTCGACTATCACCGATGCCGCAATCGCCTATCAGCAGGGGCTCGCCGACGAATTCTACAATCTCGGGGGCATTCCGAAAAAGCTGACTGTTACGGATATCGTCTGGCGGCCGAAGGCGAGCTGAGACCGACAAGCGCCGGCAGCTATCGCCGCGCCTGAAACACTACGGGCGCGGGCTTTTCCGGCAAAATATTTCGTCACGCACCAGCAATTGGAAAATCCATATTGTCGATATAATCGATAGTCTATGTCAATATCAGGATCGAACATCGGGAGTGGCTCCCGACCACGCGCATCCAGAAAGCAGGAAAGCTTCATGACCGCGACCGCAAAACCCATCGATTTCCTCTGGTTCATTCCGACCTCCGGCGACGGCACCTATCTGGGTACGACCGATCTCAACCGCGGCCCGGAGATCGGCTATCTCCAGCAGATCGCGCAGGCGGTCGACCGGCTTGGTTATACCGGCGTGTTGCTTCCGACGGGGGTCTCCTGCGAAGAGTCCTTCGTGACGGCCGCAGCGCTCTCGGCCCATACACAAAAGCTGAAATTCCTGGTCGCGATCCGTCCGGGTACGGCGTCGCCGGCCTATTATGCGCGCCTTGCCTCGACACTCGATCGTGTCTCGAATGGCCGCGTGCTGCTCAACATCGTTGTCGGCGGCAGCCCGGCCGAGTTGGCCGGCGATGGTATTCATTTGGAGCATGACGAACGCTATGCCCATGCCGACGAGTTCTTCCATGTGTGGGAGGAGCTGCTGGAAAAGGGCTCTTCCACCTTCGAAGGCAAGTATATCAAGGCGACCAATGCAAAGCTCGGCCTGCCGCCAGTGCAGGCGCCGCGGCCGCCGCTCTATTTCGGCGGCTCTTCGGATGCGGGCATCGAATTCTCCGTTGGCCGTGTCGATAAGTATCTGACCTGGGGCGAACCGCCGGCACTGGTGGCCGAAAAAATTGCAAAGGTGCGGGCCGCAGCCGCCAAGCGCGGACGCGAGGTCAGCTTCGGCATTCGCCTCCACTTCATTGTTCGTGAAACGGACGAGGAGGCATGGGCCGCAGCGGACAAGCTGATTTCCAAGCTTGACGACGAGACGATCCGCGAAGCGCAGGAGCAATTCGTCAACCAGTCGGATTCCGTTGGGCAGAAGCGCATGGCCGCACTGCATGGCGGCCGCCGCGACAAGCTTGAAGTATCGCCGAACCTCTGGGCTGGCGTCGGCCTGGTGCGTGCCGGAGCGGGCACAGCGCTCGTCGGCTCGCCGAAGACAGTAGCTGCAAGGCTGCGGGAATATCAGGAGCTCGGTATCGAAACCGTAATCGGCTCCGGCTATCCGCATCTGGAGGAAGCCTATCGTGTGGCCGAACTGCTCTTCCCCGAGCTGGGACTGAAGCGCGACGAGCAGCGTGCCGGATTCCGCAACGAGTTCGGAGCCAAGCAGATTTTCGCCGGCGGCAGCCATGGTGGCAATCTGAAGGTCGTTTCCGGCTCGTAACGCCTCTACCGCGTTTCCGCTTTTCTTCGAATCGCGAAAGCGCTCTATGTTCCTGTTTCTTTGCGCATTCCGGACGGAAAACCGCTGCGCACTTTTCCTGGAAATGCTCTTTTGAAGGGAGATCCCCATGTCGGCATTCGACACGTCTTTCGTCCGCGTGGTCTCGGCACGGCACACGCGCCCGGTAAAGGTCGCGCGGCAAGGCATCTCGTTCCAGAGATTTCTGCCGTTCCTGCTGCCGGTTGTCGTCATCGCGGCATGGCAGCTCGGCTCGTCGTTCGGCTGGATCTCCACTCGCATCATGCCGTCTCCGGCGGCAGTCGTGGTCGCCTTCTGGCAGACCACGATCTCCGGGCAGCTGCCGAACAATATCCTCGTCAGCGCCGGCCGCGCCTTCGCCGGTCTGCTGGTCGGCGGCTCGATCGGCTTCCTGCTCGGCATCGCCAATGGCGTATCGCGGCCTTCGGAGCAATTGACCGATACGACGCTGCAGATGCTGCGCACCATTCCGCACCTTGCCATGGTGCCGCTCGTCATTCTCTGGTTCGGGATCGGCGAGGAATCGAAGCTGTTCCTGACGGCGCTCGGCGTGCTCTTTCCGATCTATCTCAACACCTATCACGGCGTGCGCAATGTCGACCGCGGGCTTATCGAGATGGGCCGGGTCTACGGTATGAGCAACTGGACGCTGTTCCGAAAGGTCATCTTTCCCGGCGCGCTTCCGTCCATCCTCGTCGGGCTGCGCTTCGCCCTTGGTATCATGTGGCTGACGCTCATCGTCGCCGAATCCATCGCGGCGTCGTCAGGCATCGGCTACATGGCAAACAATGCCCGCGAATTCGGCATGACCGATGTGGTGGTGCTGACCCTGGTTATCTACGCCATTCTCGGCAAGTTCGCCGATGTCGTTGCGCGGGCGATCGAGCGCAGAGCCTTGCGCTGGAACCCGGCCTATCAGAATTGAGGAAGTTCCCATGAGCGTCACCGTACTTGATCGCCCACGGCGGGAAGCCAGGAATGCCGCGTCGCAAGTTACGGGCGCCGCAGCGATCCATATCAAGGGTCTGGAGAAGAGCTTCGGCAGCAACCGCGTCCTGCGCGGCATCGATCTCGATATTCCCGCTGGCCAGTTCGTGGCCGTCATCGGCAAAAGCGGCTGCGGCAAGAGCACGCTGCTGCGCATCCTGATGGGGCTTGAAGAGCCGACAGGCGGCCATCTGCACTTTGAAGCGGTCGATGGCGATGACACACAGCCCAATACGCGCATCGTCTTTCAGGAGCCGCGGCTTCTGCCCTGGCTTTCCGTCGCCGCCAATGTGGCTGTCGGCTTGGGGGAGGGCGTGCCGCACGATTTGTTGCGGAAGGAAACGGTGTCGGTTCTCTCCGAGGTGCAGCTTTCCGAAAAGGCCGGCGAATGGCCGTCCAGCCTTTCCGGCGGACAGAAGCAGCGCGTGGCGCTTGCCCGAGCACTTGTCAGCAGGCCCGGGATCCTTGCTCTCGATGAGCCGCTCGGTGCGCTGGATGCTTTGACCCGCATCAGCATGCAGGAACTACTGAACAGCGTCTGGCGCGAGCTTGGCTTTACGGCCGTGCTTGTGACGCATGACGTCGGCGAGGCCGTGCATCTGGCTGATCGCGTCGTCGTTCTGGATGAGGGCCGGATCGTGCTCGACCTTGCCATTCCCTATCCGCATCCACGCCCCTATGGCAATCCAGCCCTGGCGGAGCTTGAAGGGCAGCTGCTTGCGGCCATCCTCGGCGAGGCGCGCGGCTAGTTTACCTTGGCGTCATCCGCCTCGACGAAGAGCCTGAGATTATCGAAGCCGATTTCGGTGCCCACCAGACGGGAGCCGTTGTCGCTGTAACCGTCGAGGAAGACGACCTGTTCGACGAAGGTCATCTTCGTGCCACCGGGCTCGGCGGCGAAGCTGACCGTTGCCAGAGATACGGAAATTCTGACGTCGTCGAGCATCATGTCGAAGGCATAAATGAAGCGCTCGTTGTGAACGACGTCGATATAGCGCGCCTGATAGGCATGCACGATGCCGTCCGTCGAGGCGATGCGATTGCTTTCGCTGCCGCCGGTGCGGAAGTCGAGCTGGAATTCCAGCGGCTTCCAGTCGCCGTGACAGGCAAACCATTGCTGCTTCTGCTCGGGCACTGCCCAGGCATTGAAGACCTTCGGCAGCGGCGCCTTGAAATGACGTTCTATGGTGATCGTCGTATGGTCTGTCGATCGTGCGCTCATTCGTCTGTCGTCTCCGTCGATGTATCGGTCAGGAAGAGGTCGAGGCGGTCGAAGGTTCTGTTCCAGGATGCCTTGCGTTCGGCGATCCAGCGTTCGACGGTTGCCAGTGCCTCCTTGCGAAGATGGTAGGTGCGCACCCGGCCGGTCTTTTCCGACAGCACGAGGCCGCTCGTCTCGAGCACCTGCAGATGTTTCATCACGGTCGGCAGCGCCATGTCGAGTGGCTGCGCCAGTTCCGAGACGGATGCAGGTCCACGCCCGAGCCGATCGATCATGCCGCGGCGGCTCTGATCGGAAAGGGCCTGGAACATGCGGTCGAGCGCCAGCGGTTCTTCAAGCATTCGGCTTTTCCGGCCGGAACTGCGCCGGTAGCTTGTCACTATAAGGGTACATATGGAAATAGGGCGTGGCTTCCCGCAGGACGCGGGCGAAGGAAGGGCGGTCGAGGAGGCGCTGATAATAGGCCTTCAGCCGATCATGCTCTCTGCCAAAGGGAACCAGGGTTTCGGCGTAGAACAGGGCCGGTGCGGCGGCGCAATCCGCCATGGTCACATCGTCTCCGGTGATCCAGATTTTACCGTCCAGCTGCTTTTCAACCATTCCATAGGCGGTGCGCAGCAGTGACTGCGCTTCGGCAACGCTCTGCACCCTCCGGTCCTTTTCTGGCCGGCGCACATCCGCGACGATCGCTTGCATCGGCTCCTGCACATAAAGGTCGAAGAAGCGATCCCAGAGCCGCACGCACAAGGCATCAGAGAGCTCCGTCGGCAGTAGTTGCGTTGCACCGGGATAATGCCGATCGAGATACTCGATGATGATGCTGGTCTCGGGAATGGTGCTGTCGAGAGCTTCGTCGCGAAGCACCGGAAATTTGGCGAGCGGCCAGAGGCGCACCAGCGAGGCTCGCGATTCCGTATTGCCGAGATCGATAATCCTGCTTTCGAACGGCGTCCCGTTTTCATAGAGCGCCATCAAGACCTTGTGGCAGAATGAGGCGAGGGGATGCTGATAGAGGACAAGGGACATGCGACGACCTTTCCGAGATCGAAGTTCGAGATGATACTTACCTAAGTGGCTAAGTATCATCTCGATTGCTGCCTTGCAAGAAAATAGTTATCCAAATGGATAGCTATTTCCCTCGCTGCCGTCTGTCGTATCAATCGGCGATGTAGCGTGCGATGACCAGATGGCCCGGCGTCGGCTGGCCGTCTTCCATGCGGACATTGATGTCGGTGATTTCGACGAGTTCGAAGCCGGTGGCGGTCAGCCGCTCGCGTATATAGGCATCGGAATGGGCGAAGCGCTGATGCGGGCCGACCATATAAAGACGTCCCGCCATAGTGGCATCCGGCAGGGTCTCGGAGGAGAAGATGAAGAGACCTCCCGGCGTCATGTTCTCGGCGGCGCCGAAAAAGAGCGGTTCCAACGCGCCGAGATAGGGCAGGACATCAGTTGCGGTGATGAGATCGAAGGCATCTTCATCGTTGTCATCAAGGAAATCCTCGACCTCAGCGACAAAGAGCGTTTCGTAGACGTCCTTTTCATGGGCAACTTCGACCATGTTTTCGGAGATATCGATGCCGGTGATATCCTCGACGATATCGCGCAGCGTACCGCCCGTCAGCCCCGTGCCGCAGCCGAGATCGAGCATGCGCTTGAAGGGGCCGAGGCCGAGCGCCTGCAGACGTTGGCGAACGAGGACCGGCACATGGTAGCCGAGCTGTTCGACCAGCACGTCTTCGAAAACTTCGGCGTGCTGGTCGAAAAGGGTCTCGACATAGGCGTCCGGCGCCTTCACCGGCGTTTCGCCGCGGCCCATTGAGGCGATGCGGACGGCTGCGCCGCCATGGTCTTCCGGATCGAGGGCCAGGACCTCCTCATAGGCTCGCACCGCAGCGTCGATGTCGCCCGCTTTTTCCAACGCCAAGGCGTGATTATAGGCTTTTGCGAGTGCGTCTTCGTCGATCTTCTTCTTTGCCATGGATGCCGGCCCTTCCGTTTGTCACGCAGGCATTAAGACGCCTGTTCAGCTTTTGCAATGCTTGCCGTGCAGGCGCAGAATATCGTTTTCTGTAAAGGCGAATTTCGGAACCTTATCCGATAAAAGAACAAGGGAGGAACGACAATGGATACCGAATTGACCGCATCGAATCCGACAGGCGGTCCGCCGGAGCGAGGCCGCCCTTCCCTGCCGGCGACATCGGCCGAAATCACCAACACATTGACCCATTATTACCGGGGCGAACTGGCAAGGATGACGAGCTGGCGCGACCGCATCGACCGAACCTCGAACTGGGCGATCACAGTGGTTGCGGCGCTGCTTTCCGTGTCGCTATCGACGCCCGCATCGCATCATGGCGTGCTGCTGTTCGGGATGATGCTGATAAGCCTGCTGCTGATGATCGAGGCGCGGCGATACCGCTTCTTCGATGTCTACCGCTCGCGCGTGCGGCAACTGGAGCGGCACTATTTTGCGCAGATCCTGGCGCCGCAGACCGACCCTACCGCAGACTGGGCGTCGCCGATTGCGGCGAGTCTGCGCGCTCCGCGGCTGCTGCTGAGCTATGCCGAAGCGGCGCAGCGGCGGTTGCGGCGCAATTATTGCTGGATGTATGCGATCCTGTTGCTTGCGTGGATCCTGAAGATTTCGACGCCGAGGCTTCAAACGGACGGCCTGACGCAGGAGCAGGCGCATTCATGGGGCTATATTGTAGACAACGCGGCTCTCGGACCGATGCCCGGCTTTATTGTTATCATTCTTGTCGCAGCCTTCTATACCGCCATTCTTTACGGCACGTTGCGTCGCGGGCCGGATGACGGGGATTTCGTGCATGGCGAGGCGCATGTTTGATGCCGGCGATGTCGCCGCGCGGACAACGCCCGGCGCGATGTTCAGTGCAGGATGAACTCTCCCTTTACGGCGCGCCATTCGGTTGCTGAAATCAGCTTGCGATGGACATAGCGCACGGAGTGAAGCGGGCCGTCCAGCGTCTCCTGCCAGAATTTCAAGAATCCGTGCATTTCCGGGAAATTCGGGGCGAGGTCATAGTCCTGCCAGATGTAGGTCTGGAGAAACTGGGGATGATCGGGCAGGCGGTAGAAGATCTGTGCCGTCGTCAACCCATAACCCTGCAACTGCTTTTGCATGTCTTCGTGCATGAGCTTTCTCTTTGCGTTCCCATTTTTTCGTGACTCATGGTCACAGAGATATGGAAACAGCTGATGGTAAACTCAAGCTTTACAAAACTGTCATGACGATAATTTTATTACAGAAATCAATACGTTAGCAGCGACGCGGCGAGAGTGCTGCCAAATGCGGCGTTTCAGGCGCCGCATTTGAAGGATCAGCGTTTGAGGTGCTTGGTCAGCCGGCCTTCCATGCGCGCCCAGCCGTTGCGCATCAGCTCGACGATCACCAGGTAGAAAATCGCCGCCCAGAGATAGATCTGGTAGTCGTAGGTGCGTGAAAAGGCGTAGCGCGTCTCTCCCATCAAGTCGTAGACCGTGATGATGGAGACGGTTGCCGAGCTCTTGATCAGCAGAATGATCTCATTGCCGTAAGGTCGCAGCGCCACGATAAGGGCCTGCGGAATGATGATCTTGCGGAACGCGATCCATGTATGGATGCCAAGGGCGCTGGCGGCCTCCCTCTGACCCTTCGGCACACTCTGGATGGCGCCTCTGACGATTTCCGTCTGATAGGCCGCTGTGTTCAGCGTCATGGCGAAGACGCCGCAATAGAAGGGATCCTTGAAGAACCACCAGAGGCCTATATCCTCGAAGAACCAGCGAAAGCTCGGAAAGCCGTAATATACCATGAATATCTGCGCCAGCAGCGGAGTGCCGCGGAAGAGATAGACATAGCAGTAGGTCAGCGTGCTCAAGATCTTGTTGCTCGACATGCGGGCGAAAGCGAGCGGTACCGATAGGATTGCGCCGAGGATAAAGGATGTGGCGACGAGTTTGACGGTAATACCCAGACCATGCAGAAGCCTGGGTCCGTAGGTTTGGAGCTTGTCGACGTCCCAGCCGAAGACGATCATCGCCAGCAGCGAAATGCCGAGAATGGCCCAAAGGGTCAGAAAGAAATAACCGGCGATGCGCGCCTTGGACAGCTTTCTGACCGTCTTCGGCGGTGCCGGTTGTGCCGCGATCAGAACTTCGGCATGGCTCATCGATGGATCTCCGCACGTTTAGCCCATCGATCGAGATAGAAAAGGCCGACCGAGGAAATGACGGCGAGCGTCAGATAGAAAAGGCAGGCGATGGAATAGAAGGTGAAGGGCGCCTTGGTGGCGCGCACGGCGATGCCGGTCTGGCGGATGATGTCGGCAAGGCCGATGATGGACACATAGGACGTATCCTTCAGCAGGTTCATCCAAAGGTTCCCGAGGTTCGGCAAGGAAATGCGCACGAGTTGCGGTACGATGATAAGCCGCATGGTCCGTGCCCGATGAAATCCAAGGGCATCGCCCGCTTCGTACTGGCCTTTGGGAATGGCTTTGAACGCAGAGAGGAGGACTTCCGAGCAATAGGCGGAAAAGACGATTGCCAACGCCACCATGCCGGCAGCGAACGCATTGATCTCGACGGGGCCATCGTAGCCGAACTTGGCAAGCAGCGATTGCAGGAGGATCTGCATGCCGTAGTAAATGATGAAAAGCGTCAGCAGTTCCGGCAGGCCGCGGAAAATCGTCGTGAAAACACCTGCCGCAAGCCGTAACGGCCTTTCTTCGGATTGCTGCGCAAGGGCGACAAAGAAACCGATGACTATGCCGAGCGGCAACGTCAGGACCGAGACGGCTATGGTTATCTTCAATCCGCCGGCCAGCTCGTCGCCCCAGCCCGTGTCGCCGCAAGCGAGCATGGTGTCCGGGCGGAACATGCTGAACACGGTGAACAGTCCCGCGGGACCGCACAATGGATCAAAAATCGTACTCAACCAGGTCCACAAGGAACCAAGGGCGGAAAACAATCCGCTCATGCTGCATTTCCCCTAGCGGCTTTTGCCGCGTTTCTGCTTATAATCTTCTCGTTGTCAAACAAAAACGGCGGAAGGGCAAGCTTCCGCCGTCGTCTTTCCTAGAGTTTTTCCGCTTTTCCTCGGATCGCGAAAATGCTCTATCCCTTTGTTTTCACGCAATTCCGGACGGAAAACCGCTACGCACTTTTCCTGGAATTGCTTTAGGGAATCGACGGGCGATCACTCGCCGTAGACGTCGAAATCGAAATACTTGTCCTGAATCTTCTTGTAGGTGCCGTTGGTGCGGATTGCAGCGATCGCGGCGTTCAGCTTATCCTTAAGAGCCGTATCGCCCTTGCGGACAGCGATGCCGGCGCCGGCGCCGTTGATGACCGGATCGATCTTCAGCGTTCCCAGCATCTTGCAGCAGTTGCCCGCATCGGACTTTACCCATTCCGACAGCACGACCACATCGTCGATGGCGGCGTCGATGCGGCCATTGCTGAGGTCGAGCTTGTATTCGTCGGCCGACGGATAAAGCTTCAGCTCGGCATCCTTCAGGTGCGCCGAGGCGTAGTTCGCGTGCGTCGTGGACGACTGGGCGCCAATCGTCTTGCCCTTCAGAGCTTCGTCGGTGGCTTCCTTGAGGGTGGAGTCCTTCGGAACGGCGATGGCCGGCGGCGTATTGTAGTACTTCTTGGTGAAGTCGACGATCTTCTCACGCTCGGGCGTGATCGACATCGAAGAAACGATCGCGTCGAACTTCTTGGCCTGCAGGGCCGGAATGATGCCGTCGAAATCCTGGTTCACGAAGGTGCACTTGACCTTCATCTGATCGCAAAGCGCGTTGGCTATATCGATGTCGAAGCCGACGAACTTGCCGCCGGCATCGAGTGATTCGAACGGCGGGTAGGTCGCGTCGGTGCCGATGACGAGCGTGTCGCCGTCGGCGAGCGCCGCGCCAGCGACGAGCGACATCGCGGCGAAGGACGCGGCAGCAAGAAGACGAGTGGAGATGCGCATATTGACCCTCTCTGTTGGTGCCGCCAGCTCATTATTGTTTCTTGGCAGACGGCTCGAATGGAGCGGGCCGATGGCCCGCCGTGCGGCGATATTCGTACTTTTTTTTCGGAAATTGCAACTGGAATTACGAGGGCAGTCGCCTTTGCGCAATCCAGCGGCAACGAAAACGCGCCAAAGAGAAAGCTGAACGAAAGCTATCCGTTACGTTCAGCCGGGGTTAATTGCGGCAATCTCATAGTTTGGGAACATATAGCGGCTTGCCGCGATTCAGCCTCACGAGAACCGAAAATTGGTCGGGATCTTAAGGCATCGCCTTGCCTGCTGAGATTCGCAATTCGGCAGACGAAGATCATTAGAGGAGACCCATATGGGAAAGCGATCCAGACTATTTGCCAGCGCCGCGTTTCCGCTGCTTTCGTTATCGCTCGCATTCGAGCCGGCAGCAGCAGCGGCGCTTCGTGAACAGCCCATCGCACCGCTGGACAGTGGCATCGGCGGTGCCGCCACGACTGGCGCACGCGCAAGTTTCGAGGTGGCGCAGCAGGAAGCCCCGGCCGCACAGCCGGACGAAGAGCAGCTCAAGCACAAGAAGCCCGCCGAGGGGCAGCCGCAGGGCGGGAAACATCAAGGCGAGCCGGCACCCCAGGGCGGCGCCGAGCAGCAGCATCAGATGAAGCAGGCGGCACCGGAAGCCGAACCGCAGCAGAAGCCGGCAAAGCAGCCGCCGGAAGCGCAGCCGCCCAAGGCGCAGCATCAGCAGCCTGCCGAGCAGGAGCAGCCGAAACCCCAGCGTCAGCAGCCGGCCGCTGAAGCTCAGCCGGAGCCGAAAAAGCAGCATCAGCAACCGGCCGAGGCTCCGCAGGCTCAGCCCGAAGCCAAGCCGCTGCCGAAGGCCGCCGCTCCCGAGGCGGCACCCGAAACGCCGCAGCCCAAACACAATGCGCAGCAGCCCGCCCAGCAACCGCCCAAGCAGCCGGAAGCAAAGCAGCCCGCCGCGCCGCAGCCAAAGGTGGAGCAGCAGCCCGCAGTAGAATCGCAGCCGCAGGTCAAGCCCGAACCGAAGGCGCAACAGCCGGTACCGGCTCAGAAGGAAGCGCAGCCTCAGCAGAACGCTCATCCCAAGCAGCAGGGCCAGACGCAGGCCCCGGCCCAGCAACCGGCCGTACAGCCGCAAGCGCCTGCCGGCGAGCCGACGCAGGGCCATAAGGCTCAGCCGGGCACGCAAGCGCAGCCGGGGACGCAGGTCCAGCCTGAAGCTCAGCCGGCAACACCAGCAACGCCTGGCGCCCAGCAGGGGCAGAAGCCAGGCGTAGGGCAGACGCATGGCAAGCAGCCGCAGACTGAGCAGCCTGGCGCCAATCCGCAGCAGCCGGCCCAGAAGGGCGAGCCGCAGGCGCAGCCCCCACAAGCCGGCAGCAATCAAGCGGCGCCGCAGCCCGGCAAGCAGCAGCCGGCAAACGGTGCTGCCGCACCGGCTCAGGGCAACGCAGTGCCCGCACCGGCCAACGGCACCGGCCAGCAGGCCGGCGAAATTCAGGTGCCTCCGGCCGAGCAGGTCTCGCCGCAGGAACTGGAGCGCCGCAAGAAGGTCGCCGAGAATCCAGCCACCGCCAGCGGCCCGGTCATCCTACCTGTGGCAAACGGCAGCGCGGTTCTGGACAGCCAGAAGGATGCGGTTCGTCGGGGCGAGCATCTGAACAACGGACAGAACCCCGCTGTGCCGGGCGCCCAGGGCGGCCGCGGACAGGTGGGTCAGGGACAGCCGAACGGGCAGGTTCAGAATGCCCCGGCCCAACAGCCGTCGCCGGCTTACACCAAGCCGCCGACTTCTGACGCCGAGGCGCAGCGCGCGGCTGCCGGCGGCCAGCCGCAACCTCCGGTCAAAATGGAAGCCGTGACCAGCGAGCAGGGGCGCCGGATCGATCGCCGGCCGGATTTTGTCCCTCCGCAGGGAACGACGATCCAAACGGTCATCAACCAGGACAATCGTACGGTCGTGAATGTCGACAATACCTATGTCGTTCGCCATGACGATAGCGATCGTTTCATTCGTGGCGGCGAGCAGCCGATCTATGAACAGCTGCCGCGCGACCGCTACCGCGAGACGATCGATCAGCCCGACGGCGATCGCATCGTAACGATCCGCAACCGCTATGGCGACATCATCCAGCGTTCGCGCATCGATGGCAGCGGCCGCGAATACGTGCTGTTCTATTCGCCGGAACTGGAAAATCGGCCTGACAATGACGACTATTACCGCGATCCGGGCGAGGATCTGCCGCCGATGCGCCTGCTCATTCCGTTGAGCCAGTACATCATCGATACGGCTTCGAACCGCAACGCGGATTACTATGACTTCCTGCGCGAGCCGCCGGTCGAGCCGGTCGAGCGCATCTATTCGGTCAACGAAGTCCGTTACTCGGCTCGTATCCGCGACAAGATCCGCCGTATCGACCTCGACACGATCACTTTCGCAACGGGCAGCGCCGACATTCCGATGTCGCAGGCCAGCACGCTGCGCGGTGTTGCCGACGGCATGTCGAAGATCATCAAGCGCGATCCGACCGAAACCTTCCTCATCGAGGGCCATACGGATGCGGTCGGCTCGGCCCAGAGCAACCTGATCCTGTCGGACCAGCGCGCGGAATCGGTCGCCAACGTGCTGACGGATGTCTATGGCATTCCGGCTGCAAACCTGGTTACGCAGGGCTATGGCGAGCAGTATCTCAAGGTGAATACGCTCGGACCGTCGCAGGAAAACCGGCGCGTAACGATCCGCCGCATCACACCGCTGGTGCGGCCGGTTGCCTCCAATCAGTAAGCGGCAGGTTACCCTGTCCAATGGCCGCCGGGAAACCGGCGGCCTTCTATTTTGCCGGTTTGCCAAGACCGACCGTGGCGGCGATGAAATCGGTGATAGCAAAAGTGTCGTCGAGATCGAAAACGGAAAGCGAGCCGGCATCATCAACCGAATGGTCAGCGGCGATGGCGACGATATGCGGATCATCCGGAGCGAGCGGTTCGCGCTTGGCCGCTTCCAATCGACGGGCCTCGATCTTCGGTATGGGTTCGCGCTTGTATCCTTCGATCAAAACGAGATCGCAAGGGGCGAGGCGCGCCAGTATCTCTTCGAAACTCGGTTCTGGGTTGCCGCGCAATTCATGCATGATGGCGTAGCGCGTGCCGGAAACGATCGTGACCTCGTGCGCTCCGGCCTCGCGATGACGAAAGCTGTCGGCGCCGACCTTGTCGATATCGAAATCATGATGCGCATGCTTAATGGTCGAGATGCGATAGCCGCGCTGGGTGAACTCCGCGACCAGCCGTACGGCAAGTCCCGTCTTACCGGAATTCTTCCAGCCGGCAATGCCGAAGATCCTGGGACGAGATTTCGTCATGACATGCTTTCCGTTGCCGCCAGCCATTTTTCCGCTTCGAGCAGGTCTGCAGGCGTATTGATGTTGAAAAAGGGATCGAGAGGTCCGATCGGTGTCGTGACCGGGGGGAAATCCACGCGCCGAACGTGATGGCGAGCAAGAAAATCCGTGACACGCCGTTTTTCGTCCGAGACGATCCAGCCTTCAAGATCTGTGGCGATGGAAAGCGGCCAGAGACCGAAGACGGGATGGTCACGATCAAGGGATGCGGCGATCGCGATTTCATCGGCACCTTCTACGGGATGCGCCAATCGCGCGATGAGATCGGGAGGGAAGAAAGGGCTATCTATGGGGATCGTGGCGACGTGCGAGGCCCGCGGGTAACGCGATTGGGTGTCCTGCATCGCGGCGAGTACGCCTGCAAGTGGCCCCAGCCTGCCGGGAATCCTGTCCGGAACCAGCATCATGCCCATGGTATCCGGCCAATCGGCATCCGCGTTGAGAGCGATCGGCCACGTCTGCCGCTGCGCAATACGGGCAGCGATGCGGGCGAGCAGGCTTTCGTTGCCGAGCAAGGAAAAAGCCTTGTTCGAGCCCATGCGGCTCGAACGGCCGCCCGCAAGCAGAACGACGGGAACGTCTTCGGGATTGACGATGAAGCCTTGCATGGTTGCGACCTCAGGCGGGAACGCGTTGCTTTGATTCCTGCGCGACGGGCTCGGCCCTTCGCCGCTTGCTTTCCCGATAGAAGGTATAGATGCCGGAAGCGATGACAATGGCCGCGCCGAGGAGCGACCATCGATCCGGCATTTCGCCGAAGGCAATCAGGCCCAGCAAGGCAGACCAGATGAGGCTTAGATAGCGGAACGGTGCGACGAAGGAGATTTCACCGGTGCGCATCGCCAGAATCACCATCTGATAGCCGATCAGCACGAGCACGGAAGCTGCCAGGATCTGCATGAACGAAGCCGAGCTCACCGGATGCCATCCCCCGAAAGGAATAATGCACAAGGCGCCGAAGATCGATATCGATATGGCGGTGCAGAGCGTGACCATCAGCGATGGCACATCCTTGCCGATGCAGCGTGTCGAGAGATCCCGGGCGGCGGTTGCGAACATGCAGGCGATAACGAGAAGGGCTGCCGTCGTGAAGCCTTCCGGACCCGGCCGGATGATGATCAGCACGCCGATGAAGCCGACGGCAATGGCCGTCCATCGTCGCCATCCCACAGGCTCCTTCAGGAAAATCATCGCGCCAAGCGTCACGGCAAGGGGAACGGCCTGCTGGATGGCGGAGGCGTTGGCGATGGGCATCATTCCAAGAGCGGTGATGAAGGTTGCGGCGGCTATTGCTTCGCAGGCGATGCGCAGCGCGATCATCGGCTGCAGGATGACCCTCCAAGAGCGCAGGGCGCCCATCCTGCGTGCAAGAAGATAGACGAAAAGGGACGTAAACACGCCACGGATGAAGATGATTTCTCCGGCATTCATCGAGGCAATGACCGATTTGGACAAAGCGTCGCTGCAGGAGAAACCCGCCATGGAGGTCGCCATGAAGAGCGCACCCTGCGTATTCTTAGTCAGTCGCATGAAAAAATGAGTCCCCCGGATCTGTCGATCTGGATTAACGCCGTTTCCCGCAAATTGGAATCACTTGTGATTTCGCTGCGGCCGAATTCGATTGTGCGCTGCGATAGAATTGTTGCGATCGGCATCGGTTTTTCGCGCCTTGGTCGCAGAATGATACGCCGGTTGCAAGTTTTTTGCCGATAAAGCAGGCTTTTAGGTGAGCAATTAATTCTTATTCAATCTTATTTCCCGAGGCTCGCTGTGGTTTTGCATGAGGCAGAAGCACCTACCGCAGCGCAGCAGGAATGACGATCCCGCCTTCGCTGGAGATTTTCGTAATCCAGTCGAGGCGCCTATGTTTTTCATTGATCGTCTTCTGCAAGGCCGCAGGATTGTCACCAAGGTACTGATTTTTGTGGTGCCGCTGGTGGTCCTCATCGCCGGTGTCGGCCTCGTGGGCTATCACACGGCGAATATTTTGAACGGTCATATGACTGTGACGCGCGCCACGATCGAGAATATCAGCGACTTTGAAAACCTGCAGGCAGCCTTGCAGGAGTTCACGGCTTCCCCTTCGGACGATACGCGCAAGGGACTTGCGGAAAAGATCGATGCGCAGGAGCAAGGCGTGCGTCGGCTGAGCGGGCTGCTGAGCGACGAACAGCGTGCCAAGATCGTTGCGGTCGGCGAGCTCGCTTCTAAGATGCGCGCGCAGCAGGCGACGCTCTGGGCCATCAGGCAGAAGCAGGATGGCGACGTCGAAACCATCCAGAAGGCGGTGCAAAGCATCGGGGCGACCGCCAAGGCGGCCGGCAAGCAGATCGACATCATTCGCAAGGAATTCGGCGACAAGGAAACCTTTGCCAAGGAGCTGCTTTACGATGCCGCTGCTTACAAGGGCCTGTCGGAGAAGATGAGCAATCTGCGTATCCAGGTGCAGATGGCCGCCGATTCCACAGAGGAGATTTCGGATGCGCGCACTTACGCCGACGCCATTCTCAAGCAGGTAACGGTTTCCAAGGCGCTGGTCTCCAAGCGCGGCGCCAGCCTTGTCGCCAATGCCTCCGATGCTGCCGACAAGCTCGATGCGGTTCTGAAGAGTTCAGGCACGCCCGACCAGAAGGTCGAAGCCATGGGGCCGGTGCTGCAGAGCTTCGTGAAGATCGAAGGCGAAATGACCCTTCAGTCGGCCAAGAACAGCGATACGGCCGCCGACCGCTTCGTCAGCCTGGATAAGATCATCGACGGTCAGAAGGAGCTTCTGGATCATGTCGATCAGGCACTTGGCATCGTGGATCGCCTGACGCTGCATGCCTCGCGCATGGAAAACGTCCGCGATGCGGCTTCGCGCGATCCCGTGCTTGCGGACCTCAAGGATTTGCAGACCGTTGCGGCCAGAATTTCGGAACTTGGCCAAACGAATGCGACCATGCGTGATTTCGCGGCTCACATGAAGCCGCTGATCGATGGCTTGACCAGCGGATCGGCTGATTTGCTGCAAACGGCGACCGATTGGAAAACAACGCGTATTCGGTCCAACGGATTGCTCGCCGATGCCATGACCTCGCTGCGCAGCTTCGTTGCCCAGGCACAGGAACTCGGAAAGGAAGACAGCGAGCGCTCGGCGAATGTCTCGGTCATTGCCATGATCGTCGGTACGCTGCTTGCCATCGTCGGCGGCCTGATGCTGGTGGAAACCCTGCGCGCCCCGCTGAAGCGCGTTACCGAAATCATGACGCGCCTTGCAAGCGGCGATCTGGAAGTGGCGATCGACGGCCGCAATCGCGGCGACGAAATTGGCGACATGGTACGCTCCGTCAGCGTCTTCCGCGATGCAGCGCTTGAAAACGTCCGGCTCGAGCGTGAGGCTGAAAGCGCCCGCGCGCTCTCCGAAGAGGATGCGTCCCGCCGCGCCGCCGAACGCGCCCGTATCGAGGCCGAACAGAAGCAGGCGCTCAATGCGCTGGCGGACGTTCTGGCCAAGCTTGCCGACGGCAATCTGGAAGAGGGCATGCGCGAGGATCTGTCCGCGGACTTCGTGGAAATGGCCTTTACCTATAATCACGCGGTTGAGGCCCTTCGCGAGACCTTGACCGACGTTCGCTACACGGCGGAAGAGATCAAGGGCGGCACCGGCAACCTTGCCATGTCCGCAGACGACCTCGCACGGCGCACCGAACAGCAGGCGGCCGCGCTCGAAGAAAGCTCTCGTGCGCTGCGTCGCTTGAGCGACGTCGTGCGTTCGACCGCCGATCGCGCCCGGCAGACGGCAAGTTCCGTCAACGAGACGCAGGCCTATGCGACGCAGTCAGGCGAAGTGGTCGCCAAAGCCGTAGGCGCCATGAGCGAAATCAACCGCTCGTCCGAGAAAATTGCCACGATCATCGGCGTTATCGACGAGATCGCTTTCCAGACCAATCTGCTGGCGCTGAATGCCGGCGTCGAGGCTGCCCGTGCCGGCGAGGCAGGGCGCGGCTTTGCCGTCGTTGCTCAGGAGGTGCGCGAGCTGGCACAGCGCTGTGCCAATGCGGCGAAGGAAATCAAGGGCCTGATTTCGGCAAGTTCCGCCCAAGTGCAGAACGGTGTCCATCTGGTCGAGCAGACCGGTGCGGCGCTTACGGAGATCATCAACCACGTCACCGGCGTCCAGAGGCTCGTTGCGGACATTTCTTCGGCGACGACCGAACAGTCGACCGGTATCGAGGAAGTGACCCGTGCCGTTTCCGAAGTCGAGCTGATCACGCAGCGCAATGCCGCGATGGTCGAGGAGAACAATGCCGAGATCCATGGTCTGCGCCAGCGTGTCGACATGCTGTCCGAGAAGATCGATCGCTTCCGCACCGGCGACGGCGAGATGGACTATGCAGATTACGGCAATACGGGTACGCGCCATCGCGCCGCTTGAGACATAGGCTTTGCCGGATTGTCAAACAATGGGCGCGAGGTTTCTGCCTCGCGCCCATTGTTTTTCTGAGGAAACAATATCAGCCGCCGGTCACGCTCATGTGGCGCGCCACTGCTGGCCGGTTGTGCGTGCGGTCGATGATGAAGTCATGGCCTTTCGGCTTGCGGGTAATCGCTTCGTCGATCGCAGCCCGGAGCAGGTCATCGTTCTCGCTGGCGCGCAACGCCGTGCGCAGGTCTGCCGCATCGTTCTGTCCAAGGCACATATAGAGCGTGCCTGTACAGGTGAGCCGCACGCGGTTGCAGCTCTCGCAGAAATTGTGGGTCATCGGCGTAATGAAGCCCAGTCGGCCGCCGGTTTCGGCGACTTCCACATAGCGGGCAGGGCCGCCCGTCCTGAAGGGGATGTCGGTCAGCGTGAACTGACGATCGAGATCGGCCCGCAGCTCGGAGAGCGGCAGATACTGATCGGTGCGATCCTCTTCGATCTCGCCCATGGGCATGGTTTCGATGACGGTCAGGTCCATGCCGCGGCCGTGAGCGAAACGCAGCAGTTCCGGAATTTCGGCCTCGTTGAAGCCCTTGAGCGCGACGGCATTCAGCTTGATCTTTAGGCCGGCTCTCTGCGCGGCATCGATGCCCTCCATCACCTTGGAGAAATCGCCCCAGCGCGTGATGGTTCGGAACTTGTCGGGATCGAGCGTGTCGAGGGAGACGTTGATGCGTCTGACGCCGCAACCGTAAAGTTCGTCGGCGTGGCGGGCCAGCTGCGATCCGTTGGTGGTCAGGGTCAGTTCGTCAAGTTCGCCATTTCCGATATGCTTGCCGAGTTCGCGAACGAGGAACATGATGTTCTTGCGCACCAGGGGCTCGCCGCCGGTGAGCCTGATCTTGCGCACGCCCTTGGCGATAAAGGCGGAACAGAGCCGATGGAGTTCTTCGAGCGTCAGAAGATCCTTCTTGGGCAGAAAGGTCATGTTCTCCGCCATGCAGTAGGTGCAGCGGAAATCGCAGCGGTCCGTGACCGAAACACGCAAATAGGTGACAGCGCGCCCGAAAGGGTCGATCATGGGAGCAGCATGCGCCTGAACCGGCGATGCGTTGCCTAAGCTGCCGACGATACTGTTCACTCGTGCCTCCGTTAGACCTCTAATGTGGGCATAGGCGATTGTTGCGTCAAGGAAAATGCTTTTCGATTACACTTGCGCGTGAACGAACGGCGGCATAATTCTCGGAAGAACACTGAAAGGCATGGGAAAATCGATGGGCGACGTTTGGCCAACCGAATTGCGGGTATCGAAGGATCGCCGTCATGTCGTGGTGACATTCGACGATGGCGCGAGCTTCGATTTGCCGGCGGAAATGCTGCGGGTGCTCTCGCCTTCCGCCGAGGTGCAGGGGCATGGGCCGGGCCAGAAAGTTACCGTACCTGGCAAGCGCAATGTCGGCATCGTGTCGATGACGCCGACCGGCAATTATGCCGTGCGCATCGGTTTCGACGACATGCACGATACCGGTATTTTCACATGGTCCTATCTGCACGAACTCGGCGAAAAGGGCGGTGAGCTTTTTGCGGCCTATGAAGCCGAATTGAAGGAAAAGGGTCTCAGTCGCGACCCGACGGGAAGGCCGCATTAGCACGGCCTCGACGAACGAAAGAAGGGCGTAGGCATGATCCTTGCGGGTAGGGAAAATTGGCTTCGCGCCAAGGGCAGCAAGAACGAGAGCAAGGTTTCCTTCGTTGAGCTGTTTTTCGATCTGGTGTTCGTTTTCTCGATTTCGCAGCTTGCCCATACCTTGGCGGAGCATTTCACTCCGCTGGGCGGGCTGGAAGCCGTCATGCTGATCTTTGCGGTATGGTGGGTATGGGTCTTTACCGCATGGGTCACGAACTGGCTCGATCCGGACCGCATGCCGGTGCGCATCATGCTGTTCACGCTGATGTTTGCGGGGCTCATCCTCTCGGCCTCGATCCCTGAGGCTTTCGGCGAGAAGGCCATCTATTTTGCCGGCGCCTATGTCTTCATGCAGGTCGGGCGGTCGCTGTTTACCGTTTATGCCCTTAAAAACGCGAGCGTGGCCAACCATCGCAATTTCCTTCGCATCACCAGCTGGCTCGTCCTGTCCGGTGTCTTCTGGATCGCAGGCGCGCTGATGGAAGGCGGGATGCGGGTCATCTTTTGGCTGGTGGCGCTCGTTATCGAGTATTCAGCTCCGGCACTCGGCTTCAGGGTCCCCGGCCTCGGCAAATCGACGACGGCGGACTGGAACGTATCGGGCGCCCATCTGGCCGAGCGTTGTGCGCTGTTCATCATCATTTGCCTCGGCGAGGCCGTTCTGCAGGCCGGCAAGACCTTTGCCGAGCAGCCGGTGACGCCGCTGATCGTCGCAGTATTCATTACCGCTTTTGTCGGCACGGTTGCCCTCTGGTGGATCTACTTTCAGTTCGGCCATGAAAGGGCGGCGCATCGCATCGAACACGACGATGCGCCCGGAAGCCTTGCGCGGCAGGCATTCACCTATGCGCATATTCCGATTCTGGCCGGCATCATCCTGAGCGTCGTCGGCGATGAATTCCTCTTTGCGCATCCTCACGATGCCGCCGACATGCGTATCGCGGCAGCTCTTCTCGGCGGCCCTGCGGTCTTTCTGCTCGGAAATCTCTGGTTCAAGGGAGTGACGACCGGCCGCCCGCCGCTGTCGCACATGGTGGGGCTCGCCGGGCTCGCGCTGCTGCTGCTTACCCTGCCTATGGTCATGGTCTACCAGCTCGGCATTCTCGCCACGGCCGTACTTCTCGTCGTTGCCATATGGGAGTTTGCCTCTTTGAACCGGGTCGTTCCTTCGGCTCGTTCTGCCGGCGATCACTGATCGCCGACAGGTTCCAGCGGTTCGCGCTCCTCCTGCATGAGGAGGCTGACGACGCGCTCCATATGCTCAGCAATCGACTCGCACTCCTCGATCGGCGCGTCCGAGAGAGTCCGATCGATCAAGGCGGTCTGGATGGCCATGGCTTCTTCCGTTACCCGCCGGCCCTCCTCGGTCAGATAAAGCCGCAACACGCGCTTGTCCTGCTTGTCGCCGCGCCGTTCGATCAGGCCGCGTTTTTCCATCTGCGGCAGCAGCATGCTCATATTGGAACGGCCGACCAGCAGCTTGCGGGCGAGTTCCTGCTGGGAAATGCCTTCGAAGCGAAACAGATTGACCAGAATGTCGAGATGCGGCGACTTGATATCGAGATGCGCCAATGAACGGGCCAGCGATTGCTGCATGAGTTGGCAGGCGCGCGCAACGGCGATCCAGCTTCGAAAACGCGGATGGTCCCAGGGAAGGGATTGATTTTTGTTCATCGTTGTACTTTATTGTTCATAGTTGAACATTATTGGATTCCCACTATGCCATCCTTTGCGCTCAAGGTCACCCGGTCGGGTCTGTCCGGTCTTGGAAGGCTGTCTCCCCAGCTTGCCGGCAAGGCAGCATTTCGAATTTTCTGCCTGACGCCCTCGCGTCGCCCACGCGGCGCCAAGGCCAGAGCAGCCCATATGGAGGGCAGGGAACGGCTTTTAGCGGCGGAGCAGGTCATGCTGCCGTTTCCGGGCGGTCGCGCCGTGGCCTACCGTTTCAACGGCGGCGCGAAAGGGCCGCGAAAGCGCTATCTCGTCGTACATGGCTGGGGCTCCAGCAGCGAATATATGTCCGAGCTGACGGCGTTCCTTGCGGAAGGCGGAGCGGAAGTCATCTCGCTCGATCTTCCAGGCCACGGCCGCTCCGGCGGGCGGTTCCTGAATGTACGTCTGGCCGTTTCCGCCATCGCGGCGGCGTCGGCCCGGTTCGGTGTCTTCGATGCCGCAATCGGGCATTCCTTCGGCGGAGCGTCTCTGGCGCTGGCGTCTGCGAGCTTTTTGCCCGATGTCGATCCGTTTCGTCCGGGCAAACTGGTGCTGATCGGCGCGCCGAGCGCGATGGGGTGGCTGTTCAAGGACTTCGGCCGCGCGATGGGCCTTGGACCGGCGACCCAGGCCGCCTTGGAAGACGAGGTTCGCCGGGTGACAGGCAGAACGCTTGCTTCCTACGACCAGAAGCGCGGCATGCTCGACCCGAGCCGGCCGGTGCTCGTCATCCACGCCGAGGACGACAAGGAGGTCCATGCCGATCACGCGCGCGCCTATGCCGCGGAGGGATCGCACGTGCGTCTTTTCTGGGCCAATGGCTTCGGGCACCGGCGCATCGTTACCGCTCTCCCGGTGTTCGAGACGAT
Source organism: Hyphomicrobiales bacterium (assembly GCA_900468625.1). Taxonomy (GTDB): domain Bacteria; phylum Pseudomonadota; class Alphaproteobacteria; order Rhizobiales; family Rhizobiaceae; genus Rhizobium. The sequence continues at coordinate 49,474 of UBUL01000010.1, forward strand.
CGGTGCCTTTCTGTCTGAGCCCGTGGACACGGAAAATCCGCTCGAAAACGGCGAGGGGACGGTGCTATCGTTTTATCGAACCCCGTTGCGGCGCACATCATAGCAAAGACTGCGTTGTGCAGGCTTCGGGGCAGATCACCATAGCCATAAGGAAGCGCGAGGCAGCATGCGTATCGTTACGTCGGTCGAGGAATTGAAAGAACTCTACGGCGGGGCGGGTGAGGCCTCGATAACCAAGGTGACGAGCGTGCTGACACCGTTTTATCGCCAGATGATCGAAGCATCACCATTCCTGGCGCTGGCGACGGTGGGGCCGGAGGGGCTGGATTGCTCACCGCGCGGTGACCTGGGCGGCGTCGTTGGCGTGGCGGATGAAAAGACGCTGCATCTGCCGGATTGGCGCGGCAACAACCGCGTCGATTCGCTTGCGAATATCGTGCGCGATCCACGCATAGCGCTGATGTTCCTCGTTCCTGGGTCGAACACGACGATGCGGCTCAATGGCCGAGCGGTCGTCGCCATCGAGCCTGCCTTGCTGGACAGCTTCGAGATGGATGGCAAGCATCCGCGTTGCGTTATCGTGATTACGGTAGAGGAGGTTTATTTCCAGTGCGCGCGGGCGGTGATGCGGGCCGAACTTTGGAATGCCGAGCGGTTCGCCGATCCGGCAAACCTGCCGAGCCCAGGAATGATGCTCAAGGCCGCGAGAGGCGATTTCGATCAGGAGGCCTATGATCGCGAATGGCCGGCGCGGGTCGCCAAGACGCTCTGGTAAGCAAGCCGCCGGCATGCCTGGGAAGGCAGCGCCGGCGGTTGGTCGGCTCCGTTTCTAATTCTTGTAGATGAGCCAACTTTTGGTGAAATCCTTCTGCAAGCCCTCCTGATAGACGCTGCTGCAGTTGCGACCGGCATTTTTCGCGCAATAGAGTGCAAGGTCGGCCTTGTTGTACAGTTCGCCGGAGTCCCTGGCTTGCGAAGCCATACAGATACCCAGCGATACGGTAACCGGACCATAATCGACCTTGGTGCGGGAATTCTTGAACGGCGTCACCTCCAGCGTATGGCGGATTCGTTCGCAGACATTCGTGGCATCTTCGACGTTGGTTGCTTCCAGAATCAATGCAAACTCCTCGCCGCCGACACGGGCGATGAAGACATCGCGCCGGAGATTGGCGCGGATGATGGAGGCCACGGTGGCGAGAATCTTGTCGCCGACCGGATGGCCGAACGTATCGTTGATCCTCTTGAAGTGATCGATGTCGGCCAGCACCAGCGCCGTTGTCGGCCGGGTCAACTCGTTGTCGAAGATGGAAATCAGGCGGTCTTCGAAAGCGCGGCGATTGGAAAGCCGGGTCAGGGCATCGGTGTTGGCAATGCGCTTGTATTCGTCCAGTTCCTTGCGGACCAGGTCCATTTCCTCGCTGCGCTGTGCGACGTTCTCGACGGTCTTTTCGCCGTGAGCCATGGTATCGCCGGTGGCAGTGGCGAGTATATCGATGGCGCTGCGCAGCAACTCGGCGCTGTGGTGGTTTCTGGAGCTTATGCTTTCGCAAGTCTCGCCGAGCAGGCGGTTGTAGCTCTGGAGTGTCGTCTGTTCCTGGCGCAATGCGCGCAGGACGGCATCCAGCTCGATGGAAAGGCGCGCATGTGCGTCATCGAAGACGCGGCCCGCGTGATGCGGAAAGTATTTTGCGCCGATCGCGTCCAGTTCTTCCTGCGTAGCGCGCTTGCCGAGAGCTGCCAGCTCACGCGTGAGAGCCGGATTGGAGCCGATATAGGCTTCGTAGAATAGCTCATAATTTCGCGGAATAGGTGCGATCCCCATGGATCGCATCGCGTAGGTAATCTGCCCTGCCACGTCGGGAATTTGCGCCTTGGGCGCAATCGCCGTACTCATAGGTGAGCTCCGTAACATGTATTGGTTAAATTCATTCTTTACTTACGCAAAGAATCTTTGAGAAAATATTAAGAGTTTAATTATGGAAAATCGATGCAATGTAAAGCTTTTATTTAAAAAGCTTGCACTCGAAGTATATTTTACAGAAGAAGGCGCCAACGGCGCCTTCGTTTGAGTCAAATGACCGGCGTTACCTTATCCTAGGTTGAGCTCCTGGAAGAAATCGTTGCCCTTGTCGTCGATGACGATGAAGGCAGGGAAATCCTCCACTTCGATCTTCCATACGGCTTCCATGCCGAGCTCCGGATATTCCAGCACCTCGACCTTCTTGATGCAGTCCTGCGCAAGACGGGCTGCCGGGCCGCCGATGGAGCCGAGATAGAAGCCGCCATATGTCTTGCAGGCTTCGCGCACGGCACGCGAGCGGTTGCCCTTTGCCAGCATGACCATGGAGCCGCCGAAGGACTGGAACTGGTCGACATAGCTGTCCATGCGGCCGGCGGTCGTCGGGCCGAACGAGCCGGAGGCGTAGCCGGCCGGCGTCTTTGCCGGACCGGCGTAATAGACCGGATGGTTCTTCAGGTAGTCCGGCATGCCTTCGCCCTTTTCCAGGCGTTCGCGGATCTTGGCATGTGCGAGGTCGCGCGCGACGATGATGGTGCCGGTGAGCGACAGACGCGTCTTGACCGGATGTTGCGACAGCTCGGCCAGGATATCGGCCATTGGCCGATTGAGATCGATGCGCACCATCGATTCGGAGAGCTTCGCCTCGTCGATCTCGGGCATGTACTTGGACGGATCGGTCTCGAGCTGCTCGATGAAGATGCCGTCGCGCGTGATCTTGCCCTTGGCCTGGCGGTCGGCGGAGCAGGAAACGCCGAGGCCGATCGGCAGCGAGGCACCGTGGCGGGGCAGGCGGATGACGCGAACGTCATGGCAGAAATACTTGCCGCCGAACTGCGCGCCGACGCCCAGGCTCTGCGTGAGCTTGTGGATTTCCTTTTCCATTTCGATGTCCCGGAAGGCGTGCCCGCTTTCGGAGCCTTCCGTGGGGAGACAGTCGAGATACCGCGTCGAGGCAAGTTTGACCGTCTTCAGGTTCATCTCCGCCGACGTGCCGCCGATGACGATGGCAAGATGGTAGGGGGGGCAAGCTGCCGTGCCGAGCGTCAGGATCTTCTCTTTCAGGAAATCCAGCATGCGGTCATGCGTCAGGAGAGAGGGCGTACCCTGGTAGAGGAAAGTCTTGTTGGCCGAGCCGCCGCCCTTGGCGACAAAGAGGAATTCGTAGGCGTCGGTGCCTTCCTCGTAGATGTCGATCTGTGCCGGCAGATTGTTCCTGGTATTCTTTTCCTCGAACATCTTGATCGGCGCGAGCTGCGAATAGCGCAGGTTCTTCTTCTCGTAGGCGTCGAGCACGCCCTTGGCGATCGCGCTGCTGTCGCCGCCTTCGGTCCAGACGCGGCGGCCCTTCTTGGCCATGACGATCGCCGTGCCGGTGTCCTGGCACATGGGAAGCACGCCGCCGGCGGCGATATTGGCGTTTTTCAGCAGATCGTAGGCGACAAAGCGGTCGTTATCGGTGGCTTCCGGGTCTTCGAGGATCGAGGCGAGCTGTTTCAGATGGCCGGGGCGCAGCAGATGGTTGATATCGGCAAAGGCCGTTTCGGCGAGCAGGCGGATGCCTTCGGGATCGACGGTCAGGATTTCCTGACCCTTGAAGGTGTCGACCGCGACATAATCGCCGGAAATCTTGCGATAGGGGGTGGCGTCGTCGCCAAGGGGAAACAGATCGTCAGCCATATGGGAAACCTTTCAAGCCGGATGCGCGGGAAGATGTTTGGAGACGATCTAAATCCGGCTCGAGTCAAAAGCAATTGTTTGGCTGCGATGTCGAAATTTCAAAATGGGAGATTGTCGACGGGGATGCGCAGGACGGGTGAGTCTTTTGATGCTGAAGCCCTGTGCCCGGCCCCTCACCCTAGCCCTCTCCCCGCTTGCAGGGAGAGGGAACTTGTTCCGGATTTGCAGCATCGACTGAAGCTGCTGATCTTGCACGATAAACTCCCTCTCCCCGCAGGAGCGGGGAGAGGGGCCATGCACATGGCTGCGGCATTGGAGGATTATACCTGGCGATCGCTGAAGGAGGAACTTACTTCGGTCCGATCATCGTTTCCGGGCGGACGATGACGTCATATTCTTCCGAAGACACCAGTCCACTTGCCAGGGCTTCTTCCTTCAGCGTCGTGCCGTTCTTGTGGGCCGTCTTGGCGATCTTGGCCGCATTGTCGTAGCCGATCTTCGGTGCCAATGCGGTGACCAGCATCAGCGAGCGTTCGAGACCGGCCTTAATATTGTCCTCGCGAGCTTCGATGCCGACGACGCAATTATCGGTGAAGGAGATTGCGGCATCGCCGAGCAATTGCACCGACTGCAGGAAATTATAGGCCATCATCGGATTGTAGACATTGAGCTCGAAATGGCCCTGGCTGCCGGCGAAGGTGAGCGCGGCATTGTTGCCGAAGACGTGAATGCAGACCTGCGTCAGCGCCTCGCACTGGGTCGGATTGACCTTGCCCGGCATGATCGACGAACCGGGTTCGTTTTCCGGCAGTGCCAGTTCGCCGAGACCGGAACGAGGGCCGGAACCGAGCAGGCGGATGTCATTGGCGATCTTGAAGAGGGCGGCGGCGGCGGCGTTGACGGCGCCATGGCTGAAAACCATGGAATCATGCGCGGCCAGCGCCTCGAATTTGTTTGGGGCGGTGACGAAAGGCAGGCCGGTGATTTCCGCGATCTCGTCGGCGACCTTTTCGGCAAAGCCGATCGGCGCATTGAGGCCGGTTCCGACCGCCGTGCCGCCCTGTGCGAGCTCGCAAAGGCCCGGCAGCGTCAGCTCGATGCGCTTGATCGAGGAGGCAACCTGCGCCGCGTAGCCCGAAAATTCCTGACCGAGCGTCAGCGGCGTCGCATCCTGCGTATGAGTGCGGCCGATCTTGATGATGTGGGCGAAGTCCGCGACCTTCTTTTCCAGGGCTGCGTGCAGGTGCCGCAGGGCCGGCAGCAGATGATGAACGATCTGCTCGGCGCAGGCGATGTGCATGGCCGTGGGGTACGTGTCGTTCGACGATTGGCTCATGTTGACGTGGTCGTTCGGGTGGACCGGCTTCTTCGAGCCCATGACGCCGCCGAGCATCTCGATCGCCCGATTCGAGATCACCTCATTGGCGTTCATGTTGGACTGCGTGCCCGAGCCCGTCTGCCAGACGACGAGAGGAAAATGATCGTCGAGCTTGCCGTCGATGACTTCCTGTGCCGCGGCGACGATCGCCTTGCCGAGGGTGGGGTCCAGCTGGCCGAGCTCCATATTGGCGCGCGCCGCTGCCTGCTTGACGATGCCGAGGGCGCGGACGATCGATAGCGGCTGCTTTTCCCAGCCGATCTTGAAATTGCCGAGGGAGCGCTGCGCCTGCGCGCCCCAATAGCGGTCGCTGGCGACTTCGATCGGGCCAAAAGTATCGGTTTCGCGGCGGTTGGACGTCATGTTCCGGATCCTGCTTTCCATTGAGACGGATAGCAGTCATATAGGTCCGAACGACCCGCATGAAAACGTCAAGGCGTCACTTCATGATTATAAAAATCATGTTTTCGGCTCCGCCCGGCGTGCTCTTTTTAACACGCCGCGCATATATTCGCGGAGCTGCATTTTCGGCGCTAAAAAAGCCCACGAAATTTCAATAAAGAATTAACCAATAATTTCATAATTTTGTGTGAACTGAAGCGCGGAAAACGCCGCTGCTTCGTGATGTGAAGCCGGGGCATTGAACGAAAGGCGGGGTCTCGCCGTTTTCATAATAGTAGGTATACGATGTCCTGGACATCGCGGCCGAGTTGAAAACAGCCCCGTCCGGCTCGAAGTTACCGCACGATACAGGGATCCGATTAAAGAATGAAACTTGCAGCCAAAGCCACAGCCTCCGTCCTGGCTCTTTCCTGTTGCCTTTCCACCGCCGGCGCCACCTCCGCCGGCGCCATGACCCTTATGGATTTTATCCGTGGCGGCCAGGGGCGTCAGCAGAGCACTCAGCTTTCGGCCCCGGTTTCCGCCAATCCGGCGCAGACGCTGGATCCCGGGCAGTCGTTGGGAGAGCCGCCGCGTGCCAAGACACCGATGCCGACGGTCGATGCGCCGAAATACTATACTTATAAAGCGGACGCGATGCGCCTGGTTTCTACTGCGCATTTTGCCGATCCGGTGGTAACCGGCGCCGTTGCCGATGCTTCACCGGCGCCGATTGCGGTCGATACCGAGGCTTCGCAGCGTCGCTACCTGGCGGACGCGCGCGTCATGGCGACCAATGATATCGCCAAGGCGATCGAGACCTATTACGCCGATCAAAGCAAGCCGCTTCTCTGGGTTGCCGATCACGCTGTCAGCGACAAGGCGAAGGCGGCCATGGGCGTTCTCGCCGACGCCGCTTCCGTCGGCCTCGATCCCGCCGATTATGCGGTGACGCCGCCAAGCGCCGATACCGCAAGTGCCGACCCGGTCATGCGCGACCGCGCCCTCATGCAATTCGAGCTGGCGCTGTCGAGCAAGGTGCTGATGTTCGTTCAGGATACGGTTCGCGGCCGGCTAGACCCGAACAAGATCTCCGGCTATCACGATTTCAAGCGCAAGGACGTCAATCTGACGGCAACTCTGGATGTATTGCGCGCCAGCACCGATGCTGCTGCCTATCTCAACAGCCGCGACCCGTCCAACCAGCAGTTCATGCAACTGAAGGCGGAGCTCGCGAAGCTGCGCGCCGAAGCCGGATCGGATGGCAGCCATATTTCCATTTCCCTGACAGGTACCTTGAAGCCGGGCGGCAGCTCGCCGGAAATGGCCAATATCGTCAAGGCGATCCAGCATCGCGGCTCCGATGCGCTGAAGGCCGCCCATGCGGATCTTTTCGATGCCTATCTGGGCACGCCGGACTATACGCCCGAGCTCGTGTCGCTCGTCGAGGACTTCCAGCGGGAAAAAGGGCTGACGGCTGATGGCGTCATCGGCCCGTCCTCCGTTCGCGCCATGGTCGGCGAGAACAATGACGCGAAGATCCAGAAGCTGATCATTGCGATGGAGCAGCTTCGCTGGCTGCCGGACGAACTTGGACCGCGCTACGTCTTCATCAACCAGCCGGCTTTCATGGTTTATTACCATAATAACAACCAGGAGCAGCTGTCGATGCGCGTCGTCGTCGGCAGCAAGCAGCACCAGACCTTCTTCTTCGAAAATCAGGTGCAGACGGTCGAATTCAATCCGTTCTGGGGCGTTCCGCAGTCGATCATCATCAATGAGATGCTGCCGAAGCTGCGTGCCGATCCGAACTATCTCGATCGCATGGGCTATCAGGTCGAGGTTGGCGGCCGTGCGGTCGCTTCGTCCAGCGTCGATTGGTACGGCTCGACAAAGAGCATCTCGGTCCGTCAGCCGCCGAGCAGCGACAATGCTCTGGGTGAGCTGAAGATCCTGTTCCCGAATTCACATGCGATCTACATGCACGACACGCCGCAGAAGAGCTTCTTCAAGAAGGACATGCGCGCGCTTAGCCACGGCTGCGTCCGTCTCGCCGACCCGCGGGCAATGGCAGCCGCCGTGTTGAACACGACGGTCGACGACGTCGCCAAGCAGATAGCCACTGGTCAGAACAAAGCCGTTCCCGTACCGCAGAAGTTCCCGATCTATATCGCCTACTTCACGGCATGGCCGAACAAGGACGGCGTCGTCCAGTATTTCAACGATGTCTACGATCGTGACGCGGCTACTCAGAGGGCGCTCGATGCGACCTCGAAGGCGCGTACTGCCCAGATTTGAATTCTGTACGAAAAAGCAAGGAAGGCGGCTATCAGGCCGCCTTTTTTCGTTTGAGGGATCGGGCGCCTCAGGCGGCAAGCAACCCTTCGACCAGCGCCGGCGTCAGCTCGTCATAGTGGTAGATGATGCGGTTCGGGCCGAGCGTTTCGATGCCGACATCGGAGTAGCCGAACGGCACGGCGATCGAGGGGACGCCCGCGTTGCGGGCGACAAGGATATCGTTGATGCTGTCGCCGATCATGATCGTGCGGGTGAGATCGCCGCCGGCGCGTTCGACCGTGCCGATCAGGTGCTCGGCATTCGGCTTGCGCACGGTGAAGGTGTCCCCGCCGGTAATGGCCTCGAAGTAATGAGTGAGCTTCAGCCGATCGAGCAGGGTGCGCGCCAGCGATTCCATCTTGTTGGTGCAGACGGCGAGCTTATAGCCCTGGCTCCTCAGCGCATCGAGGGCTGCAAGCAGCCCCGGGTAAGGCTGCGTGACCCCCGGCATCGTTTCGGAATAATGAGTGATGAAACGCTGCAGAAGGGCGGGCAGCTCTTCCGACGTGAGCATATAGCCATGCAGCTTGCAGGCCCGCTCGATCATGACCTGCGCGCCGTTGCCGACGAGATGCGTTACGTCGTCGTAGCTGACCGGCGGAAGCTTGAGCGCGTCAATCGTATGATTCAGGCTGACGATGAGATCCGCGTGCGTGTCGAGCAGCGTGCCATCGAGATCGAATACGACCAGAGGAGATTTCACGAGGAATCGGCCCTTGCATGGAAAAGAGTGCGTCTCTTGGAGTTAAAAGATCACGCGGGCAATTGCAACCAAAGGAGCCGGGAAGCCTTGGCAAAGGGGTGCCGGGATTTCTATACCATGCCGTTATTTTGGCTTTCGTTTGACTGGAGAGCCGTGTAAACAGCAGACCAACGTAACAATGGGAGCAGGTGGCGCATGGACGCCCGCCAGATGAAAACCGAGGCTGCGAGGGCCGCGCTGGCTCATGTCGAGAGCGGCATGCGGCTTGGGATCGGTACGGGCAGCACGGCGGAGGAGTTCGTTCGTCTGCTCGCCGAAAAGGTTGCGGCCGGCCTCACGATCCAGGGCGTCCCCACGTCTGAGAGAACGGCCAAGCTCTGCAATGAGCTCGGCGTCCCATTGAAGTCGCTGGACGAGCTTCCGGAACTCGATCTTACCATCGACGGCGCCGACGAGCTGGATGGTGCGTTGACGCTGATCAAGGGCGGCGGCGGTGCGTTGCTGCGCGAGAAGATCGTTGCGGCGTCGTCAGCCCGCATGATCGTCATTGCGGATCAGAGCAAGGTCGTCAAGACGCTCGGCGCATATCCACTGCCCATCGAGGTCAATCCGTTCGGCCTTGTTTCCACTCGCATCCTCATCGAGAAGGCCGCATCGCGTCTCGGGCTTTCGGGCGCGCTCGACTTGCGCCGCTCGGGTGACGCCACCTTCGTCACCGATGGGGGGCATTTCATCGTCGATGCATCTTTCGGCCGCATTCCTGATGCAGAGGCGCTGTCGAGCGAGCTCTATTCGATTCCCGGCGTTGTCGAACACGGGCTCTTTATCCATATGGCGACATTTGCGATCATTGCCGGCCCTGCCGGCGCGCGCACGTTGCAGGCAAACAATACATAGGAGCACTCATCTCATGATCAAATTTGCGGGTCTTGGCCGTCTTGCCGCTGCAACCATCCTTCTTTCCGGCATTGCCTTCGGTTCCGTCAACGCTCAGGAAGTTTCCGAGGATCAGATCAAGGCTGCCCGCGCCGCGATCAACGCTCTCGGCATCACCAACCAGTTCGACAATATCCTGCCGAACCTTGCCGAGCAGCTGAAGAGCACGATGATCCAGGCAAACCCGAATTTCGGCGATGCGATCAACTCGACCGTCGATGCCACCGCTCTGGCGCTTGCTCCGCGTCGTGCGGATCTGGAGCGCGAAGCTGCCGTCACCTATGCCAAGGCCTTTTCGGCCGACGAATTGAAGGCGATCGCTGATTTCTACGGTTCGGCGGCAGGCAAGAAGCTTCTCAAGGATGGCCCGCTCGCGACCCGCGAACTCTACAAGGCTGCCGATATCTGGAGCCAGGGCATTTCGCGCGATCTCGCAAAGCAGAGCAACGATGCCTTGCAGAAGGTTGTGAAGCAGCCGGTCATTACGCCGGATGCCGGTGCCGCCGCTCAGACCGCGCCGAAGCAGTAAGCAGCGAGTCTTGCCGCGCTTGTTCCAGAAGGCAAATTTTGTCTTTCGGCACGAGCGGTAGACGGTTGCAAATTCGAAGCCCGGATCGATTCCGGGCTTTTCTTTTTAGGTCGCGGCTTCCTATATGAATGCGACCCCCAATGGCGCTTCGTGCGCATCTTGACGTCTACAGGAGCGATCCATGCCTTCGTTTGATTTCGACCTTTTCGTGATTGGCGGCGGCTCCGGCGGCGTGCGCAGCGCGCGCGTGGCTGCGTCGCTCGGCAAGAAGGTCGGCATCGCCGAGGAGTATCGCTATGGCGGCACCTGCGTCATTCGCGGCTGCGTGCCGAAGAAGCTCTTCGTCTATGCCTCGCAGTACAGCGAGCATTTCGAGGACGCGGCCGGTTTTGGCTGGACGGTCGGCGAGAGCAGCTTCGACTGGAAGAAGCTGATCGAGGCCAAGGACAAGGAGATCGCCCGGCTGGAGGGCCTTTATCGCAAGGGTCTCGACAATGCCAAGGCTGAGATCTTCGACGCCCGCGCCGAGCTTGTGGATGCACATACGGTCAAGCTTTTGAAGACCGGGCAGACCGTTACCGCCGAGACGATCGTTATTGCGACCGGGGGCAGGCCGAACCCGCATACGGCGCTACCGGGTCACGAGCTTTGCATCTCTTCGAACGACGCCTTTCATCTGAAGGAGCTGCCGAAATCTATCCTGATCGCCGGCGGCGGTTACATCGCCGTCGAATTCGCCAATATCTTCCACGGCCTCGGCGTCGAGACGACGCTGATCTATCGTGGTGCCGAGATCCTGTCGCGTTTCGATCAGGACCTGCGCAAGGGCCTGCATGAGGCAATGGAGGAAAAGGGCATCCGCATCCTCTGTCACGATATTATCGAGAACGTCGAGAAGGCAGATGGCAGGTTGAGCGTTCGGACGAAGAACGATAAATCCTTGACGGTCGATATCGTCATGCTGGCGCTCGGCCGCACGCCGAATACCGAAAATCTCGGGCTTGAAGCTGCTGGCGTCGCAATCAACGAGCAGGGCGCCATCGTCGTCGACGAATATTCGCGTACCTCCGTTCCGAATATCTATGCGCTTGGCGACGTCACCGACCGGGTACAGCTGACGCCCGTGGCGATCCACGAGGCCATGTGTTTCATCGAGACCGTCTACAAGGACAATCCGACCCGGCCGGATCACGAACTCATCCCGACGGCCGTCTTCTCGCAGCCGGAAATCGGCACGGTCGGATTGACCGAGGAAGACGCGGCCAAGCGCTATCCGGAACTCGAGATCTATCGTGCCCAGTTCAGGCCGATGAAGGCGACGCTTTCCGGCCGCAGCGAAAAGATGATCATGAAGCTAATCGTCAATGCCGCCGACCGCAAGGTGATCGGCGCCCATATTCTCGGCCATGATGCTGGCGAGATGGCGCAGCTTCTCGGTATCACGCTGAAGGCCGGCTGCACCAAGGACGATTTCGACCGCACCATGGCGGTGCATCCGACAGCGTCCGAAGAATTGGTGACGATGTATTCGCCGAGCTATCGTATCCGCAACGGCGAGCGTGTGTAACGCGCCCGTTTTTGCGCAGATATCGGCTGCACCATAAAAGATCGGCACAGTAGTATGCCCGCCTTTGCAAGCGGGCGGCAAAGGTTTATAAGCGCGCGTTATTTACGACGACGGGCCGCCCGGCCAAGATCGGGCGCACAAGCAGGTGAGTGAGATGGCACAGAATTGGACACCCAGCAGTTGGCGGCAAAAACCGATCCAGCAGGTGCCGGATTTTCCGGACAAGGCAGCGCTTGCAGAAACCGAAGCGCAGCTTGCAAGCTATCCGCCGCTGGTTTTCGCCGGTGAAGCTCGTCGTCTGAAGGCTCATCTTGCCAATGTAGCGGAAGGCAACGGCTTTCTGCTGCAAGGCGGCGATTGCGCCGAAAGCTTTGCCGAGCATGGCGCCGATACGATCCGCGACTTCTTCCGCGCCTTCCTGCAGATGGCCGTCGTGCTGACCTTCGGCGCGCAATTGCCGGTCGTCAAGGTCGGCCGCATTGCCGGTCAGTTCGCCAAGCCGCGTTCTTCGAATATCGAAACGCAGAACGGCGTCTCGCTGCCGAGCTATCGTGGTGACATCATCAATGGCATCGAGTTCACCGAAGATGCGCGCATCCCCAATCCGGAGCGTCAGCTGATGGCCTACCGCCAGTCTGCCGCGACGCTGAATCTGCTGCGCGCCTTCGCGATGGGCGGCTATGCCAACCTCGAAAACGTGCAGAAGTGGATGCTCGGCTTCGTCAAGGACAGCCCGCAGGGCGAGCGCTACCGCAAGCTTGCCGACCGTATCGGCGAAACCATGGATTTCATGCGCGCGATCGGCATTACCGCCGAGAGCAATGCGAGCCTGCGCGAGACCGATTTCTTCACCAGCCATGAAGCGCTGCTCCTCGGCTATGAAGAAGCCTTTACCCGCGTCGATTCCACGACCGGCGACTGGTATGCGACCTCAGGCCACATGCTCTGGATCGGCGACCGCACGCGCCAGGCCGACCATGCCCATGTCGAATATTTCCGTGGCATCAAGAACCCGATCGGTCTGAAGTGCGGTCCTTCGCTGCAAGCGGACGATTTGATCAACCTGATCGATATCCTGAATCCGGAGAACGAAGCCGGCCGCCTGACACTGATCTGCCGTTTCGGCCACGACAAGGTTGCCGACAACCTGCCGCGCCTCATCCGTGCCGTCGAGAAGGAAGGCCGTAAGGTCGTCTGGTCCTGCGATCCCATGCATGGCAACACGATCACGCTCAACAACTACAAGACGCGTCCATTCGAGCGCATCCTGTCGGAAGTCGAAAGCTTCTTCCAGATCCATCGCGCCGAAGGCACGCATCCGGGCGGCATCCACATCGAGATGACCGGCAAGGATGTGACCGAGTGCACGGGCGGCGCCCGCGCCGTCGGCGCCGAGGATCTGCAGGATCGCTACCACACGCATTGCGATCCGCGCCTCAATGCAGACCAGGCGCTTGAACTCGCCTTCCTGCTTGCCGAACGGATGAAGGGCGGCCGCGACGAAAAGCGCATGCGCGCGCACGGCTGAACGGATCCGCATTCATGATCTCTCGAACGGGCCGGCGAAAAGCCGGCCCGTTCGCTTTTAGGCTGGACGGATCAATGCCGTTGAACAGCGCTTCATTTCTTTGAGATTGACCAAATCATCGTTCTCGGAAAAGCTTCCTGAAAACGGGGAGCGACAATGACGGACGAACATACCGGAGCCTGCCTTTGCGGCAGCGTACGTTTCAGTACGCGCGGCAAACTGCGCGAAGTCGTGGCTTGCCATTGCTCGCAGTGCCGCAAGCAGACCGGCCTCTACTACGCCGCGACCAATATCCCGATCGGCAATCTTTCCATCGAGGGAGAAGAGGCGGTCACATGGTATCGCGCCAGCACATTCGCCCGCCGCGGCTTCTGCAAGACCTGCGGCTCGGCGCTGTTCTGGGCAGCCGATGGCGCGGACGAAATATCGATCATGGCGGGACTGTTCGACCAGCCGAGTGACCTGAAACTCGCCTATCACATCTATTGCGCCGACAAAGGCGACTACTACGAAATCAGCGATGGACTGCCGCAATATCGGCAGGGGCGCCCCGGATTGCTGACGGCAGGCCCCTCCGACTGATCTTCACACGATGTCTTTTTCGACAACCGGTCCATGCAATTTTGCGATCTCCTTGCGGACGAGCGGCAATTCCGTCAATGCCTGCATGCCGATTTAAGAATACACTCTTATGCTACCTGTGCGGGTGTGGCGATGTTTGATGCGTGTGGGAGAAGGAAGGCGGTTGCGGAAGAAAGACGCCATCGCTAAATGTATGGCATGACAGAGCAAAGCCAAATTACACAGACGATCCGCATCGCAGTTGCGCAGCTCGATCCGACCGTCGGTGACGTCCCGGGCAACCTTTCCAAGGCGCGCGAGGCGCGGGCGGAAGCGGCGCGCGAGGGTGCGCAGATCGTGTTGCTGACGGAGCTGTTCATTTCCGGCTATCCACCGGAAGATCTGGTGCTGAAGCCGGCTTTCCTGCGCGCTTGCTGGAAAGCGGTGGAGAGCCTCGCAGCCGATACGGCCGATGGTGGCCCCGGTGTCGTCGTGGGTTTTCCGCGTCAGGATGATACCGGGCGGTACAATTCAGTGGCCGTATTGGATGGTGGCAAAGTCATCTTCATCAGAGACAAGGTCGATTTGCCGAACTACGGCGAGTTCGACGAGAAGCGCGTCTTCGACGAAGGGACGATCTCTGGCCCCGTCAATTTCCGGGGTATCCGCATCGGCATACCGATTTGCGAGGAAATCTGGAACGATCTCGGCATCTGCGAGACGCTGGCCGAGAGCGGTGCGGAGATCCTGCTCGTTCCAAACGGTTCGCCTTATTACCGCGGCAAGGTCGATGTCCGTCATCAGGTCGTTTTGCGGCAGGTGATCGAGTCCGGCCTGCCGCTGATCTTCGCCGCGCAGGTTGGCGGTCAGGACGAGTTGGTTTTCGATGGCGCCAGCTTCGGTTTCAACGCCGACAAAACGCTGGCATTCCAGATGAGCCAATTCGAAACCGCGCTGGCTGTGACGACCTGGAAGAAGAATGGCGATGGCTGGCATTGCGCCGAAGGCCCGATGGCGCATATTCCGGAAGGCGAGGAGGCCGACTATCGGGCCTGCCTGCTGGGTTTTCGCGATTATGTGAACAAGAATGGCTTCAAATCGGTCGTACTCGGCCTTTCCGGCGGTATAGACTCGGCGATCTGCGCCGCGATTGCCGTCGATGCGCTTGGCGAGGAGCGCGTTCGCACCGTCATGCTGCCCTATCGCTACACCTCACAGGATTCTTTGAAGGATGCGGCGGATTGCGCCAAGGCGCTCGGCTGCCGCTACGACATCGTGCCGATCGAAGATCCCGTCACCGGCTTCATGACGGCCCTGTCCGACCTTTTCGAAGGAACAGAAAGCGGCATCACCGAGGAAAATCTGCAGAGCCGCGCCCGCGGCACGATCCTGATGGCGATCTCCAACAAGTTCGGTTCCATGGTGGTGACGACGGGCAACAAGTCGGAAATGTCCGTTGGATACGCCACGCTTTACGGCGACATGAACGGCGGCTTCAACCCGATCAAGGATCTTTACAAGATGCAGGTCTATGCACTGTCGCGCTGGCGCAACCTGCATGTGCCGCCGGGTGCGCTTGGCCCATCGGGTGAGGTTATCCCCCACAACATCATCGACAAGGCGCCGTCCGCCGAGCTGCGGCCGAACCAGACGGACCAGGATTCGCTTCCTCCTTATCCGGTGCTTGACGATATCCTCGAATGCCTTGTGGAAAAGGAAATGTCGGTCGAGGAGATCGTGGCGCGCGGCCATGACGTTGCGACCGTGCATCGCGTCGAGCATCTGCTCTATCTCGCAGAGTACAAGCGCCGCCAGTCGGCACCGGGCGTGAAGATCACCAAGAAGAATTTCGGCCGCGATCGTCGCTATCCGATCACCAACCGCTTCCGTGATCGCTGATCGCGGCATCGGAGGTTAGAGAGGAAGCCTGGGAGGGAAGAATGCGCAGCTCGGTCGAGATCCATAATATCCGCACGGGCGCCAACCGTGTCGTCTGGCAGACCGATCGGCTGATCGAAGCGCCGAACTACTCGCCCGACGGACGCTATCTGCTGGTGAATGGCGACGGCGTGCTTTATCGGTTGCCGCTGGATGGCCGCGGCGGGATCGTCCAGCTCGATACCGGCTTTGCGGAGCAATGCAATAACGATCACGGGATTTCGCCCGACGGATCGCTGATCGCGATTTCCGACAAGACGCAGCACGTTAAATCCTGCATCTATGTGCTCCCCGCCGAAGGCGGCACGCCGCGGCAGGTCACGACCAATCTGCCGTCATACTGGCATGGCTGGTCGCCCGACGGACAGCGATTCTCTTATTGCGGCATCCGCGACGACGTCTTCGATATCTACACGATCTCGATCGATGGCGGCGAAGAGACACGGCTGACGCATGGCGAAGGCCGCAATGACGGACCTGATTATTCGGCCGATGGGCAATGGATCTATTTCAATTCGAGCCGCACCGGCTTGATGCAGATCTGGCGAATCCATCCGGACGGCACCGGCCTGCAGCAGGTGACGCACGACAATTACGGCAACTGGTTCGCGCATCCCTCGCCGAAGAACGACAAGGTCGTGCTGATCTCCTACGATCCCGACGTCTTCGATCATCCGCGTGATCTGAACGTGCGGATGAGGCTGATGGACATGGATGGCGGCAATCTCACGACTCTGTTCGAGCTCTTCGGTGGGCAGGGAAGCATCAATGTGCCGAACTGGTCACCGGATGGTGATGAATTCGCCTATGTGCGCTACGAACCGGCGTGAGTTCCGGGCAGACCGCAACCGTCGCTATAGATCTGGATACGTTCGCAGGGCGCATCCTGCTGCGGTCTTGCCGCACAGGAAGCAGGCAATGGGCCACCATCTCCCCGCTGCGCCAGGCGGATGCGGCCTGAAAGCAGTAGGACAGGGCAGTCGGTCAAGCCGGGATGAGAAGCGCCTGGCTGCTTATTGCGTCGGCTGCGGTCCGGCCTCTTTCGGGTGCCTGAGGTCGATGCCGTCGTGGTCCGTGGCGAGGAACTGCGGACCCACCTGACGGACCTTATGGGCGGAGGGATCGTAGGGGCGATCCGGCGGAAATTGTTGAGGTGCTGCCTGTGTTACCTTCGGAGCCGTCGCCGGGGGCGCCTGCTTTTGTTCCAGGCTGGAATTCTTCTGGAGCCTTGGTGTTTCGATGACGGTAACCGAGCTTTCAGGCTGCGCCAGGGATTGCTGCTCCGGCGCATAGGAATCCGGTTGCGTGCGGGTATCGACAACGGTGTCCGGCGTTGCCGAAGCCGGCAGGCTGCAGCCGTTCCGCTGCATGGTATCCAGCAGATGCCGGCGCTGCATGGCAACGGCATCGACGCGTCCGACGCTTTCCTCACGCCGATCCATCAGCACCGTGAGATCATGCCGCATCGCATCGAGCGATTGCCGCATGTCGTCGCAGGCGCCCTGATTGTTCTCTCCAAAGGGGCTCATGCTGCCGTCTTCGACGCAGCCCTGGTTGCGCAGGTCGCTCATCGTACGGCGCATCATCAGGTTCTGCTGGACGATGGCGCGCGAGAGCTGACGCGTTTCCTGGCTCGCGCCGATCACGTCGTTGATATCGACGTAGCGGCCGCGCAATTCATCGCAGAGGTCGGCCTGTGCGAAGGTCGGTGTTGCCGTCAGCAGAGACAGCAAGGCAAGGGAAGCGTGTTTTGTGCCGCGATTCACGGTTCTGCTCTCGAAAGCGTTCGATCTTGCCGAAAGTCTATATCCTCGAGCTTAACAACGTATCCATCAAAACGCATGGATTTCGAGAGGATTTTCATGAAATTGCAGTTCGCAGCCGCCGCGAGGCGGCTGCGAATGCTCAAATCAGGCGATCTGCGATGCCTCGACGACGGCCAGAGCCGCCATGTTGACCACACCGCGGGAGGTGACCGAAGGGGAGAGGATGTGGGCAGGGAGCGCCGTGCCGAGCAGGATCGGGCCGACATGCAGGCCGTCGGTCATGGTCTTGACCACGCCGAGCGTGATGTTGGCGGCGTCGAGGTTCGGGAAGACGAGCAGGTTCGCTTCGCCCGACAGCGCGCTGTCGGGCATGACATGGCGACGCAGGCTTTCGGAAATGGCGCTGTCGCCATGCATTTCACCATCGACTTCCAGTTCCGGCGCGGCTTCGCGCACGAGCGCCAGAGCGTTGCGCATCTTGGTTGCGCTTTCGGACTCACGGGAGCCGAAGTTGGAATGCGAAACCAGGGCCGCTCGCGGCTCGATGCCGAAGCGTTTGATTTCCTCCGCCGCCAGGACCGTCGATTCGGCGATTTCCTCGGCGGTCGGATTGAACGTCACGTAGGTATCGGTGTAGAAGGTCGCGCCGCGCTGCGAGATGAGCAGGCTAAGCGCGGAGAAATCGCGGACGTCCGGCCGCTTGCCGATGACCTGCCGAACGACGCGCAGATGGCGCTCGTAGCGGCCTTCGAGCCCGCAGATCAGCGCATCGGCTTCACCGCGCTTGAGCGCGAGCGCGCCGATCACGGTCGCGTTGGTACGAACGATGGTGCGGGCGGCTTCGGGGATCACGCCGGCGCGACCGACCAGCGAGAAATAAAGCTCGACATATTCGCGGAAGCGCGGATCGTCTTCCGGATTGATGACGGCGAAATCCGTGTTCGGACGGATCTTCAGGCCATAGCGCTTCAGACGCGTTTCAATGACGGACGGGCGGCCGATCAGGATCGGGACAGCCGTGCCTTCCTCGAGCAGAACCTGGGCGGCGCGCAGCACGCGTTCGTCCTCGCCCTCCGAGAAGACGACGCGCTTGCGCTCCGCGACCTTTGCCGCCGCGAAGATCGGCTTCATGATGAAGCCGGAGCGGAAGACGAAGCGGTTGAGCTCGTCCATATAGGCGTCGAAGTCCTTGATCGGACGCAGAGCGACGCCGCTGTCGGCGGCAGCCTTTGCGACGGCCGGCGCGATGCGCAGGATGAGGCGCGGATCGAAGGGCGAGGGGATCAGGTAGTTTGGCCCGAAGACCGGGGTTTCGCCCGTATAGGCGCGGGCGGCCACGTCTGATGGCTCTTCGCGGGCGAGCGCGGCGATGGCGCGCACTGCCGCCATCTTCATTTCTTCATTGATGGTCTTGGCGCCGCAATCAAGCGCGCCGCGGAAGATATAGGGGAAGCAGAGAACGTTGTTGACCTGGTTCGGAAAATCCGAGCGGCCGGTGCAGATCATCGCATCGGGGCGGGCCGCACGGGCGAGGTCCGGCATGATTTCCGGCGTCGGGTTGGCGAGCGCCATGATCAGCGGCTTTGCCGCCATCTGTTCCAAAAGCTCCGGCTTCAGCACGCCGGCCGCGGAAAGGCCGAGGAAGACATCGGCCCCCGGAATGGATTCGGCAAGCTCGCGCTTGTCGCTGTCCTGGGCGTAGACGGACTTCCATTCGTCCATCAGAACGTTGCGATCCTTGTAGACCAGGCCCTCGATGTCGTGGACCCAGATGTTCTCGCGTCTGGCGCCGAGGATGACGAGCAGGTTGAGGCAGGCGAGCGCTGCCGCACCGGCGCCCGAGGCGACGATCTTCACGTCCTCGATCTTCTTGCCGGCCAGCTCCAGTCCGTTGAGGATGGCAGCGGCGACGATGATGGCCGTTCCGTGCTGGTCGTCATGGAAGACCGGAATTTCCATCTTCTCGCGCAGGCGGCGCTCGACGTCGAAGCATTCCGGCGCCTTGATATCTTCGAGATTGATGCCGCCGAAGGTCGGCTCCAGCGCTGAGACGGTGTTGACCATCTCATCGACGGTCGGAGCTGCGATTTCGATGTCGAAGACGTCTATGCCGGCGAATTTCTTGAAGAGAACGGCCTTGCCTTCCATGACGGGTTTGGAGGCGAGCGGGCCGATATTGCCGAGACCGAGGACCGCGGAACCGTTGGAGATTACGGCAACGAGATTGGCGCGGGACGTATAATCGGCAGCCGTTTCCGGATTGTCGCGGATGGCGAGGCAGGGTGCCGCGACGCCGGGGGAATAGGCGAGCGCCAGATCGCGCTGGTTGCCGAGCGGCTTTGTCGCCTGAATTTCCAGCTTGCCGGGGCGGGGATAGCGATGGAAATAGAGCGCCTGATCATCGAGATTTCCGCTTGCCATGTTCTTGGCTGTTTTCGAAGTGTCGTTCGTATCCAACTCGCGTCTCCATTCCTGCCTGCGCTAGAGTCCCCTCCATACATCAATCGCTTCGCGTTCACAGTATGCAATTGATGCCGCAGCGCGTTTTTGTCGTGGCAAAACGCGGCTGAACCTGGCCGCCGGGCTGCCAAACACAGGGTTTGTCATCTTCCTGAAACACGAGTCTGGTTTTGGAATAGCCAAGGTAGGATAGGGCACGGACATAAAGTTCGTGAATGAAAACATGGACCCCCGGCAGTTCCGAACGCTATTCATTTCTGACGTGCACCTCGGCTCGAAGGCCGCCAAGGCGGACTACCTGCTCGATTTTCTGCGCTACCACGAGGCCGAGACGATCTTCCTGGTCGGCGATATCGTCGACGGCTGGCGATTGAAGAGAAACTGGTACTGGCCCCAGGATTGCAACGATGTCGTACAAAAGCTCCTGCGCAAGGCGCGCAAGGGTACGCGCATTGTCTATATCCCCGGCAATCACGACGAGTTCCTGCGCGATTTCCCCGGCATGCATTTCGGCGGTATCGAGGTGGCGCAGCGCGCCATGCACGAAACGGCCGACGGGAAGAAATATCTCGTGCTCCATGGCGACGAATTCGACGTCGTGGTCCGCAATGCCCGCCTGCTCGCCTATCTTGGCGATTGGGCATACGACATGGCCATCCTGATCAACATCGGCCTTGCAGCGGTGCGCCGCCGCCTGAACATGCCCTACTGGTCCTTCTCGGCCTGGGCGAAGCTGCAGGTGAAGCATGCCGTCAATTTCATCGGCGAGTTCCAGCGTGTCGTCGCCGAGGAGGCCAAGCGCAACGATGCCGATGGCGTGATTTGCGGCCATATCCATCATGCCGTTATCGACGATCTCGATGGGGTCCGCTATATCAACACCGGCGATTGGGTGGAAAGCTGCACGGCGATTGCCGAGCACTACGACGGCACGTTCGAGCTGATCACCTGGCAGAACATTCTCGAGACGCAGCCGGTCGGTTCTCCCGTCGGGGAATTGCCGCAGGCGTTAGGCGCACAGGCGGCGTAATCCTCGCGCCTCCTCACAGGCTCAATAATAGCCTGTCATAATTATTGATCGCAGCGAAAGGGCCGTAGCTTCGGATTTTTCCGAAACGTGATGGTTTTGGCCATTTCTCGCCATAGTCGTATTCCCGATAGCGTGATAGGGACAAACGAGTTCCCTTCAGGTCTGTCATGATTCCCGCGATCAAGTCCTTCCAGGGCGAGGGTGCGCCTCCTTATTTCCGTCTGCGTGCCGCCTTGTCCTATTGCGCTCCGTTGTTCGTCAACGGCATTGCCCTGCCGTTCTTTCCTGTCTGGCTGGCGGGGTTGAATTTCAACGATCACGAGATCGGCCTCGTGATCGCCATTCCCATGGTCGTGCGCGTCCTCGTGACGCCGGTTATCGCCGTGCTGGCGGATCATATGACGGAGCGCGCCGATGTGCTGCTGTGGTCGGGCGCCTTGTCGCTCCTGACCGCGATCTCGCTCTACTGGACCAGCGACTTCTGGCCGGTGCTCGCCGTCTACGGTATTCAGGGCGCGACCTATGCACCCTATGTCCCGGTGGTGGAATCGATCGCCATGTCGGGCGTGCGCCGCTGGGGTTTCGACTACGGCTCCATGCGGGTGTGGGGATCGATCACTTTCATACTCTCCACACTCTTAGGCGGCCAATTGATCGGCATGCGCGGCGGTGCCGCCGTACTGCCTGTCATGGTTGCGGGTTTCATTCTCACGACGCTGATGGGTCTGTTCGCACCGCGCATAGGACCGACGCGCCGACGCAACCAGCCGATCAGCCTGCAATCACCGACCGGAAATTTGCGCTCCCCGCAGTTGCTCATCACCATGATCGGGGTGTCGATACAGCAATCGAGCCATGCGATGCTCTACACATTCGCGTCGATCTATTGGCGCAAGCTGGGCTTTTCCGGCACGGAGATTGCCATCCTGTGGAGCATCGGCGTTACCGCCGAAGTCATAGTCTTCTTTCTGTCGAAGAAGCTCAGCCGACGGTTCAGCGCGTGGACGCTGATCTTTTTCGGTTCGAGCATGTGCATCCTGCGCTGGGTCCTTTTTCCGATCAACTTCGGTTTCATCGGCTATTTCGTGCTGCAGTGTTTCCACTCCTGCACCTATGCCTGTGTCCATACCGGCGTTCAGCGCCGTATCGTCGCCTCGGTGCATGAAGCACAGGAATCATCGGCCCAGGGCGCCTATTATTTCTATAACGGCATGTTTCTCGGCTTGATGACGCTGGTATCCGGCTATCTCTATGCCTGGCTGGACCTGTCGAGCTATTACGTCATGGCGGGAATTGCGGCTTTCGGCCTCGGCCTGGTCATTTTTGCCTGTGGGCTGCAAGCCAGAAATCCGGCCGTCGGCGGAGGGGCTCATGGCGCGTCCTGACGCGGTGCAACAAATTCATTTGGATATCAAAAAGCCGTGACATATCTTTGCCGCGGCGTGAGATGGAAATTTCCCGTGCTGCCGGTGTATTAAGCACTAGCTTTCCCGACTCCGTGAGTCGGTGTTTGCAGCAGTGCCAGATCTGAAAGACGCATGAGTTTGAAAGCAGCCGTAGAAAAGCCCGATGCACCGAAGATCGATGATGCGCCTGAAGGCGCAGGGCATCGCTATCGGCTTGAGGGCAGTTGGCGCAGCGCCAATGTGCACGGCGTATTGCGTCGGATCGACCAGCTTTCGAAGCGCAGTTCCGGCGGCAAGGTGGTGATCGATCTTTCCGATCTCTCCGATGTGGATACCGCCGGCGCATTGTTGATCCGACGGCTCAAGGAAAGCCAGGAGGTGCATGGCGCCACCGTCGTGATCGAAGGCTCCAACCCGCATGTCGACGAATTGCTGACCGCTTTCGACGTGCATCCCGACGGAGAGGCCGCGGCGCCAAGGCAGAAAATATCCCTGGCGGAGCGGCTGCTGGCGCCGATCGGCGAAAGCGTCTACGATATCTGGGGCAATCTGGTTGCCGCCATGTATATTCTGGGCTCCGCCGTGCGTGGCGCACAGCTCAAGTTCGGGCGCGGCAGCGGCGTTTCGCCGGCGTCGATCGTTAACCAGATCGACCATATGGCGGTGCGCGCCGTTCCGATCATCCTGCTCATGTCGTCGCTGATCGGCGCGATCATCGCCCAGCAGGGCGCTTTCCAGCTGCGCTATTTCGGTGCCGAGGTCTTCGTCGTCGATCTCGTCGGTATCCTGCAATTGCGCGAAATCGGCGTACTTCTGACCGCGATCATGATCGCCGGCCGTTCCGGCAGCGCGATCACCGCCGAAATCGGCTCGATGAAGATGCGCGAGGAGGTGGACGCGCTAAAGGTCATGGGCCTGAACCCTATCGGCGTGCTGATTTTCCCGCGGCTGGTGGCGCTGACGGTTGCCTTGCCTTTGCTGACCGTAATCGCCAACTTTGCGTCGCTTTTTGGCGCTGCGATGGTTGCCTGGGGTTATTCCGGCATCACCATCGCAACCTTCATCTCCCGGCTGCACGAGGCGATCAGTCTTTCGACGGTCATTTCCGGCATGATCAAGGCCCCGTTCATGGCGCTGGTCATTGGCATCGTTGCGGCGGTCGAGGGATTGAAGGTTGGAGGCAGCGCGGAGTCGCTCGGTCATCATGTGACCTCATCGGTCGTGAAATCCATCTTTGTCGTTATCCTGATGGACGGGCTGTTTGCCATGTTCTATGCAGCAATCGACTTCTGAGGGACGGTAACGATGAGCGCTTTTCACTCAGAAATCCCGTTGGAAAAAGATGAGCAGGGCAGGGATATCGTGCTGTCGGCACGGGATGTCACCGTCGCCTTCGGATCGAAGGTCGTCCTCGATAAATTGAACCTCAATATCTATCGCGGAGAGATTCTAGGTTTTGTCGGCGCGTCGGGCGCGGGCAAGTCCGTGCTGCTGCGCACCGTATTGCGGCTGCTGCCGCGCCGTTCCGGCAAGATCGAGATTCTCGGCGAAGACTACGACAAGCTCGACGAGGAGGACCGCAACCGGCTCGACATGCGCCTTGGCGTTCTCTTCCAGCAGGGGGCGCTGTTTTCCTCGCTCACGGTGAAGGAGAACATCCAGGTGCCGATGCGGGAATATCTGGACCTGCCCAAGCAGATGATGGATGAGCTGGCGTTGATGAAGATCCGTATGGTGGGTCTCGCCGCCGATGCAGCCGATAAATATCCCTCCGAGCTTTCCGGCGGCATGATCAAGCGTGCGGCGCTAGCCAGAGCCCTTGCGCTTGATCCGGATCTCGTTTTTCTCGACGAGCCGACATCGGGCCTCGATCCGATCGGCGCCTCGGAATTTGACGAGCTCATCGCCAAGCTGCGCGACACGCTCGGACTGACCGTTTATATGGTGACTCACGACCTCGACAGCTTGTTTTCCGTCTGCGACCGTATTGCTGTTCTCGGACAGAAGCGGGTATTGGTGGAAGGCACGGTTGAGGACATGCTCGCCTGCGATGACCCCTGGGTGCAATCCTACTTCAGGGGCAAGCGCGCACGCTCGATCGTGCCGCGGGAAGACATCAGGGGGCACAACGACGACAAAGGCGCAAGCGCCCATAGCCGCGAGAAGTGACTTGAGACAATGGAAACCAAAGCCAATTACACGATCGTCGGATTCTTCACGCTGCTTGTCATCGCGGCGGCCTTCGGTTTCGTCTACTGGATGTCGGAATACGGCCGTGGCGGTCCGATGGTCGAACTTGTCGTGCGTATTCCCGGTTCGGCAAACGGCTTGAGCGTCGGCTCGCCCGTTCGCTTCAACGGCATTCAGGTCGGCTCGGTGCAGGGCCTGTCGATCGATGCCGACGATCCCAATTACTCTCTTGCCTTTACGCAGGTACGCGCCGATGCCCCGGTCTATACCTCGACCAAAGCCATTCTTGAGATCCAGGGCCTGACGGGTGCTGCTTATATCGAGCTTTCCGGTGGCCGCAATAGCGACGAAAATATTCTGAAGCGTTCCATCGATACGGGAAAGCGCGCGGTCTTACTCGCCGATCAGTCGAGTGTGACCAATCTGTTGACGACGGCCGACAAGATCCTGAACCGCGCCAACGACACGATCGGCGACATTCAGGGCTTTGTCTCGGATTCGCGTGGACCTCTGACGGATACCGTGCGCAACGCGCAGAAATTCTCAAAGGCGATCGCCGACAATTCCGACAATATCGACAGGTTCCTGGCTAGTGTCGGGCAGCTCTCCGATACTTTCAAGAACGTCTCGACCCGTGTCGATTCGACCCTTGATGCGGTCGAGAAACTGGTGCGTGCCGTCGATGCCCGGAAGGTCAACGACGTTATCGCCAATGCGGACAAGATCACCGCGAACGTCGCGGACGCGACGACGGATCTGAAGGCGACGGTCGCAAGCTTCAAGCAGACGGCCGATACCTACAACACCTTCGGCCAGAAGGCGCAGCAGACGCTGGATCGCGTCGATCAGATCATTGCATCGATCGATCCGGCGAAGGTCAGGGGATCGGTTGATGACATTGCCGACGTGACGAAGCAGGCACGCATGGCGGTCGCATCGATCCGTGACGTCGCCAATTCCGTTGCCGCGCATCAGCAGGATATAGATCAGACGATTGCCAATGCCCGCGAGATTTCCACGAAGCTCAACTCGGCATCCGGCAAGGTCGACGGTGTCCTTACCAAGGTCGATTCCCTGCTCGGTAACGACAGCACGCAGTCGCTGTTCGCCGAAGCCAGGGATACGCTCGAATCCTTCAAGAAGATGGCTGACAGTCTCAATTCACGCATCGGCCCGATCGCCGACAACCTGCAGAAATTCTCGAGCGGCGGCCTGCGCGATGCGCAGACCCTGATCAACGATATGCGGGGCACGGTTGACAATCTGAATACTACAATCACTAATTTCGACCGCAATCCACAGAGATTGATCTTCGGTGGCGACACGGTCAAAACCTATGATGGCCGCGCGCGGCGTTGATGAATAGCGATATCTGGTTTCCAGGGGACAAGCGGAATATGGTCGATTGCGTGTCGAGTGAGCGTCATCAGATGTGGAAAGCTGTGATCGCATTGCCTTTATTGGCAGCCTTGCTCGGAAGTTGCGGAACCTCCGCCAACAAAGATACCTACGATCTTTCCGCGTCGGTGAAGGCGAATGGGCCGTCTGCCAAGAACCGGCAGATCCTCATCCCGCCGCCGACCGCTCTGCAGGCGCTTGACAGCAACCAGATCGTCATCCGCGTCTCCCCTTCGGCAATCCAGTATCTCGGCAAGTCGCAATGGAGCGACAAGCTGAGCAAGATGGTGCAGTCGAAACTTGTCGAGGCTTTCGAGAATACCGGCAAGCTCGGCGGCGTCGGTGTGCCAGGCCAAGGGCTTGCGATCGACTATCAGATCGTGACCGACATCCGCTCCTTCGAGATCAATGCCTCCGGTGGCCAGAAGACGGCGACGGTCGAGATTTCGGAAAAGATCCTGAACGACCGCACGGGTACGGTGAGGGCGCAGAACATCTTCCGCAAAGTCGTGCCCGTCAGCGGCGGCAGCAATCCCGATTTCGTTCGGGCGCTCGATACGGCGTTTGCGGGTGTTACCAGCGAACTCGTCGACTGGACGCTGCGCTCGCTGTAAAGACGCTTAAAGTGCATTCCGATCTTTCGGATTCGCTTCTTGTGCTTTGAGTGGCACGCCTTAACGCTCCATGAGCTCTTTCAATGTCTTCAGATCCCGCATGATATGTGCGGCATCGGCTGCGAATTGCTCCTCGGTCATGCCCGGAAGCCGGAGCAGGGTGAACATGACCTCGCATCCGTCGCCATTCGGCACAATCCTCAGGGAATTATGAACCTGCAGGCCGGTTTCCAGGGTCACCAGATGATCGATGACGCCGAAGTCGTTTCGCGGTGCGAAACGCACGCGGGCGGCGCCGAGTGCACCTTCTGCGATCCAGTCATCCCCATCCTGCGTCAGTCCGGATGCCAGGCCGGAAGCCCAGAACGGCATATTTTCCGGGCGACTGGCGTAGTCGTAGACGTCCGTCCAGCTACGGTCGATGGAGATGTGCACGATTTTCGCGCTCATGGTCGACATGGTGGTTTCCTCCTCTATATCATCAGCGATGGGGTTGCGTTCGGCGCAGCAAGCGCTGGTGCGGAAATGGGTGAAACACGAATCCCGCAACATTTTTGCACAGTCCTGCAAAGGGAACGATTCACGCCTTTCGCAGGCTTGCCGTTTTCCGTCCGGAGTGCAACAACAGCCCCAACGCAGGGCTGTCGCCGGTCGCGCAGGGCGCCGGTGGTATTGCGTCACATCGGATGTTGCTGCGCCTCCGGATTTTCCGGGTAGGCCGGACGCAGTCAACGACTCATTGGAGGATTGTCGTGGAAAAGGCAGAAATCGGGCTGATCGGTCTCGCGGTAATGGGATCGAATCTGGCGCTCAACATTGCTGAAAAAGGCAACAAGATTGCAGTTTTCAACCGTACGCCGCAGGTAACGGATGAATTTTATGCGAATGCGGGCGCGCTCAAGGACAAGATCATTCCTTGCAAGACGATCGAGGAGTTCGTTGAAGCGATCCGTCCGCCGCGGCCGATCATCATCATGATCAAGGCCGGCGAGCCGGTCGACCAGCAGATGGCGGCCTTGCAGCCGCATCTCGACAAGGGCGACATCATGATCGACGCCGGCAATGCCAATTTCCGCGACACGATCGCCCGTTTCGACCGCCTCAAGGACACCGGCCTGACCTTTATCGGCATGGGTGTTTCCGGTGGCGAGGAAGGTGCGCGTCACGGCCCGTCCATCATGGTCGGCGGCACGGAAGACTCCTACAAGCGTGTCGAGAAGGTGTTGACCTCGATTGCGGCCAAGTACAATGACGATCCCTGCGTTGCCTGGCTCGGCAACGACGGGGCAGGACATTTCGTCAAGACGATCCATAACGGCATCGAATATGCCGACATGCAGATGATCGCCGAAATCTACGGCATTTTGCGCGACGGCCTCGGCAAGAGCGCCGCCGATATCAGTTCGATCTTCGGCGGGTGGAACAAGGGCCGCCTGAACTCCTATCTGATCGAGATCACCGAAAAGGTTCTTGCCGCCAAGGATCCGGCGACCGGCGGCGCCATGCCGGATGTCATCCTCGATAAAGCCGGCCAGAAGGGTACCGGCAAATGGTCTGTTATCGAAGCCCAGAATATGGGCATTCCGGCGACCGCCATCGAAGCTGCGGTTGCCGCCCGCAGCCTCTCGGCCATCAAGGGCCAGCGCGAGGCCGCCGAAAAGATCTTCGGCGCGCCTGATTATAAGTTCCCGATCGCTTTCGGTTCCGAGCTCCTGAAGGATCTCGAGCTTGCACTGTTCGCCGCCAAGATCGGTGCCTATGCGCAAGGCTTCGCCGTCATGGCCGAGGCCTCGAAGGAGTTCAACTGGTCGCTGCCGATGCCCGTTATCGCGAAGATATGGCGTGCCGGCTGCATTATCCGTTCGCAGTTCCTCGACGAGATCACCAGCGCCTTCACCAAGACCCCGGATGCGGCGAACCTGATCGTCACGCCGGCTTTTGCGGAGATGGTCAAGGAATCGATCCCGTCGCTGCGCCGCATCGTATCGGCTGCGACCGCTGCCGGTCTTCCGGTTCCGGCCCTTGCTTCGGCGCTGACCTATTTCGACGCTTATCGCCAGGCTCGCGGCACAGCCAACCTCATCCAGGCGCAGCGCGACTTTTTCGGCGCGCACGGTTTCGACCGCGTCGATGGCAAGGATATCCATCACGGTCCTTGGGGCAGCGGCGCGCAGGGCTGAGAAAACAATCAAATGCGATCGTGAAAAAGGCCCGCCGGAGAAATCCGGCGGGCCTTTCGTTATCAGAGCTTTGCGCTTTTCTTCGAATCGCGAAAACGCTCTATTCTTTTGTTTTGCCCAATTCCGGATGGAAAACCGCTTCGCATTTTTCCTGGAATTGTTCTAAATTCTCGGCCAGACGGGTGGGCTGATGCTTTGCAGCAGTTCAGGCTCCACCCCGTCAATGCGGGCGATAACAGCCTTGGCGAGTTCCCGGCCGGCATGGCGGAAATCTTCCGACACCGTGATGATCTCGGGCCTGATCCAGCTCAGGACATCGGCCGATTGCTTGGCGACCATGTCAATGTCGCGGCCGAGACGGAAGCCTGCCGCTTCGATGCCGGCATTGACGGCGATGGCGCCGCCGCTGCTGGAGCAGATGATCCCGTCGGGCGCATGCGGAGAGCGCATCAGGGCTTCGGTCGCGTCCTTGATGTCGGCGAGCGCGTTGTCGGTGGTTATCCTGAGCGGGATCTCCTCGGCACCATATTTATGCAGGCCTGTCTGAAAGCCGATGCGGGTATGGGAGTAGTATGTGAGCTTGCTCGATGGCTGCAGCAGGGCCAGACGCCGCCGCCCTCTGGCGACCAGCGCACGGACGGCCTCGTGCGCGAAGGCTTCGTTGTCGAAGTCGTGGAAGGGGTGGATGATACCCATATCCGTCCGCCCGTGCGTGGCGAAAGGCATGTTGCGATCATGCATGAGTTCGACGCGCGGATCGTCCGGCTCCGTTCGCGATATGATGACACCATCGGCGGAGCCCGTGTCGAGGATATAACGCACCGGTACCAGCGGGTCCTTGCTGTGCGAATGCGGCGTGATGACCAGGTGATATTGCGTACCGGCCAGGACCTCGGAGATGCCGAAGACGATGTGACTGGTAAAGCCCATGATTTCTTCGTCGATGCTCAGCACCAGCGCGATGACATTGGTTTTGCCGGTTCTGAGGCGCACGCCCGCCCGGTTCGGCTGATAGCCCAGTTGACGGGCGACCATGCGCACTCGTTCCTTCGTCTCGGCGCCGATATCGGGAGCGTCCTTGAGCGCGCGTGAAATGGTAGTAATTCCGAGCCCCGTCATGAAGGCGATCGTCTTCAGTGTTGGCCGTTCGGGTTTGGATGCTGTTCCGCCCCCTGAAGTCTTCTTATTGTCCATTCCGTTCAAGCCCGCCTCCCGGCCGCCTCCTGCAGCCAATCCGCTTATGTCACTCACGCCTGCATCGCAAGCACGGGCGAAACGCGGCGTCTCCTCGCTTTGAATAGAAACTGTAACGATACAGTGCGAATGTCGAGCACTATTTTAGATGCGTCCCTCGACGGAATTTCCAAGGGTTGTATTCGGACCCGCCGGCATCTGGTTTTCCGTCCATGGAACGGCATCAGAGGAAGTGACTATGCATTTTCACAATTATATTGTTTATAATCAAATATTTAAATTGATATGTATTTTAGCATGCCTGTTGAAAAGCCAGTGCCGGCAGCTCGATTTCTCACGCGGGAATTTAGCCATAGGTTGCATAATTGCTCATTGTCGAAAAAATCTCGAGTTGGCGGTTGCGCAGCGAAAATGATTCGACTACGTTTTTCCGGCAACGTTTCAGTGAGGGAGGAGAACTTCATGAATATTCGTTTAATGGCTGCTGCGCTGGCTGCTTCCGTCGTGTTGCCGCTTGGTGCGGCCAAGGCGACCGACCTGGAGGTAACCCATTGGTGGACTTCGGGCGGCGAAGCGGCCGCCGTGGCCGAGTTGGCAAAGGCTTTCGACGCCACAGGCAATCATTGGGTCGATGGCGCGATTGCCGGCTCGGGCGGTACTGCACGTCCGATCATGATCAGCCGCATCACCGGCGGTGATCCGATGGGCGCCACACAGTTCAATCACGGCCGTCAGGCCGAAGAACTGGTGCAGGCGGGCCTCATGCGCGACCTGACCGATGTCGCGACGCGGGAACACTGGAAGGACATCGTTCGTCCGTCCAGCTTGCTCGATTCCTGCACGATCAACGGCAAGATCTACTGCGCACCGGTCAACATCCATTCCTGGCAGTGGCTCTGGCTTTCGAATGCCGCCTTCAAGAAGGCCGGCGTTCCGGTTCCGAAGAACTGGGACGAGTTCGTCGCCGCCGCGCCCGCGCTGGAGAAGGCCGGCATCGTTCCGCTTGCCGTTGGCGGCCAGCCCTGGCAGGCGACTGGCGCGTTCGACGTGCTGATGGTCGCCATCGCCGGTAAGGATACCTACCAGAAGGTATTCGGCGAAAGAGATGCCAAGGTAGCGGCTGGCCCGGAAATCGCCAAGGTCTTCAAGGCTGCCGATGACGCCCGCAAGATGTCCAAGGGCTCTAACGTTCAGGACTGGAACCAGGCCACGAACTTGGTCATCACCGGCAAGGCCGGTGGTCAGATCATGGGCGATTGGGCGCAGGGCGAGTTCGCCTTGGCCGGCCAGAAGGCCGGCACGGACTACACTTGCCTTCCGGGTCTCGGCGTCAACGAAATCATCTCGACAGGCGGTGACGCGTTCTACTTCCCGCTGCTGAAGGATGAGGCCAAGTCAAAGGCTCAGGAAGCTCTTGCCAAGACGCTCCTCGATCCGAAGACGCAGGTTGCCTTCAACCTGAAGAAGGGCTCGCTGCCCGTGCGCGGTGACGTGGATCTCGCCTCCGCAAACGATTGCATGAAGAAGGGTCTCGAAATCCTGAAAAAAGGTAACGTGATCCAGGGTACGGATCAGCTTCTTTCTGCGGATACGCAGAAGCAGAAGGAAGATCTGTTCTCCGAGTTCTTCGCCAATCCGTCGATGACGCCGGAAGCGGCTCAGAAGCGCTTCGTAGAGATCATCGCTGCTGCCGAATGATCTCTGTCTTCTCGCCGCAGTGATACCGGCCCAGCGTTGCGGGTCGGTATCTTGGCCGGGACACGTTCCGTGATCCGGCCAGCTACGGCGCCTCTCAGGTGGCGGATCCACAGGGATGTGACGGTCGGCCGCCAATGAGGAGGGAGCGACAGGCGCCGGGCCACGACCCGGGTCTGATCATCGAAGCAATTGCGCTTCAGAAGGAGCTACAATGACGGGTCACGCGAAAGCCGGCCGGCCAAATCAATTTCTGCGCAATCTGAATTCGAAGATTGCATCCATTCCAATGATCCTGACGGCCGTCGTCATCTTCCTTGGCGGCACAATCTGGACCGTGGTGTATTCCTTCACCAATTCAAAGCTGCTGCCACGTCTCAGCTTCGTCGGACTGGACCAATACCATCGTTTGTGGGCAGCGCCGCGCTGGGTCGTGTCCATCGAAAACCTTGCCGTTTACGGCATTCTTTCCATGATCTTCAGTCTCGTCATCGGCTTTGTGCTGGCTGCGCTGATGGACCAGAAGATCCGGTTCGAAAATACGTTCCGCACGATTTTCCTCTATCCTTTCGCCCTCTCTTTCATCGTCACCGGCCTCGTCTGGCAGTGGTTGCTCAATCCCGAATTCGGTATCCAGTCCGTGGTGCGTTCGCTGGGTTGGACGACCTTCGCTTTCGATCCGCTCTATACGCCAAGCATCGTCATTTATGGCGTGCTGATCGCCGCGCTCTGGCAGGGGACGGGCCTCGTGATGTGCTTGATGCTCGCCGGCCTTCGCGGCATCGATGAAGACATCTGGAAGGCAGCGCGCGTGGACGGGATACCCATGTGGAAGACCTATCTGTTCGTCGTCATTCCGATGATGCGCCCGGTCTTCATTACAACTCTGGTCATCATCGCCAGCGGTATCGTCAAAGTCTACGACCTCGTCGTCGCGCAGACGAGCGGCGGACCCGGCATCGCTTCGGAAGTCCCGGCGAAATACGTTTACGATTACATGTTCCAGGCGCAGAACCTCGGTCAGGGATTTGCAGCTTCCACCATGATGCTGGTGACCGTCGCGATCGTCGTCATCCCTTGGGCTTACCTGGAATTCGGCGGAGGGCGCAAACGTGTCTGATACTATTACTCTCAAGAATGCGAACGGCGGTGCGGCCTTGACGGACAAGACGCTCTCCGGACCGAGCGGCCGCAAGCCGCGCCGGGTGATTTCGGGCCGCAACATCATGCTTTACGGCACGCTCTTCGTTGCCGCGGCCTATTATCTGTTGCCGCTGTACGTGATGATCGTCACCTCGCTGAAGGGAATGCCGGAAATCCGGCTTGGCAACATCTTCTCGCCGCCGCTCGAAATCACGTTCGAACCATGGGTGAAGGCCTGGGCAACGGCTTGCACCGGTCTCAATTGTGACGGTCTCTCCCGCGGCTTCTGGAATTCCGTGCGCATCACCGTGCCGTCCACGATCCTCTCGATCGCGATTGCTTCGGTCAATGGCTATGCGCTCGCCAACTGGCGGTTCAAGGGTGCGGATTTCTTCTTCTCGATCCTCATCATCGGCGCGTTCATCCCCTATCAGGTAATGATCTATCCGATCGTCATCGTGCTGCGCGAAATCGGCATCTACGGTACGCTCAGCGGACTTATCCTGGTGCACAGCATCTTCGGCATGCCGATCCTGACCTTGCTGTTCCGCAATTATTTCGCATCGCTGCCCGTGGAGCTCTTCAAGGCTGCGCGCATCGACGGCGCCGGCTTCTGGCAGATTTTCCTGCGCATCATGCTGCCCATGTCGCTGCCGATCTTCGTCGTCGCCATGATCCTGCAGATCACGGGTATATGGAACGACTTCCTGTTCGGCGTCGTTTTCACCAGGCCGGAATATTATCCGATGACCGTCCAGCTCAATAATATCGTCAATTCCGTCCAGGGCGTGAAGGAATACAACGTCAACATGGCGGCAACGATCCTTACGGGCCTTGTTCCACTTATCGTCTATTTCGTCTCCGGACGGCTTTTCGTTCGGGGCATCGCCGCCGGCGCAGTGAAGGGGTGATCCATGAACAGCAGCGTTTCCATCAAAGACCTGTCCCTCGATTTCGGCGCGGTCACCGTTCTGAAGAACCTCAATCTCGAGATCAATGACGGCGAATTCCTGGTGCTTCTCGGTTCGTCGGGCTGTGGCAAGTCGACCTTGCTCAATTGCATTGCCGGCCTGCTCGACATCACAGAAGGCCAGATATTCATCAAGAACAAGAACGTCACCTGGGAAGAGCCCAAGGATCGCGGCATCGGCATGGTGTTCCAGTCCTATGCCCTCTACCCGCAGATGACGGTCGAGAAGAACCTGTCCTTTGGCCTGCGCGTTGCCAAGGTGCCGCAGGCGGAAATCGACAAGCGCATCGCGCGTGCCGCCGAGATCCTGCAGATCCAGCCGCTGCTGAAGCGCAAGCCGGCCGAGCTTTCAGGCGGCCAGCGCCAGCGCGTCGCGATCGGCCGCGCCCTGGTGCGCGATGTCGATGTCTTCCTTTTCGACGAGCCGCTGTCGAACCTCGATGCCAAGCTGCGCTCGGAGCTGCGCGTGGAAATC
Organism: Hyphomicrobiales bacterium; assembly: GCA_900468625.1. GTDB lineage: Bacteria > Pseudomonadota > Alphaproteobacteria > Rhizobiales > Rhizobiaceae > Rhizobium. The sequence goes on from UBUL01000010.1 coordinate 83,553, forward strand.
AAGCGGCTGCACCAGTCGCTGAAAAACACGATGATCTACGTCACCCACGACCAGATCGAAGCGCTGACGCTCGCCGACCGCATCGCGATCATGAAGAACGGCGTCATCATGCAGCTCGACGATCCCACGACGATCTATAATGAACCGCGCAATCTTTTCGTTGCCGGCTTCATCGGATCGCCGTCGATGAACTTCCTCAAGGGCGAGCTGGTGAACCGTGAAGGCAAGGTCGTGTTCGCAACCAACGACGTGCTGTTTTCTCTCGATGGCTATAAGGCCGGCGAGGTTCTTCAAGCGGGCCGCAAGGTTGTGCTGGGCGTCCGTCCGGAGCACATCAAGGTCAACGAAGAGGGGGCGTCCGGCGGGGAAATTCACAATGCTACCGTCGATATCGAGGAGCCGATGGGCGCCGACAATCTGCTCTGGCTCAAACATGCCGGCCATACCATGTCGGTTCGTGTCAACGGCGCCAGGCGCTTTGGCCCCGGTTCGGCAGTGAAACTCGGTTTTGACATGTCTCTGGCATCGCTCTTTGATGCCCAGACAGAACTCAGAATATGATCTCATGCCCGGAGGCGGTCCGACCGCCTCCACCTTACAGCGGTCCGGGGAGGTCCGATGTCGTCTTCGCTCAATGATAACTTCACCGTTGATCTGGCCGGGTCGTGGAGACTGACATCTCCTGACAGCGATCATTCGCTTTCCATATCTCTACCCGGCGATGTCCATTCGGCCCTCCATGCAGAGGGGCTTATTCCCGATCCCTATTTCGCTCGCAACGAAGACGTCGTGCAGTGGGTCGCCAAGCAGGACTGGGAATTGACGCGCAGTTTTACGCTCGATGACGCCGATGGGGACTGGTATCTCGACATCGACTATCTCGACACGATCGCCAGCGTCTATGTCAACGATGCGCTCGTGCTGGAGGCCAACAACTGCTTCCAGCGCTATCGCCCGGATGTTTCCAAAGCGCTGAAGACGGGCGAAAATATCATTCGCATCGTCCTGCACTCGAGCATTGCGGCCGGTGCCGCCCTGCAGGCGCAACAGCCTTTCTACATTCCCTACAGCACCGGCAATTCGCCGATCCCGAACGGCAACATGCTGCGCAAGCCGCAATGCCATTTCGGCTGGGACTGGAACATCGCGATCGCGCCGCTCGGCCTTTATGGCACCATCGCGCTGAAGAAGCTCGAGATCGCCCGCATCGAAAATGTCGTCACGCAGCAGATTCATAATGACGACGGCTCGATCGACCTCAAGGTGACGGTAGCGCTGTTTGCCAAGGGGACGGGGATTGCGCAGCTCTACTTTTCGCTCGATGATGAGCGGGTGCGCCTCGACGTCGGCGTCAATGCCGGCGAAACGTCGATCACCCATTTCTTCCATATCGACAAGCCCAGGCTCTGGTGGCCGGCCGGCAATGGCGAGCAGGTGCTTTATGCCTTGTCCGTGGAAACCAATTTCGAAACCGTCATGCGGCAGATCGGGCTGCGCACGATCGAGCTGATCACCACCGAGGATGAAGCGGGCAGTCGTTTTGCCTTGAAAATCAACGGCCGCGAGATCTTTGCCCGTGGGGCCAACTGGATTCCGGCCGATGCACTATTTTCCCGCTCCAACCCGGCTGCGACCGAGAATCTGCTGCAGTCCGCGGTCGATGCCAATATGAATGCGATCCGCGTCTGGGGCGGCGGCTTCTATGAGCATGACTGGTTCTACGACACCTGCGACCGCCTGGGGCTGATGGTGTGGCAGGACTTCATGTTCGCCTGCAATCTCTATCCGTCGACGAACGACTTCTTGGAGAATGTCGAGGCCGAGGTGGGCTACCAGGTGCGCCGGCTTGCGACACATCCCTCGATCGTTCTCTGGTGCGGTGACAATGAGCTGGTTGGCGCTCTCACCTGGTTCGAGGAGTCCCGCAAAGATCGGGATCGCTATCTCGTCTCCTACGACCGCTTGAACAGGACCATCGAGACGGCGATGAAGAAGGCGTTGCCGGATGCAATCTGGTGGCCGTCGAGCCCGGCTTCGGGTTATCTCAATTTCGGCGACGCCTGGCACGCCGATGGCTCCGGCGACATGCATTACTGGTCGGTCTGGCACGAGAACAAGTCTTTCGACAATTATCGGACCGTGCGCCCACGCTTCTGCTCGGAATTCGGCTTCCAGTCCTATACTTCGCTGCCCGTCATCAAGACCTATGCCGAGGCGAAGGATATGAACATCGCTTCCCCGGTCATGGAACTGCACCAGAAGAATGCCGGCGGCAACGAGCGTATCGCCGGCACGATGTTCCGCTACTTCCGCTTCTCGAAGGATTTTCCGAATTTCGTCTATCTGAGCCAGGTCCAGCAGGGCCTCGCGATCAAGACGGCCGTTGAATATTGGCGGTCGCTGAAGCCGCATTGCATGGGCACCATCTATTGGCAGCTGAATGACACCTGGCCGGTGGCCTCCTGGTCCAGCCTGGATTACGGCGGCCGATGGAAGGTGATGCACTATCTGGTGCGCCGCTTCTTCCAGCCCGTGTCCGTCGCGGCAATTCCCTCGGAAGACAACAAGACGATCCGCTTCTCTCTGGTCAACGATACCAATGCCGACGTGGTGGTCGATATTTCGGTGTCGCTGCTCAAGCTCGATGGCGAGCGCGTGCCGCTGGCGACGGCGCATGCCGTCTGTACGCCGGATGCGGCCGTTACGGCATTGTCGATCGATGCGGATCAGATGCCGGCCGACTGCCTGCTGGCGTGGCGTTTCACCGCATCGAATGGAATGGGCGGCGACGGGCACTATGTCCACGGCACCTACAAGGCGCTCGAGCTTCAGCCTGCCGGCTTGACGTTGCTGAGCGAGGAGAGGGAGGAAAACGGGACGGTGGAACTCACCGTCACCGCAAAGGGACTTGCGCTGTTCGTGATGATCGAGAGCGATGCCGAGGGACGCTATTCCGACAACGCCTTCGATCTTGCCGCCGGCGAGAGCCGCCGCATCGTCTTTACGCCCGCCAAGCCGCTCGCAAGTGGCGTGCCGGACTTCCGCATCTACGATTTACAATCCAGCCAGTCGGTGCCCAGCCAGTCGGTGGCCAGCCAGTCGGCGGATTGAGTTATCGCGCCGTTAAGACGGCGTTTTCGGGGCCACAAGCCCAAGACAGACGGCCCGAAGGCCATTGGAGGAGTATCTATGACGAAACTTGGATTTCAGCTTTATAGCGCCCGCAATTTCCAGCCCTATTCGGAGATCTTCGTAAAGCTCGGCAAGGCCGGTTATGCCGAAGTGGAAGGTTTTGGCGGCATCTATGCCGATCTGGATGAGGCCGGTCTCAAGAACCTGCGCGCTGAACTCGACAAGAACGGCCTGCGGATGGCAAGCGGCCATTTCAGCCCGGATTTTCTCGACGGCGAAGTGCAGAAGTCGCTTACCATCGCCAAGACCCTCGGCATGGATTCGATCTACGCTCCGCACATTGCTGCCGACCAGCGCCCCACCGACGCAGCAGGCTGGCGTACTTTCGGCAAACGTCTGCATGAAATGAGCAAGCCTTACAAGGACGCGGGCTTCGAATTCGGCTGGCACAATCACGACTTCGAATTCGTCAAGCAGGCGGACGGCTCGCTGCCGATCGAGCAGATATTCGAAGGCGCTCCGGATATTTCCTGGGAAGCCGATATCGCCTGGGTCATCCGCGGCGGCGGCGATCCCTTCGCCTGGATCGAAAAGTTCGGTCCGCGCATCACATCCGTTCACGTCAAGGACATTGCACCGGCTGGCGAGAACAAGAACGAGGATGGCTGGGCCGATGTCGGTCACGGCACGGTTCCGTGGGCAAGGCTGCTCAAGGCGCTCGCCAGCACCAGGGCCAAGCATTTCGTCGTCGAGCATGACAATCCGAGCGATGTCGATCGCCTGATCACGCGCTCCATCGCATCCTTCAAGAGCTTTTGAGGCACTTCCACATGACTAAGGAACTTGGCGTCGGCATCATCGGATGCGGCAACATCTCAACGACCTACTTCTCGCTCGCACCGCTCTTCAGCGGTCTGAAGGTGCTGGCCTGCGCGGATATCAACATGGATGCGGCGCGGGCACGCGCTGAGGAATACAGGGTCAAGGCTCAGACCATCGACGAGCTGCTCGCCAATGACGAGCTCGATGTCGTCGTCAACCTGACTATTCCGGATGCGCATTTCCCGGTTTCCAAGCGCATTCTCGAAGCCGGCAAGCACGTCTACTCCGAAAAGCCGCTCGTGCTGACGCTGGAGCAGGGCGAAGAGCTGCGCCGCATCGCCAAGGAAAAGGGGCTGGCCGTCGGCTGCGCTCCGGACACTTTCCTCGGCGGCGCACATCAGCTGGCCCGCAAATTCATCGATGACGGCGGTATCGGCCGCATCACTTCCGGCTCTTGCCATGTGATGAGCCCCGGCATGGAAATGTGGCATCCGAACCCGGACTTCTTCTTCCTGCCCGGCGGCGGCCCGATCCTCGATCTCGGCCCTTATTACGTCGCCAATCTGATCAACCTGATCGGCCCGGTGAAGCGTGTCGGTGCCATGACCTCCATGGCGTCGCCGACCCGTACGATCACCAGCCAGCCGCGCAATGGCGAGATCATTCCGGTCAAGACGCCGACGACGATCCAGGCTCTGCTCGAATTCGTCAGCGGCGCCCGGATCACGCTGACGGCGAGCTGGGATGTCTGGTCGCACCGCCATGCCAATATGGAGCTCTACGGCACCGAGGGTTCGCTCTACGTGCCCGATCCCAACTTCTTCGGCGGCACCGTCGAGGCAAGCGGCCGCGACAAGGATATCAAGCCGCTGGAAAACTGGGCGCATCCTTTTGGCATCGTCAATCAGGAAAGCCCGAACGGTTCGCGCGCCAACTACCGTACGGCCGGCCTTGCCGACATGGCAGCATCGCTGATCGACGGACGCGATGCCCGTTGCTCGCTCGACCGCACCCTGCACGGCGTCGATGTCATGACCTCGATCCTGAAGTCGGGCGAGGAGGGCCGTTTCATCGATCTGACCACGACCTGCACGCAGCCGGCGGCCCTCGGCATCGAAGAGGCGCAGGCGCTCTTGAAGTAAGCGCAGGAAGAGCTAGTTTGCGCGCGGGTGACCAACCCCGCGCGCTTTTTCATCTCGAAGGAATTCCACCATGGCCTGGCAACCGGCATCCGATCGCTATTCAAAAATGAAGTACAACAGGACCGGCCGTTCCGGTCTGAAGCTGCCGGCGGTCTCGTTGGGGCTCTGGCACAATTTCGGCGGCGATACGCCGCATGACCGCAAGATCGACATGTGCCGCACGGCCTTTGATCTCGGCATTACCCATTTCGACCTCGCCAACAATTACGGGCCGCCTCCGGGCAGCGCCGAGACCGCGTTCGGCGAGATCCTGCGCACGGACTTCGCCGGCCTGCGCGACGAGCTCATCATCTCCTCCAAGGCAGGTTACGACATGTGGTCTGGTCCTTATGGCGAATGGGGCAGCCGCAAATATCTGATCGCCTCCTGCGACCAGAGTCTGAAGCGCATGGGCCTCGACTATGTCGACATCTTCTACTCCCACCGCTTCGACCCTGATACGCCGCTTGAGGAAACCTGCGGCGCGCTCGACCATATCGTCCGTTCAGGCAGGGCGCTCTATGTCGGCATTTCCTCCTACAATTCGCAGCGTACGCGTGAGGCGGCCGCCATCCTCAAGGACCTCGGCACGCCATGCCTGATCCATCAGCCGAGCTATTCCATGCTCAACCGCTGGGTCGAGGATGATGGTTTGGTGGATACGCTCGAAGATCTCGGCATTGGCTCTATCGTCTTCTCGCCGTTGGCTCAGGGCATGCTCTCGACCAAATACCTTGGCGGCATTCCGGAAGACAGCCGCGCGGCGCAGAATCACTTCCTGAAGCGCGACTTCATCCGCCCGTCGATCATCGACAATATCAGAAAGCTCAACGAGATTGCCGAAAAGCGCGGCCAGACGCTTGCGCAGATGGCGATCGCCTGGGTGCTGCGTGGCGGCCGCATCACCTCGGCCCTGATCGGCGCCAGCCGTTCATCGCAGATCGTCGATTGCGTCAAGGCGCTCGACAATCTCGAATTCACCGCCGAAGAACTGAAGCAGATCGATGTCTATGCCAAAGAGGCCGACATCAACCTCTGGGCCAAATCCGCGGAACGCGATTGACGACCTTAAGGCGCCCGGAACCGGTTTCCGGGCGTTTTACTTACATTGCCGCTCATCGTGTTCTCTGGAGGAGGGAGTTTCATGATCCGTAATCCGATCCTGCCGGGTTTCAATCCCGATCCGTCCATCTGCCGTGTCGGCGAGGACTATTATATCGCCACCTCGACTTTCGAATGGTATCCGGGCGTTCAGATCCATCATTCACGAGATCTGGTGAACTGGACGCTCGTCAGGCGGCCGCTGGAGCGCGCGTCTCAGCTCGATATGCGCGGCGAACCCGACAGCTGCGGCATCTGGGCGCCCTGCCTCTCCTATGCGGACGGGCTGTTCTGGCTCGTCTATACCGACGTCAAGCGCTACGACGGCAACTTCAAGGACGCGCATAATTACATCGTGACCTCGCCGACCATCGAAGGCGAATGGTCCGAGCCTGCCTATGTCAATTCCTCCGGTTTCGACCCGTCTCTGTTCCACGACGATGACGGGCGCAAATGGTTCGTCAACATGCAGTGGAACCATCGCACGGAGAGCTATGGCGGCTCGCCGAAAACGCCGGCTTTCGACGGCATCCTGCTGCAGGAATGGGATCCGGCGACGAAATCGTTGAAAGGACCCATCAGGAACATCTTTGCCGGCACGGAACTGGGGTTGGTCGAGGGGCCGCATCTCTTCAAGCGCAGCGGCTGGTACTATCTGACTACGGCCGAAGGCGGCACCGGTTACGATCACGCCGTGACCATGGCGCGATCCCGCGACATTGCCGGGCCATACGAGCTGCATCCGAACAAGCACCTGATCACCTCGAAGGATCATCCGGAAGCGGCACTGCAACGTGCGGGCCATGGCCAGTATGTGGAAACCCATGACGGGCAATTCTACCATACGCATCTTTGCGGGCGTCCTCTGCCGCCGCATCGCCGCTGCACGCTCGGCCGCGAAACGGCTCTGCAGAAATGCGTGTGGAAAGAGGATGGCTGGCTTTATCTCGAGAACGGCACCGGTGTTCCCGATGTTGACGTTGCTGGCCTCAATGGTGCCCAGCCTATCGAGAACCCGCGCCGCAGCGGCTATAATTTCGATGAGCACGAATTACCGATGGATTTCCAATGGCTGCGCACACCGCAGCTGGAACGCATCTTCAGCGTGACGGATCGCCCCGGCCATTTGCGGCTTTTCGCCCGGGAGAGCCTCGGTTCCTGGTTCGAGCAAGCGCTCGTCGCCCGCCGTCAGGAGCATCACAGTTTCCGCGCAGAAACGGTCGTCGATTTCCAGCCGGACACCTATCAGCAGGTTGCGGGTCTGACGCATTACTACAATCGCTTCAAACTGCATGCCATTGCGGTGACCCTGCATGAGAAGCTCGGTCGCTGCGTCACCATCATGACGTGCCCGGGAGACTATCCGAATGGCCGCCTGAGCTTTCCGATCGAAGGCGGTGTTGCCGTGCCGGCGGGACGGATCCAGCTTGCCATTGAAGTGCGTGACAACGATCTGCAGTTCTTCTGGCAGGCCGAAGGCATGGGCTCATGGGAGGCGATAGGGCCGGTGCTCGATGCGGGCGTCATTTCGGATGAGGGCGGGCGCGGCGAGCACGGCTCCTTCACCGGTGCTTTCGTGGGCATGTTCGCCTTCGACACGTCGGGCAGGGCAAAGACGGCGGATTTCGACTGGTTCAACTACGACGAACTGTGAGGTTCCGATGGCTGGCGGCAATGCTCTGTAAAGACTGCCGCCCATCCTCTCCATTACGGAATTGTAATTCGACTGTCAGATTCGTTTCATGTCTGGCACGATACGTTCGCGCGCAGATTCTGAAATGAGGAAACAACCAATGAGAAAAATCTTCGCCGTCCTTCTGGCGGCGTCCGTCTTGGCATTGCCGCTGGCTGCGGCAGCGCAAGTCAAGCCAGCGCCAGCCGGCAAGCAAGTTGTCGTTCCAAAGGAGACGGTGAAGAAGAGGGTGGTCGTCCGCAAGGGCGGCTGGGTGAAAGGGCGCCGTCTGTCGCCTTCCGACCGGCGGCGGGCGGCGGAGATAGACTATCGCGCCTACCGGCTATCCACACCTCCGAGTGGCTATCATTGGGTCCGCATCAACAACAATTTCCTGCTTGTCGGCATTACGAGCGGCCTGATCTCGAAGGTGCGCGAAGCCCGATAGTTCATGCGATCATCGCCAAACGAGCCAAGGACGGCATTCGGGACCGTTCATTTTCATTCTGTCTGACGTGCGGAGCGCCAAAAAGAAATCCCCGGCATTTTGGCCGGGGATTTCAGCATTTCGTCTTTTCTCGATCTCAGCTCAGGCGGCCTGCCGCATGTGCCAGCATGGTGTAGACCTTGCCGGTATCCGAGGTGAGATAGGATTGCGTGACGGTGCGGTCGCGATCGGTGCGGGCAACGTCGGCGAGCAGTTTTTCGAAATCGGCGATGTAACGATCGACGGCGGTTCGGAATTCCGGCTCGCGGTCGTACTTGCGCTTGATCTCGTCGAAAGTCTGCTGACCTTTCAGCGTGTAGAGACGGCGGGTGAAGACATCCCGCTCGCCACGCTGATAGCGGCGCCACAGATCGACGGAGGCGTCGTGATCGATTGCGCGGGCGATATCGACTGAAAGCGAATTCAGCGACTCGACGACATGGCGCGGGTTGCGGGCGACGGGAACGGGTGCCTGTTCCGCCGGAGCTTTCGCTGTCGTCTGGCGGGCTGGCTGCGGACCGGTATTTTCGTCGCGCGAAGCGCCGCGCAGCAGGTCGCTGATCCAGCCGCCACCTGCCGTTTCCTGGCGGGCCGGAGCTGGCGTTTCTGCCGGACGCTGCGGCTGAGCCGCCGGGCGTTCTGCGGGGATGGAGCCGCGCAGAGCCAGAGATTCGATGGAAGGCTGCTGCGGCTGCGGTGCCGGTGGCTGCTGCACAGTCTGCCGCGGTGCAGGTTGCTGCGGGGCGGGCTGTTGCGGCCGGGGAGTGGCTGCAACAGCCC
>UBUL01000027.1 GCA_900468625.1 Hyphomicrobiales bacterium
TCATCGACGCGTGGAACGCCTAGTTCGATAAGTAAAGCAGGTTTCAAGGAGACTCTCAGTCGCTATCAGATGAATGAAGAAGTGAAGAACACATCCGATCCCAATATTGATGTCAGAGGTCGACGCAAGAATATCCTGGTTTATAGCCCTCCCGGAAATACAACTATCTAATAGTATCGTTGAAGTCGCTTTCTAAGCAACGTTTGTAATCCGACAAGATAATTCAGCGCGTCACCTCTGTATTGAGTAAAGTTAGTTCTAAATCAACAAATCGGGCGAACTCTTATGGATACCCGACCCGCGCGGTCGTCCTCAGGAGCTGGAGGTTCGAATGAAGCGCCCGAGTGTCAAGCAGACCCTTATTGCAGTTTTGTCCGTCATCAGTGTCTTCCTCATCGTGCTGTCCTATAGTTCCCTCAGCACGATCTCGGCGCTGAACGGCAATACGCAGCAAATCGGTGGCTTTTGGATGAAGCGCCTTGTCACCGCGAGAGACATCAAGGGAAACTTCTCTGATCTGGAGCTGGCTTACGCTCGCTACCTGTTGGTGGCATCGCCAGAAAAGCGGGCCGCGGCAGCAAAGTTGATCGATGACATGGATTCTGCGGTGAAGGGCGCCATAGATGAATATGTAAAAGGTGTCCGCACCGATCGGGGCCGCGAACTGATCAACGAGGTCAACTCGGAACTTAAGAAGTACAATGAACTCGCCGAACAGCTCGTCCTACTGCAGGACGGTGGCAAGGGCGCCGAGGCAGTCAGTTTTTTCCGAGATAGGATGGAGCCGCAATCTGATCTCCTGGGCCAGAAGATTGCAGACCTGGTGGCTTTCATCCTGGGCCAGGCTGAAACCTACGTGATCGGAAGCAGCGCTACGGCAAGCTCAGCGTTTACGGAAACAGCAATAATCGCAGCTCTTGCGATCCTGGTTGCCTTTGCCGGCAGCGTATTTGCGATGTTGGGTATCGCAAATCCGATCCGGCGGATTGCCGCCGCCATGAAAATTCTTTCCGATGGCGATCTGCAAAGTACCATTCCCTACGCCGGCCGCGCAGATGAGATTGGCGCGATGGCCGCTGCAGTGGAGGTGTTCCGACAAAACGCAATAAATGTTCTTCGATTGGAGCAGGAGGCATTCACATCGCGGAGCCACGCGGAGTCGGCTCGTGCAACAGAACAGGAGCGTATCGAGAAAGAAACGCGACAGCTGCGGTTCGCCACGACAACCTTGGGCGAGGGATTGAAGCGCCTGGCTGGCGGTGATGTCTCCTTCGAGTTGATAGAGCCGTTCGCCCCGGATTACGAGCAATTGCGCGCGGATTTCAATGCCTCCCTCAAACAGCTCGGTTCAACGATCGGTGCCGTACTGAAGACGGTGCATAGCATCGACAGCGGAACGCGCGAAATCGCATCGGGAGCACAAGACCTTTCCAAGCGTACGGAACAACAGGCGGCCTCCTTGGAAGAGACGGCGGCCGCCCTCGATGAGATCACAGCTAACGTTACGACAGCCTCCAAGCGAACCGACGAGGCTCGCAACGTCGCACAGAAGGCCAATGTCAGTGCCGAACGTTCCGCGTCGGTGGTTTCTGAAGCCGAACAAGCGATGAGGCGTATCGAAAAAAGCTCGCAGCAGATTTCCAATATTATCAGTGTTATCGACGAAATCGCTTTCCAGACAAACCTGCTGGCGCTTAACGCAGGCGTCGAAGCTGCCCGTGCTGGGGACGCGGGTAAGGGCTTTGCGGTTGTCGCTCAAGAGGTTCGCGAACTCGCGCAGCGGGCGGCAACAGCGGCCAAGGAGATCAAGGGCCTCATTGAGAAGTCCTCAGTCGAAGTCGACAATGGGGTGAAACTTGTTCTTGAGACGGGCCAGTCGCTCAAATCGATCAGTGACCATGTATCTGAGATTAATCAGCTGATGGCGGCGATCGCGACTTCAGCGCGCGAGCAGTCCACCGGACTTGCCGAAATCAACACTGCGGTCAACCAAATGGATCAATCCACTCAACAGAACGCGGCGATGGTTGAGCAATCGACCGCGGCGGCCGCATCTTTGTCGAATGAGGCGAGCAGGTTGCGCGATCTCGTCAACCAATTTCAGATTGACGGCAACACCGACCAGTCCTTCGCACTCAGAAGTACGGCACGGATCAGGGCAGCATAAGTTGAAGGTGGATGCGATCAGGCCTTTACCGTGCGGTCGGATGAAGAGCGTGGGAAGGCGACGGAAGAGGACCGTGCGGGCATTCGCCGCGACCTTGGATTTTTCCATGCCGTCACGTAGTCGCTAGAAAGCGTTCCCCATCGGGATAAGATGGCAAGGCTTGTCGAAATTGATGTCGTCGGCCTCATCGCATGGTGTCGCTTGGCACGTAATTGGGCTCTTCCTCAATTTGTGTGGTTCATCTGCCGTTAGGGACAGTGTCGCTATGGGCGGGGATGCGAACGAAATCGAAATGGCGCCTAGACTACTATGGATCGACCGATGGTAGGAGCCGACGATATCAAGCGCGAGGTAGCGCTCGAGTTCCCTTAAGGTCAGTGCCACATGCCGCTTGGAATTGTAGTCGCCGAGCTCTCTTTCATTGCTGAACGCTGTGCCGAGCAGCAGATGTAGCCTCCCCATCTGCGTGCCGATCAGGCGCTCAATGTGCCCACCAAAGCGCGGCTCCCCCCGCGGTCGCCATTCGATCGCGATTCCGGCGTCCTGGCATCCTCTCTGCAACGCCCGCAAGGCAAACCCGGTCAGTTCGGATTGGCATCATCGGGACGCACCTGCGCTTCAATTGTCATTGGTGCTGCAGCACGCTCAGGCCGCCGTCGATCGTCAAGCAGGTGGCGTTCATGAAGGGGCACTCGTCTGAAATCATGAATACGGCAGCAAGCGCAATTTCCCGGGGGGTGGCGATGCGCCTGCCGGGATGCAGTTTCAAGGTCTCTATCTTTGCCTTTTCCGGATCGGAAAAACTGCTCCAATAGTCGATGACTTTCTGCGTTTCGACATAGCCAGGTGCCAGGGCATTCACGCGCACATTTTTTGCCGCATATTCGATCCCCAGCGACTTAGTCATGCCAAGCAGAGCATGCTTGGCGAGAGGATAGGGGAACGTGTGCGGAATGATAGTGAAAGCATGGGTCGAGGCGATGTTGAGGATAACCCCGCCATCGCGGGCGATCATATCAGGCAGAACGGAGCGGCAGCAATTCCAGGCACCCTTGAGGTTGATGTCGAAGCAGCGGTCCCAATCCTCGTCCGCCAGCTGCAGCGGCTCGGCAAAGACGTTGACACCGGCATTGTTGACCAGCGCATTGATGCTGCCGATCTCCGCCGCTGCTTTACCAACGGCCTCGCCGATGGCGACGGCATCGGCGATATCGGCCGCCTGATAGCCGACGACGGCTCCTCCCTCCTTCAGCTTGGCAGCAGTCGCTTCGAGAAGGGCTTCATCGCGGTCGATGAGAAAGACATGCGCGCCTTCGGCGATAAAAACCTCGGTGATTGCCAGGCCGATCCCCTGTGCGGCGCCGGTAATGAAGACTCTTTTTCCTGAAAGGCGATTTGGCATTCGGTGTTCCTCGTTCGGCTTGATCCGAAATTTCAGCGATGAGCGGTCGCGGGCTATTCCGGATATTTTCGCGGCCGCAGGTGGATCGACCCTGCAAGGCTTTCCCCGGGCTGCAGGATTTTCAGATCCCCCAGATCCGGAAGGTTATGGCCGTTCGCAAGGTGGGACATCGGCTCGAAGCAGAAATAGTCGTGGCGAAAGGCTGGGTTGAGGTCTGTGTCGGGGACGAAGATGAAGGCGTGCCTGATCGATGCGTCGGCAGTCAGCCGCAGACTGGCGTGCCTCTCCGGCCAGACAATCCGCGCTTCGCCGCTCCATCCCTCGAAGCCGTTGTTGACCCAGCGGCGAGGAAGTGGCGACGGGCGGGAAAAATCGAGATCTGCCGGAACAGCGGTGCGTTCTCCCGGCAAAAAGCCCTCGGTCTCCGTCCAAAATCGCTGCGCCGGTGCGAAAAGCGTCGTTTGCGGAGTCATCGGGAAATAGGGATGCCAGCCAAGCCCGAATGGCAGCGCCTCCGCGCCGGTATTCTCCACACTCATCTGCAGCGTCAGCCCTTCGGATGACAGGGCGATGGTCTGCCTCGCATCGTAACTGTAGGGCGTATTTTCCCTTCGATGGCGGAAGCCGATCTGCAGTTCGTTGCCGCTGCGGGAGAGAATGGACCATTCCCCCTGCCAGCCGTCGCCATGCAGATAATAAGGGTCCGATGCCGTGTTCGGCCGAAGCTGGTGGTCGCGTCCTTCGAATGTGAAGCGGTTGTTGCGGATGCGGTTGCCGAAGGGGAGCAGCGGATAGCAGGCGGACGCGGGCGCACTTGCATCGTCCGGCGCCGGTCTCAGAAGCGCGATTTTGTTACCATCCACCGCCCAGGAATAGTCGAGCAATATGCCGCCCGAGGTTGATACGCGAACCGAAAACAAGCCGTCGTGCAAATCGATAATGCTCATTGAACGGCTGCCATCCCCTCGCCATCAAGGCCGATCCCGAATGGTCGGGCACCCTATAGTCGCACCCCTTAATGTCAACAGATAGATAGGATTTAATTTTCCCCCGATGCCGGTTTCTCACGAGTTGCCGTCGTGCTTTTCGCAATAACGTCCCGCTTTCTTCTGTGATGCTCGATTTCTGTCGGCAAAGTGGAATAAATAATCATACACAAACATTGACTGGTATGATGTTTTTTCCTATTCACAGCTTGCTGCCGACAAATGGCAGAGCGAGATTTTAGGGAGAGAGATCATGCGCTTTTTCAAAGCAGCCATCCTTGCGGGCGCGTTTGCCGTTCTGGCCGCCGGCTCGGCGCTTGCCGAGGATGTCAAAATCGGATTCATCGTCAAGCAGCCGGAGGAGCCCTGGTTCCAGGATGAGTGGAAATTTGCCGATCAGGCTGCCAAGGAGAAGGGCTTCACACTCGTCAAGATCGGCGCCGAAGATGGGGAGAAGGTTCAGTCGGCGATCGACAATCTCGGCGCGCAGGGTGCGCAGGGCTTCATCGTCTGCACGCCGGACGTCAAGCTCGGCCCTGGCATCGTCGCCAAGGCTGCCGCCAACCAGTTGAAGCTGATGACCGTCGACGACCGTCTCGTCAATGCCGAAGGCAAGCCGCTCGAGGATGTGCCGCATATGGGCATCTCCGCCACCAAGATCGGCGAGACCGTTGGGCAGGCGATAATCGATGAAATCAAGAAGCGCGGCTGGGACATGAAGAATGTCGGCGCGATCCGCGTCTCCTACGATCAGCTGCCGACAGCCGTCGACCGCGTCGAGGGTGCGATCTCGGTCATGAAGGCCTCAGGCTTCCCGGCCGCGAATATCTATGACGCGCCGCAGGCAAAGACCGACACGGAAGCAGCGCTCAACGCCGCGACCACGGTTCTCAACAAGCATGCCGATATCAAGTACTGGGTTGCCTTCGGCCTCAACGATGAAGCCGTGCTCGGTGCGGTCCGCGCCTCGGAATCGGTCGGCATTCCCGCCACCAACATGGTCGGCGTCGGTATCGGCGGTGCGGATTCGGCGATCAACGAGTTCAAGAAGCCTGCCGCGACCGGCTTCTTCGGCACGGTCATCATCTCGCCGAAGCGCCACGGCTACGAGACCGCGCTCGATATGTATGACTGGATTGCCAACGGCAAGGAGCCGCCGAAGCTGACGCTGACCTCCGGTTCCCTAGCGCTGCGCGGCGATTACGAAAAGGTTCGCAAGGATCTCGGCATCGAATGATCATCCCACAAGGATGATCATCGAATGATCATCCCACAAGGATGATATCCGTCCGGCGGCATCGTTGCCGCCGGACCTTCTCTCGATGGAGCAAGCATGGCTTTCCTTGAATTCAAGGGCATTTCCAAGGGCTATCCGGGTGTCCAGGCACTGGCCGACGTCTCTTTTGATGTGGAAAGGGGCGCGGTGCATGGGCTGATGGGCGAAAACGGCGCCGGCAAATCGACGCTGATCCGCATCCTTTCCGGTGATCAGGCGGCGGATGCGGGCAGCATCGTCATCGATGGGGTGGAGCAGCATTACAGTTCCGTCCGCGATGCCTTTCATGCCGGCGTCGTCGTCATCCATCAGGAGCTGCAGCTGGTGCCGGAACTGACCGTCGCCGAGAATCTCTGGCTCGGCCGCTTTCCCGGGAAGGCTGGCGTGATAGACGGCAAGACGCTCGTCGAGACCGTTCGCACCAAACTCAAGGAAATCGGCATCGATGTCGATCCCGCCGCCAAGGTTTCCTCGCTGTCGATCGGTGCGCGCCAGATGGTGGAGATCGCCAAGGCCGTCATGGTCGATGCGCGGGTGATCGCGCTTGACGAACCGACCTCGTCGCTCTCCTCCCGCGAAAGCGAAATCCTGTTTTCCCTGATCGACCGGCTGAGAGCCAACGGCACCGTCATTCTCTATGTTTCGCATCGCCTGGATGAAATCTTCCGGCTCTGCGACAGCCTCACCGTTTTGCGCGATGGCAAGCTTGCGGCGCATCATCCTGACATCGCCGATACGACGCGGGATCAGATCATCGCGCAAATGGTCGGCCGGGAGATCAGCAATATCTGGAACTGGCGCGAGCGGCCGCTCAGCGAGGTGCGCCTCGAGGTCAAGCAACTGTCGGGCTCGAAGCTTCGCAATCCCATCAGCTTTTCCGTCCGCAAGGGCGAAATTCTGGGCTTCTTCGGCCTGATCGGCGCCGGGCGAAGCGAGATGGCACGCCTTCTCTATGGCGCCGATCATCGTCTCCAGGGCAGCGTCTCGATTGACGGCATTGCCGTCGCGCCGAACGATCCGAAGGCTGCCATCAGCGCCGGCATGGTTCTCTGCCCCGAGGACCGCAAGTTCGACGGCATCATTCAAGGGCGGTCGATCGAGGAAAACATTACCATCTCGTCAAGGCGGCATTTCTCGCCCTTCGGCGTCCTCAATCCGAAAAAGGAAGCCTCCGTCGCCGATCAGTTCATCGCCAAACTCAGGGTCCGCACGCCCTCGCGCCGGCAGGATATCGTCAATCTGTCGGGCGGCAATCAGCAGAAGGTCATCCTCGGCCGCTGGCTTTCCGAACAGGGTGTCAAGGTACTTGTCATCGACGAGCCGACGCGCGGTATCGATGTCGGTGCCAAGTCGGAAATTTACGAAATCCTCTATGAGCTGGCAGCCGGCGGGATGGCGATCATTGTCATTTCCAGCGAGCTTCCCGAGGTCATGGGTATTTCGGATCGCATCATGGTCATGTGCCAGGGCCGAGTTGCCGCCAATGTCGCGCGTCCCGATTTCGACGAACGCGCCATTCTGACTGCGGCCCTGCCCGACAAGAATGCCGCCGGCACAATCTAATTCAGGAATGGTAGTGATGAATTCGTTGAAAAAGCTTCTTCTCGGCGAACAGGGTCTGGTGGTGATCTTCGCGATCGCGTTCATGATCGTCTCGCTCTTCGTTCCGAGCTTCCTGACGGAGCGTAACATGCTCGGTCTGCTGCAGTCGGTCGTGACCATCGGCATCGTCGCCTGCACCATGATGTTCTGCCTTGCCTCGCGCGACTTCGACCTGTCTGTCGGCTCGACCGTCGCCTTCTCGGGAATGATCGCCGTTATGGTGTCGAACTCGACCGGCTCCATCCCGGTCGGCCTGCTGGCGGCACTGATCTGCGGCGGCCTCGTCGGCGTCGTTAATGGCGTCGTCATCGCCAAGTTCCGCATCAACGCTCTGATCACCACGCTCGCCACCATGCAGATCGTACGCGGTCTGGCCTTGATCGCCTCGGACGGGCGCGCCGTCGGCATCAACGATCCGGCCTTCTATCAGCTGGCGCTGTCGCGCTTTCTGACGGTGCCGACGCCGATCTGGATCATGGTGCTGCTGTTCATCGTCTTCGGCTTCGCGCTCAATCGCACTGTTTTCGGCAAGAACACGCTTGCGATCGGCGGCAATCCTGAGGCGTCGCGCCTTGCCGGCGTCAATGTCGTCAACATGCGGATCTGGATCTTTGCCTTGCAGGGGCTTGTCTGTGCCATCGCCGGCATTCTGCTCGCTTCCCGCATCACCTCGGGTCAGCCGAATGCGGCAACCGGGCTCGAATTGTCCGTCATCTCCGCCTGCGTGCTCGGCGGCGTGTCGCTGGCGGGTGGCCGAGCGGCGATGACGGGCGTCATTGTCGGCGTTCTCATTATGGGTATCGCCGAAAACGTGATGAACCTGCTCAACATCCAGGCCTTTTATCAATATCTCGTGCGCGGCTGCATTCTGCTGATCGCCGTTCTGCTTGACAATCTGCGCTCATCGGCGGCAGGGCATCGCGCCCGCTTATGACGACCAGATTCCTTGGGAGAAGTTTGCCGGGCGTGCAGTTGCGCATTGATGCCTCGGCGTGGTGCTGCTCATGATTGCCGCCGGGCAAGCGGAAGGGAGTGCAGGTGATGACTACGCGTTTGGGGTCTTTGCGCACGACGCAGGGTGGGGGCACGCCTGAACAGGGGAGGCGCACCGTGCGCGAGGAACTGTTGAAGAAACTCATCGGACAGATCGTATCTGGTGCCCTTGCGGAGGGTTTGATCCTCCCCAATGAAGCCGAGCTCTCGGAGGTCTATGGCGTTAGCCGCACCAGCCTGCGTGAAGCCATGCAATATCTCTCGGCGCTCGGAATGGTCCGCTCGCGCACCCGCGCCGGCACGACGGTGCTGCCGCGGGAAAACTGGAACTATCTGGATCCGCTGGTTCTCGACGCCACGCTGGCGCTTAGCAATGACCGCCGCTTCTATGATTCCCTCCTAGACGCGCGACAGGTGCTGGAGCCTGCGGCCGCCGCACAGGCTGCTGCCAATGCCACCGCAAAGCAGCTCGCACAGATCGCCGAGGCTTTCGAGGATATGGTCGCCGCCAATGCCCGTGACAACGAGGCATGGAGCCAGGCGGACCTGGAGTTTCACACCGCCATCATCAATGCTAGCGGCAATTGGGTCTTCCGCCAGTTTGCTGCCGCCATCCGGGCGGCTCTGCTGGCAAGCTTCCGCCTGACCAACAGGGCCAGCCAATCGCACGAATATGCCATCGCCCGGCATCAGGATGTTTTGGATGCGATCCGCATGCGCCGTCCAGACGCTGCCCGCTTTGCCATGGAGCAGCTTATCGGAACGGCCAGAATGGAGCTGAGCGATGCTCTGCGCGCCGCCAAGCCCAAGGAACAATCGAATTAAATTCGCGTCGCTTTCCGGCAAGTCGACCTGGATCGGAAAGTCAGGCGGGTTTTCCATAACACGCATCGGAGGCAAAAGGGTGCCCCTGTTTGGACGTTAAGCGAGACTACAACCGGTCTCCTCGCTTGAATTAAATATCGGGAGCCTCAAAAGCAGCGCTATGCCTTCTTCTTGCGCACAGAGTCTGCGACCGTCACCTACTTAGGGATATGCTTGAGGCCGAAAAAAGGCGTTGGCGATGGTGCGACAGGGCATAGGCTTAGCCTTTTCACGCATAACGAGCAGGATGGCCGCGTCGTCAACTAAAGGTACATTAGTGGGTAAATTCCCGCGGCGGTTGATCCTGATGGGAATAGAAATCGCGAGCCACGAGGTCTGGCGCCACTACTCTTCCGCAACGAAAATTGACATTTGGTGGAACATTTACGGAGTTTCGCCGTACTTTATCGAAGGGGCGCAAGGCTTATCGCCGCCGATGGGATCCAAATTCCGAGATAAAGCTACTTGCACCGGGTGGAACCCGATTGAGAACAATCGTCAGCTTTAAAAGGAGGAGTGCTGTGCCAAAGACCGCAAGAATTCCCCGCGTCGTTTCACACGACGAGCACGTCGTTACGGCGAAGGAAGCGCTCGAGGCTTCCTTTTTCAGGCTGGAGCAGGAGGTCGAGATCCGCTTGGTAGCCGCAGCTCTGCGTGCTGGATGGCCGGCAGACGAAGCATTGGATGCGATCGATCAGCTCCGGGCGGAAGAAAGTGGACAATGAGCCGCCAAAGAACGATGCACCTGTTTTCGCCGCGGCGCGTCAATGCCTACGGGCCGCTTCCCCCGATATCGTAGGGATGCAGCTGTGATCCATATTTGTCTTATGCCGGTGCATGAAGGCCCACGGTGTTGCCATGATGCGGCAATTCTATAAAACCTCCGGGTGGAGCACGGGTGCCCTATCGATGCGAACTAACGAAACTCGTTTAATGACGAATATCAACGGATGAGACAATTAAAATGACGAATTTTTTGGAAAAATGGTCCTCCAGGAAGTCTGACAAGCCGAAGACGGGCACACGCAGCGCCGTCGATGCTTTCCGCGTCAGGGTCGCCGAGCAGAAGGCATGTCTGGCCGAGTTTGAAGCCGATGCCGCCGGTTTCAACAAGTGGCGGTCAACCTGGTTTCAGCGCGTGCCCGGCGGCTTCGGCGTGACTATCGGCCGGGACGCGATCGATGCGGGCCAGGGGCTAAACTATGTTGTCGTAGAAACCATCGCACAGGTCGCGGAGTTCCTTGACGATCTTCTCCAGCATGCCGATAGCGATGTTTCGTTTCAGACGGCGCTTGAGGAAAATCGTGCGCGTCGCGCAGAGCTTCTGAACAGCGCCAAGGCGAAGACCAAAGCGCCTGCAACGAAGGCAGCTGCTCGCAAGCCGGCGACCGCGAAGGCAACGGAAGCAAAACCGGCGTCGGACCGGACCGAAGCTGACAAGCCGAAGCGCGGGCGCAAGGCAAGGGTATAAGACATCCGGCACGAAGAGGCCTGCGCATGCAGGCCTCTCTGACGCTTTACGAGTTCTCTGGGCTGTCGGCGTGTAAGTTTGCGCCGCCTGGATCTCGGTCCGGTCTGGGCCAAAATACGCGCTCAGTTAAGCCAAGCGTTGAGACATGTATGCGGGTGGGCATGCGCGGAGCCTCGTGATGATGTAACCTCAAGCGCTAAAGACAGGAGCTTGCTTGAGGAATCGCAACATGGCTGACGAGGAGACAGTCATCATAGGCGCAGGGCCGGCCGGGTTGGCATGCGCCGCAGCGCTCCGTGCAAGAGGCCGCCGTTCCATTATCCTTGAAGCGACGAACAGGCTGGGCGCCTCGTGGCGGAGACACTACGATCGCCTTCACCTCCATACTGACAAAAGTCACTCAGCGCTTCCGGGAAGGCCGATGCCCGCCGACTATCCAAAATATCCGTCGCGACTGCAGGTCGTCGACTACCTCGAAAGCTATGCGTGGGCGAACGACCTTCACATTCTCACTGACAAGACCGTCGCATGCATAGCCAAAAAGACGGACTGGATTGCCGAGACTACCGATGGCGATGTGTTCCAGGCGACAGCTGTCGTAATCGCGACCGGTCTCTCGAGGACACCTGTCAGACCGCATTGGACTGGTCAGGATAATTTTCCAGGGGCCATCATTCACTCTTCCGAATACCGTAACGCTTCCGCCCTCGGCGCGGGTCGAATCCTAATAGTCGGCTTCGGAAACTCCGCAGGAGAGATTGCGCTGGAATGTGCCGAAGCGGGTCTTGATGTCGCCATGTCGGTCCGCGGTCCGGTCAATATCGTTCCGAGGGAGATGTTTGGTGTGCCAAGCGCGACGATCGCCATCGTTCAACAGCGATTTCCGTACAGAATGATCGACGCATTTAACGCGCCCTTTCTGCATCTACGCTATCGCGATATCGAGGAGCTGGGTCTCAAGCGCTGCCGGCAAGGCCCTCTGACCAGGATGATAGAGCAAGGTCGGACTCCCTTGATCGACATTGGTACCATCGCGAAGATCAGGGATGGTCGGATCAGGGTGTATCCTGGCATCGAATTGTCGGAGGGTGCGAACGTCTTCTTCGCCAATGATCGGTCTGCGGAATTCGATGCGATTGTGTTGGCGACAGGCTATACGCCGTCTCTGGAGACGCTTTTGCCTAACTTGACAGAACGGTTTTCGAATGCGGGAAAGCCGGCACGGGGCGAGCTTCAACCGGGGAATGACGGTCTGTACTTCTGCGGCTTTAACCCCGCCACGACAGGCCTGCTTCGCCAGATTGGCATCGAGGCGTCGCAAATCGCAAACTCGATCGCGGCGGTTGGCACGCAAGCTGTTTTATTTCGACGGAGTTGAAATGGCAAAAATCGCATAGATTGGCGTCGTTTCGCGATCTCGAGCAGGACGATCCAAAACGCAGTCTAAATGCGCGGCGATGACCTCGTGATCGCTTCCTGGAGATGATGACAGCAACAGTACGGATGTGAACGAGCTCTTGCGCAGCACTCCCCCTTAGACCAGCAGGCTGGAACAATATTCCAGTTTGGCAGTTAATCATGAGTGAAATTAAGGAGGATACGCAAATGCGAAAGATTATTATTGCCTGCGCGGCCGCTATCACCATCGGTGCTGCTTTGCCTGCGGCCGCTGAAGAGGTCATCGTCGACGGGCCTTCCTATGATCAAGGCTATCGTCACCATCGTCATCACCATCCTTATGTCGCGCTAAGTGATCGGGGCATCGCTGTCGGATCGGTTCGCGATCGCGACCGTTACGATCGCTATAATGACCGCGGTCGATGCATGACACGGAGCGTCACCCGCACGGATGAAAACGGCGATCAGGTTACCAGAACCATGCGGCGCTGTGAATAAAGCGGCAATGCGCGTTCACTAAAGCTTGTCGCATCTAAATGGCCTCATACCTTGCGCCTTAAAGTAGTTTCGACACTCTTCGACGTCGATCTCTTCCTCAATCGCAAGGATATTTGACGGCCTCGGCGAAGCTCCACCGTCGCACAGGCTTCGCCAGCAAGCATATATTCGGTCCACCATCAAACGACATCCTGTCCCGCAAGCGGCGTCAAGCAGGCCGGTGGTCCCGTCTGACGTCACGACTTCTGGCTACAAAAATAGCTCTCCTACGCCGTTCCCGGTGGAAGAATCGATGAGACCGACACGCAATGGTGGAATGATGGACTGCCGGAACATCGCCGTGGAGGCCCTTGGCTGCTGGAGAGAGCATAACCGGCTCAGTTCCGCGCGGAAACCAACACGCGGCCGAAGTAGGCGAAGACCTCCTTGACGTGTTCCCCTCATCATAGGTCATTTGCGTCCGGTCCTTACAACGTTGCAGCTCAATGAATGGCGCCTGTTCCACCATAGATGCCTGAAAGCCGCCTGTATGGAAGCTGCCCCAAATCGGTCATTCCGTTCAGACAGGCCGGTGTCCGCTACGGAGGAATTTCAAACGAATAGCGTTTGCAATAACAGGGCCGACAGTTCGATTTCGTTCAAGAGCTTAGATCATCTTCCGAAGGCGCTTAGTGCTGCCGCGGAGCATCTCCATGTCAGCCACTGTTTGATAAGCTGGGGCACCAGAGTGGCTGTCACTTTTTCATTTCAAAGATGTCGCTTCCGGTGGCAATACGAGTAGCGGACGGAGTTGCGTTGGGCCTAAGACCGATTTCAGAGGTTGTAGTATATGCAAAGAAGAATCTGATATGTTGGATTGGAATGCCGATACAATAGGCTTCTACGTCGATGGCCAGCTTACGGGAACGAAGCCCACGCCGAGCGATATGCATGGGCCAATGTATCTCCTGGCCGATCTGGCAACGCAGGACGATCCCAATAACAATGCAGATATTACCAAAGCGCCGATTTCAGAGCAGATCGATTATATGCGCGTGTATTCTCACCTTCCCGCTACCACCCCGACGCCTCCCGTAACCGTTCCTCCGCCAGTGGGCGACGGAACCACGATCGGCACCGGAGCGGACAAACTCGTTTTGTCGATCAGTGAGGATGCCTATCTTGGCGACGCCCAGTACAGGGTTACCGTCGACGGAATACAAATCGGTGACATACAGACAGCGCACTCTCTTCACGGCTCTGGCCAGTCAGATCACTTGGTGGTGCAGGGTGATTGGGACAAAGGTGCCCATGACGCGAGCGTGACGTTCCTGAACGACGCGTGGGACGGAACACCTACCACCGACCGAAATCTGTATTTGGATGGTGCTACCTACAACGGCACGGATGTCTCCGGTGCGCAACATGCTTTGATGGGTGTCAGCGCGTTTCACTTCCAATTCTTCGATGTCTAAAGCCGGTGGCGATCACTGGTGTTGCGCTCAGATGATTGGCGACTTGTCATAGCTGCTTTCTAAGCGCTGTCCCGCGGCCACGGCACAGCATTCCATTGTGAATCCGTTGAGCTGAACCTCATGAAATTCCGGAGGCCGCCTGAATAATTCTCTTTACATAGTCATATGTGTTTGATTTCGACTGAAATGGAGAACGATCCATCGTTGTCATTCTCAATCGGGAAATTATAGTGTGCAGGAGGAACAGGCTTTCGACTGTCGAATGTCCCATCGCCGGGAATCTCGGTTGTGCGGCTTTCGGTCGATTGGCCCGTTATGACAATGTGCACAAGGCAATTCCCATATGTCGAAAGATAGAGATTTCAGAACGATCGCGGCTGCCAACGGCATTGCGAGCGACACGTCCCATCGTGCTGTGACGCCGCCTCTTTACTTATCGAGCAACTTCGCGTTCCGACAGTTCGAACAATCGCAGCCATACGAATACTCAAGAACATCCAACCCCACGCGC
Source organism: Hyphomicrobiales bacterium (assembly GCA_900468625.1). GTDB lineage: Bacteria > Pseudomonadota > Alphaproteobacteria > Rhizobiales > Rhizobiaceae > Rhizobium. The sequence goes on from UBUL01000027.1 coordinate 14,623, forward strand.
GATCTCCTTGCCGACACATTGGCGAAGCTGGAGTGCGGCGCGGGAGCCGTCGTCACGTCTTCCGGCATGGCCGCCGTCAATCTTGTTCTCAGTCTCCTGAGGCCGGGCGACAGGGTCGTGGCGCCGCATGATTGCTATGGCGGAACCTACCGGCTGTTGGCAGCCTTGAAGGACAAGGGCCATTTCGATCTGGAGTTTGTCGATCAGAACAATAAGGACGCCCTGGCAGGGGCCTTGGGCCGCGGCGCATCGCTTGTCTTCGTGGAAACACCCAGCAATCCGCTCATGCGCATCGTCGATATCCAGGCCGTGTCCCGGCTGGCGAAATGCGCGGGCGCGCGTCTTGCCGTCGACAACACGTTTCTGTCGCCGGCGCTGCAGCGGCCGATTTTGCTCGGAGCCGACTTCGTTATTCATTCTACGACGAAATATCTCAACGGACACTCGGATGTGGTGGGAGGCGCGGTCGTCGCGGCAAATTCGAGCGATGTCGAAGAGCTTAAAGGCTGGGCAAACATGATCGGAGCGACGGGCGCTCCCTTCGATTCCTATCTGACACTACGGGGCATCCGAAGCCTGTTTGCCCGGATCGAACGCCAGCAGCTGACCGCGGGAGCCGTCGCTCGTTTTCTTGCTCAACATCCACGGGTCAGGGCTGTCCATTATCCCGGCTTGCCGTCTCATCCCGGTCATGAGCTTGCGGCGCGGCAGCAATCCGGCTTCGGCGCCATGCTGAGCTTCGAGCTTCATGAAGGATTGGAAGCCGTACGGCGCTTCGTGACTGCATTGAGGGTCTTCACGCTTGCCGAATCCCTGGGCGGCGTTGAAAGCCTCATCGCTCATCCAGCCAGCATGACTCACGTCGGCATGGGAGAGGAGGCTCGCTGCGCCGCCGGCATAAGCGAAGGATTGCTCAGGGTTTCCATTGGCCTGGAAGCCGAAGAAGATCTCCTATCCGATCTCACAGCCAGTCTTGGCGAAGTCGGATAGCTTACCGGCATGACAAGCCATGCGCATGCCGATGCGGATAAGGAGGGATGCCGCCGCTAGCTTGTCACCGCATTCGGCACGGGATCGGGGTCCGCCAGGCCCAGAAGCTGGCGCAGCGCGACGGTCGGTCCGACGAGGTCCCGCAGCGTGTAGCCGTCCAGGACCTCGAGAAAGGCTGCGGCCGCGGCAGCAAGCGCGCGCTTGAGCACACAGGCGGGCAATACCACGCAGGCATTGCCGCCTTCGGCTTCCATGCAAGGGACCAGCGCGAAGTCCGGCTCGCAGGCCCGAACGATATCTCCGACCCTGATGGCCGATGCGTCACGGGCCAGGCGCATTCCCCCCTGGCGTCCCCGTATGGTCTCGATCAGGCCCTTCCTGCCGAGTTCGTTGGTGATCTTCATGAGATGCGCCTTGGAGATGCCGTAAGCCGCCGCCACCTCATCGATCGTCGATAGGTCTTCGCCCGTGCGGAGGCCGAGATACATCATCAGCCGCAATGCATAGTCGGAATAAACTGTCAGCCGCATGAATTCTTTCCTGATTCCATTGCAGCATAATAGCAATCAGGCGGCGGAGCGAACTCCTGCCGCCTGATGCTCTTCTTATGCCGCCAAATCGTCGGCCGGACCGAAGAACTCGTAATGGATTCTGTCTTTCGGGACGCCGGCCCTGTCCAGTCCATTGACGAAGGTCGCAAGAAACGGCTTTGGCCCACACAGATAGATGTCGGCCTCCTTCAGCGGCGTGTTCTCGGCGAGCCACTCAAGGGTGACGAAGCCTTCCTGGTCGTAGTGAACACCCTTCCGATCGTCGGAATGCGGCGCACGATAGAAGATCGCCGACTTCATGCCGTCGCGGCCGAAAACGAGCTTGCGAACATGCTCGCCCATCGCGTGAACCTTGCCGTCTTCGGCTCCGTGGACGTAGTAGACATTCGCATTGCTTTCTTTCGCTGCGATGGTTTCGAGCATGCTGACCATCGGCGTCAGGCCGACGCCGCCGCTCAGCAAGACGACCGGTCGCGCCGTATTCTCCTTGAGGAAGAAATCGCCCGCCGGTGGCGCAACTTCGAGCACATCGCCGACGACCACCTTGTCATGCAGATAGTTCGAAATCACACCCGAGGGCTCGCGTTTGACCGAAATTCTGTAGGTCTCGCCGTTCGGAGCGGAGGAGATGCTGTAGTTGCGGCGATATTCACCCTTTCCCGGCACGGCGATCCGGAAGGTCAGATATTGGCCCGGGAGATGGCGCAGGACCGGCCTGCCATCTTCAGGCTTGAGGACGAAGGAGGTGATGATGTCGCTTTCGCGGCGCTTGTCGGCAACGCGGAAACGGCGCCACCCGCTCCATCCGCCTTCAGCAGCGCTTAGCTCGTCATAGACCTGTTTTTCCCTGCCGATCAGGATATCCGCCAGGAACCAGTAGGCCTCGCCCCAGGCTGCAAGCACCTCGTCGGTTGCGGCGTCGCCCAGCACCTGCTTGATGGCTGCGAGCAGCGCGTTGGCGACATGCGGATAATGATGCTCCTCAATCTGAAGACCGACATGCTTTTGTACGATCCGCTCGACCGCAGGCCCGAGGACGGCGAGGTTGTTGATATTCTGCGCATAAGCGAGGATCGCCTGCGCCAGCGCCTTCGTCTGACCACCGCCTTCGCCTTGGTGGGACTGGTTGAAAAGGTTGCGAACCCCATCGTCCTTGAAAAGCAGTAGATACATGGCGGCGGTGATCTCGGTGCCGTGGGCTGCAAGCGCGGGTACGGTGGCCTGCACGATTGCCTTGGTTGCAGCGCTCAGTTCTCTAGCCATTTCGGATCTCCATGAATTTGGTAGTGGCGGGGATTTTGGTAGTGGCGGGGGCGATGTATGCTTTAAAACATATATCTGCAATGTATCTTTTTGTGTTGCAGTCGCCCTGTGCGGTTCTGTCACATGCGGATACCGTGGGTGAGCAGGAGGCGCGACAGCCGGACCGGCAAACGCATGGCGCCGCCTTCCAACCATTGCACGTCTTCACTGCACGTAGATGGGAACGATCGCTGAGGTTTCGTCGCGGTATGGCAAGCGGATCTGGAAACGATGCTGGCCGCTCTCGATCGGCCAGAACACGGGCCGGTCGGGATCGGTAACCGCAAACGGCTGGCCATCGACGTACCAGACGATCTGCGGGACATGGGGTTTTACATCCGCCTTCAACGCTAGGCGGTTGTACTCGGCCGGCTGTTCCGGATTGCGCCAGATCTGGCTGTTGCGGGCCGGTGTTGAAATGGCGAGGTGTATTTGCGGGCTGGATCCCTCGCGGCCGACAGCCGGGTCCTTCGAGGTCGCCCATGGACCAGTCTCGGCTGGCGCCGCGCCGGCATTTGCATCCGGATGCGAGGCCGTCTTGGCCATTTCCGGCATCTCGCCCGGTTTCAGCCATTCCACCAATGTCTGGCCGCAGGTCTCGTCGCTTGCCTGCCCGCTGACGAGGCAAACGTCCACAGGCTTGCGTTCCGGCGGCGTTGGAAAGCGAGCTTCGGCAAGATCGCCAGGCTTGTTGCCATGGACGCGGTCGATGATCGCATGAACGAGGTGGGCGGCGCTGCCGGCGCCCGTCATCCGGTTCATAGTGCCGTTGTCCCCGCGCCCGACCCAGACGCCGACGATCACCTTTTGCGAATAGGCTATCGCCCAGGCATCCCGATAGCCTTGCGACGTGCCGGTCTTGACGGCGACCGGAAACGGATATTCGAGGGACCCGTAACGATGGAAACTCGGAAGCCGGGCCTGCGGATCGGACAGGAAGGAGGTGATCAGCCGGGCCGTATCAAGTGAGATGGCCCGCACCGGCGGATGCTGTGGCTGCTCGCGTGCCCAGAGCAGGTCTTGTAACTGCCCATCGTTGGCGAGAGCTCCATAGGCGCGCATCAGACTGTCAAGGCGCGTCGGCAGCGAGCCGATTGCCATGGACAGCCCGAAATGATCGGCGGGAACCTCCAGATCGTGAAGGCCGAGATCGCGCAGAAAGCGGAACGTGGTTTCAAGGCCGATGCTGCGCAGCAGGTTGGTGGCGGGCACATTGCGGGAATTGGCGAGCGCCTGGCGCGGCAACATGGGTCCTAGGAATTCCCGGTCGGCGTCGCCGATGCCCGAGGCACCCTCCGGCAGGTCCAGCAGCATGTCGGTCGGCTTCAGCACGCCGCGCTCGAAACCCAGCGCATAGACGAAGGGCTTCAGGGTCGAGCCGGGGGATCGCGGTGTCCGCGTGTAGTCGAAGGCGCCGGCATGATTGCCGTAATAATTGCTCGATCCGACCTGGGCCAATACCTCGCCGGTTTGCCGCGATACCACCATGGCTGCGACCTGCTGCGCGCCGGCGGGACGCCAGATGCCGAGATATTGCCGTGAGAGTGCCGTGACGTCGGCCTGAAGCCCGAGATCGATCGTCGTGTGGATCAGCGGCGCATTCGCCGAAGCAGCGGTTATCTGGCCGCTCTCGATGAGATCGTCATAGCGCAGTATCACATGCAGTGCATCAGGGCGGCGCGGCAGGTCGGGCATCCGCACCTCGTTCAGCTGATGGTGCGCGATCTCGGCTTCGTCGGTCCCGATGACCTTCTCTTTCAGCAGCACGTCCAGCATCTGATGGCCGCGCTGAATGGCCCGGCGCAGTCCGTCGGGTCGCAGCGGATTCATTCGCGTCGGCGATTGCGGGATGGCAGACAGCAGGGCGATTTCAGCCCAGGAAAGGTCCGACACCGGCTTGTCGAAATAAAATCGTGCCGCGTGGGCAATCCCATGGCTACCATTGCCATAGGGTGCCAGCCGCAAATATTGCGCCAGCACGGCATTGCGGCCGTAGCGCAATGTCAACGCGACGCCGGTGCCGGCCTCCAGGGCCTTGTGGAGGAGAGTGCGCGATTCCGGCTGCTGCATGCGCGCAACCTGCATGGCAATGGTGGAAGCGCCGGAGCGGCGCCGGACGGAGCTGAGGTTTTGCCAGGCCGCCCGGCCGACCGCGTAGAGATCGACGCCGGCATGCTCAAAAAACCGGCGGTCTTCGAGAGCGAGCGTTGCCTTGACGAAGCGATCGGGCAATCGCTCCAGCGGCCAATAGCCATAATCGATGCGTCCGTACTCGCTATGGCCGATCTGCGCGAGGAACGCACCGCTGCGATCATAGAGGATGGGCGTCGGCCGTGGCGCGATGAGCTGTGCCCGCTGCGCGACAGTGCAGGCATAGGCAATCGCGCCGGCGGCGGCAGCCAGCAAAGTCAAAGCCACGAGTTTTGATCGGCGGGTTTTCAACAATGTCATTGCCCGGCTAATGGATTGCAAGATCCTTCCGCACTCGATATCGCTATTTCACCACCACGATCCGCGTTGCCGCACTCGTTCCGTCGACACCCTTTTGGTAGATCGTCTCGGCAAGCGCCTGGGGCTGCGTATAGGTGCCGGGAATGAGGGCGCGCATACGATAGGCGAATGTGTAATTGCCCTTCGGTAGCCTGTCATAGGCGCAGAAGACCTGGTCATCGTTGTAAGAGGTCCAATCCGCCGTCAAAGTCGGTGCCATGGCGGGCGTCGCCTCCGCTGGCGCGGTGGCGATGTTCGGATTGAGGGGATCGAGTCCAGCCGCAAGCGGCAGGGTGAGCGCGACATGCGTGCGGTCTTCGGACACGACAAGATCGACCCTTTCCTCCACCACATCTCCGACCTTCAACGCGATCGTGCCGTTGGCATCGGGGGCGAGCTTCTCCAGGGGCGCGTTGCCGGCAGGGACGCGGTAAAGCGTGCGGGTGAGGGCAAAACCTTCGCTATGAGCTTGCGCCTTGTAGCCAGGCTCGGCGGAGAGATAGCTCGTTTCGACCAAGGCAAGCACCGGCGCTGTGCCATTGTTGTGAATGGTCACTGCGCTCGGGTCCGAGATGACCTGCCGCAACACAGGCGCATTGGCGTCGAGCGTCAGGGACTGAACGTTGCCGTTCTGCGTCACGGTCAGCGGCAGGGGCGTTGTCGGTCGCTGCCACGCAGTTGCAAGCGCGCGGATCGCGGCCGCGGTGGCATTGGTCGAGCCCCAGCCGTCGCCCTCGCCCAATTGCAAGAGGGCATTTTTGAGAGCGGGATAGCGCGGATCGGCCTCGGAGGTCAAAGCCGCTGCGCGCACCATTTCGGCAAGGCTGCGGGTCTCCGAGGGCAGGATCTGCGGATTGCCCTCATCCTGCGCCTGACCGTTATAGACCAGCTCGCCATTGCGGGAGAGAATGCGGATGCGTGACCACATCGCCTCTGTCAGGTTGCCGACCAGACGCTGATCGGCATCGGGTGCGGCCGCTGCGGCCGCCGTCATTCGGGCAACGCTCACATTCGGCATCTGGGCCGCTGAGCGTGCGAATTCGGCCGTATAGGCCGGATCGAGCTTGCCGCCATCGGCAAGTGCTGTCAGGGCCTCGACCCGCTCGCGGAGTTCATTGCCGCTCAGCAGATGCGGATAATCCGACCGCAGCGAGAGTTTAAGCACATTGGCAAGGCGCTCCGTCAAAGCCTTGTCGGTGGGCTCGCCAGCCTTGTCCGCGGCAACCAGAAACGAATAGGTCCAGGCCGTCAGCGAGACATTGCCTTTGCTGTGAGGCCAGAACCCGACAAGCCCGTCCGCATCGATCGCCTGACCGATTGCCAGCACGGTGTTGTGAACGTCGTTGTCGATGCGCTTGTCCAGCTTCGCCGCCGCAAGGAGGGGAGCAAAACTCTTGAAGGCAAGGCCGGATGAGGCCAGCGACATGCGTTGCTCCGTCGATCCATATGGAGACTCGACCAGGCCGTTCAGACCGGCGACCAGCTTGATCAAAGCCGGGTCGGAGGCCAGCGTCATGACACGCTGGAACGATTCCGGGCGCATTGCTTCCTGCGGTCCCGGCAGGACCTTTTCGCTGCCGGCCGGTATTTCGACGATCTCGTAATGTCTGGCCGGGATACTGTCGGGCTTTACGGGGAGCGTAATTTCCACGGCATCCCGGGAGTGGTCCGCAAGACGCTCGACCTCAAACCGCAGGCGCACGTCGTCCTTACCGGGTTTTTGCTCCGGCACCGAGGCCTGCACGGCGATATGAGCCGGCTTGTTCTGTTCCCAGGCGAAGGAAATATCCTTGCTGTCCGTAAGCGCCAAGCCATCGGAAGCAATGGTTGCAGCACCCTGGCCGCCGCCGCCCTCGACGACACGGGCGATCATGCCGGCCTCAAATCGATCGCCTGTGCGAAGGAAGCGGGGCAGGGCGGCCTGCGCCACGATTTCCTGGCGGATCAGCATTTCGCCGGTGCCGTAGCCGAAGCGGTCGGGGCCGCTGACTGCTTTGGCCCGCAGTTTGAACACTGTCAGCGAATCCGGAAGCTTCACCTTGATCTTGGCCGTGCCGTCCGAACCGATTTTCACATCGGGAAGGTAGATTGGAACCGGCGTGAAATTCTTTCGGACGGAGATATTGTTGTCGGTCCCCCAATCCTCCCGCTCGTCGCCCCCCGGCACCTCGTCGAGAGGGATGATGCCGAAGGCCATGTTGCGGGTGTCGCGCAAGGCCATCGTGGATTTGCGCTTGACGATGAAGTTCGGCAGGGGATCCAGCGGCTGCTCGGTTGCAAGCGACAACACGGCCTGGTCGATCATCCAGAACGTGGCGTCACCCGCGATCGGCTGACCGAGATCGTCCGCCAGATGCAGCGTGACTTCCACCTCGTCGCCCGGGCGGGCTTTTTTCGGATAATCCATGGTGACGGTAACGGTGTTCTTCACCGGCTTGACCGTTACCGTCTTGGTCGCAGCGATCGTGACCGGCTTGCCCTGGTCGAAGGGGGCGCTCGGGGCGGGGGTGCTGTTCTCCAGCCGTCCGCGCATGATGAGGAAATGAACCGGAACCTCCGGCATCTGCTCCTTGCGGACCGGCAACGCATAATGGCCGTAGCCATCGGCGATATCGACCCAATCATAATGGAACTTGCCTTCCGGCTCTTCGACGATGGCGAGAGCGCGGGCGGACTGGAATGGAGACTGGATCAGAAGATTGGCAGTCTCGCCCGGGATATAGCTGTCCTTGTCTGTCGTAACGACAGCCGTGCGCGCGGGCGGCTGCGCCCATGTAACCGGCGTCGAGCCGCCGACAAAGAAGTCGACGCTCACCTGCTGCCGGCGTCCGACACGGTCGCTTGCCTCGAGCTGGATGATGTAGACGCCCGCCTCCTTTGCCTCCAAGGCGAGTGTCTGGATATCCTTTGTGCTGGTGATCTTGCGTTCCAGCACCGTCTCGTCTATCTCCTGCGTCACATATTTCGCAGAGCCCTGGCTGAAGTCGCTTGCCTGCAGCGTCGATGTCCAGTTGCGATGGATCAGGCGCGCGGTCATCTCGAGCCCCTCGACTGGAGCGCCATTGCCGTCGACAGCCAGTATTTGCGGCTCGACGGCACCAGGCTTCTGCACATACCGCGCCACTTTCAGGCCGAGCACGAAGGGCGGGACCGCATAGACATCGGTGATGCTGCGTACCTGCAGGTCGTCATCGCCCGTGACCGTCGCCTCGATCATATAGCGTCGGGGCTGCGCCGTGGGTTCGATCGTCGTGTCGAAGCTGATGCGCGAGGCGCCGCCGGCATCGGTGCCGCCATCCCGTTCGAGCGCGGGGGAGGATTTGAACTCGCCTCCGCCGGAATACCGGGAATCCGTCGAAAAGAGAAAGCCGTCATGGCCTGGAGGCGTCCAATTATAGGGATACTGCACGGCTCGCCAGCGGATGGGGCGGTCCGCGAGCAATCCGCCGGCAAAGTAGCGTGCGATCAGATCGACGTTGAAGGAAGCGTCGAGCGGCACGGTTTGCGGATTGTTGAGGACGACCTCGAAAGTCGGCAGCCGATAGGCTTCCTTCTTGAAGGAGACGCTGCCGCATTGAAGTGTCTTGTCGCCTGTATCGCCGCTATCGGCAGCAGCGGCCTGGCCGCTAACAGCCTGAGCGTCCTGCGTCCCGCCGTCGTCGCCGCCGTTGCTGCCTAGATTGTCGTTTGAGCCGTCGCCGTCATCGGGTTTCTGTGCCGGTTGATCGTCGTTTTCGGCCTTCGTCGGATCATTCGGCTCGAAATGGACCTCATAGTCGCCCGTCGCCGGCGTGGCCGCATCGAACTTGTGATAGAAGGCGCCGAATTCATCCAGCTGCACTGGTATCCGCCATTCCTGCTTGTCCGGGCCGGTAATCACAAGCTGGCCGCCGGCCTTGGCAAGGCTCAAATGCCCGCCGAGATAGCTGCGGACATAGCCCTTGATGTGCACGGGTTCTTCAGGGCGATAAATCGGCCGCTCGGTAAAGACATGGCAGAGAGTGCGGGCTTGTTCGTCGCGGCCCTCGTCCGGATTGGTGGTCCAATCGAGCCAGGACGTCGAGGGCTTGGTCCAGTTGTTCAGAGCATATTGGGCCGGGGCGTGATCAGGGTCGATCACCAGCGTATCCAGTCCCTTCGTCACGATGACGCGGCGTATCCTGGCTTCGCCACGGTTGTCGAGATCCCAGGAAAAGAAGCCCTGCGCATCCGTCATCCCCGTTGCAAGCGTGACAAATTTGCCGTCCTGCAATCCATCCAGCCGGATTTGGGCAGCGTCGACCGGCTTGCCGCTGGCAAGCGAGGTGACTGCGAAGCGTACGCGGTCCGGTTCCTCCACCGCGCTCAGGGTCAGATCGGTAACCTGAACGCGCAGCCAATGGCGGGCTTGGTCGTCCACCGCACGCAGCCCGATGAGATAGGTTCCGGGTTGGTCGGCGCCGACAATCTTGGCAAAGAACGGCTTCAGGTCGAGACCGAACTTGGTGTCCACGCCGCCTTTATGGATCGGCAGATCTACAAACTGGGATATGGCGGGCGAACCCAGAGCCTTAATTCGTGCTGCAACCGCATCGGCCGAGATATCGTCCACATTTGCCCATTTCTGTGGTTCCTTGCCGGGCAAGGGCGGTGCATCGTCGTCCTTCGTGTCTAGCCCCACCTGCGGGAAGGGCCAGAAATCGCGCGATAATGGGTCGATCGCATGGACCCGTATGTCAGCCCGGTCGTAGCCGCGTCCGCGCAAGGGAACAAGTTGCGGACCGAAGCGTTCGACGATGCCCTGAGATGCATCCCAGGCGAGAGACGCGGGTTCCGGCGAGAACGCGAATTTCCGGCTGAAACCGGTGGCCAACGGACGGTCACGGTCATCTTTCAAGGCGCCGGCCGCGATGTTCAGCGTATAGACCTTATCCGTGAGAAAGCGGCCATGGACATAGAGACGCCCATTGCTTGCCTGCGCCGTCAGGTCGTCGACAGGTGGAGTGATACGCAAGGCGTCGCGTGCCGAGAACTGCTCCCCGGCGACGGGATTGCCCGAAAAGCGGAAGATCAGGCTGCGAGCCTTGCTCGAGCGAAAGGTGCGCGCGCCATTTCCGTCGTCGACGGGATTGCCATTGTCATCGACCGTTTCGCTGGAACCGCTGCTCGTGGCGCCCGACGTGCAGCGCATGATGCCATCGACTGTCGCCGTGTCGAAACCTCGGCCGCAATCCGAACTCGCCATAGTAAAGGGAACAGCGGTGCGTACGCGCAGTTCGAAGGTCTGATCGGAAAGATCGGGCGTATCGGCAAGCTTCAGCCGCACAAGGGCGACACGGCCGTCGGGCACGGCGGTATGGAACTTTACGACATAAGATTGCTGGTCGCCGCGGGCGCTGCGCTCGATCGGCTGGACATCGAAGTCCTGCGCCCCCACCATCAGGCCGCCTTCATCACCTATCCCGGGAGAAGGACGCAGTTCGATCGATAGAAGGCGTTTCAATGCGGCGACATCGACGGGCTCGGCAAAAGTCAGCGTGATCTGGTCAAGGTCATTGACCGGATCGGCATCGGCGGCAGGCTGGGTGGATACCGGCAAGGGCAGCAGCGGTATCAGTTCGGCTTCGCTGCCGGTCTCGCCGCCACCGCCCGTCATCTTCACCTTGATCCGATCGAGCGGCTTCCATTTGTCGGCGGGCCGGAATTGCAAGGCGCGCGGACCAAGCCATTGCCAGGCGCCGGCGGCTTGCGGCTCCATTGTGACAAAACGCTCGGGCGAATCCTCGGGACCGCCCGCTGCCGGACCGATGTCAGCGGCGAAGAAAATCGTCACAGGGTCATAGGCGCGCAGAAATCTTTCGGGCACGATTTTGACGCCGTCGGCCCGGTTCAGAACATCGAGGCTTAGCGGCGCAGCAGGTTGCTGCGCCTGCACGGCTGCGATCGGTGCGGAAGAAGCCACAGACAGGGCAATGAGAAATGCGATCTTTTTCATTGGCTTCACTTCGATCCCGAGGGCTTCAAACCGGCATTCTGCAGATAATCATTGACGACTTCGGGCGGCGGACCCGCGGGTGGGGGTGACAATCCGACCACGGCGGGCCTGACGACCAGCGTTGGCGCATCGGTCGGGGCACGCGCTTCCAGCAGATAATTGCCTGGTTCGAGCGGCTTCAGCTGATTGACGCCCTCACCGAGGACCTGACCCTTTTCGTCGAGCAGGCGACCGGCGGCGAGATCCGGATCGGAGCGCAGACCAACGCCGATATTTCCCTTGCTCTTGACCTCAAAGCCGAAAAGAACCGTTGCTCCGGGTGCAAGCACAGTTGGGGCACCGACCCCCTCGGAGAGAGGAATGACCGGTGTTGCCGTCAGATCCAGCGTACCGGACAAAGGCCCCTCGTGGGTCGAGTAGAGCCTGAGCACCGCCTCGCCGGCCGCGACATAGCGATGAAATTCAGCGCCCATCGGGAATGGCTGCAGATCGCGGCGGCCATTCTGTTCGAGATCAACGATGACCGGTGCATCGGTGCTGACATCGAGGACCATCGGCTGGACCGGATCGAGACGGAAGGCCATCGCCTGCCCCTGGAGCATTGCATTTTGCGGCAGACCGACCGGCTTCGGCTCGGGCTGCGGCCAGGGCGATTTGCCTTCCCGTTCCAGCCACAGCACCACCAGTCCCGCGCCATGGTCGAGGATCACTTGGCCAGCGCCTGACGCTGCAATGTTCTGGCCACGCAGCACCTTGCCATCGTTTGCGATAAAGGTTGCCGTGCCGCCGGAAACCTTCAAGAGATCCCCTCTCATCGCATCCACGGCGATTGCCTCGGACCCGGCCGTACCGAAGAATCGGCGCAGAACCTGACCGGCGCCAAGCGTTACGGCCTGTCCGGGCGACAGGCTGACGCGGACAGAGGCTGCTTCCCTCGTGACGTTGACGAGCCGGAGTTCCTTGGCCGATGTCGTGATGTTGCGTGAGAGCGGTGCGGCGCCGGACCAGACGTTCAGCAGTTCGGGATCCGAAGAACCGGAAACCACGGCAATGCCGGGCGCCAGATCAAGCGTCAGTCGCTTCACCCCCGCCGGCAACCTGACCGGCCGCGCGCTGAGCGCCGGTATGATTGCGGCATAGGTGCCGTCGAGCACGATCGCGTCGAGCTCAGCTGCGTCGATGGGCTTCAGCCGCATCTGCAGACTCTCATCGCCTCCGGCATTCCATACATGCAAATCTTGGCCATTGGCCAAGGCGACAGCGCTATCGACGCTGACGCCCATGCCGCGCCCGGCGCCGAGGCCGGGCTGGCCAAAGGTGGAGTCAGCAAGCCACAGACGGGTCTTGCCCGGTAAGGAGGCCGTGGCAGGGACGACGGCTCGATCCCCTGCGGCAAGCGTCAGCGCAATCTCCCCCTCGAGTTTAGCGGGAGTTGCCCGCACCGGGCTGTTCTTGCGGGTGACCAGCCATAAGCGATCCGATTGCGGAGCAAACAGCCCCGATGCGGCGGCGCCAAGCGGATGATCCATGCTTGCTCCCGCAAGCAGATCTCCGGCCGTCTCAAACTCAATCAGGCCCGCCGATGGCACATGCACGAGCGCGACATTCAAGGTAAGGCCGAGACCGTCGATCGTTAGCGGCTCTAAGGAAATATCGCCGAGCGCGCGCATGTCGCGGGAGATGCTGCGCGCGCCAATTTTTATCGAGGCCGAACTGCCATCAAGGGTCCATACCGAAGCGCGCCATTGCGGTCCATCCGCCGAGGCAGGCCAAGCAAGAACGGGCGTGTGGCCATGGGCAAAGGCTTGCGGCTTCCAGGCGCCATCGGCTCCCCGGGTCTCGACGGATAGAACCAGTTCGCTTGTGGACTGCGCCGCGACGAGTGCGAGCCGATCCTTCTCGCCGGCGGACAGGGGGAATGCGAAGACGGAGCTTCCGCTGACTTCGGTAGTCCCGCCGTCGGCAAGCGCCGGCTGCTCCAATTCCTGCGGCAAAGCGAGCTGGACCTCGATATTCGAGCTATTGGCCTGATCGCCGCTGCCATCTTGCTGATCGCCATCATTTGACGAGGCCTGCTGATCGTCTGAACCGTTATCCGCCTGGCCGCCCGTCGTTGCGGGTGCAGCCGCCGTCTCGAGGCTAAGCGTATAAGAGCCGGCAGGGAGGCGGCGGGAAAGCGCGATATTCCAATCGTCGCTGCGGCCGGAGAGGCGTTCGATCACGCCGCCCTTGGCGTCCTTCAGTACACCTTTCATCTCGCTGCGGCCGAAGGTGCCGAGGCTGACGACGCGGTCTCTTTCCACATCGAAGGAAAGCACGGCCGGCAGGTCGACGAAGCGCGTTTCGCCGGGCTGCAGATCCTTTACGTTCAGGGTGATCTCATAGTCCAGCCGGTCGTCATGAGCGAGGCTGCTGAGGTCGATGCGATAGTGCCCAGCCTTCAGCCTGGTGCTGAATTGCGGCGCGGCGACAAATCTCGCGATCTGATCCTTCTCGTCGCGGATCAGTGTGGCGATCATCCCCTCGGTCAAATCGATGCTGATATCGGCGTCTGCGGCGAGTTCGAATGTCCAACTGTCGGGGGTGCGAATGTCGCTTTTGCTCTGTGGCTCGCGCCACTGGAATTTCTGAACCTGATTGAAAGCCAGCGGATGCGGCCCGTGACCCTGCGGTTGCGGCGGGTCCATGACGGATGTCAGCCGGGCGACAAAACGCGCGTCGATTTCACGCGGTTGGATCACGAGACGATAGCGCCCCGGTGCCAGATCCATACTGAGCGTGGAGAGAGGACCGGGAGCCGTCAGCGGCCAGCCATCCGCATCCTCCAGACGCGCGGCAAGGTCGCCGCCAAGCGCGTAGAGCTCAAGCTTGTAGGATCCGGCTTTCGCGATCTCTATCGGCACAACGGCGCCGCTCGAACTCGACAGAACGCCTCGGCTGCTGCTGTCGGGAACCAGAGCTGGCGTCGGCGCCAGCAAGGCTTGCATGGCGCCGACACCGAGATGGCCGGATGAATTCTGTGCCGAGACATCGATCTGATAGGTTCCGGCGCGCAAATAGGTCAGCAGCAGAGCATTGTGGCCATCGCCATTGTCGGATGCTTCTCCCAGAGACGGCACGATCGACGTGCCGAGATCGAGAGACGTCTGCAAACGCCCGAAAGTTTCGATACGATAAAGACCGCCTTCCTTCACGTTAAGCTGATAGGTTTTACGGCCATTTTCGGGGAGATCGAAGAATTGCTTTTGGCCGGCGTTCAACGGGGATGCCGCGATCGGTCGCCCACTCTTGCGCGGAGCACTCGCATCCGGCCGCCAGCTGACGCCTATGGCGCGGGAGGCGGAAATGGCAGGAAAACGCAGCGTTAGCCTCCGTCCCCCCGCATCGGCATGCTCGTTGCTGACGGCGAAGGCGACGGGGGCATTGCGCATATCAAAGGCGGAAATGATGCCACCAGGTGGGGCATGGACGTCGATGCGCAGATCAGCCGGCGACGCCGGGCGCGCAAGGGCAGCCTCGCCGTCATCGGATTTGTCCGAGCCTGGCGGCACCGGCTCCGGAGCGGCGGACTTCGGCTGATCCGCTCCGGTTTGCGGTGTTGGGCCTGCCGATTGCCAGAGTGCCAGCGGCCGGGTTTCAAGATCGGCAGGCAGCGCGACGGCACGCGGCCCGGTCAAGAGCGTGGGAGCCGCGTTGGTGATGATCTCCAGGCTCGTGGCCGATCGGGCTTCCTGGACGCCATAGGAAATCGTCGTGCGCGCCGGCGCAGCCGGCTGGACCGGCGGCACAAGACCTGGAGTCCCGAGCGTAAGATCGATGATGCCGCTCGCATTCGCATTGGGCACGAGGCGGAGCAAATAATAGCCGGCATCCAGATCATAGCGATCGGGCACGCGGCCGTCCGCACGCGGGGCATTGCCAAGAAGAACCGGACTGATTTCGGAGTGCAGGGCAACACCCGAAGCATGGACGGCGATCTGGCCTGCCTGCGTCATCTCGAACAGGAGCGATGTCGGTCCACGCAGATTGAAACGTCGTCTCCAAGCCTGGCCCGCACCAAGGCGAGGCATGTCGGAGGCAACGACGCTTGCTCTGCCGCCATTGTCCTGGCGGATGAGCAAGGAGGTCGCAGGAATTTCGTCCCCGCCTTCGCCCGCCACGTCGAGGCTGATGAGATTGGGCACAGAGCCGTCGAATTGGGTCTGATTGCCGAAACGCAGCCCGCGAACCTGAAAGCGCTGGCCTTCATATCCAGATATTTCGACGATGCCGGGTTGGCCATCCGCCGGCAATGCCAGCATTGCGACCGGCTCGCGGTTCGACTTGCCGATTGCCGCACTTCGGAAAGAAGGAGCAGGATTGGAAATCCGCGCTGCGCGAAGCATAGCCGATGCCGATTGCGGTAGATCGAGACGGAATCGGTCGAAATCGGCAGGCGCCTCGAAACGCATCGAACCAAAAGGCCCGATTACGCCTTCGGCGATCCCGGCCGCGAGCGACATCGTGACGCCGGTGCGGATATGAAACGGCTCGGCGGTATCCGAATTTGCCCAGGCAAGCTTCTCGCCGCCATAGGCGGTCACAAGGTAACGCCCAGGTTCAACCATGCCGGCCAACGTGGCTCGCGTCATCGAAAGGCCCGGCTTCAGCTCGAAGACCGAGATCGTCGGTGAAAGCTGGACGATGCCGCCTCCATTGCGCCACAGCCGCAAATCGTGAAGCGAGCGTCCAACGGCCTCTACGTCGATACGTCCGGAATCGGGAACGTCGATCCAGAAAGACCTTTGCTGGAGATCGCCGAGATCAGCATCGATCGGGACGTCGGCACTTAGGACGGTATCGGGCCGTTCAAGCTCCTGGTAGGACTGCGCTTTGAGTTCGACCTTGCCGCTTGCTCCCTTGGCGCCAAAAACACGTATCTTGTAGGTGCCCTTATCCAGCAGGGTGTCGATCCGTCCGTCGCCGACGCCTGGCACCCCCATTTGCTCTCCAGGCCCCGTCATCATGTCGATGAGCTGCAGCGCGACACCGGAGCTGCTATGGGTACTGATGGCGACCCGACCTGGCCGGTCGACCGTCATCAGCGTGCTTCCGTCTTGATCGGCGGGGAGCCGATCCAATGCCAGATGGGGCTGGGCTGCGGGCTCTGGGGATGGATAGGTGGAGGAGGATTGTGCAATTGCAGCGGGCGGCGGTGTTACCCGATACTGCCCTCCGGGGACTTGCGTTTCTGCCGCGGTCGATGCTGAGGGCTCCGGGGATCGCTCGGAAGTCGGCGGGCTCAGCTCGGCAATTCGCGCCTGATAGATTGTCATCAAGCACTTCGCCAGGTGATCCGGATCGGGATCCGTGCATGACTTATTTCGGTCGGATAGCCAGCGGCGCTGTTGCTGCTTCAATTCCGTCAGCTTTGCCGGATTGCCGCTGAGATCGTTTGCCGCCTGCCTGTAGGACGCGGCTAAGGCCGTGTCCTGGGCGATCAAGTTGGGATAGGCGCAAATCGTCTTTTCAATCGCGGTCTGTGCCTTGCCGCAATCAAAGGATTGCGCTTGGCAAACTGGTGGGAAAAGACCAAAACCGAGAGCAACAAGCAGGCGCAAGCGAGACGCGGGGGCCATGGATAACTCGTTTTTTAGATGCCGGCACGCTAGTCAATATGAGCTAACTTCGATCAAGACAAGAGTGCCGCTGCGGCGTTGAAACCTCGAGGCGAGAGAATCGTCCTGAATGCCGCCGGGGCCGATCGCTGGCTGGAAAATCATGCCAGGTCAGTCCGGCCATCGATCTCCTTGGCGGCTTTCGCATCGAGGCTGAAGGATATCGCCGAGAATATAGCCGCCCCAGCATGCCAACGCGTTCAAAAGTCGAGTGTTCTGTCGGCGTCTTTGCGATGGATTTGAGTAAGAATACTTGTCGTCATCAATTAAGGTATTGAGTATTTCGGCCTACATTTTTGTATTTTGTACATTAGTTTTCGCTGCTTTTTATAGGGAAATATTGTTCAAATTCGCCTGCTGGCGGGAGCATGAGCCGGACAGTAACTAATCCATATATTTTTAGGGGGCGCTATTAATTCCGTTTCAATAAAGACCGGCTAACTTCGGCTCTGATTGGGCAGGGCATGACGCGCCTGTGGTCGGGCGGCGCCTCGACGGCTCACGGGCTGCTTTTCTTTCAGAAATTACACCATAAGAGCTCCAGAAATATGGGTTTCGGCGAAGCGGGTTAGCGTTACGGCACCCGAATGTAGGTGAGCAATTATGATTTTTTCTCTTCGCAATATACTTGTTGGAATTTTCCTTTTGCTCAGCATCGCTTTGTGTGTGCTGACAGGGTCGTCCATGCTCCATGCCTATCGCGGCGAAAGCACCTATGCCGATGTCTCAAGGCTCACAATGCTCGACCGCGCGCTCTTCCAAACGCTCGCCAACTTTCGCAACGAGCGAGGCGACGGGTCATCGCTCGCCAGCCTCGAGCTTGGTGCGCAAGATGCGACGCTCGCCTTGTTGAAAACGGACAGGACTATCGTTGACAAGTATATGGTCGACGCAAAATCGGTTTCCGCAAACATTGACGGCGCAACGCTCAAAGCGCCGATTGCCGACGTCATGAGCGCATATGATCGGGTCGTAGCATTCCGTTCAAAGCTCGATGGCGAAGTCGTCAAGAAGCTCGCCGATCGCGACCCGACCCTGCAGGCCACGACGTTGGACATCGGCCAGCAGTTCCTGACTGCTCTTGAAGCAGGTTCGGCCGCGATTGAAAGCGAGATCCGCGCGAATGATCCCTCAATGACGGCACTTATTCAGATCCGTGCGCTGACATGGTACACGCGCGCGACAGCGGGTGCCGCAAACCTGTCGTTCGTCAACACGCTCGCTTCCGGGCAGGCGATGAAGCCTGAGGACGTCAGCAAGATCCAGCAGTTCGATTATACTGCAAACTTCACCTGGGGACAGATCGGCACGCTGGTCAATCATCCGGCGACACCGCAGGTGGTCAAGGACGCCTACAAAGTCGCCAGCACGACCTATTTCAGCGGTGATTTCGCGACAAAACACAACGCGTTGCTTGCCAGGTTCGCAGCCGGTGAGAAGAAGGCCATGTCCCTCGACGACTGGCGCCCTCTTGGTAACGCCGCCCTTCTGACCATCACGAACACCGCCGCGGCAGCCGCGGATGGCATGGTCGCCACGGCGGCCGCCAGCCAGAATGATGCATTCGTCAGCCTGATCGCTTACGGGCTCACCTTCCTCGTCGCGGCGATTCTGAGCATCACGGGCATCTGCGTCATCGTTTTCCGCGTTACCAAGCCCGTCGGAGCGCTGACCCATTCCATGACCGAACTCGCCCAAGGCAACCTCTCCGTCTTAATCGGTGGCGTCGAACGGCGCGACGAGATCGGTGCCATGGCGCGTTCCGTACAGGTGTTTCAGCAGGCAGCCTTGCGTAACAAGGCGCTCGAAGCGGAAGCCGCCGAGGCGCGCGTTGCATCGGAGAATGAACGCGTCGAGGTCCAGCGCCGTGCCGAAGCGGAGGCCGAAGAGAGGCTGCTGCAGGCAACGGGTTCACTTGCGACAGGACTTCGTCATCTCGCATCCGGCGACCTGCGTTGTGAGATCGAAACGCCCCTGGCTGCGCAATTCGAAGCCCTGCGTCACGACTTCAATTCATCGGTCAGCCAGCTTCGCGCCGCCATGACGCAGGTCGGCCAGGCCGCGTCGCTCGTCAACAGCGGCAGCTACGAGATCTCGCAGGCTTCCGATAACCTCTCCAAGCGCACCGAGCAGCAGGCCGCATCGCTGGAAGAAACGGCGGCCGCACTTGAAGAGGTTACGGCCAATGTCCAGTCGACCTCCAAGCGGACCGGCGATGCACGCGATCTGGTTCGCGGCGCGCGGCTGCGGGCAGAAAATTCCAGCCAGGTCGTCAGCAATGCCGTCAACGCCATGGGCAGGATCGAGCACTCGTCCAAACAAATCAGCCAGATCATCAGCGTGATCGATGAGATCGCCTTCCAGACCAATCTGCTCGCGCTCAACGCCGGCGTCGAGGCGGCGCGTGCGGGTGAAGCCGGCAAGGGCTTTGCCGTGGTCGCCCAGGAAGTGCGCGAGCTTGCCCAGCGCTCGGCTAATGCCGCCAAAGAGATCAAGGCTCTGATCGGCAATTCCGAAGTTGCCGTCGGCGAGGGTGTGAAGCTCGTCAACGACACCGGCGAGGGCCTTGCCGTTATCGCCGACCTGGTCCTGCAGATCAATCAGCATATGGATGCAATCGCCACTGCCGCTCAGGAACAGTCGATGGGTCTTTCGGAGATCAACAGCGCCGTCAATCACATGGACCAGGCGACACAGCAAAATGCCGCCATGGTCGAAGAGATGAACGCGGCCGGCGCAGGCTTGGCCGAAGAGAGCAAGCGCCTTGGCGAACTCCTCAGCGCATTCCGCACAGGCGAAGCCGAGCGTATGGCGCCGCAGGCAAGACCCGCCGCCCGGCCTGTCTCGGCCCCGGCAACGGGCCGGCTTGCTGCACGCGCCGCTCCCGTCACAAAGGGCAATGCCGCGCTCAAGCATCTCCAGCAGGAGTGGTCTGAGTTCTGATCGGCCTGACGCCAAGATAGGCTTCGCAGCCTTGCGGCCGTTACCTCGGCGATTGTCTCGCTTGCCCGGAAGCCGGTCTCTGGATGATCGCCGAAGATGTTGGGAGGCGGGCTTGGTTTCTCGTCGAGAGACGGATTCAGATTTCAGGTCGAACAGACCTGAAATCATCCGGCTGATCTTGCCTGGATAGAGCCGTATCACGTCCGCTTCCGCGATCCACGATTGGCGGCCCTGATCGCACGGCGCCGGCCATTCATCAGCGCTCGGCCTGGTGGCAACGTCAGCGCAGCCCGGAGCGATCGGTCGGCAATGAAGCGTCTGCGGAAATATCCGTTCGCTTTCCAAAAACGATGCCGAGATAGGTCTCGCCCGAACGGACGACATGATTTCGCATCAACCGTTCCGCCAAATCGGCATCGCCGGCTACGATCGCTTTGGCGATATTTGTGTGTTCATCAAAGGCTTTCTGCCGTTCCGCAGGGTCGAGATGAATGACGCGGCGAATACTGGCGTCGTAAAATTGCTGACGCTCGATGAGTTTGGCAAGATATCCGCAGCGAGAACTGCGATGAACCTGATCGTGAAACGTCTCGTTGAGTGCAATCAGCCTATCGGCGTCTGCGGATGCCGTTGCCTTTTCCATGATATCCACGGTGGCAAGAAGCTCGGTTCCCGATCGCTTGTCTATCCGTTTGGCGGCAAGGTGAGCGATCATTGATTCAAGTGCCGCGCGCGCAAGGATCATCTCCTCTGCCCACTGCGTCCCGAAGCGGATGGCAACGCCCCGGCGCGGCAGGGTCTCCACCAGCCCCTCCGTTTCGATCTGGCGCAATGCTTCCTTGATGGGCGTGGTGCTGACGCCGAATTGCTCCGCCAGCTGCCGTTCATTGATCCTGTCGCCGGTGGCAAAAGCACCCGACAGGATGGCGCTTCTGATCGCGCGGTAGACATGATCCCGCACGGTAACGTGAAAGGCCGGATCGATCCTTTCAAAGGCTGCGATGCGGTCTGCCCCCTGCCTCTTCGTTTCGATCATATCCTTGAATCTCGTTGACGTGTCTTCGTGAGTGTGACATCTGGTATATCAGATTTCAGATTCTTGTCGATATCAGAATTCGGCAGGTAAGGATCGTCAGAAGAGGTTGAGGAGCCTTGAGGAGGATGTGCGACGCAAGGAGATCTATCACCTTTGCCAGCATTTCAGCGGCAGGTTGCTGCGGCTTGAGGCTCGCGCGCACCGGGTCGTCCATCGTTGAGGCATAAAGTCTGGTTCGAGCACGGCTGGCTGCGCTCGAACGGCGTGCTCCCCTATCAAAGTTGAATGCGCAACCATTGCAGGGCGTTGCAGGACACAGACATCCCGAAAGGTTCTCTAGATGACAACATATGTTTCCGAACCCATTGCCATATCCCGCAGCGGCTACCAAAGGTTCATCGTACTTGCACTCATTACCGTCATTCTGGCCGTCAGCACCGGAGACCGGGCAACCCTTTCCATCGCCGGCCCCGGCATCTCCAAGGATCTGGGCATCAGCGCCGTAAACATGGGCTGGCTCTTTTCGGCATTCTCATGGAGCTACTTCATTGCGCAGGTGCCATCGGGCTATATCGTCGATAGGACGGGCGCGAAGACTGCCATGTTGATTTCATTGGCCGGATGGTCGATCGCGATCACCCTCGTCAGCGGAGTCGGCTATTTTGCCTACCCGGTGGTCGCGCTATATGTCTTGAGGTTTGTGCTTGGACTGCTGGAAGGGCCGGTAACGCCGGCCTCCGCGCGCATCATTGCCGCATGGTTCCCCTCGGACGAGCGAGGCGTTGCCGGCGCAATCTTCAACTCGGCCCAGTATCTTTCTCTTGCCGTCTTTACGCCTCTGATGGGCGCGCTGTTCCATTATCTCGGCTGGCAGCACATCTTCTCCGTCATGGGTGCGATCGGTTTGCTCTTGGCAGTCGTCTGGTGGCTGGCCTATTTCGCGCCTGGCCGCCATCCGCGGGTGACGAAGGAGGAGATCGCCTACATCAAGGCCGGCGGGGCATTGACCGACGTGGGCGGAGAGAAAGTCAAAGGCGACCAACCGCAGGTTTCTGCCCGTCAGGTCGCCCGGCAGATCCTGACGAACCGCATGCTGCTCGGGATATTCCTGGCTCAATATTGTATTTCGACGCTTTCGACATTCTTTATTTCCTGGTTTCCGAGCTATCTGGTTCAGGAACGGCACTTCTCCATGCTTCAGGCTGGGTTCGTAGCATCCCTGCCGGCGATCTTCGGATGCATCGGCGGTGTCTCGACCGGATTTTTCTCCGACTGGCTGTTGCGAAAATCGGGCTCACTCAGCCTTGCCAGGAAGATTCCGATCACCATCGGCCTTGGCTTGAGCGCCACGATCATCCTGTGCAACTACACGGATGCGAACGCCATTGTCGTTGCGATCATGTGTGCCGCCTTCTTCGGCAAGGGCTTCGGAGCGTTGGGGTGGACCGTCGTTGCCGACACCGCGCCCAAGGAAGCGATCGGCTTGACAGGCGGGCTGTTCAACGCCGCAGGCAGTATCGGCGGGGTCATTACGCCGGTCGCAATCGGCTACATCATAGACGGAACCGGCTCCTTCCATGGTGCGCTCCTTTATGTCGGGCTGCATGTCATCGGGGCGGTCGTCAGCTATTGGGTGCTGGTGGGGCGAATTGAGCGGTTCAAGATTTCGAAAGTACTGCCCGGTCCAGCCTAAGACGATGCGGCTGCCTTTGTCTCTACCGGACATGGCATGATCCCGTGCGATGGATGTCCTTGAAAAGTCCTTCTCGAGTGGCGGGAAAGCTCCGCTCCACTTTAGAAGCGGAGGCAGAACGACCACTCCGTCCCACAAAGGGGCGGAGTGGCCGGGATCTTTGTTTTTCGTCAGGGCAGAGTGACGATTTCGACCCAGTTTGCGCCAGCATGGACAGGATAACGGTCGATCGGTGTGAGCGCGCCGTTCGTCTGGTCGATGGCATAGACGGCGATCTTGTCGGATTTTTCGCCTGTCGCCACAAGGAAGCGGCCCGACGGATCGATGCGGATGCCGCGAGGCTGCTTCTCGGTCGGATAATTGGTGACACAGGTGAGGTTTCCGCTCTCGTCCGCAACGTGGAACAGGGCGATCTTGCTGGTGGTTCGCTCGGTTGTGTAAAGGAATTTGCCGTTCGGAGTGATGCCGATATCGGCAGCCCAGACCTTCGGCTTGCCGTCGTCGGCAGGTGCGGCCGCCGGCGCCGTGGCGTTGAATGGGGGTGGTGGCGGTGGGGCAATGCCCGGGGACAGGCCGGCATCGTCCGGAACCGATGCGACGCTTTCGACCTCGCTGAGCGTCCCCTTCGCGGGGTCGAGGCTGTAGTGGATGACATGGCCGGTCAGTTCGGTAACGACATAGACCGATTTCCCGTCCGGAGAGAAAATGATGTGGCGAGGCCCGAAGCCGGGCTTGGTGGCGATCGCAGGCGGATTGTTCGGCTCCAGCATGCCGGTTTCGGGATTGAGTACGAACTGCAGCACGGTATCCGAGCCGAGATTGGTCGCAAAGACATATTTGCCCGTGGGGTCGCTGACGATCGAATGAGCATTGCGGCCGGTCAAAATCATCTGGCGGGCGCCATCCGTCACGCGGCCATCCGCGCCGATCGGCAAGACCGCGATCTTGTTTCCTCCGTAGGAGGCGGTAAGGAGCAGGCGCCCGGACGGATCTGTCGATACGTAAGGCATGCTGTCGGGCAGGGCCGCAACCGCCTCCTGCGTCAGATTTCCGGTTGCGGGATCGATCGCCAGCGTCAGCACCCGATAGGGTTGCGAGCGCACGACGGCATAGAGATGTTTCCTGTCGGGGCTGACGGTCATCGGCATGACCATGCTGCCGGCGTCGATGCCTGCAACCGGCGTCAGGGTGCCTGCCGTTTCGTCCATGCTGTAGCTGTCGATCTTCCCGTCCGTTGCCGCTGAGACATAGACGAAAGTCCTTG
This sequence comes from Hyphomicrobiales bacterium, assembly GCA_900468625.1. GTDB lineage: Bacteria > Pseudomonadota > Alphaproteobacteria > Rhizobiales > Rhizobiaceae > Rhizobium. The sequence goes on from UBUL01000027.1 coordinate 38,523, forward strand.
CAAGCGCACTGTCCGTCGCCATGAGCACTGCCGAGGCGGCGATGACCGAGGCAAAAATTCCAGATGATAACCGAACCACGAGAGTTCCTCCTCCTACCAAAAGGGTGATCGCCGGCGTCGCCTGCGATCATTTGCACATGTTTGCCTGTAATTCACGCGGCCTTGGCTGTTTCGATAATTCTTGCGAGTGCAGCGATCTCCTCAGGTGACAGATCGGTCAGCGGCGGGCGCACCGGGCCGGGATCTTCCCTGAGCACGCGCAGGCCAGCCTTGATGATCGAGACCGCATAGCCCTTCTTCCGGTTGCGCAGGGCGACGAATGGGAAGAAGAAGCCCTTGAGGATTTCATTGACGGTTGCCTGGTCTCCGGTCCGCAGGGCGCCGTAGAAACGCTGGGCAAGCGCGGGGACGAAATTGAAGACGGCGGAGGAATAGGTCGTAACGCCGGCTGCGAAATAGGCCTGCGCATAGACTTCATGCGTCGGCATGCCGCCGACATAGACCAGGCGATCCTGAAGCTTGGTGGTGATCTCGATCACCTTGTCGACATCGCCGACGCCGTCCTTGTAGCCGATCAGGTTCGGGCATTCGTCGGCGAGCCGCGCGATGCTGTCGGCGCTGAGCACGGCATTGTCACGATTATAGACGATGACGCCGATGCCGACCGACCTGCAGACCGCCTTGACGTGGGCGATCAGACCTTCCTGTTCCGCAAACATCAGGTAAGGCGGCAAGAGCAGCAGGCCGTCAGCCCCTGCCTTTTCGGCCGCCTTGGCGATCTCGACGGCGATCGAGGTGCCGTATCCGGTTCCCGAAATGATCGGCGTGTTGCCGGCTACAGCCTTCGCGGCCTGGACGACCTGCGGGACCTCGATGGGATTGAGGGAGAAGAATTCGCCGGTGCCGCCCGCCGCAAAAAGGGCGGCGGCATCATAGCCGGACAGCCATTCGACGTGGCGGCGGTATTTCGCCTCGTCGAATTTGAGGTCGCTGTCGAAATGGGTGACGGGAAAGGACAGCAGACCGCTGCCAACGGCCTTTTTCAGTTCTATCGGGTTCATCTTGGAATCCTACTATCGATTGGTATGGGCAATGGCTCTCAGGCGCCTTCGAGCGACTGAACAAGGGCGGCGATGTAGCCGTAGCAGAAAGCGAAGGCGACGCCGGTGGGATCCCGGCCGCTGATCGTGGGCACATGATCGGGCATCAGCATGTATTGATAGCCGACTTCCTTATAGACCCTGGCGGAGCGGACCATGTCCATGTCGCCCTCGTCCGGGAAGGTCTCCATGAAGGACAGCTTGCCGCCGCGGATGTTGCGGAAATGCACGTTGAAGAGCTTGCCCCGCGTGCCGAACCAGCGGATGATATCGTCGATCTCCTCGCGCGGATTGTCGAGCATCTCGCCGACCGATCCCTGGCAGAAGTTGAGGCCGTGATAGGGGCTTTCGCGCATCAGCACGAATTTCTTCAGGCCCTCCACGGTGCCAAGGACGCGTGTGACGCCGCGGTAGCCGGGCGGCGTATAGGGATCGTGCGGGTGGCAGGCGAGACGGACGCGGTTGCTTTCCGCCACGGGAACGACGCGCTCCAGGAAATAGTCGATCCGCTCCCAGTTCTCGTCTTCCGACAGCACGCCGGCAAGGCCGGGTGCCGCCTGGTGATCCGCCTTGTCCCAGCGGAAGCTTGCATTCAGCGAACCGCCGCGTCCCGGCTCGTCCGGAGTGCGGGGGATGCCGATCAGGTTGAGATTGTACTTCGCAGCCGGGATGCCGGCTGTGGCGACATTTTCGATGAGCTTGCAGACGGCGTCGATCTGCCGGTCCCGCTCAGGCCCCGCGAGCAGGATATCTGGATAGGAGGCCCGCTCGATCGGGTTGGAGGGCAGGGGCAATTGGATCATATCCAGAATAAGCCCGAAGCTTTCGATCTTGTCGCGGAAGCGCTCAAGATCGGAGAGCGTCCAGCTCTCGGGCCTTCCCGGCGGGTCCGCGCAAATGTGCTTGAGCCCCAATTGCGCGAAAACGCGGTAGTCATCGTCGTCCCGCGCATCGACCTGCGTCCCTACATACACTGAGCGTCTCTCCCATAAGATTGTTCGATATCATATGACATAATATGAATTTCAAAAGGTGTCGAGTGCTATTGCTGCCCGGCGAGCATGCGATATCGCCGCTGGCTTGCCATCATATGCGCGCGCATCGCCTGGCGCGCACGTTCGGGATCCTGATCCGCGATCGCCGCCAGGATTTCGCCGTGCTCGGCATGGACCTTGGCGAGATAGGCGGGATCATTGGCTTCGGGCAGGTTTGGAAATTGCCTGCGGGGAATGGTTCGTGCACCGAAATGCCTAAGCACATCGACGTAGAAACGGTTGTTCGTGGCAGCGGCGACCGCCATGTGAAATTCGTAATCCGCCTCGACCGTTGATTGGCCTTGGTCGATGAGGGTTGCCATCTTCCGGTTGGCAGCGCCGATCGCCGCCTCTTGCTCTGCCGTGCGGCGGTAGGCGGCGATTGCGGCTGCTTCGCCCTCGGTCGCCATGCGAAACTCCAGCAATTCCAGGGTTTCCGGGATGCTTTTGATCTCTACTGGGGTAAGCATCAGCCTTGAGCGTTCCGTGAGGTCGGCGACAAAAACACCCTTGCCCTGGATTGGCTCGACGAGGCCGGCGGCCCGCAGATCCGCGATCGCCTCGCGTATGACCGTGCGGCTGACACCGAAAGTCGCTTCAAGCCGCGGTTCCGTCGGCAGCTGATCGCCGGTCCGCAGCTTGCCGGTCTCGATCTGCGCGCGAAGCTGATCGATGACTTGCTGCGCCAGTCTTTGCCGGCTCCGGCCGAGTGTCGTCATTCCTGGTCCTCTGGTTCATTTGCATCAAGCTGTCCGCACGGTCTTGCAAACCTCGGCGATCTTCGATAAATCATAATACGACATCTGAATAACATGATACGTATTATATAGTAATCGAGGGAGGAAGCATAATGAAGCACTTTTCGAAGGCCATGCTTATCGGTGGTGCAATCGGCATGCTGACATTGGCAGCGCCGCAGCTTCAGGCTGCCACGCCAAAAGATCAACTGGTGATCGGCACGTCGCTCGCGCAGGTGCTTTCCCTCGACCCTCAGCAGGCCACCGAACCCAAGGCGCTCGAAATCCTTGCCAATCTCTACGATCGCCTTGTCGCGACGACCGCGGACGGCAGGATCGTGCCGCAGCTGGCGGAGAGCTGGGCTGATGACGGCAAGTCTTTGACGCTGAAATTGCGGGATGCCGCTTTCGTTTCCGGCAATCCGGTTACCGCCAATGATGTCGTCTTCTCGCTGACCCGGCTGATGAAGCTCAACCAGTCGGGTTCCTCCTATTTCAAGCGCATCGGCTATTCCGCTGAAACGATCGCCAATCAGATCCATGCGGTCGATGCCAAGACCGTGCGTATCGACCTGACGGACAAGGTAACGGCTGATGGGCTGCTCTATCGGCTGGCACTGGGCGTTTCGAGCATCGTCGACAGTGCCGAAGTGCAGAAGCATATGGCAAACGACGATTCCGGAAACGCGTGGCTGCGCACCCATTCGGCAGGCTCCGGGCCGTTCACGCTCAACAAATGGACCCCGAACGAGATCGTCATTCTCGATGCCAACAAGACCTATGTCGGTGGCGCGCCGAAGATGCGGCGCGTCATCATCCGCCATGTGCCGGAAAGTCAGGTCGAACGGCTGATGCTCGATCGCGGCGATATCGATATCGGCAACGCGCTGTCCAAGTCCGATCTCGAGACCTTCGAGACCAAGGGCAATTTCGTCATCCAGCGCGTGCCGACGGGTGGCTTCTATGTGCTGGCCATGAACGCTGGCAACCAATATCTCGCCAACCCCAAGGTTCGCGAAGCCATCGCCTATGGCATCGACTACAAGGGCATCGAGAAGACCATCATGGGTCCCTACGGCCGGGCCAGAAACATTCCCGTTCCGGAAAATTTCGAATACGCGCTGCCGAATCCGGACTGGCACCTCGATGTCGCCAAGGCAAAACAGTTGCTCGCGGAAGCGGGTTTCAAGGACGGCTTTTCGCTGACGCTCAAGACAATCTCGCAGACGCCGCGCATCGATCTGGCAACCGCCATCCAGGCTTCGCTTGGCCAGATCGGCATCAAGGTCGAGATACAGCAGGGCAATGGTTCCGAGATCATCGCCGCCCACCGCGCGCGCAATTTCGACCTGCTGCTGCCGCAGACCAGCGCGCTGATGCCGAATGTTCTGGGCTCCATGGATGATTTCGCCAACAATCCCGACAACCGGCTCGAGGCCAATAATGCCGGCAACTTCGCCTGGCGTTCGGCATGGGATATCCCCGGATTGACGGCATTGGCCGAAAAGACCTCGGTGGAGCCCGATGCCAAGAAGCGGACAGAGCTCTATACCCAGATGCAGCAGATGTTCGTCGACCTGAAGCCGGCGCTGCTGCCGCTCTTCGAACGGTTCGAGCCGCTCGTTCTTTCCGCCAGGGTCAAGGGCTATCTTGGACATCCCAACCAGATGACCCGTCTTGAGAACGTGACCAAGGCCGACGCCGAGTAAGCAATCGAAGGCAGCCGATCATGAAGGAACTGTCCGTAGCCGAATTCGGCCGACGCATCGCGCATCTGATCGTCAGCCTCTTCATCCTCCTGTTGGTCACCTTCGTGATCGGCCGTGTTCTGCCGGCCGATCCTGTGGGGGCGATCGTCGGCGAGCTGGCCGATCCTGCCGCCTATGCGGCGGTGCGCCAGCGGCTCGGATTGGATCTTCCCGTATACGAGCAGTTCTTCATCTATCTCAAGGGTCTTGCCCATGGCGACTTCGGCACGGCAATCCTGACGGGAAATCCCGTCTCCGCCGATCTCGCCCAGGCCTTTCCGGCGACGTTCGAGCTTGCGACGCTCGCCGTCGTCATTTCGACCTTCGTCGGCGTGCCGCTCGGTCTTGTCGCAGCGCTGTTCCGTGACCGGCTGATCGACAAGATCGCGCGCGTCGTCTCCCTCGTCGGCCATTCCATCCCGGTCTTCTGGTTCGGAATCGTCGGGCTTGTCGTCTTCTATGCAGGCCTGAACTGGGTCGGTGGTCCGGGCCGCGTCGATGTCTACTACGAGGGCATCGTCACGCCACGAACCGGCCTCTTGCTGGTGGACAGCCTCCTGCAGGGCGAGACGGATATCTTCTGGAATGCGCTAGGCCACATTATCTTGCCTGCCTTCATTCTCGCCTATGCGGCGGTCGCCTATATCACCCGCATGACCCGCAGCTTCACCCTGGAGCAGCTCGGTCAGGATTATGTGATCGCGGCTCGCGCCAAGGGCGTCGGACCGGCGCGAACGATCGTTGGCCATGTTCTCCCCAATATCGCCGTGCAGCTCATCACCATCCTCGCCATCTCCTATGGCGGGCTGCTCGAGGGCGCGGTGGTGACGGAAATCGTCTTCTCCTGGCCGGGGATCGGCCAATACATGACGAATGCCCTGATGATCGGCGACATGAATGCCATTCTTGCGGCGACCATCATTGTCGGATTCTTTTTCATGCTTTTGAATTTCCTGGCGGATATCGCCTATGCGGTCTTCGATCCGCGCACCAGGGAGGCCGCCCGATGAGCGATACGATCCATGCGGAGATAACCGTCCGCCCGCCGAACATGATGAGCCGCATGATGGGCACCCTGAAAAGCGCCGGCGGCAAGCTCGCGCACGAGCCGCTCGGCCTCACAGGCTTCATCATTCTTGCCCTGCTGTGCCTGATCGCGATCTTCGCGCCGCTTCTGGCGCCGTATGATCCGAATGTGCAGGTGCTTTCGGATGCGCTGAAACCGCCAAGTCTTGCGCATCTGGCCGGAACCGACGAGTTCGGCCGCGATATTCTCAGTCGGCTGATCTTCGGCACGCGCATCACCATCCAGACGGTGCTGTCGATTTCGGTGATCGTCGGGCCGATCGGCCTTCTGATCGGCGTGGTCGCCGGCTTTTTCGGCGGTCGTATCGATGCGCTGCTGATGCGCGCCACCGATATCGTGCTCTCGTTTCCGTCGCTGATCCTGGCGCTCGCCTTTGCCGCCGCACTCGGCGCCGGCCTGACGACGGCGATCATCGCCATCTCGCTGACTGCCTGGCCGCCGATTGCAAGACTGGCGCGCGCCGAGGCGCTCGTCGTCAGGAACACCGATTATGTCGCCGCCGCCGGGCTTTATGGAGCCTCGAGGCTGCGGATCCTGTTCTTCTACATCGCGCCGATGTGCGTCCCCTCGGTCATCGTTCGCCTGACGCTCAACATGGCCGGCATCATCCTGACAGCGGCGTCCCTCGGCTTCCTTGGGCTTGGCGCCCAGCCGCCGGCGCCGGAATGGGGCGCGATGATTTCCAACGGACGCAAATACATGCTCGATTTCTGGTGGGTCGCCGTCATGCCCGGCATTGCGATCCTTCTGGCAAGTCTGGCCTTCAACATCGTCGGCGACACGCTGCGCGACATTCTGGATCCCCGCCATGCCAGATCGTGAGCCCATCCTTTCCGTGCAGGGCCTGAACGTCCGGTTCGGTCGCAATTCGCTTGCGGCGGTCTCCGATGTCAGTTTCGATGTCGGACGCGAGCGCGTCGGGATCGTCGGCGAATCCGGCTCCGGAAAATCGACGACGGGGCGTGCGGTCATGCGCCTGCTGCCGCCAAGCGCAAGCATCACGGCCAAAGGCATGGCGCTCGACGGCGTCTCCTTGCTCGACAGGTCGGAGCGACAGATGGGCGCCCTGCGCGGCAAGGATATTGCTTTGATCATGCAGGACCCGCGCTATTCCCTTAATCCGGTGCTGACCGTCGGTAAGCAGGTCGCCGAGGCCGCACGGCTGCATTTGGGTTTGCGTGGCGGCAAAGCGCGCGATGCTGCGCGCGCCATGCTCGAGCGCGTCCGTATCAGCGATCCGGACCGCGTGATGGCGCTCTACCCCCATCAGATCTCGGGCGGGATGGGGCAGCGCGTCATGATCGCCATGATGCTCCTGGCAAAGCCGAAGCTCGTCATCGCCGACGAGCCGACATCCGCCCTCGATGTCAGCGTGCGCAAGGATGTGCTCACTCTGCTCGACGAGCTGGTGCGCGAGAACAATTCCGGGCTGCTGCTCATCAGCCACGATATCCGCATGGTCGCGGCCTTCTGCGAGCGCATCATCGTCATGTATTCCGGCTGCATCGTCGAGACCCTGACGCGCCTGGAAGATGCGCAGCATCCTTATACGCGCGGGCTGATGTCCGCCTTGCCGGACCCGCGCAGGCCGGTGCGCCGCCTGGCCGTGCTCGACCGGGCAAAGTTCGATCTGGAGACCAGCCGATGATTAGCGTACGCGATCTCGATGTCGTCTTTACCTCCGGCAAGACAAAGAACCATGTCGTCAGAGGGGTAAGCTTCGATGTCGGCAGGGGAGAAACGCTCGGCATTGTCGGCGAGTCTGGATGCGGCAAGTCGACCGTGCTGCGCTGCTTGGCCGGCATGGAAAAAGGGTGGTCCGGCGATATAGGACTCGCCGGCAAGGTCGTCGGCAAGACCCGCACGCGAGATGAGCTGCGGCATGCCCAGATGGTGTTTCAGGATCCCTACGGCTCGCTGCATCCGCGCCACCGCATCGGCACGGCGCTCGCCGAACCGCTGCGTGCCATGGGACATGACGATGGCTGGGCAAAGGTCGAAAAGGCATTGCGCCAGGTCGGCCTGCCGCCGGCCTTCGCCAACCGCTACCCGCATGAGCTTTCCGGCGGACAGCGCCAGCGCGTCGCGATCGCCCGGGCCTTGATCCTCTCGCCGCCGATCCTGCTGCTCGACGAGCCGACCTCGGCGCTCGACGTGTCGATCCAGGCCGAAATCCTCAACCTCCTGGCAGATCAGCGCGACGAGCGCTCCCTGACCTATGTCCTCGTCAGCCATGATCTGGCCGTTATCGCCCATATGTGCGATCGGGTGCTGATCATGAAGGGCGGCACCTTCGTCGACGAGTTGAGCAAGGCGGATTTGCAGGCAGGCACGACGCATGACGCCTATACGCGCGAGCTGTTCGAGGCGAGCTTCCTTTGAGGTGCACGTAGGCGGCAGCGGTGGTTCGGATCACGCGCAAAATCACTGCACGCTCTACATGAGATCATTTGAAATCGCTTATCGAAAGTCGCGCTGAAAATCATCCCAGCCGGCGACGCGTTCCGCTGATCCTGGCAACGAAGCCGCCTTTGCCAGACTAAAGTCCAATTCATGAGAGGACCTTAGTCCGACGGCACATTCTTTAGTCCTATTGCCATGGATTGCCCTGACCTTTGCGCCAGTTGTTTCCTGCGATGGAAGCGGCGCGACATCCGACCGCTATCGCAATGCATGCGGAGAAGGTCGATGAGCATGAACGGCGTCCCCGAAAGCGGCATCCCCGTCCCTTCACCTGCCGATGCTTCCGACGGCGACGGGATCATCGGGTTCGTCGGCCTCGTCGCCAATGGTGGCAATGACTGTGGGAGCTGAGCGAAGCGCCACGGTTGCGGTAGTCGTACCGATGTTCAACGCCGAACGAACAATTGGCGCGACCTTGGCCAGCATCTGCCGCCAGACACATCAAGCGCTTGACATCGTCATTGTCGATGATGGTTCGTCGGATCGGTCATTGTCGATCGTGGACGAATACGCAATGCGGGACCCACGAATCCGCATCGTTCGACAGGCCAATAGCGGTGTCGCCGCAGCTCGTAACAATGGCGCGGCTGCGACCGATGCCGAGTTTCTCGCATTTATCGATGCCGACGATTTATGGGCTCCGTCAAAGATCGCCCTTCAATGGCAAGCTCTGGAAGCGGGCGGCCCATCGGTTGGATTGGCCTATTGCTGGTACGCCCTCATCGACGAGCACAGCCGCGTTTTTTCCCTCCATAACCGGCCGAGTGCCGAGGGACATGTGCTTCAGCGCATGTGCAGAAACAATTTCGTCGGTAACGGCAGCTCGATGCTCATGCGCCGTTCCGCCTTCGAAAAGGCCGGGCAATTCGACCCGTCGCTCAGGGCACGCAATGCCCAGGGCTGCGAGGATCTTCTGATCTGCCTCAGAATTGCGGAGAGCTACGAGTTTCGCGTTATACAGCAACACCTGGTCGGCTATCGCATGACGAACACGAACATGTCGAGCGACGTCAAGCGGATGCTCGCTTCGTGCGAAATCGTCCTTGCCGAATACCGCGAAAAATATCCTCAGTATGGCAGCGACCTCGACGCTCATCTGGTCGACATGCTCCACTGGCTTGTCGTAAGGGCGTTTGTCAGCGGACGATTTTTCGACGGCTGGGAGCTGTTGAAGCGATTTCTGGCATTGGAGCCGCGCCTGGCAATTTCGAACCTGCCGAACATGCTCGACGTATATTGCCGCGCCAGACTGGTTCCCGACTGGCTCAAGGCTCGGCTGAGGGGCTTGCAAAGAAACGCCGAGTTGCGGCCGCTCTATACGGAGACGATCCAATGAGGTCGGGCAATTCCCTCCTCATGCGGCTGCAACGGCTCTTCCGGCTGGCGGAGGCGCCTGCCTGGGCAGGACCAACCATCGTCGGGCTCGGCCTTGCCGCCGCGGTTCTCGAGGGTGCAGGTCTCTTTCTCTTCATTCCCCTCATTCAAAGCCTCGGCGCCGCAACGGCGCAGCAGGGAGAATGGCAGCGAGTTTTCGACCGCCTTCTGGCGGCTGTTCCGCAAAGCCATTTGACGGCATTCCTGGTGGGCGTGCTGTGCGTCAGCATCCTCCTCAAGAATGCCGTCCATCTCATCAATACCTGGGTGACCCGGTATATCGACGGTCTCGTTGCACATCGGCTGAGGGCAAGGGTATTCGACCAGACGATCAGCTCGTGCATCGACTACCGGGTGGACAACAAGCGCTCGGATATCATTACGACGATCGCCAACAACACCTGGAAGGTCAGTCAGGCCTTAAGCCTCGCCTACCGCTTGATGATCTGTTTCTGCACCTTCGTCGTCTTCATGCTGCTGATGCTCTTGATTTCCGTTCGGCTGACCTTTTTCTCGATGACGCTCCTGCTTATCGGGGCCATGGCCATTCGTCTGGCCACGCGGCGTGCGGACGAGACCGGCAAGGCCGTCGTCGAGGAAAACAAGCAGTTCGGCTTGAGGATGTGGGAGAGCATCAACGCGCTGCAATTGATCCGCGCTTTCGCCCAGGAGGACTATGAGCGCAATCGCTTCCGCAAGATTTCCGACAATGTGCGGCGACGCCTTCTGAAGCTCGATATGCTGTGGGCGACACCAGGGCCTGTCTCGGAAATCTCGATTACGATCCTGATCGGCGCGCTCGTCCTGGTCGCTCAATCGGTAGGCCTGGGCATTGCGGTGCTGGCCGCGTTTCTCTCGCTGCTGTATCGTCTTCAAGGCCCGACGCGGGAACTGCTGCAGTCGAAGATCGCGCTCGACGGGCTCGCCGGCAGCATAGACGATGTCGATGACTTCCTCCGCACGACGGCGAGGCCCTTTCTCTCAGACGGGCGCGTGCAGGCCCCCGCCTTCGGACAAGCCGTCGAATTCCGCAATGTCTCTTTCCGCTATGCGCCCGGACAGCCGCTCGCACTGGAGGATGTCTCCTTCAGCATTCCCGCCGGCAAGACCACAGCGATCGTCGGCGAGTCGGGGGCGGGAAAATCCACGGTGATGGCTCTGCTCTTCCGCTTCATGGATCCGACTTCCGGTGCGATCGTCGCAGACGGAACGCCTCTACCGGAATTCGATCTTCGCAGTTGGCGCAAGCGCCTGTCGCTGATGTCGCAGGAGGTCCACCTCTTCAATGACGCAATTTCGGCGAACATCGCCTATGGCGATCTGAAGGCCGGACCAGCCGACATCCGCAAGGCTGCCGAAATCGCCAAGGCGGACGATTTCATCCGGCTACTCCCGGATGGCTACGAGACACGGATCGGCGATCAGGGAATGCGCCTGTCGGGCGGGCAAAGGCAGCGCGTAGCGCTCGCCCGAACGATCCTTCGAAATCCCGATATTCTGCTTCTGGATGAGGCGACGAACGCGCTCGACGCCGAAACCGAACAGGCGTTTCAGCTTGCGCTCGACGAGTACTCGCACAACCGCACCGTCGTCGTGATCGCTCACCGGCTCTCGACCGTTCTGGCGGCCGATCAGATCATCGTCATGACGAAGGGTCGCGTGGTCGAGGCCGGCTCGCCGGACGAGCTCTTCGAACGGCAGGGACATTTTTCCAGGCTCCACGAATTTCAGCACGGCCGCAGCAGGCGGGAGTTGGGTGATGAGTTACAAGCTTATTGAGATCGAGTTGTCGCAGCCTCTGGCACCGATCGAACTCTCGGCCGAACAGACCGGTATCGGCCTGGTGGCGCGGTGGCAAGGCCGGCTGCTCGCATTCGAAATGATCGAGCGGCCCGCGGGATCGACACTGACGGTCGGAAATCTGAAAGCTCTTGCCGGCGAGAGGTTTGCCCAGCGCATCCTCGTTGCAAAGCTGGAGGAGGAGCTGACGGCGCAGTCACCAGCGCAGGATATGCCGCTGCCGAACCTCAGCATCGCAATCTGCACCAAGGATCGCGCGCAGCGCCTTTGTCGCTTGCTGCGCTCGCTCGATCAGCTTCGCGGTGAATCTCCCTTCCAGTTCACCGAGATCATCGTAGTCGATAATGCCTCGGTGGACACGGCCACGCGCGAAGCCGTCGAGAGCTTCCGCGATATACGCTACGTTTTCGAACCGAAGGCGGGGCTGGATTTCGCCCGAAATGCCGCCCTTCATGCGGCCTGGGGCGATATTGTCGCCTATCTGGACGATGATGTCGTGGTGGATCGCAATTGGCTTGCAGGCCTTGCCAAGGCGTGCCGCGACAACCCCGGCGTCGGCGGCTTCACCGGCCTCGTGCTGCCGTTTCGTCTCGACACGCAAGCGCAGGTCTTTTTCGAACGGCGCGGAGGGTTTGGCCGCGGCTTTGCGCGCAGGGAGTTTCACAAGGCGCGCTTTGACAACCCGCTCCATCCCGTCGGTGCCGGCATCCTCGGAGCTGGCTGCAACATGGCCTTCGACCGTAAATTGCTGATCGAGCTTGGCGGCTTCGATGAAGCGCTCGATACGGGAGCGCCACTGCCCGGAGGCGGCGATCTCGATATATTCTACCGCGTTCTGCGCTCTGGACGCCCGATCATCTATGAGCCGGAATATGCCGTTTATCACGAGCATCGCGAAACCATGCCGCAGCTCAGGCGGCAATACTGGACCTGGGGCCTCGGCATGATGGCATTTCTCGTCAAAAGCTATCGCACCGATGATGAAATGCGGGCACGCCATCGCGCCATGGTCCGTTGGTGGTTCTTCGACCAGTTGAAGGCGCTTGCCCGCGCTGCTCGCCGGTTGCGTGGCCATGAGCTGCGCTTCGGTATCGCGGAGCTGTGGGGCGGAATCTATGGCCTTGCCGGCGAATATGATCGCTCACGCGCCCGTATCCGGTCGATCCAGGAGCGCAATTCATGAGGGCAGAACGTCTTGAGGTGAGGCATGTCGATCTGGCGGCCGCCGATATCGGTAGCGATCGCGAGCCCGCATTGTCGGTCTTCTGGTGGAAAGACCTGCCGCTGGGAGCACGGGCATCCCTCAAGGACGAGCTACCTTACGGGGCCTCTCAATTGCGCCAGCTTGCCGCCGAATATGCGGCTGCGCAACTTCAAGCACGCAGCATCGGGCTCGGCGCACCGTTGCGTGCCACCTATGAAGGATGGCCAAAGCCCGCGCTCTCGCTTGAGGCGGCGCTTGATGCACAAAATCCGGTAGAGACGCTCGACGCGATCGCAAAGCCATCCTGCGCCTCGGCGCAGGACATGTCCGTGGTCATCTGCACCCGCGATCGCGGTCCGGCTCTGAGCAAATGCCTGGCCAGCCTTGCAGCGCAGCGCAGCCCTCCGGGCGAGATCGTCGTCGTCGACAATTCTCAGGATGGGAATGCGAGGGACATCTGCGGGCAATTCCCCGATTTTCGCTATGCCCACGAACCTCGTTCCGGCCTAAGCCGAGCCCGAAACACCGGCGTTCAAACAAGCCGGTTTGAGATCGTCGCCTTCACAGACGACGACGTCGAAGCCCATCCTGGCTGGACCGCAGAAATCGCAGGCGTCTTTGCCGAGCGGGATGTGGAGGCGTTTACGGGTCTGGTGTTGCCGGCGCGTCTCGATACGGCGGCACAATGCTTCTTTCAGTTCACGATGGGCGGTTTCGGCTCGACCTTCGTGCCGCTTAGCTTCGACAGACGCTTCTTCGAGGAGACGCGGCCCAGCGGAGCGCATGTCTGGAAGATCGGTGCGGGTGCCAACATGGCTTTTCGGCGATCGGTATTCGAGCGGGTCGGCCTTTTCGACGAACGCCTCGGCGCGGGTGCGGCGGGATGCTCCGAAGATTCAGAGCTTTGGTACCGGCTGCTGGCGGCCGGTGGCGCGTGCGTCTACGAGCCCCGCGCCGTCGTCTTCCATCACCACCGCAGCGACTGGGCGGGTCTCAAGCGGCAGATCAGAGCCTACATGAAGGGCCACGTCGCAGCTCTGGTGGCGCAGTACGACAATTTCGGCGATCGCGGAAACATCGTGCGCATCGGCAGGCAGCTGCCGGTCTATTTCGCCAAGACCTTCGTCAAGGCGCTTTTCGAAGGGCCGCCGGGCAGGCTCGGGATTTTGGCGGCCGAAGTACAGGGATGGCTCGCCGGCCTGCAGTTTCTCCTGCGCTTCGGCTGGAGAATGCGGCGTACCCCGATGGGTGGTGTAACCGTGACTGCCGACAAGGAAACAGCGTGATGATCAAGAAGGCACCACTTCGCCGGTTTCTATCCGGGAATCCTTATCCGAACGGGCTGACGGACGGTTTGTTCTACCGCGAAAAGATGCGCGCCATCCATCGCGTGGCACCGGCGGAAACCGGCGGCACCGGACGGGTGCTGGAAATCGGCGGCGGTCGCAGCGGTCTTGCCAGCATTCTCTATCCGCAAGCCGAAATCGTCACGCTCGATATCGACCCCGAATTGGCCGACCACCAGCCCTCCTGGGCGAACTCGACCTTCATTTGCGGCGACGCCTGTTCGCTGCCGATGGACGACGACAGTTTCGATATCGTCACGATGTTCGACGTGCTTGAGCATATCGAGGAAGACCGCCGCGCCGCGCAGGAGGCGCTGCGGGTAGTAAGGCCGGGCGGATATGTCCTGATTTCCACTCCCGAGATCAACTGGCATTACCCATATTTCAGCGTCATGAAACGCCACTGTCCGCATGAAAGCGAATTGATGCGCGCGTGGGGCCATGTCAGGCGAGGATACCGGGATCCGGAACTTGCAGCCCTTTTCGACAGGCAACCGGAAAAGCGCGCGACATTCATCAACGCCGCCACAGCTTTTTTCCATGATGTTTCATTTTCCCGCTTTGGCCGCCGGCGCCGCAAGGTGCTTTACGCGCTGGCGGCACCCGTGACCTTCCTCGGCTACCTGATGCACCGACCGTCCACGCGCGGCACCGAGACCGCCTTTGCCTGGCGCAAATGAGGGAGCATCGGATACCAAAGGTGATCGCCCTTTTCCCATGGGGAGACGTGATCGAAGAATTTCTCGAGCCGATCGGGCTCGAACTTCAGGATTTCGTCGAGCAGATGACGGGAGGCTGGCTGTTCGGCTATGCGGCGGCGCTGGTCTCGGTTGGTCACAAGCCGATCATCGTCTGTGCATCCGAGCGGGTGAGCAGGATTGAGTGCTACGAACATTCGGGCACAGGCACACCGATCTGGGTCGCACCGGCAAGGCGATCCCGGCAGGGTCATTCCGCCGCCGCCTATAGCCTGCGGCGCTGGTCTCGAACGCCGCTTCCCGCCTTCCGCGAGATACTTTCTCGCTCCGGATGCGATCTGCTTCTTGCTCAGGAGTACGAATATACGCGTTTCGATGCGCTGGCATGGCTGGCGTGCAGCCTAAACCTGCCCCTCTTTGCCACCTTTCAGGGCGGAGATCGCACACTGTCCTGGATCGAGGCCGCCGCAAGACAGCTCTCGCTGCGCGCTTGCCACGGTCTGATCGTTGCCTCCGCCGCAGAGCGCAGCCGTCTCGCTAAGGCTTATCCGCGCATTGCTCCCAATGTGGCGAATATTCCCAATCCGCTGGATAGCCGTGAATGGCAGGCGATGGATCGCAGCGAAGCGCGAGCAAATCTCGGCCTGCCGCAGGATTGCTTCATCGCTCTCAATCACGGCCGCATCGATATCCGCCGCAAGGGGCTTGATGTCCTTCTGAAAGCCTGGACGCGCTTCTCGGGCGGTCCTTCCACCCAGCTGGTAATCATCGGCTCGGGCCAGGACAATGACGCTTTCGCAAGGCTGCTTCGTGAAAGCGGCCTGGCGAATGTGCAATGGTTAACCGGCTACATGACGGAGCGGCCCCTGATCCGGCGCTGGCTGTCGGCGGCCGACGTCCATGTCACAGCGTCGCGCATCGAAGGCATGCCGGTTGCGCCATTGGAAGCCATGGCCTGCGGCCTCCCCGTCATCGCTTCGGATGCACAGGGTCTGCCTGATATTCTCGTCGACGGCGAGGCCTCGGGCGGCCTGATGGTGAGACGGGAACAGCCCGAAGACATTGTGCAGGCCCTGGCAAGATTGAGAGGCGACGAAACTCTTCGGGCACAGCTGGGCGCGGCTGCCCGACGGCGGGTGGCGGAAAATTTCTCGATCGAAGCGGTCGGCGCCGCTCTCGACGAGTTTCTGACAACGGCAAGCAGCTAAGGATCACATCCGGCTGCTATGCCAGGCAAGTGCCGTCTCGATGATCCGGTCGATGCTGGAACGGCGAGGCACCCATCCAAGCTCACGCCTGGCCTTATCGGCCGCGGCGACGAGGGCGGGTGGATCGCCGGGTCTGCGGGAACCAAAGGCAACGGCAAGGCTTTGTCCGGAAATGCGGCCGACGGCATCGGCCAATTCCCTAACGGTCGTTCCGTTGCCGGTGCCGAGGTTGTAGACATGTACCCCCTCGTCCCGCAACAGTTTTTCGCCGCCAAGAACATGCGCCTCGGCGAGATCGCTGACATGGATGTAGTCGCGGACGGCGGTGCCGTCGCGCGTGTCGAAGTCGGTGCCATTGATGGTGAAGGTTCGGCCAGACCTGATCGCCGCCTCTATAGCGAGCGGAACGACATGAGTCTCCGGCTCGTGCCGCTCGCCGATCTCGCCATCGGGGTCGCAGCCGGCCGCATTGAAATACCGCAGCATCACCGCATTGAGACCGCGGGCACGCGAGAAATCCTCCACCATCCGCTCGATCATGAATTTCGACCACCCATAGGGATTGATCGGCCATTGCGGATGGGTCTCGTCGATCGGGGTACGGGTCGGAATGCCGTAGGATGCGCAAGTGCTTGAAAAAATCAGCCTATTGACGCCTGCTTTCAGCATTTCCTCGATGAGAACCAGCGTCCCGAAACTATTGTTCCGATAATAGAGCTCTGGAAACTCGACGGATTCGCCGACATAGGCGTAGGCCGCGAAATGGGCGACCACATCCGGGCGGTACTGGCGCAGCGCCGCCGCAACCGTCCCGGCGTCGGCAATGTCGCCCTCGACCAGCGGTCCCCATTTGACCGCATCGCGCCAACCACGGGACAGATTGTCATAGGTGACGACCGACCACCCGGCCTCGGCGAAGGCCTTGCAGCAATGCGATCCGATATAGCCGGCTCCGCCGGTGACAAGGACCGTTCTCATTCGGCAGCGATCGCGTGCGGGACGGTCGACAGCAGATCCTCGAAATATGCGATCGTTTCGCCAAGCCCGGCCCTCAGTTGAACCTTCGGCTTCCAGCCGAGTTCGCGCGATGCAACCTCGATATCCGGCTGCCGCTGCCGAGGGTCATCGGCGGGCAGGGGCAGGTATTTTATCGTCGAGCTGCTTCCGGTCAGCTCTATCGCGAGGTTGGCAAGCTCCAGCATCGTGAACTCCGCCGGATTGCCGAGATTGATCGGGCCGGTCACCTCATCCTTTGTCCCCATCAGCCGCACCAGACCATCGATGAGGTCGTCGACATAGCAGAACGATCGTGTCTGCTGGCCGCTGCCGTAAACCGTTATCGGCTTGTTCTGCAGCGCCTGTACGATGAAGTTGGAAACGACGCGGCCGTCATCGGGGCGCATTCGCGGACCATAGGTGTTGAAAATGCGCGCCACCTTGATGCGCAGCCGGTGCTGACGCCAGTAATCGAAGAACAGGGTCTCGGCGCAGCGCTTGCCTTCGTCGTAACAGGAGCGCAGTCCTATCGGATTCACCCGGCCCCAATAATCCTCCTGCTGGGGATGAATTTCGGGATCGCCATAGACTTCTGATGTCGAGGCCTGAAGGACCTTGGCACCGACCCGCTTGGCGAGGCCGAGCATGTTGATAGCGCCATGAACGCTGGTCTTGGTCGTCTGCACCGGATCGAACTGATAGTGAACCGGGCTCGCCGGACAGGCGAGATTATAGATCTCGTCGACCTCCACATAGAGGGGAAAGGTGATGTCGTGGCGAACGATTTCGAAGGACTTGTTGTCAAGCAGGTGGAAGATATTGCTTTTCCGTCCTGTAAAGAAATTGTCAGCGCAGATGACCTCGTGTCCTTCCAGCAAAAGCCGTTCGCACAGGAATGAGCCGAGAAAGCCCGCGCCGCCGGTAACCAGGATTCGCTTCGTCTGCTGCATGGCCGGTTATCTCGCAGCCGACAGCGTGACATTGCTGCCATCGGAAACTGCGGCAGTAGCCGGGGCCGGGATGCCGCTTTCAAGGACGCCGTTCATATTCATCGACCTTCTCCGCATGCATTGCGATGGCGATCGGGCATTCCGCCGCTTCCATCGCCGGAAACAACTGGTGCAAAGGCCGAGGCAATCCATGGCATTAGGACCAAAGAAGGCATCTTCAGACCGAGGTCTGATCATGGGCCAGACTTTAGTCTGATGGCGGTCGAAAGCATGAGGGCCACTTCATGGAGAGTTCAGGCGACGCGCCGAAACACTGCGCGATGATATCCCTTCCACGGAATCTGCTCGACATCCGGATGCGGATCTTTTCGATCTGCAGCATCAGCATGCCGACGGGAGCCAGCCAAACAACCGGCGGATCAGGTCAGCAATCCGTTGAGGACGAGATCGATATGCGCTTCCAAATAGGTGGCTTTATCCAGGCTCCGCCGCTCGTCGAAAAGAAGCTTGAAGAACAGGAAGGCTATGGCCGGCGCCACGATTGCGTCGGAAAACGCAGCCGGCGCCCGCCGGAACTCGCCATTTCTCATGCCTTCCTCGATAAGGGACTGCATCTGTCGCTCGAGAGGATCGATAAATACGTCGTGATGCCTATCGACGACCTGAGGGAAGCGCGAACCTTCGGCGATGACGAACCTCATCAGTTCCCGCAATTTGCGATCGTTGACTATGAGATCGTAGATCAGCTCGATATTTCCCTGAAGCCGCTCCGTGGCGGTTCCCTTCAGCTCATTCGCGCTTGCCAGCAGATTTTCGAGCGGCCCCGAAATGTGTCGGATCATCGCTTCGAAAAGCTGCTCCTTGGTCTCGAAGTAAACATAGATCGTACCCTTGGTTACTCCGATTCTGGCGGCAATATCCTCGACCCGCGTTGCGACGTAGCCGCGCTCGACGAACTCTTCGAACGCCGCATCCAGAATCTGCACGGGGCGGCGAGCCTTTTGCTCCGCACGCGTCAGCTTTTTCAGATCGGTCATGATTCCACCTTCAGCGCAATTGACGCATCGGCGTCAAGATAATTTCTATTGACTAACGAGTCAGTCAATAATATTCCTCCCGCCAACGGATGCAAGAGGTCAAATCATGAAAACTATCCTTGTCATCGCATGGCTGGGTGCGAGTGCCATCGCGCTGTCCTCATGCGAAAAGCAGGCCGAGAGTGAAGCAAAGCCGAAGAACGTGGAGACCGCCGTGGCCAAGGTCACGCCGCTCGTCGAAAACAACGCCATCACCGGCGAGATCAGCGCACGCGTCGAAAGCGACCTCTCCTTCCGGGTCAGCGGGCGCATTGTCGAACGTCTCGCCGATGTCGGCTCATTGGTGAAGCGGGGGCAGGTGCTTGCCCGTATGGACGCCGAAGAACAGAAAGCCGATCTGGAGGTTGCCACCGCGAACCTGCAATCGGCGCTCGCTCAGCAGACACAGGCCCAGCTCGCCTTCGACCGGCAGCAGAACCTCTTCAGGACACAGGTGACGACCCGCGCGGCACTTGATCAGGCCCAGGAAGCTCTGCTGACTGCCCAGGGAAGCGTGAAATCGGCACAAGCTCAACTCGACACCGCACAGGACGCGCTCTCTTATACCGAACTGCGCGCCGATGCCGATGGCGTCATCACCGCCCGAAACGCCGAAGTAGGGCAGGTCGCGCAAGCGGCGCAACTGGTCTTTACGCTTGCGCATGACGGTCCTCGAGATGCCGTCTTCAACGTCTTCGAGTCGCTTTATCTGGGGCGCAACCTTGAAAGCCAAGTTGCCGTCAGCCTGCTTTCGTCGCCGTCCCGCAAAATAGAGGCGCCGGTGCGCGAAATCTCGCCCACGATCGACCCGTCGACCGGGACGATCAGGGTCAAGGTCGGGCTCGAAGGGGCGCCGGACATGCAGCTCGGCGCTCCCGTGGTCGGCCTTTTTCGGTCCGTAGCACGAGATGCGATCGAATTGCCCTGGTCGGCCATGACTTCAAAAAGCGGGAAGCCGGCCGTCTGGATCATCGATCCCGCGTCGTCGAGCGTATCGCTGCACCAAATCGATGTCTCTGGCTATGAGACGGGCCGCTTTGCAGTGCGGGCGGGCGTATCTCCGGGTGAGATCGTCGTCGTCGACGGTGCGAAATTCCTGCGACCGGGCCAAGTCGTCACCTACGACAAGGGAGCTGTAAAATGAACATCCGTATCACGGTCGGCCTTGCGGTCCTTGGATCATTGCTGCTGACCTCTTGCCAGAAGCAGGAAGAAGCTCACTACGAGCCGCCGCGCCCCGTACTTTCCGTTGTCGCCCAGTCCACTGCGGCCTCCGCGCTGACACTGCCGGGGACGATCGAGGCGAAGATCGAGACACAGCTCGCATTTAGGGTTCTGGGGCGAGTCATAGCGCGCAAGGTCAGCGTCGGCGACCTCGTCAAGAAGGGCGATGTCGTTGCCGCGATCGATCCGCTTTCACTGGAGCTTGCGGTCAAGAGTTCGCAATCAGAGCTTTCGAACGCGCAGGCGCAGCTGGTCAACGCGACATCCACCGAAGAGCGCCAGCGGTCCTTGCTCGAGAGCAAATCGGGAAGCGAGGCGGCCTACGAAGAGGCGGAACTTGGGCGCAGGAGCGCGAGTGCTTCGGTTGCCAAGGCCCAGGCCAATTTGGACAAGGCCGAAGAGCAGCTGGGCTACGCGCAGCTTCGCGCGGAATTCGACGGTGTCGTGACGGCGACTTCCGCAGAAGTGGGTCAGGTCGTTTCCGCCGGCCAAAGCATTGTCACCGTCGCCCGCCCGGACCAGCGTGACGCCATCATCGACATACCGGTGGCAAGTTTCGACGGTCTCAAGGTGGGATCGCCCTTCGAGGTCGCCCTCCAGCTGGATCCGAGCATCCGTGCGGGCGGTGTCGTCCGAGAGATCGCGCCGGAGGCAGAGGCTACGACGCGCACACGCCGCACGAAAATCACGCTCATCGATCCGCCGGCTGCGTTTCGCCTCGGCTCGGTCGTCACCGCGACTGCGACCGTCGTTGCGGACCCGATGATCCTGCTGCCGTCGTCATCCGTCCTGATGAAGGATGGAAAGCCGAACGTCTGGGTGGTCGATACCGCGGCCCGCAAGATCTCCATTCGCGCGGTCAAGATCGACGGGGATCTCGTCGAGGGCGGTTCCGTGAGGATCGCCGAAGGCATCAACCCCGGCGAACGTATCGTCATTGCCGGCGTTCACAAGCTTGCCGACGGCCAGGCCGTCAGGGTAGATTAAGGAAAGATCCCCCCGTGAAAAAATTCAACCTGTCCGACTGGGCGCTCGAGCATCGTTCGCTCGTCTGGTACTTCATGATCGTTTTCATTCTGGCCGGCGCGTTTTCCTATATCGGGCTGGGCCGCGAAGAAGATCCGGCCTTCACCATCAAGACCATGATCATTCAGGCGCAGTGGCCTGGCGCATCGGCCGAGGAGGTGACCAAGCAGGTCACCGACCGCATCGAAAAGAAGCTCGAGGAACTGGATTCACTCGATTATACCAAGAGCGAGACGGTTGCGGGCCAGACGACGATTTTCGTGGAGCTTCTGCCGACGACCAAGGCCAAGGATGTCAACGCCATCTGGATGCGGGTCCGCAACATGATCGGCGACATCAAGGGCGATTTTCCAAGCGGTGTGGTCGGACCGTTTTTCAACGACAGCTTCGGCGACGTCTATGGCAATATCTATGCCTTTACCAGCGATGGGCTGACGCAGCGTCAGCTTCGCGATCTGGTCGAGGATGCGCGTGCGAAAGTGCTGACGGTTCCCAATGTCGGCAAGGTGGATATCATCGGCGCCCAGGACGAGGCCATCTATCTCGAGTTCTCCACCCGAAAGATTGCAGCTCTCGGGCTCAACCAGCAATCCGTCATCGACACGCTTCAGGCGCAGAATGCCGTCACGCAGTCCGGTTTCGTCGATGCCGGTCCCGAGCGCATCGCCTTGCGGGTGAGCGGTCAGTTCACATCCGAGGAAAGCCTCAGATCGATCAATCTTCGTGTCAACGATCGCTTCTTTCCGTTGACAGACGTCGCGACGATCAAACGCGGCTATGTCGATCCTCCCTCGTCCCTGTTCAGATATAATGGCCAGCCCGCCATCGGGCTTGCGATCGGCATGAAGACCGGGGCGAATCTGCTTGAATTCGGCAAGGCGCTCGACAAGGAAATCGAGCAGGTCACCGCCCATCTTCCGATCGGCGTCGACGTCCAGCGCGTTTCCGATCAGCCTGCCGTCGTCGACGATGCGGTATCGGGCTTCACGCGCGCGCTGTTCGAGGCGATCGTCATCGTGCTTGCGATCAGCTTCATCAGCCTCGGCGTCCGGGCTGGCCTCGTGGTTGCCATCTCCATTCCGCTCGTGCTGGCAATCACCTTTCTCGTCATGGCCTATACCGGCATTTCCATGCAGCGTATTTCGCTTGGAGCGCTGATCATCGCCCTTGGCCTTCTCGTTGACGACGCCATGATCGCCGTCGAAATGATGGTTGCCCGACTGGAAGTAGGCGACGATCTGAGAAAGGCGGCGACCTACGTCTATACCTCGACCGCCTTTCCGATGTTGACGGGTACGCTTGTGACGGTCGCGGGCTTTATCCCCGTCGGTCTCAACACCAGTGCTGCCGGCGAATTCACGTTTACTCTCTTCGTGGTCATCGCCGTTTCGCTCCTGGTGTCATGGATCGTCGCGGTGTTGTTTACGCCGCTGCTCGGCGTGACGATCCTTCCGAAGAGCATGAAATCGCATCATGATCAGAAAGGCCGCTTTGCGCGCGCCTTTGCATGGCTACTGAACCTCGCCCTGCGTTGGCGCTGGATAACCATTGGCGCGACCGTGGCCACGTTTGCCCTCTCCATCGGCGGAATGAGCCTGGTGCAGCAGCAGTTCTTCCCTTCCTCCGACCGACCCGAACTGATCGTCGACTGGAACCTGCCGCAGAACAGCTCGATTTCGGAGACGAACAAGCAGATGGCCAGATTCGAACGCGAGATGCTGGCGAACAATAAGGACATCGATCATTGGACTAGCTATGTCGGACAGGGCGCTCCCCGCTTCATCCTGTCCTTCGATGTCCAGACACCCGACGTCTCCTTCGGTCAGACGGTGATCGTCACCAAGGGGCTCGACGTTCGCGACAAGGTCAAAGCCGAACTGCAGGATTATCTGACCAAGACCTTCCCCGGAACGGATGCGTTCGTGAAGCTGCTCGACATCGGCCCTCCGGTCGGCAAGCCGGTGCAGTACCGCATCAGCGGGCCTGACATCCAGAAGGTCCGGGATATGGCCCAGCAATTTGCCGGTATCGTCGGCCAGCATCCCTTACTGTCCAACATGACCTTCGACTGGAACGAACCGTCTCGCGTCGTCAAGGTCGACGTTCTTCAGGACAAGGCGCGGCAATTGGGAGTATCGTCGCAGGATATCGCAACGGCTCTCAACGGCATTGTCGAAGGAACGGCGGCGACCAATATTCGCGACGGTATCTATCTGATCAATGTGATCGGCAGGGCACAGACGGGCGAGCGCGGTTCGATCGAGACGCTGCAGAACCTCCAGCTGGCTGGTTCCAACGGCAAGTCCGTACCCCTCTCGGCGGTTGCCAATTTCCGCTATGAGCTGGAACAGCCGACGATCTGGCGGCGGACGCGCATACCGACCATCACCATCAAGGCTGCCGTCGTGGGATCGACGCAGCCCGCGACGATCGTCACCGAACTGCAGCCGAAGGTCGATGAATTCCGCAAGAGCCTTCCAAGTGGCTACCATATCGTCGATGGCGGTTCGGTCGAGGAAAGCGCGAAAGCGCAGGGGCCGATCGTGGCGGTCGCGCCGCTGATGCTGTTCATCATGGCAACGATCCTGATGATACAGCTGCAAAGTTTCAGCAGGCTCTTTCTGGTGTTCGCCGTCGCTCCCACAGCGCTTATCGGCGTGGTGACCGCACTTCTCTTCAGCAACGCGCCCATGGGGTTCGTCGCAATCCTTGGCGTGCTTGCCCTCATAGGCATCTTGATCCGCAACTCGGTGATCCTCGTCGTGCAGATCGAGCACCTTCGAAGCGAGGGCGTGCCGGCCTGGCAAGCCGTCATCGAAGCGACGGAGCATCGAATGCGGCCCATCATGCTGACGGCCGCCGCGGCAACGCTTGCGCTCATTCCGATCTCCAGGGAGATATTCTGGGGACCGATGGCCTATGCGATGATGGGCGGCATCGTCGTCGGCACGCTCCTGACGCTGCTTTTCCTCCCCGCCTTGTATGTTGCCTGGTTCCGCATTCCACGCGACCCCCTGCAGCACTGACGAGGGCGGTCCGATGTCACAGGTTGGACGAAGGGGCTTTGCCGTGCTCATAACCCTGTCGGTATTGGCAGGTTGCGCAGGGCGGCTGGAGAATGTTCTCCAGCCGGTCGCAGCGGCAGGGCCAGGCACGAATACCGTGGACATGATGGTGGCGACCACCCGTCGCCCGACGGACAAACCGGGCGAACTTTACTCAGGCGAGCGCGGAACGGCGATTTCCTTCAACGATATCGTCGTTTCCATTCCTGCGGATCGAAACCGCAAGATCGGCGAAGTGCAATGGCCGTCGCATGTGCCGGCCAATCCCGGAAAGGAATTCGCCGTCCTGAAGGCCGGGAGAGTGTCATCCGAGCGCGACATTTTCGAATGGTTCGGCAAGAACCGCAACGCCAAGCGACAGGTCGTCATCTTCGTGCACGGCTTCAACAATACCTATTCCGACGCAGTCTTTCGCTTTGCGCAGATCATGCACGATTCCGGAACGGACGCCGCGCCGATCCTTTTCACCTGGCCCTCACGCGGCAATGTCTTCGATTACCTCTACGACAAGGAGAGCACGAATTTCTCACGTCGGGCGCTGGAGGACATGATCCTGCAGGCTGCCAAGAGCCCCGATGTCGGGGAGGTTACGATCCTCGCCCATTCCATGGGGTCCTGGCTGACCGCCGAGGCGTTGCGCGGCGTTGCCATGCGCAACAAGACAATTCCGCCGAAAGTGAAGAATGTCATTTTGGCATCGCCTGACATCGACATCGACGTATTCCGCCGGCAGATGATCGAGATGGGGCCGCAGCGTCCGCACGTCACGATCTTTTCCTCGACCAAGGATAAGGCGCTGCAGGTTTCGCGATGGCTCTCCGGTGGCGTCAATCGTGTCGGCGGCTTCGATTCGACCCCCTATGCCGCAGATTTGGCCAAACTCGGGATCACCGTGATCGACACGAGTTCCGTCAAGCCGGACGATGCGCTGGGCCACAATACATTTGCGGACAATCGCGACATGGTCCAGCTGCTCGGACGGCGGCTGGCAGGGCAGTCGCTGGATACGGGGCAAGTCTCGCTTGCGGATCAAGTTGGCCTGGCGGCGGTGCGAACCGCGGACCTGGCGGGCTCTGCGGCGAAAGTCGCAGTCGCAGGTCCCATGTCGCTTATCAGCGACGATGCGAGGCAGGTGTTGAAACAGCAACTTTCCTCGCGCGCGCCTTCCGTCGTCGATGGGCACATTTCCTACTGAGCATTCGCCGTTTTTCATCCTGAGGCTTTAGGTCTCAAGCAAGCAAGCGCGTTTGTTGCATAATCGACACGCTACCCCAAAAACGAGCGCAAGTAACGGCAGCATTCCCACTACTTTATGATGCATAATTTGGAATTCTGCTATCCAGCCCACAGGCCATGATCGGCCTCAGAGAATATCGTGTGTCGTTTCAAAAATTTGATGGTTGACCGATGGGCAAGGACCTCTCCTTCCCAAACGGAAGATTGTTGCCTTTGGGAAGGTTTGCATGCCGTTTTCGACTTTGAATAAAGCATTTTCCGTCAAGACCCTTACATGCGTGGCCCTCGTCTCGTCGGCGCTTTATGCATCGCCCGGTATGGCGC
This sequence comes from Hyphomicrobiales bacterium, assembly GCA_900468625.1. Classification (GTDB taxonomy): domain Bacteria; phylum Pseudomonadota; class Alphaproteobacteria; order Rhizobiales; family Rhizobiaceae; genus Rhizobium. The sequence continues at coordinate 64,219 of UBUL01000027.1, forward strand.
AGGAGCAGCCGGCGGCGGCACCGGCCAATACGGATGCCCAGCAGAAAGCAGCCGAAGCCGCAGGCAGCACGCAGCAGCCGGCTCCGCAGGCTCGCGTACAAAAGTTCGACGACTGGTATTATCGCTGCATCGACGGCAAAGCTGCCGATGGCTCGGCGGCCACCCATTGCGAAGTGGCGCAGATCGCCACGGTCAAGCAGGGCGAGCAGGACGTCAATGTTTTGACGCTCGCGATCGCCAAGGCGGATGCACCCGCTGCGCCGAAGCAGAAGAGCACGAAGCAGCCGGCAACCGAGCTGGTTTTGACGGCCTTGGTGCCGCTCAATATGTACCTGCCGGCCGGGCTCGGTATCGATGCGGCTGATAAGCCGGTCGTGCAGCTTTCCTACCGCAATTGCAACCAGGCCGGTTGCTGGTCGCAGCAGAAGCTGGACACCAAGATGGTGGCGGTCCTTACCAAGGCAACGGACGGTACCGGCCGCGTCCAGATGATGAATGGCCAGAAGGTCAATATCAAATTCTCTCTGAAGGGATTGCCGGCGGCGCTGGATGCGCTGCAAAAGGCCGCGTCCAACTGACCAGACGGACATGTTCCTGACGTCTGCCCGGCGCCCGGCGCCCGTCCGCTACGGTTTTGCCCTGACCGCCAGCGTCTTGCTGGCGGCGACCTTTGCCGTCTCGAGAGCGGCCGCTCAGACGCCCAACGACGATTTCGCGCGCCGGCAGGCACAGGAAGCCGAACAGCAGCGCCTCAAGGCGCTCGGCGAGATGACGCCACAACCATCGCCGACGGAGGCTCGACCATCGGCCGCTGCCAGAGCCGGGAAGGCTGGTCCCTGTTTTGAGATCACCCATGTCGAGGTCGAAGGCGTCAAACAGTTTCCGGCGGCTGCCATAGCCAAGATCACGGCGCCTTATGCGAACCACTGCGTCGGCGTCGGCGAGATCAACGTGCTGCTGCGCGACCTGACGCATCTCTATCTCGACAGGGGTTATGTGAGTTCTCGCGTCTACGTGCCGGCACAGGACATCGCCAGGGCCAAAACCTTGCGCCTGGTCGCCGTCGAGGGCACGCTTGCCGATATCTATGTCAACGGCAGGCCGGCACCCGCTTTTGGCACGATGGGTTCCGGTATGATCGCCACCGCCTTTCCCGGCATGAAGGGTGAGATCACCAATCTGCGCGACATCGAGCAGGGTCTCGACCAGATCAACCGTCTGACCTCCAACAATGCCAAGACGGCGATGCTGCCGGGCAAGACGGACGGCACGTCGATCCTCAATATCGAAAACAAGCCAAGCCATCCCTGGCATCTTTCCGTCGGCAACAGCAATCTTGGTCAATGGCAGACGGGATATTCCAAGAGTTCGGCCTCGGTCGGCTACGACGGTCTCTTCGGTCTCAACGACCAATGGAACTTCGCCTACGAGCATACGGGAGCGGACTACCCGTGGCGCAACGACGGCCAAGGCAAGAGCAACAGCTATTCCGGCAATGCGAGTATTCCTTACGGCTATTGGACGTTTTCGGCGAACGCCTCCTATTATGAATATGACAGCTCCATACCGGGCAATTTCGGGCCGCTGGATACCTCGGGCGATTCCAAGCAGGCGGGTATCGGCGCTGACCGCGTGATTTTCCGCGACAAGGATTCGATCACCACCTTCAACAGCGGGCTCACCTACAAGGAAACCAACAACTTCCTGCTGGGCAACAGGATCGAGGTCGGCAGCCGCAAATATACGGTCGGCGATCTCGGTATCTCGCATTCGCGGCGCATGCTCGGCGGCCTTTGGGTTTTCGACCTGTCCTACAGCCAGGGGCTCAACCTCTTCGATGCTGTCGCTCCCGGCGATATCGGGGCAGGGGGTGCAGATCCTCGTTTTTCCAAGCTCACCGGCACGATGACGATGACGCGCCCATTCGAGTTTGCGGACCAGCATTTCGAAATCCATTCGATCGTGACCGGCCAATATTCTCCCGACAAGCTGTTCGGGGCCGAGCAGATCTCGATCGGTGGCTATTCCTCCGTGCGCGGCACGCGCGAGACCATGCTTTTCGGCAATAACGGCTTCTTCATTCGTAACGATCTCGTCTGGCGTACGCAGCCTTTCGCGGACAATGCAGCACTTGCGAAGATCCTCGGCGAGTTCCGCCCCTATCTCGGCCTCGATTACGGACGGATCGCATCCCAGGCCCGCCAGCACATCGAAGGCGGCGACATGGTTGGCTGGACAGTCGGTGCCAAGCTCGCCGGCGGCAATGTGAATTTCGATTTCGGCTATTCGGACGTCCTGGGCGGGACGGTCGATAAAAAGGACGGGGGACTGCTTTTCGTCAGCTCCTCCTTACGTTGGTGATCACCGGAAGGGGAACGATGTTATGAGTTGAAGGCCAAGGATGATTTCGCGTGAATTCACACATTCAACCAAACTGCTCTGATCGTCAGGTTATTCGATGAACGCCCCGTCTCGTGTCGCTATCCTTTCCCTTCTCGTCTCGCTGGCACTAGCCGGATGCCAATCCGCAAAGCCGATTGCGATGAGCGTTAATGCCGTGCCGACCGGCAAGGGCGTACAATACGGTGATGTCCTGGCGCCGCAGCGCGCGGCCGGGCAGGACATTCCTTCGCTCAAGGGGCAGCGCATCGTCACGGTTCGAACCTACGAGGATGTTCGCAAGAAAGATGCACAGTTTTCCAGCAGGGTCGAAAGGGAAGGCGTCGATTGCGCGTTGGAAAGCGAGGGCTATCGGGCGTCGGTAAAGACTCCGGCCGAAATCCGCGTGCCGGATTATGGCTACGCCTCACGGCCCGTCGCCGTCCGCTGCCAATCGCCGGGTTACCGGACTGGCTACGCGACCGTACAGCCGTTCGATAAGACCTCTTCCGAGCGCCTTGGTGCCGCAAGCAACAATGGTCTTGCAGGTGTAGTCGTGGTTGCGCTGATCGACGCTGCTACCGACAAGAAGAAGCACGAATTCAGCTACCCGCCCGTCTCTGTGACAATGAATCGGATCGGTTGTGAAAAGGAAAAATCGGGCTGCCGTTAGTTCAACCCGCCCTAACAGATTGGCCTTTGTCCATCCACACAGCAATGATTGATTATCTAGGAAAGAATTATGCACTTAATTGGAAAAAAGCGCCGCAATGCTCGTTCTGTCGCATCGCTTCCGGTTGTTGCGCTTGCCAGCTGCGCAATCATGCTCTCCAGCTGTGGAGGGCGCGAAGCACATCCCATCGCATCGACGAGCGCTCGTGATAGCGGAATGGAGTGTGGTGGGATTTCGCGTGAGTTTGCGGCCAATGAGCGACAGATCCTGACGACGGTCAAGGAACGCTCGCAGGCGCAGGGCAAGAACGTGATTTTGGGCGCCACGGGCGTTCTTCTGTTCTTTCCCGCTCTCTTTTTCATGGATCCCAAATCGCCTGAGAAGATCGAGATCGACGCCTTGCGCAATCGCAACCAGGTGCTGACGGACCTTGCCCGTTCGAGAAAGTGCCCGGCGCCGAAATCGCAGTTGGGTGAACTTTACAAGAAGCTCGACGGCAGTGTGAAGACGGCGCCCGCCAGCAGAGGCGGCTGAATAGGTTCAGCCGGTACGCGTGTCCTCCGCAATAAATAACACCCGTACCGGCCTAACCGCCATCACAAGCGACACATTTTGTTTGGGATAGGTTTACCACAACCACAGGCCGAAATTGACTCCAGCCTCGTGATTATGGTGTCGCTCCCGGCCAGCTCCCACAACTGCGGCGAGACTAGTTTGCCGCGCAAACAGCAGTGAAGGCGTGCAATGAGCAGGAAGATCATGTTGGCAGGATCGAAGCTTGCAGCTGTCGGCCGAGAAGCTGGAGGCGGCCTCTTGGCACGGCTTACGCGCCTCGGCCATCAGTCGCTTGCGGTCACCCTCAGCATCCTTCTGTTCTTGCAGCCGGCGATCGCAAACGCTCAGACGGTATCGGCAAGCACCACGGCGCCCGCCGCCAATCAGCCGACTGTCGGGACTGTGCCCAACGGCAAGCCGCTGATCGATATCGTCACGCCGAACGCCAGCGGCCTGTCGCATAACAAATACGACAATTTCAATGTCGGTACCCAAGGCCTGATCCTCAACAATTTCAACGGTGAGAGCGGAACGTCAAACCTGGGCGGCGCCACGCCCGGTAACCCGAACCTGAGGAATTCTGGTCCCGCCTCCGTCATCCTCAACGAAGTCACGTCAGGCAATCGTTCCGCGCTGAACGGTCAGACGGAAGTGTTCGGTGGAAGAGCGGATGTCGTCATCGCCAATCCGAACGGCATTACTTGCAACAACTGCGGCTTCATCAATACGCCGCGGGCCATGCTGACGACCGGCGTGCCCAATATCGGTGCCGACGGCAGCTTGTCCGGTTTCACCGTCAATGGTGGCGACGTCACCTTCGAGGGGGCAGGGACGAATCTCACAACGGCTCCCGGCGCCGTCGATCTCTTCGATGTCGTTGCCCGCAACATTCACGTCAATGCGCCGGTCTTCGGCAAGACCATACGACTGACGGGCGGCGCCAGCCAGTATAATTACGCGACTGGAGAGTCTACAGCGCTGACGGCAACATCAGGCACGCCGGAATATGCGATCGACGGCACGGCACTCGGGGCCATGCAGGCTGATCGTATCAAGGTCGTCGTCACGGAAAAGGGTGCCGGCGTCAAGATGAGCGGCGACATGGCCGCCAACGCCGGTGAGCTCTCGCTGTCGGCAGACGGCAAGATCTCGATTGGCAATGCCTCCGGGCGGGATGGCGTGACCATTTCCTCGAAACAGAGGGTCACGGCCGCCAAGGTCACATCGAGACAGAAGGTCAAGGTTCAGGCCGATCAAGGCATCTCTCTGCAGTCTATCGCCGCCGATAGCGATATTGTGCTTGCAAGCGGCGCTGGTCTCTTGAGCGTGTCGGGCGATGTCAACAGCGGCACAAGCGTGCAGATGAGTTCGGACGGCGGGATTGCCGCCGGAAGCGTGACGACTGGCACCGGTGCCGCAACGCTTTCTGCGACCTCTGGCGATATCGCGATCGCCGGCGCTGCGAATAGCACCGGCGACCTCACTTTGACGACGACAGCCGGTGCGATTTCCGCCGCTTCGCTGCAGAGCGGCCAGAATATCACCCTGAACGCCAATCTTGGCGCGACGGTTGCCGGCAACGTGCAGGCGCAAGGCAATGTCACCGCCGCCGGCCGATCGATCTCCGTCGGCAAGGTCATTTCCGGCATCGATATCGCCGCCACCAGTGCTAATCCGAGTGGCAATGTGGTGCTCGGCGCAGCTGGCAGCCTCAGTCTGACGGCTACCGCCGGCGATATCGCGACCGGCAATCTGCTGTCGGCCGGAAGCCTCAATGCGACAGCCAACGGCAATATCACCGCCGGCAGTATCCAGTCGGCCAACGACCTGACAATCATGGCAGCATCGCTTGCGGCCAGCGGCGTCACCTCCCATGGCGCGCTCACGGTCGATGCAGCAGGCGGTCTCGTTGATGTCAGTGGCCAGGTTCTCGCCGCGAGCAATGTGCTGATCTCGGGGTCTGCTCTTCAGGCCGATGCCATCGCCGCCGGTGTTGATTTTGCGGCCACGGATGCGAACGGCGGCAGCATTGTCCTCGGCTCGTCCGGCACGCTCGGGCTGACCGCCACGGCGGGCAATGTCGTTGCCGATAAATTGCTGTCGGCAGGCGACTTCACCGCCCGGGCCGCCCAATTGCAGGCCAACAATATCGCGAGCCATGGCAATGTTGCGATTGCTGCAAGCGGTAACGCCGGTATTGGCGGCGGCGTCAATGTCGCCAATCAATTGCTCGGCGCCGGCAATGTCACAATCAGCAGCAACACGAGCGGCGTTGGCGTCGGTCTTCTTGCTTCCGGTGTCGATTTTGCCGCCACCAAAGCCGCCGGTGGCAATATCGTGCTGGCGGGCAGCGGCGATCTGACGATCAACGACAGCGCCGGCGCCATCCAGGCAGGGACCATGCTTGCAGCTGGCGCGATCAATGCCACCGGCCAGACCGTCACCGCCGAGACGATCACCGGCCACAAGGACATTACGCTATCGGGCGCTACCAGTGCAGCGGCCGGGAGCGGCCGCGTGAATGTGAGTGGTCAGGTTCTCGGTGCAGGCAATGTCAGTATCTCCGGTTCCGCCATCAAAGCCGACGCTATCGTCTCCGGCGTCGACATTGCCACTACCGATGCGGCGGGCGGGCGCATCACCCTTGGCCCGACGATCACAGGAACCGGTAATCTGACGCTTGCGGCGTCCGATGCTCTCAACGCCGGTACGCTGCTGTCTGCAGGCGATCTCAATGCCAGCGGTGCAATGATCACCGCCAGCAATATCTCGGCCCATCACGATATGACGCTTGGCGGCGTCATCAGTGTCGGCGGCCAGATCCTGGGCGCCGGCAACGTATCGATTATCGGTCCGAGTCTGTCCGCGCAGAGCCTTGTTGCAGGCTTGGACTTCAATGCAACCGATGCTGCCAACGGCAAAATCATCCTGGGGCAGAAGGGTGATCTGGCGGTATCGGTCAACGGCGCAGTGAATTCGCCGACGATACAGGCCGCCGGCGTGCTGAATGTCAGCGGCGCGTCCGTCACGGCAGATTCGATCACCGGCCACCAGAATGTCACCCTTGCCGGCGCCACCACCGTCAACAACCAAGTCCTTGGGGGAGGCAACGTCAGTGTCGCCGGGCCAAGCATCAAGGCCGGTAGTGTCGTTTCCGGTGTCGATTTTGTCAGGACGGCCGCCGCCAATGGCAGCATCGTGCTTTCCAGCAGTGGCGACCTGACGCTTTCGGCCGCGAACGCACTTAACATCGACTCGCTCCTGTCGGCCGGCGGTCTTAGTGCGACCGCTTCGAACCTCACGGCGAACAACGTGACCGCCCACGGTGACATGACGCTCGGTGGCGCAATCAATGTAACGCAACAAATCCTTGGGGCCGGCAATGTGCTGATCAGCGGCCAAAGCTTGTCGGCGCAGACTGTGGTCGCTGGCATCGACTTCAGCGCTACCAATGCGGCCGGCGGCAATATCGCGCTCGGCCAGACCGGCGATCTGAAGGTCGCAGCCAGCGGCAGTGTGACAGTGCCCGCGGTTCAGGCAGCCGGCACCATCGATATTCGCAGCGCAGCGGTCACGAGCGACGCGATCACGGGTCACAAGGATATCACCGTTGCGGCGGTGAGCGGTCCCATGAATGTCACCAATCAGGTGCTGGGCGGCGGTAAGATCGGCATCTCCGGCTCAAGCATCAAGGCCAGCGCGATTATCTCCGGCGTCGATTTCGCCGCTACCGCCGCCGCCAATGGGCATATCGTTCAGACGGCAAGCGGCGATCTGACCCTTGCTTCGACCGGCAATATCAATGCCGGTACGCTGCTCTCGGCCGGCCGTCTCGGCGCTGCAGGAACCACAGTCACCGCCAATGCTGTGACAGCACATGGCGACATGGCGCTGGCGGGAGCGATCAACGTCAACAGCCAGATCCTGAGCTCGGGCAATGTGCTAATCAGCGGCCAGGGCTTATCGGCACAGACCCTTGTCGCTGGCATCGACTTCAGCGCCACCAATGCCGCCGGCGGCAATATCGTCCTTGGCCAGTCTGGCGACCTAAAGGTCACCACCAGTGATGTGGTAGCAGTGCCGACGATACAAGCAGCCGGTGTGATCGATATCAGTGGCACCTCCATTGCCGCCGACGCCATCACAGGCCACAAGGACATCACGCTTTCCGGCACCACTGGCACGACGACCGCAAGCGGTCGCGTTGACGTCAGCAACCAAGTCCTCGGCGGCGGCAACGTCGGCATCTCTGGTTCCGCCATCAAGGCCAGCGCGATTATCTCTGGCGTCGACTTCGCCGCAACCGCCGCCGCCAATGGGCATATCGTTCAGACCGCAAGCGGCGATCTGATCCTTGGCTCAAGCGGCGCAATCGACGTCGGAACACTGCTGTCTGCGAGCGACCTCATTGCGAACGGTACAACGATCACCGCCGGCAATATCTCCGCTCACCACGACATGACGCTCGGCGGCGCGATCAGCGTCAGTGGCCAGATCCTTGGTGCCCGAAACATATCGATCTCCGGTCCGAGCCTATTGGCGCAGAGCCTCGTTGCCGGCCTGGACTTCAATGCCACCGATGCCGCAAATGGCAAAATCGCGCTTGGTCCAAGCGGTGATCTGAAGGTCGCAACAAGCGGCGTCGTGACAGTGCCGACGGTTCAAGCTGCTGGCACCATCGATATCCGCGCCGCATCGGTCACCAGCGACGCGGTGACCGGTCACAAGGACATCACGGTTTCGGCCACAAGCGGTCCCGTCGATGTGACCGACCAAGTGCTTGGCGGAGGCAGCGTCAATCTCTCGGGTTCCGCCATCAACGCCAGCGCCATTATCTCCGGCGTCGACTTCGCCGCTGCGGCCGCGGCCAACGGACATATCGTCCAAACGGCCAGCGGCGACATTTCCTTGACCTCCCCAGGTAGCGTCGGGGTCGGCACATTGCTGTCGGCAGGCAATTTGATCGCCTCCGGCTCGACCATCACCGCTGACGGGATCACGGCCCATGGCGCCGTAACGCTCGGTGGCGCGATCAGCGTCACGGATCAGATCCTCGGGTCTGGCAACGTATCGATTACCGGTCAAAGCCTTTCCGCCCAAACCGTCGTTGCTGGCATCGACTTCGACGCGACCAACAGGGCGGGGGGTAACATTGTCCTTGGTCAGACGGGAGACCTGACGATAACGGCTGGTGGCGCCGTGGCGGCGCCGACCATGCAGGCGGTCGGCAGCATCAATGTGAGTGGCGCGGCGATCAATTCCAATGCTGTCACCGGCCATGGCAATATTGCGCTGTCCGGCTCGACCACCGTCACAAGCCAAGTTCTCGGCGGCGGTAATGTCAGCATTTCTGGTTCCAGCATCAAGGCGGGTGCTGTCGTTTCCGGCATCGATTTCGCCTCGACGGCTGCTTCTGCTGGCGGCATCGTGCTCGCCGGCAGTGGCGACATGACACTTGCTTCGAGCGGCAACATCAATGCCGACACGCTGCTTTCGGCCGGCGCTCTCGACGCCGCAGGAATCACCATCAACGCCAATGCAGTGACAGCACATGGCGACATGACGCTTGCGGGAGCGATCAATGTCAACAGCCAGATACTGAGTTCGGGCAATGTGCTAATCAGCGGTCAGAGCTTATCGGCGCGGACCGTCGTCGCGGGCCTGGACTTCGGTGCCACCGATGCAGCCGGTGGCAATATCGTCCTGGGTCAAACCGGTGACCTGAAGGTCACAGCCAATGGTGCCGTGGCGGTGCCGACGATACAGGCGGCTGGCGCCATCGATATCAACGCCGCATCGGTCACCAGCGACGCGATGACCGGTCACAAGGACATCACCGTTTCGGGTGCAAGCGGTCCCGTTAACGTGGCCAACCAGGTTCTGGGTGGCGGCAACATCAGTCTCACGGGTTCTGCCATTAAGGCCAGCGGCATTGTCTCCGGCATCGATTTCACAAGGACGGCTGCCGCCAATGGACATATCGTCCAAACGGCAAGCGGCGACATTTCATTGAGGTCGCTGGGCGCCATCAGTGTTGGCACACTGCTCTCGGCCGGCAATTTGAACGCCTCCGGTTCGACGGTCACCGCTGACGGCATCACGGCGCATGGCGTCGTGACGCTCGGCGGCGCGATCAGCGTGACAGACCAGATCCTGGGTTCCGGCAACGTATCGATCACCGGCCAGAGCCTTTCCGCCCAAACCGTCGTCGCTGGTATCGACCTCGATGCGACCAACAGCGCAGGAGGCAATATTGTCCTTGGCCAGTCTGGCAATCTCGCGATTTCGGTCGACGGTACCGTGGCGGCGCCGACCATGCAGGCCGCCGGCAGCATCAATGCCCGTGGGGCGACCATCAATGCCAATGCCGTCACCAGCCATGGCAACATCACCTTGTCCGGCTCAACTACCGTCAACAGTCAAGTCCTTGGCGGTGGTAACATCGCCATCTCCGGTCCAGGCATCAAGGTCGGCACTGTGGTTTCCGGTGTCGATTTCGCCAGAACTGCCTCCGCCAATGGCAACATCGTTCAGACGGCAAGCGGCGACTTGACGCTTTCGTCGACAGGCTCGATCGACGGCGGCACATTGCTGTCGGCCGGTGCGTTCTCGGCCAGCGGCATCACCGTGACCGCCGATGCAGTCACGGCGCATGGCGATATCACGCTCAAGGGCATTGGTGCGACGGCCACGAGCGCCGGTGTAAACATTGCTGGCCAAGTCCTTGCCTCCGGCAACGTGCTGATCTCAGGCCAGAGTCTGTCGGCACAGACTGTCATTGCGGGTATCGACTTCGATGCGACCAACAGGGTAGGCGGTAACATCGTCCTTGGTCAAAGCGGCGATTTGACTGTGAATGTTAACGGGGCGGTTACAGCGCCGACCATACAGGCTGCGGGTGCCATCGACGTCGGTGGCGCGTCCGTCGCAGCTGCCTCGATCACCGGCCATAAGGATGTCAGCCTGTCCGGAACCGCCGTCGGCGGTGTGACCGTTGTCAATCAGGTGCTTGGCGGCGGCAATATCGGCATCTCCGGCTCGAGCATCCAGGCCGGGACTATTGTCTCAGGTGTCGACTTCGCCGCCACTTCTGCCAACGGCGGAAACATCGTCCAGACCTCCAGTGGCGACATTTCCTTGACGTCGTCGGGCAATATCAGCGGTGGAACACTGCTATCGGCCGGCAATCTCAATGCCTCCGGCTCGACCGTCGGCGCTGATAGCATAACGGCGCATGGGGCTGTGACGCTCAATGGCGCGGTCAGCATCGCAAACCAGATCCTCGGGTCCGGTAACATATCAATCAAGGGCCAGAGTCTATCCGCGCAGACGATCGTCTCCGGCATCGATTTCGACGCTACCGACGCCGGCGGCGGCAATATCGTCCTCGGCCAAGCGGGCGACCTCGAGGTGTCGGTCAATGGTGGCATTGCAGCTTCGACAGTGCAGGCCGCCGGTGCCGTTAATGCCGGCGGCGCCACCCTTACGGCCAATGCAATCACCGCTCATAAAGATATTACTCTTTCGGCGAACGCGGCGGGTGGCGTTGCTGTAACCAATCAGGTGCTTGGCGGCGGTAACGTTGGCATCTCCGGCTCAAGCATCAAGGCCGGTGCTATCGTTTCCGGCGTGGATTTTGCCAGAACTGCCGCCGCCGACGGCAATATCGTGCTCGCTAGCAGCGGCGATCTGACACTTGTCTCCGCCGGCAATATCGACACCGGCACGCTGCTTTCGGCTGGTGCTCTTTCGGCCAATGGCGCAGCCGTGAACGCGAACGCCGTCACCGCGCACGGGACTATGACGCTCAAAGGCGCGACCACAGTTTCCGGACAGGTTCTCGGCGCGAGCGATGTCCTAATCACCGGCCAAAGCCTGTCGGCCCAATCTGTCGTCGCCGGTATCGATTTTGCTGCCACCGATGCCGCCGGCGGCAATATCGTTCTTGGTCGGACCGCGGACCTGACAGCCCGGCTCAGTGGCGGATTCTCTGCATCGACGGTGGAAGTCGCTGGTGCTACCGATGTCAACGCCGCCAGCGTGACGGCTGACTCCGTTACCGGACACAAGGATATCGCGCTCGCCGGTACAACCACCGTCCATGGCCAAATCCTTGGTGGCGGAAACATCAACGTCTCAGGCCCGAGCATCACGGCCGGCGCCATCGTCTCCGGTGTCGACTTCATTGGCACCGCCGCCGCCAATGGCAATATCGCGCAGACATCAAGCGGCGATATGTCCCTGGCCTCGAGCGGTAATCTCACCATTGGCACGCTCTTGTCGGCGGGCAATTTGATCGCGCAAGCGAGCGATCTGAACGCGAGTAGCATCACAGGCCATGGCAATACCAATCTGAAGGCGAGCGGTCGCGTTGGCGTCAGCGGCCAGGTCTTATCGGCCCGCGATCTCACGATCACCGCAAACAGCCTCGGCTCCGGTCTTCTGATTTCTGGCGTCGATTTTGCGGCGACCAATGGGAGCGGTGGGAATATCGTCCTCGCCCCATCTGGCGCCATGAACCTTGCCGTCTCGGGCAACGCCACAGCCGGCACGATGCTGTCGGCCGGCGATGTCACGGCCGATGCCGGCAATTTGCAGGCAAATAGCATTACCAGCCATGGCAAAGTCGGCATTGTCGGCAACGTGGACGTCAGCAACCAGATTCTTGCTGCCGGCGACCTCACCATCAGCGGCGGCAGCATCAGCGCACCCACGCTGATCTCGGGCATCGACTTTGCCGCCACCAACGCCGCCGGCGGCAACATCGTGCTGGCATCGCCGGGAGCCATGAACCTGACGGCGTCCGGCAACATCACGGCTGGCACCATCCTTTCCGCCGGTGACTTCACAGCTAAAGCGGCGAACCTCACCGCTGCCAGCATCACCAGTCATGGCAACGTCGATATTTTTGGCAATCTCGCAGCCACCAACCAGGTGATTTCCGCAGACGAGCTCGCAATAAGCGGCGGCAGCATCAGTGCGCCGGTCTTAATCTCGGGTGTCGATTTCGCAGCCACCAATGCCGCCGGCGGAGGCATTGTGCTCGGAACTGCCGCGACGATTGCAGGCAATCGCGCTGGCGATATGAACCTGACCGCGTCTGCGGGTATCACGGCGCAGACCATGCTATCGGCTGGCGCAATCGCCGCCAGCGGTACCGCAATTACGGCCAATACCATAACCGGGCATGGCGACATTACCCTCGCGGGCAGCAGCGTCAATGTGACCGGCCAGCTTCTCGGCGCCGGCGATGTCCTGCTCTCCGGTTCGACCGTCCAACTCGGCCAGGCAGTTACCGGCGTTGATTTCGCCGCCACTGCGCGATCGTCGAACGGCGCCATCGCTCTCGGACCAAGCGGCGACCTGACCATCAATGCCGGAAGTGCGTCGGCCAGCATGCTGATCGTCGCAGGCGGTCTCAACGTGGCCGCGAATGCGTTTACGGGCGGCAACATCACGGGCCACGGCGCGGTCGCGATCGGTTCGTCCACCAGTCCTGGCGCGATCAGGATCAATGGCCAGCTTCTTGGTGCCAGCAATGTCTCGCTCATCGGATCTGCCGTCAGCGGCAACGTCATCGCGGCCGGTGTCGATTTTGACGCGACCAGCCAGTCGGCAACCGGCAATATCGTGCTCGGCCAGGCTGGCGACCTGACGCTCGCAGCCGCGGCAGGCGACATCTCTTTCAACAGCCTCCTTGCTGCAGGGACCATCTCCGCCAACGCGGCGAATAATGTCAGCGCCAATGCTGTCGCCCACGGCGACCTGACGCTGACCGCGAGCAACGCCATCACGCTCCTTGGCCAATCGCTGGGGACCGGCAATGTCAATCTCAATGCCCGATCGATCTCGATCGATACGCTGGTTTCCGGCGTCGACTTTGCCGCCACCAATGCATCAGGCAACCGCAGCCTGATGCTGCGGCGCGCCGGCGCGATGACGCTTGCCGCCTCGAACGGCAGCATCAGCGCGAATTCGTTGCTCTCGGGCGGCAATCTTTCCGCCGCGGCGACGCAGAATATCAGCTATAACAGCCTGCAGAGCCTGGGGAACGCAGCGCTTACCAGCCCGGGCGCCATCGCCTATACCAGCACCACCCGCGTCGGCGGCAACCTGACACTCAACACCGGTGCGCTCGACCTATCCGGCAGCAGAGGCAGCAGGATTTCCGGCGGCGGCACACTGATCGTCAATGCCGCCTCCGCCAACCTCTCGGGCAGCAATCTCGTCTTCGGCGGCCTGAACCTCAATCTCTCCGGCGGTGCCGATCTTTCCAATGCACAGGTCAGTACCGTCGCCAATGCCGGCGGTTCCGGTGACATCACCATTTCCGCCGCAGGCCTTGCCACCACCGCTGGCACTTCGCTGCTTGCCGCGCATGACCTGACGCTGAACCTGCCGTCGCTGGGCAATACCGGCCAACTGGCGGCCGGCAACAGCCTGACCTTCAACGTATCGGGCGATTTCTACAACAGCCCGTCCGGTCTCGTCTTTGCTGGCAATAATGCCAACCTCTTCGTCGGCGGCACGCTCACCAACGACCAGGGAGCTATGCTGTCCGGCAACGGACTTACTGTAGCCGGACCGGGCGGCGGTCAGCGCAACGGCGCCGTGGTCAACTCCGCCGGTCTCATTCAGTCCGGCGGCACAATGTCGATCCTGACCAACGGTCTAAGCAACGTCACGACCTCGGCGCCGGCAATCCAGCGCAACGTGCTGATGTCCGACGACATCCTGCACGCCTATGATCTCATCGATCAGTCCGGTGGCGCCACCAGTCTGGTCCACCAGCTCATGCTGCAAGATCAGTTGATCAGCGGTGCCGGTGCCTCCGGGCAGATCCGGGCAGGCAGGGACCTCACTATCAATGCGACCAATCTCTGGAACGGCTACAGCTCGATTAAGTCCGACGGTAACATGCTTCTCACCGTCGCAGGCACGCTCACCAATGACGGCGCCACGCTGAACCGCATAACCGAGGCGACCTGCAGCAGTTCGACGCCGTGTCAGTATTATCCTGACAAGACGGTTGAGACGACGACGCTGAACTGCAGCGGACCCAACAGACCCTGCATCGAAAATACCACGACAACCTATGAGCCCAACCCCAATGGCACGCGTGACCCCTCGAAGGATCTGAACCCCGGCACGACAGTTACCGGCGTTGCGGTGATTGGTGCGATCTCGGGTGTGATCGAGGCACGTGGAGGCCTCACCATCAATGGCGGCGGTGCGGTCAACAACGTTGCGTCCAATGGTTCCATCGCTGGCCAGGTCGCGATCGACGCTCCCGCGACTGCCAACAATCCGCTTGGCGCCCTCAACAGCATGACGGCGGGCGGCGCCCTGTTCAGTGTCAGCGCGGCGCTTTCGAACGTTGCGGCCAATGGCGGCGCCAGCGCGAACAGCGGCCCGTCGCTTGCGGGCAGCGGCCCGACGATCGGTGCCGGTCCGGCCATCAGCAGCGGCAATCTGCGGGCCAGCGGCGGGCCTTCGATCAGTGGCGGCAGTTTGACGGCCAATGGAAATGCCGCAGTCAGTAACCATCGCGTAACCGCCGCCACCGGTCCTTCGGTCAGCGGCGGCGATCTGGCTGTCGCTAATGGTGTTTCGATCAGCGGCAACAGCCTGACAGCCGCCGGAAGCGCTTCAATCGGCAGCACCGGCGTTACGGCAGTTACCGGTGCAGCGATCACGGGCAATAGCGTGACGGCAGCGGCTGGTCCTGCCATCAACGGTGGCGCCGTCACTGCAGCGGCTGGGACTTCTATCAACGGCAATGGCGTGACGGCCGCCGCCGGCCCTTCGATCAGCGGCAACACCCTGACGGCCGGTAACGCTTCGGTCAGTCCGAACAGCCTCATGGGCAAGCTCACCGCCGCGATCGGCAATAGCGGCAATCTCACCCAGATCCTGCAGACGAACGGTGCCCAGCTTGCCGCACTTGCCAAGCCGCAATCGGGCGGCGTCGGCGGCACAGTTCCGGGCCAGGTCTTCCTGTTCGAAACGCGGGCAGCCTTCCTGGACGTGTCGAAATTCTATGGCTCGGCCTATTTCATCGACCGGATCGGCTATACGCCCGAAACCAAGGTTCCCTTCCTGGGGGATGCCTATTTCGACAATCAGCTCATCGACGAGCAGATGCGTCAATTGGTCGGGGATGGCCTCGGCGCGGGATCGTTCGTTCCCGGCAACAACGCCACCGACCAGATGAAGACGCTGCTCGACAATGGCGTCGCCTATGCCGCGGCGAACGGGCTCGGCCTCGGGCAGGCGCTGACCCCTCAGCAGGCCGCGTCGCTGACGCAATCGATGGTCATCTACCAGACCGAGATCGTCGACGGCGCACCGGTGCTGGTGCCAGTCGTCTATCTCTCGGCCGCCGATCGGGCGAAGGTTACGTCTGCGGCCACGATTGCCGGCAACACAGTCAGCATCGATGCTGCGAGCGTCGTCAATTCCGGCGCGATTGCCGCGGTCGACGGCATGACCATCAACGCGGGCAGCATCAAGGCCAATGGCGGGGCTTTCCTCGCCGGCGGCAATATGAATCTCAATGCCGAAAACGGCATCACGCTTGCCGCCCAGACCATGAACATCGGCGGGCAAACGATCGTCACCGCCAATGGTGGGGTCACGGCCGGCGGCAACCTGAAGATGGATGCCGGCGCGGGCAGCCTGGCGCTGAGCGGAACGAAGGTGGCCGCCCGTGGCAGCGCGCAGCTCTCCGGCCAGACCGTGACGCTCGGCGCCGTCAAGCAGGACAATGGCGGGGTCCAGACGCTGGTCGGGACCACGGTGACGACCGGCGGCAATCTCAGCATTGCCGGCACGAACGGCGTCAACATCATCGCCAGTTCCGCCAAGGTCGGTGGCGACCTATCCGTCGCCTCCGCCAGCGGTTCTGTCAGCATCATTTCCGCCGGCGTTCAGAATACGACGGTTGATATTAGCCGCGGCACGACCCTCAAGACTACCAGCCTTACGCAGCAAGCCTCATCGCTCACGGCCGGCGGCGCCATGCTGGTGTCGGGCAATCAGGGTGTGCTGATCGGCGGCTCAACCCTGGTTACCGGCGGCAATCTCGGCATCGTCTCGACGAACGGCAATATCGCCATCACGGCATCGCAGGATCAGACGACGAGCCAATCGAAGACCATCGCCGGTGCTGCCAACGGTTACAAGGGCGGCCAGTCCTCCTCGGCCGGCGTCACCAGCAACGCGTCCTCGATCACCTCCCAGAACGGCAATGTGACCGTCCAGGCCGATACCGGCAACATCAGCGTTATTGGCTCCGACATCGATGCCAAGGGCGGCACCGCCAACCTGATTGCCAAGGGTGATGTGACCATCGGCGAAGCGACCGACAGCGCATCGTCATCCAGCCAGTCCGGTTCGAGGAAAGCAACTGAGACGACGACAACGGCGCAAGGCTCGTCGATCTCCGGCCAGACCGGTGTCAATATCGCTTCTACGGGCGGCAACGTCACCGTCTCTGCCTCCGATGTCACGGCTGGCGATGCGGCTCATACGGCCAAAGCCAATATCAGCGCCGCCGGCAACATCGTCATCGCCTCCGGCAAGGACACGAAGGAAACCACCTCCGACAGCAAGAAGAGCGGCTTCCTCTCCTCCAGCAAAACCCACACGCATACTTATGACGAAGACACCGTCGGCTCCTCCGTTTCCGCATCGGGCGATGTTACCGTCAATGCCGGGAGCGCCGCCGTCGTTTCCGGCTCAAACATTGCTGCGGGCGGCAGCCTGTCTCTTTCGGGTTCGACCGTCACGGTCATGGGCGCTGAGGAAGAGCACGAAAGCGACAAGCAGACCAAGAAATCCGGCATCGGCGTCGGCTCCGGCGGTGGCTTCATCTCCATCTACGGCAGCCACAGCAAGTCGATCACAGAGAGCTCCACAGACAATGTTGGCTCTGCGCTTTCGGCGGCCAACGGCAACATCACGCTCAATGCCACCAAGGGCGATCTCAACATCATCGGCTCGTCGGTCAGTGCTGGCCAGGACATCAATCTTTCGGCCGCCCGTGACGTCAACGTCACGCCGGGCGCGGAAAGTGCCTCGAAATCCGAGCAGGACAAGAGATCGGGCTTCGGCATCCAGTTATCCCTTGGTCAGGGCTCCGCCTCGATCGGCGTCGGCTATGGCTCGTCCACTGACAAGACATCAAAGGCATCGGCGACGAATGCCGCCTCGACGCTTGCCGCCAGCCGTGATGTCAACATCAACGCCGGCAACGACGTCAATCTCCAGGCAGCAAAGGTCGACGCCGGCCGCGATGCCAACCTCTTTGCTGCGAACGACGTCAATCTGCTCTCGGCCGAGGATCAAACCAACTATGCCGAGATGCACCAGCGGCTTTTTGCCGGCATCAGCCTCAACGTCTCGTCCGGGCTGATCAGCGCCGGTCAGAGCATCGCCTCGGCCGCCGGCAATCTTGGCGGTCCGAACAGCCAATATGCGTTGGCTCCAGCGGCCCTTGCTGGATACCAGACATATAATACGCTGGACAAAATGGGGCTCCTGGGCGGCGCTGCGTCGCAGCCGCTCGCATCCACCTCGCTGACGATCGGCTTCACCTCGTCAAAGACCGAACAATCGACGACCGTTGGCACGCCGGTGGTGACTACGATCGATGCCGGCCGAAATGCCACCATCGTGGCCAAAAGCGGCGATATCATCAGTCGCGGTGCTCAGATCACCGCAGGCTCTGCCGGTGACGTTACCGGCGGAAATGTGCTGCTGTGGGCCGGTCGCAACATCGATCTCGAAAGCGCTCAGGCCTTCTCGACCACCTCGGCCAGCAGCCAGTCTGCCGGCGCCTTTATCGGCATCGATGCCGGTGGTCTGACCGCCGGCGGCAGCTATGCAAAGGGCGGCGAGAAAGCCACTGGCGTCACTCAGGTCAACAGCCACGTCCTCGGGACCGGCAACGTCACCACCGTCTCCGGTGGCGACACCACGCTTGCGGGCGCCGTCGTCTCAGGCAATAGCGTCTCGACGATCGCGGGCGGTGATCTCAACATCGTCAGCCGTCAGGATACGGCCACCTATGACGAGAAGACGCTCGGTGCCAGCCTTGGTTTCTCCAATCTCACAGGCATCTCGGGCGGCGTGCAGGTCGGCAAGACCAAGGGCACTTACGCCAATGTCGCCGAACAGTCGGGCATCGTCGCAGGTGACGGCGGCTATCACGTCACGGCCGGTGGCAATGTCGGTCTCATCGGCGGCGTCATCGCCTCCACCGCAGCGCCAGTCAACAACGATCTGACGGCCAGCTCGCTCACCTTCTCCAACCTCGAAAACACCTCGAAGGCCTCCACCTCCAGCTACGGCTTCAGCCTGACGCCTGGCGGCATCCCGGTTCCGAGCGTCGGCCAGCCCGCTAAGCAGAGCGACACGGGCGCAGCCCTCGCCACGCTGACACCGGGTAAGCTCACGCTCTCCAACCAGACCCAGGATCTCGAAAGCCTCAACACCGACCTCTCCAAGGCTAACGACACGGTCAAGCCGTTCGACATCGACAAGCTCAAGGCCCAACAACAGAGTGCGGCTGCCCTGTCGGAACTCTTGAACATTGGCGTCGGCACGCTCTCCGACAAGCTCGGCTTTGACGAAGGCTCGGTGGAAAAGACGGCGTTGCATGCTGCCGTCGGGGCGCTGGTCTCAAAGCTTGCCGGGGGCAATGCCCTCACGGGGGCCGTCGCCGGCGCGGCCAGCGAACTTGCCAACGGCGTGCTGCAAGATGTGCTGAAGGCCAATCCCGATCTCAGCGCCGATCAGAAGAACGCAATAACCCAATGGGTGGCAGCCACCGTCGGGGCATTGACCGGCGGCACGCAAGGTACCGCCGCCGGCCTCGACAACGTCAATTACAACTACCTCAACCACGCCGAGGCCATCGCGCTCAAGCAGGCGCAGGATAAGTGTGACGGCGGCGACGCTGCCTCCTGCAAAGAGGCGTCCGGGTTGACCCAGCTCGACATACAGCGTGACGCAAAGCTGCATGCGGACTGCACCGCCGATATCGCAGGCGCGGCTTGCCAGTCTGATGTCGCCGATCTTCGTGTGGCGCTCGCCAGCCTCTATCAGAACAATGAAGGCCTCGATCCCGTCATGATGCACTGGGTCGAGCTCTATCAAACAACGATGACCCAGGACCTCTATGACCCCAGCGGCGTTAAGCGCGCCATGCTGAATGTCCTGGCCGGAGCACTCCTCGGTGGGGGCGTAGCCGCTGCAGAAGCGGGTACGCCGGGTAGCGCAGGTGCAGCGAACGCAACCGGCGCTTTGACGCGAAGCCAGATAGAAGAGATTCTCAATATACCTAGTGGTTCGCGGCCTGATCCAGCATCCTATATGTCCCAAGCTGCGATTGACGATCTCCTGGAAAAATTTAACGGGGGCGCCTCTTATATTACTCCAACAAGTGCACTCGATACTTTCGGGCGGAATCTTGTTGGACGGCCAGGAGGCCAGTTTGTAATGCCATCGACGGTTCTTGATAAGCTTTTGCAGTCTAGCGGTGGCGACGTTTCGGTAATTGAGCAAGCGCTTGGAATTCCGCCTGGGGCATGGCAAGGGGTATCTCTTAGTCGTATTGACATTCCAAACCCGTCGTCGGTCGGCATTCGCATACCGTCGGGCAATGAACCAGGAGCGAATGGTCAGTGGGTTCCAGGTGGTTATACGTCTGGGGGTGTTCCAGAGGCAGTTACGAACCAAATTCCTGCCGGAAGTTATATCGAGAGCCATATCGGAGGTAGCGCAAAATGATGGCGAAAGAAGAGTTCAATGAACCCTGGCTGTATAGAGTATTTTTCAGAGAGGGCGCGCCAATTATGGCTGTACTTGTGGGTAGAGCAGCTCAATATGAAAAAGAGATCTTGTTGACCGACGCACAATACGAAGCGTTTCTCACTGATCGAAACGCCGCGAGGAGCTATGCAGAGGCTGTGTCAAAAGGAGACGTCCAGTCGTGAGCTTCGATCAGTAAGCTCGGCGGGCATCGACAATCCCGCGCGATTGCCGCCGCCGACGGCATAACCATCAATGCGGGCAGCATAAAGACCAATGGCGGGGCTTTCCTTGCCGGCGGCAATATGAATCTCAATGCCGAGAATGGCATCACCATTGCCGCCAACCGCAACATCCACGACCAGTCCGGAAAGATCCTGGCCGTCGGCCCAATCAGCTTGATTGCCGGTGACAACGTCAACATGTTCTCAAGCAATGACGTCACCAACGCCTCCGAAATGCAGAAGAGCTTCGCCGGTGTCAGCATCACGGTCCAGTCGTCACTGATCTCAACGGGCCAGCAGGCGAAGCAGGCGGGCAGCTTATTATCCGGAGATAACGGCATTTATGGAATCGCGCCCGCGAGAACCGCGGGCGTCAATGGCTACAAAGCCCTGCAAAGTATCATTCCAAATCCCGATACTGGCAAGACTACAGGCAATTTCGCCTCGATATCGATCACCGCCGGTTACAGCTTCAGCGAAAGCTCGTCGGAATCGAAGACGGCGAGCACCAATGGGACCGCGCTCCGGCAGTTTGCAACTCAAAACGCCGCACTCGTCGACGGCCTGATGGCAAATGCGGCCTTCGCGCAATCGGCGGGCAAGCTCATCCAGGTCGAATATCTGATCACGGTCGGAGGCGGCGCGGCGCTACCGGCGGCGCAAGAGCTTGCCGCCATGTGCAGCCTGGGAGCGCAGGCCTGTGCGGCGCAGGCTAACGTAATTTTCCAAGAGATCATCGCCTCGATTCCGGAACTCGGGGGAACCGGCGTCGGCCTCGCTGGCATCGGCGCGATCGATAAGAAAGCTGTCGATCAGGCGTTGACGAAGGCGGCAGCGACAGGACCTCTTACTTCAGGCGGGGGGCAAAAGCTGCTACTGGAGCGCTTTTGCGCGAAGATCTGGCCCGCCAAGCCGGCATACCGCGTTCCATAGAAACCGTTTGGGGGAGTAGCCTGGATGATCTAAAAGCGTCCTACGAAATGGACGGTTGGACTATCACGGATATCATCATGTCGTCGGTCATCAGTGGTCTTTCCATCAGGTTGGTCTTGAACAACCCGACCCTACCGGAAAAACATTGATGACCGCCCGCTACGCCGCTCACTCGTTACAGCGCTGTGGAGGGCGCGCTCGCGAGCGGCTTCGCTACCCCCGAGCTACACCTCTCCCAGGGACACGACCCCAGCCAAAGCCGGTCGTCGCTTCACGCCGTCCTCAATTCCTGACATATATACGAAAAACCGTTTGTGTCGCGGACAGCGAGTCATGGACCAGTCGATGCGGGAAGAAGGTAAGCTGCGTGCACCTGCGGGATCCGTTACCGGGCTCTGCTCGGCCTCGGCGACCATGTTTGCGGTGGGGATGGCCTTTCTGGGTTACTGGGGCGTGTATGAACAGGGCCGCTGGCATGTTTCGGATTATCTGGTGGTAGGTTTGGCCCTTCTCGGGTTTGCGGCGCTCGGTTGCGTGCCTCTGATCGTCACGACGCCAGTGGCGGACGAGGAAGCGGAGAAAGTGGTCGAGGCCAGAAGGGCGCTGGCGCTGGGAATAGCCTTGATCTGGTTGTCTCTCGTCGTCGCCGTCATAGTCTGAACGGCCTTTTCCCGTTTCTTTGCGACCGGCTCCCGTCGGGTAATATACTCCGTCATTTCCATGACCTTGAGTCCTGTGGAAACCGGGCTACCGGGCAAAGGACCCCACCGATTGCTCGGCGGGGCAAATTTCGGGATATCTCCCTCGAAAACGTAAAACGAGAGAGCGTCTCATTGACTAATGATCTGGCGGGGACTGTCGAGGTCACCTCTGCCGGAATCGGTACGGCAATGGGCGAAACCGGCGGACCTTTTTCGAAAAAGCGCACCTATGAACGTGCTGGTTGCTCGGCTGGGCTTTCCTGCTCGGACCGGACGGCGGCTGCGCGCCGCGGGCAATATGATGCAGAAATGATCCGTAAATGAGTCTGAAATGAAGCGAAGATGACGCGAAAATGAATTTTGAGCGTTGACATACGGATTCTCGGAACTAAGTCCCGCTGAGACGCCGGGGCATGCCCCATCCATAGCGACCATATAGTTCTGCACGATTCCGCGCAGCTGCTCCAGTCCGTAAGGCATTGGTGCGGCGGGGAATTTTCGTGCGGATAAAGGGGTCGCGTCGCAGCGTAGCGGGACTTCAGAATCGCATGACCAGCATCACCGGACGGCTCGTTAAGGGAAGCATATGGCTAAGCCTGTCCCGAACCATCGTGAACGGGCTTGCGACCCTCAGCACCTTCGTCCTGGCACGGTATCTGGCGCCCTCCGATTTCGGCGTGGTGGCTCTGGGCATGACGATACTTCTAATCGTCACGACCGTGACCGAGCTGTCTCTTTCCGAAGCGCTTATCCGTCATGCATCACCGGGCGAATCCCATTTCAGCGCCGCCTGGACCCTCAATGCTGCTCGCGGACTGGCGATCTGTCTCCTGTTTGCGATTTTTGCCTATCCGACCGCCGTCCTGTTCAACGAGCCGCGATTGACCGGCGTGATGCTGGCGCTTGGTGTCAGCATGCTGATGGGCGGCCTCACCAATCCGCGCCGCATCATGCTCCAGCGCGATCTGATCTTCTGGCAGGAATTCGTGCTTGCCGTTTCGCAGAAGTTCGCCGGTTTCGTCGCCTCGGTCGCCATAGCCGTCATCTATCAAAGCTATTGGGCGCTCGTCGCCGGCACGTTGATAAGCCAGGCAACGAATGTGATCGTCTCCTATCTCGTGCTGCCCTTCCGGCCGAGGATCACCTTTCGCCATATGCGGGAGTTCTTCTCCTTCTCCGCCTGGCTGACCGCCGGCCAGATCGTCAGCACACTCAATTGGCGTTTCGATTATCTGCTTGTTGGTAAGATGCTCGGGGGAATCCAGCTTGGCTATTATTCGGTCGGCAGCAATCTCGCCATGATGCCGACGCGGGAGGCGACCGCGCCCCTCACGCAGACGATCTATCCGGCTTTCTCGGGCATTCGCAACGACCCGGACAGGCTTGCCGCCGCCTATCAGCGCGTGCAGGCGCTGGTTGCCGCGGTCGCACTTCCGGCCGGCATCGGCGTCGCGGTGACCGCCGACCCGCTGGTCAGGCTCGCGCTCGGCGACAAATGGGTGCCGGTCGTCTTCATTATCCAGTCGCTTGCCTCGGTCTTTGCACTGCAGACATTGGGTTCGCTGGTGCAGCCGCTCGGCATGGCGAAGGGCGAGACGCGCGTGCTTTTCGTCCGCGATACCCAGATGTTTTGCCTGCGGGTGCCGATCATGGTTGCCGGTCTGCTCCTCTATGGTCTTTCCGGGGTCATCCTTGGCCGCGTGTTCACCGGCCTGTTCAGCACATTCGTCAACATGATGCTCGTGCGGCGCTTAACCGGCATTACCGTGCGGAAGCAATTGTCGGTCAACCTTCGGGCTCTCGCAAGCGTCGCGGTCATGGCTGCCGGCGTCTCGCTCGCCTCGAGCCATCTGGCGCCGACGGACGGCAAGATCCTGCTCGTGACGCATCTCGCAATACTGATCGCACTTGGCGGCCTGCTCTACTGCGGCTCGACCTTCCTGCTGTGGACATTGATGAAACGCCCGGCCGGACCCGAAAGCGAGGTTCAAACCATTCTCGGCAAGGTGCTGCCGAGACTGCGCCTCGCCTAACGAAGGTCTGGCCGATGCCGGCCGGACTGCCTTGTCATCTGAATGGGGGAATGGGGAAATGACATCGCAATCAAATCGAAGCCTGATCGCCGAACTGGAAAGCAAGATCCACGATTGCCTGAGAGACTATGTCAGCGAAGACGAGCCTTTGGCGATCCTCGACTTTCCCGATATCCGCAATTGCGGTGACTCGGCCATCTGGCTGGGCGAAATGGCCTATCTGAAGAACAGATATGGCAAGCGGCCGAGCTATGTGTCGCGAATCCACGATTTCTCGCCCGAACAGCTGGAGCGGACCATGCCCACCGGCCCGATCTTCATTCATGGCGGCGGCAACTTCGGCGACGTGTGGGAAGGTCATCAGGAGTTCCGCGAACAGGTGCTGGAACGATTTCCCGACCGTCAGGTCATTCAGTTCCCGCAGTCCATCCACTACAAGTCTCAGGCTCGCCGGGACGAATGCGCCCGCATCATCGGGCGCCACAAGAACTTCGTGCTGCTGGTGCGCGATGAGGAATCGAAAGAATTTGCCTCAAAGCATTTCGATTGCGAAGTGCGCCTCTGTCCCGATATGGCTTTCTGCATCGGTGCGATCGCGCCGGAGGCGCCGGAAATCCCGGTTCTGGCCATGCTCAGATCCGATCTGGAGAAGGTTGGAAATGCCGATCTCTCCGCTTATCCCGATATTCCAAAGGAGGATTGGACCATCGAATCCGCCAGAAGCGTGCGTTCTTCCAAGGCGTTCGGCGCGGCGACGGCGCTTCTGGCTCTGAAGCCCGCCGAAATCAGGCTGCGCAAGCTCGACGCGGCGGCTCATAATCGATTCCGTCGCGGCATCCGCCAGATCTCCCGTGGCCGCACGCTCGTCACCGACAGGCTGCACGTCCACATCTGCTCGTTGCTGCTCGGGCGGCCACATGCGGTGCTGGACAATAGCTACGGTAAGATCCGCCGCTTCATGACCGCATTTTCCGGTGGTACCGATCTTTCGTACCGCGCGACATCGCTTGAGGACGGGATCGCCTGGGCGCGCTATCAGGCCGATCAGCCGCTGCTGCCTGCCGCCTGAATGAGCCTGATGTGCCGCGCTCGACCGGCCGGGCAATTGCCAAAGTCGATCGCAAAGAAAAAGGGGCCTCGGGAGGCCCCTCCTAACGATATCATTCGATAATCTTGACGACCTTGCGCGTCTTCGGTTGGACAATGACGCGCTCATGGTTCACGACGGCATAGGCGTATGCAGGATTGTCGGGAACCGGTGTGACGACAACGGTTTCGGGAAGCGCCTGGCCGACGACAATACGATCCTGAACGACCGCCTCGGAAGGAGGCAATGGCTGCTCCTGTACGTAGGTGACCACCTTTTGCGGCGGATCGATTGCGGAACCGACGATCGCTCCAGCCACGCCGCCGACAGCGGCACCGACAGGGCCGCCGACGACCGCACCAGTGACTGCGCCGCCCGCCGCCCCGGTGACCGTCGACTGCTGAGCGAAGGCAGAACCTGCAAGAAGGCCGAAAGCGGCGGCCGCGGAAACGACAAGTTTCGTATTCATGGCATTCTCCTTTGCTTATCGGCTCCTACTGCTTAATTCCTCAAATCGGGATCGATTTAAGGATAAACTGCGCAGCAGCGTTAGACTGCTGCAGCGAATTCTGCGCGTCACATGTGACGTGCGTCGCTGTAAGAGCTGAAAGGGGAATGGCGCCGGCACTGGAATGTTCCGCTTTCGGGGCGGCTGAAAGCCATCACAAGTTGGAACCGAGCTGACAAATTTCGTGAATAGCGAGCGTGGAACGTTCGTCTTGCAGCCGGCGGCGCTCGTCGTTCGGCCCGACAGTCTGCAACGTGCGTTGGCGCTTTTCGGCAGACTCCGCTCCACTGGCCCGGCGACGGGAATGGGAGGGCCCCGGGCGCCGAAGCCTTGCCGTTCCACCGTCGGAGATGGTCGCGATCTGCTAACGCCTCGGCATTGTTTGGACCGTCAGATGCATTTGCCGCCATCGACGAGCAAGTCCACGCCGGTAATCATGCTCGCTTCGTCGGAACACAGGAATGCAACGGCGTTGCCCATGTCCGCAGGGGTGGAGAGACGGCCCAATGGGATCGTCGAGACGATCTTCGCCATGCTCTCCGGCGAATCCGATCCTACAAAGGTCTTGAGAAGCGGGGTTTCGCCGGCCACCGGATTGATGGCATTCACGCGGATCCCCTTCGGGGCAAGCTCGACCGCCATGGCCCTCGTCGCGGCGATTACCCAGCCCTTGGAGGCATTGTACCATGTCAGGTTCGGGCGCGGAGAAACGCCGCCGGTCGATGCGACGTTCAGGATGACGCCTCGGCCTTGCTCCTTGAACACCGGAACGACAGCTTTCGCACCATTGTAGATCGATCGAATGTTGACGTTCGCAATATGGTCGAACAGCGCGTCGTCCATCTCCTCGAGAGCCATGGGCGGCTGACCGACGCCCGCATTGTTCACGAGTATGTCCAGTCCTCCGAAGGTAGAGCGGGCAAGCGCCGCCGCTTCGATGAAACTGGCAAGGGAGGAGACATCCCCTTGCAAAGGAGCGATGGCTGGGCCGATTTCGGCGGCTAGCCGTTCAGCGGCTTGGCTGTCGCGGTCGAGCAGGACGACGCGGCAGCCCTCGGCCGCGAACTTGCGGACGATGCCTTCGCCAAAGCCGGACCCGCCGCCGGTAACGATGGCCACTTTCTGATCGAGTCTCATATCCGTTCCTCCACTGTTTGCGCATTCTGCGAAACTGCTGCTGCAATATACAGCTCGATAATCTGAACACCCGTTTAGTTTTAACGGGTTGCGCCATTCGATTGCGAGCGCGATGTTACGAAGCCTCATTACAGACCGGGAGGAACGGATGGCAATCGACTTTGACCCCAAACAGCTCGGCAGCGAGCTGTACAACGGCGGCTTTCGGCCGATGTTCATCGGCGGACAGTGGGTTGGTGCCCAGTCCGGCGAGGTCAGCGATGCCGTCAATCCCGCAACCGGCGAGCGCCTGGCGACGATCCCCGATGCCGGAGTTGTCGATGTGGACAGGGCGGTGCTGGCCGCGCGCAGGGCATTCGAAGGGCCGTGGTCGAAGTTTTCGCCCTATGAGCGTCAGGCGGTTCTTTTGAAAATCGCCGAGCTGGTCGAGCGGGACTGGGACAAGCTCTGCGTGTCGGATACGCTCGATATGGGCATGCCCATTATGCGGACATTGGCAAACAAACGCCGTGTATTGGGAATGCTTCGTTTTTATGCCGGAATGGCAACGGCCCTCCACGGCGAAACCATCGACAATTCGATCCCCGGTGAGATCGTCAGCTTCACGCGCAAGGAGCCCGTGGGTGTGGTTGCCGCTATCATCCCATGGAACGCGCCGACGGCTGCGACAGTGTGGAAAATTGCCCCGGCGCTCGCGACGGGCTGCACCGTCGTCCTGAAGCCGGCCGAAGACGCATCGCTGACGCCGCTGATGATCGCGCGACTGATGCAGGAGGCGGGTGTGCCCGACGGGGTCGTCAATGTCGTTACCGGAAAGGGCTCGGTCGCCGGTGCCCGTTTGGCGGAGCACCCCGACGTCAACAAGGTCGTCTTTACCGGCTCGACACTGACGGGACAATCGATCGCAAGGGCGGCCGTCGGCAATCTGAAGAAAGTATCGCTCGAGCTCGGCGGCAAATCGCCCGTCATCGTGTGCAAGGATGCGGACATCGACCGCGCGGTCCCCGTCGCCGCCATGGCCGTCTTCGCGCATTCGGGGCAGATCTGCATCGCCGGGTCCCGCCTGTTCGTTGCTCGGGAAATCCATGACGAATTCGTCGCAAGGGTCGCGGACTTTGCCAAGGCGCTTCGCATCGGTCACGGGATTGAAACCGATACCGACATCGGTCCGATCGTGAATTCCCGTCAGGCCAGGGTGATCGAAGACTATATCGCATCCGGACAGACCGAGGGTGCGCGGCTTCTGACCGGCGGAAGCCGGCAATCAGGCCCGGTCTATGACGGCGGCAACTTCCTGACGCCCACGGTTTTTGCCGATGTCCATGATGATATGCGCATCGCGCGGGAAGAGATCTTCGGCCCGGTCATTTCCGCTTTCAAATTCGATTCCATCGACGAAGTGACGAGCCGGGCGAACGCCTCACCCTACGGGCTTGCGGCTGGGATCTTTACCAAGGATCTGGGTACGGCACATAAACTGGCACGCCGGCTGAAGGCAGGATCGGTTTGGGTGAACATGTATCATGCGATCGACCCTGCCGTACCGTTCGGTGGAATGAAGATGTCCGGATATGGGCGTGAAGGCGGTGTCGAGCACCTTTATGAGTATCTGGAAACCAAGGCTGTCTGGATCAATACCGATTGATAGTGATCGTGCAAAACGA
Organism: Hyphomicrobiales bacterium; assembly: GCA_900468625.1. Taxonomy (GTDB): domain Bacteria; phylum Pseudomonadota; class Alphaproteobacteria; order Rhizobiales; family Rhizobiaceae; genus Rhizobium. Next base: position 92,928 of record UBUL01000027.1, read on the forward strand.
TCTTTCGTAATCCATCCTGATCTTCAGGAAATATGATAGAAAATTCCAAGGCACTGCATATCCTGCTCATGGACGGGAGGAGTGAATGGATTTTGCCTGCAGCAATGAGCAACAATCCTTTTATGACATGGCGCTGCAATTCGGCGCCGAACGCATCGCTCCGTTCGCGAGCGATTGGGAAGAGGCCGGGACGATCCCGCGCGATCTCCTCAAGGCTGCGGGGGAGCTGGGTCTTGGCGGGATATACGCCTGCGAGGAATTTGGCGGCTCGGCGCTCGGCCGGCTGGATGCCACGCTGATCTTCGAGGCACTGTCGAAGGCGTGCCCCTCCGTTGCCGCCTTCATCTCGATCCACAACATGTGTGTATCGATGATCGACAAATATGCCTCCAGAGACATCAAGGAAAGGCTCTTGCCCGACCTCTGCCGTTTCGAGAAAGTTGCATCCTATTGTTTGACGGAGCCCGGCTCGGGCTCCGATGCCGCAGCCCTCCGGACGCGTGCCGTCCATAGGGGAACGGAAGGTTACGTTCTCAACGGATCCAAGGCCTTCATTTCCGGCGGGAATTTTTCGGATATCTATCTCGTGATGTGCCGAACGGGCGAGGATGGCCCAAAAGGCATCTCGACCATCGTCGTCGAAAGCTCGTGCTCCGGCCTGAGCTTCGGCGCCTTCGAGAAGAAGATGGGATGGAAAGCGCAGCCCACGGCCGAGGTTCGATTCGATGATTGCGTGGTGCCGGCCGGCAATCTCGTGGGCGTGGAGGGGCAAGGTTTCCGCTACGCCATGGCCGGACTTGACGGCGGGCGATTGAACATTGCCGCCTGTGCGCTCGGCGGCGCTCAAAGCGCACTCGACCGGGCGGTGCGATATATGCAGGAGCGCCGCGCCTTCGGTTCGCTGCTCAAGGACTTCCAGGCATTGCAGTTTCGCGTCGCCGATATGGAGACGGAGCTGCAAGCCGCCCGCATCTTCCTGTATCAGGCGGCCTGGAAGCTCGATCAAAACGCGCCGGACGCCAGCAAGCATTGTGCCATGGCGAAACGTTTCGTCACAGACGCTGCCTTCGATGTTGCCAACCAGGCGCTTCAGCTTCTCGGCGGCTACGGATATCTGGCAGACTATGGCATCGAAAAGATCGTCCGCGACCTCAGGGTTCACCAAATCCTCGAGGGCACCAACGAAATCATGCGTTTGATCGTCGCCCGCAGCATGTTCGCACCGTGAGACGAAGATGGGAGCCGCTGCAGGTCACATCGCGCGTTCCAGCACGATGCCATGGTTGGCTCGTCGCAGCTCCGTGGGAGATTGCCCGAACAGCTTGCGAAAGAGCCTCGCAAAATGGGAAGCGCTGTCGAAACCGACCTCAAGCGCAATTTCGATGAGCGGCGCTTCCGTCTGCAGAACCAGCTGCTTGGCGCGTTCCATGCGAATACGCTTGTAGACAGCGCCGGGAGACGTTTTCATTTCCTCAGTGAACAGCCGTTCGAGCTGCCGACGGGACAGCCCGACGGATGCGGCGAGATCTTCGGTCGGCACCACGTCTTCGATGTGGCTTTCCATGGTGATGAGCACGGCCTTCAGGCGCGGGTCCTGGCATTCGATCGCGAGCGGCTTGCGCGGCTGGATGTCCAGTCCGGATCGGGCTCGCTCGATTTGCAGCACCTCCATGGCGTTTCGTTCGGCATCTCTGCTGATATGCCGTCTGACGAGAAAGGCGGCCATGTCGGCGGCACTGCTTCCGCCGGCGCATGATCCTCGGTTACGATCGAGATTGAACAGGCGGTCGGAGCGGACGGGATTGCCGGGGAACTGCTCTCGGTAAGCCTGATAATGAAGCCAGCTGACACAGGTCTGGTGCGTTTTCATCAGGCCCAGACGCGCCAGGATGAACGTACCGGTGCAAACCCCGATCAGCGGGATTTTGTGAGCTGCGGCCTTTTTCAGATAATCGGAGGTCTGCTGGTCGATCGTGATGTCGGCGTTCAAAAGTCCACCCACCACGACGACGTAGTGGAATTCTCTTGGGTCGATAAAGTCCGACGTCGGCGCGACCTGAACACCGCAGCTCGATGTGATGAGATGCCGGGTGCTGCCCAATACCTGCCAGTCGGCCAGGACCCTACCGGATTTGTCTGCCTCGTCGCTTGCCAGTCTCAGCGTATCGACGAACAGCGCAAAGGCGGAAAGAGTAAATGATCGCGCGAGGATAAAGCCGACCTTCAAGGGACCGTGCTTGACTTCATCTTTTGCCGATTTCATGAAATGCCTCGCCTGACCAAGCTCTTCTGCTAGAGCATGATGCCGAAAAGTGTGCTCGGTTTTCGCGCGACATCATGCTCTACTTCCTTTCTAGAGCGGATTCAGATTTTAGGTCGAACAGACCTAAAATCATCCGGCACTAGAGCTGGAAACCATAAGCCAAAGGATCTCGATCGTCGACGAAGATCGTATTGTGGCCGATGATGCAGGCCCAGCCTCCAACGCTCGGCCTGATACCCATGAAGCTTCCGATTTCCGCTTCTGCTTCGACACGTCCCTCGAAGATTGTGCCGATTAGGCTTTCCTGTCGAAAGACGTCGCCAACCTTCAGACGCCCCTTGCCGTGCAGCTGCGCCAGGCGTGCCGACGTTCCGGTGCCGCCGGGGGAACGGTCTATCGCCTTGTCGCCATAAAAAACCGCACCCCGCCCATCGGCGTTCTCGCTTGTCGAAGCGTCGCACCACAAGACATGGTGAACTCCGCGGATCCGTTCGTTTTCCGGATGAACCGGATTGCAAACCGGACCGAGGGCGTCCCGCAGCCTCCGGCTCAAATCAACGATGTCATCCTTCGACATGCCATCCAAACCTGGCCAGTTTCCTTGCGGTTCGACGACGGCATAATAATTTCCGCCGTAGGAGACGTCGACCGTTAGGAGGCCGAGCCCGGGCACATGCACGCCGACGTCAGCCGCATGCAGATAGCTTGCCACATTGAACATGCGGACGGCTTCGACGAATTCCCCCCGCATCTCGTAGCCGACATCAACCCGGCCCGCCGGCGTCTCGATCGAAAGCTTGCCGGGAATGCGCGGGGTGACGAGGCCTTCCTCGATCGCCGCAGTCACCAGCCCGATCGTTCCGGCTCCGCACATGGGCAGGCATCCGCTGACTTCGATGAAGATCACGGCAAAGTCGCAGTCGTCGCGATAGGCGGGATAGATGATCGCTCCTGACATGATATCGTGGCCGCGCGGCTCGAACATCAATGCTTGCCGGATCCAATCGTGATCGCGGATGAAAATGTCACGCCGGTCGGCAATCGGAAGGTGCGGAAGCAAAGGCCCGCCGCCGGCGACCAGCCGTACGGGATTGCCGCAGGTGTGGGAGTCGATGCAGAAGAAGCTGTGGCGCATTGTTCGGTCTCTCCGCTCAGGCTTTCGTTTGCGATGATCGCGATTGTCCTTGCAAGACGCCTTTCGACAGCCGGTCGAGCAGGATCGCGATCGCGACGATGGCAAGTCCGGCGCGCAGGCCAAGCCCCATTTCCATTCGGGTCAGGCCCCGGGTCACTTCGGCTCCGAGCCCGCCTGCTCCGACAAGCCCGGCAAGCACGACCATGGCCAGCGAAAGAAGGATGCACTGGTTTAGACCGACCAGCAGGGTGGGCATGGCGGACGGTATCTCGATCTTGAGGAGGATCGAGCGCGGCGGGGCGCCGGTGGCTTGACCGAGCTCCAGAAGATCCGTCGGCACCTGATTGAAGGCCAGCGTCGTCAGGCGCAGCATCGGCGGCACGCCATAGACGATCGTGGCGATGATCGCCGGTACCCGGCCGAGACTGAAGATCATGACTGCCGGGATGAGATAAACCCATGGCGGCACCGTCTGCATGATGTCGAGCAGCGGCCTGATCGCGATCTCGAAACCCTTGTGGCGCGACGCAAGAATGCCGAGAGGGAAGGCAATCAGGACCGAAATGGCGACCGCTACCGTTACCAGGGCGAGTGTCTGCATGGATGCAGCCCAAAGCCCTGACAGAAAACAGAAGGCGAGAGCGATTGCGGTCACCACGGCGACCCTGATGTTGATGGCGAAGGCAACAGGCAGGACCGCGGCGATGACGACCGCATAGGGTGGCGGATAGAGCAGCACGGATTCCAAGGCTCCGAGCACGGCTTCGATCAGCCCGGTGACGGCTTCGAAAAACGGATGGAAGTTGGTGTTCAGCCAGTCCACGGCTGGGGCAAAATATACGCCCGGCGAGAATCGAAGGAGGTCGAAGTTCATCTTACACCTGCCTTGGCGCGGCGGGCCGCGCTCTGTGTCAATCTATCGAGCACCATGGTCAGGATGACGATCGCGATCGCAGCGTTGATCGATGTCGCCATATCGAGCGTGCGCACGGCGTTGTAGATAGTTTGGCCGAGGCCGCCGGAACCGACGATGCCGGCGATCACCACCATGCCGAATGCCATCATCAAGCTCTGGTTAATACCGGCCATGACACTTGGAATGGCAAACGGCAGCCGGATTTTCGTGAACATCTGCCATGGTGTCAGGCCGCTTGCCTGGCCCAATTCAATGAAGGCGGGCGGCGTCATGCGGATACCGAGCGATGTCAGGCGAATGGCAGGGGGCATTGCCACGATGAAGGTCGCCACCAGCGCGGTGGCCGGGCCAAAGCCCAGAAGCGCAATGGCAGGAAGAAGGTAGATATAGGGTGGCAGCGTCTGGATCAGATCGAGGATCGGCTCCAGCAACCTGTCGAACCATTGCAGGAATCCTGCGACGATCCCCAAGGGGATTCCGATCGTCAAGGCGAAGATCGTGGCGGTCGTCACAAGAGCAAGAGTGCTGATCGTTTCGTTCCAAAGGCCCATGACCGCGCAGAAGAAAAGCGCCAGACCGGCCAGAAGACCGGATGCGACGTTGATCAGCCGCCATCCAAGGAGTGCCCCGATGATCGCGACGACGTAGAAAGGCGGGAGCTGCAGGAGCCAGAGAACGCCATCGTATGTTCCCTCCAAGATGGCCCTCAGTGGATCGAATATCCAATTGCCGTTGTCGCTGATCCAGCCAAGCGCGTCGTCGGTCCAGGCATCGAAAGTATCCGCAATGACCGAGATGTCCATTTGCGTCGCCCCCTCATGCCGTCATGTTCTGTTGCGCCGGGGATCCTGCGACGCCCCGAAGCAGCCCGCGCGTCGTGACCACGCCGACGATGGAACCGTTAGCGACGACCGCGAGGGCATCGCGTTCCGACCTCATCGTTAGGTCGATGAGTTCGCCGATATCAGCCTCCGGATTGGTCGTCAGGAGCGCATTCACGTCCTGCTGCGGTTGCAGGTTCCTGTATTCGGCGATCGACTGCATCACGGAATGCGCCTTGACGAGATGGATCCTGGATATGCCGGCCACGAAATCGGCCACGTAATCGTCGGCAGGCTTCGTTACGATCTCTTCTGCCGTTCCGACCTGGACGATGAGGCCGTCCTTCATGATGGCGATCCGATCGCCGATGCGGATGGCTTCTTCGAGGTCATGCGTGATGAAAACAGCGGACTTACCGAGCGACTTCGTCAGCTGACGGAACTCGTCCTGCAACTGGCGGCGAATGAGCGGATCAAGCGCGCTGAAGGGCTCGTCCATGAGAATGATCTCGGGGTCGGCCGCCAAAGCGCGGGCGAGGCCGACACGTTGCTGCATCCCGCCCGACAATTCCGAGGGGTATCGCGATGTCCAGTCTGAAAGGCCCACCTTGTCGAGTGCCGCCCGCGCCGTGTCGTTGCGCTGATCCTTCGGGACGCCGCGGACCTCGAGCCCGAATGCTGCATTTTCGAGAACGGTGCGATTGGGCAGCAGCGCCACGCTCTGGAAGACCATGCCGATGTTACGTGCGCGCATGTCGCGCAGCTCGGCTGCATTCAGCTTGGCAATTTCCCGGCCCTTGATCGCGATCCTGCCAAGGCTCGGTTCGATCAGGCGGTTGAGAAGGCGCACCAGGGTGGATTTGCCGCTTCCGGAAAGTCCCATGATGCAGAAGATCTCGCCGCGGCGGACCTGGAGATGGGCATCGGAGACACCGACGACACAGTTGAATTCCTGAAGCACCTGTTTCTTGGAGAGGCCTCGTTCGGACACGGCCTTCACAGCGGCGTTCGCACGCGCACCGAATATCTTCCAAACGTTCTGGCAATCGACCAGGACTTCGCTGGCGTTATCCATGACAGTGTTCATCGTATTCCCCGCGGGGCCAGTCCATTGCCGGCCTGTTCGTCTTCGTTGAGGGATGCGGGCCGCTTTGACGGCGACCCGCCGTCGGCATCATTCGCCCTTGATATTCTCCCACCGCTTCAGGAGATCGGCGTGGCTCGTGGTCCAGTCCTTCACGGCCTCGTCCATCGTCTTGCCATCATTCACGGCGCTGTTGATCGCAGTGATGTCGGCAAGCGGCACATAGACACTCGCGATGACTTCGCGAGCATGCGGATATTCGGCGGAGAAGCCCTTCTTGCCGACCCAGTAATAGCTCTGTGGCGGCGGGAAGATGCCCTTGGGGTCCTTGAGGAATTTCACGTCGTATTTCTGCATCATCCAGGACGGCTCCCAGATCGTCACGGCGATCCATTCCTTCCGATCGACGGCCGACTTCAGGGCCGCAGTCATGGCCGCGGTGCTGCCTTCGACGAGCTGAAGTTTCAGATCATAGCCCTTGACGGCGTTGGCAGTATCGCGCATCAGGCCCGAGCCCGGCTCGATGCCGACGATCTTGCCGCCGAACTTGTCGGCATTGGCGTTCAACTGGTCCATGGAGTCGATCGGTACGTATTTCGGCACGGCGACGCCCTGGAACAGGCCGTGCGAGACGGGCGAGATCTTCTCGAGACGCTTCTTGTTCTTGTCCCAGTAGTCCTGCGCCACATAGTCGGTCTGGGATGCGAGGATCTGGATGTCGCCCTTGCTGAGCGCAGCGTAGGCAATGCCCCACTCCGAGAAGGGCACGACCTTCACGGTGTAGCCGGCGTCTTCCAGCACCTTCTTGGTGATCCCGGTGATCGGCGTCAGGTCCTCCCACGACATCGTTCCGACGGTGATGCTCTTTTCTTCCGCATGGGCGGAAAATACGGTCATTCCGACCATCGCGGCCGCGCAGAGCGCCTTCCACAAAGTCTTCATTTTTCTTACTCCTAGTTTTCGTTCCCATCTTGTTGAAGACCTGCGACAGGCGCAGTCTTCACATTGCGCGGCGAGAGATCATCCCTCGCGGCCTGCGCGCAATTCCTGCAAACGGATCACCGAATTGATGCCGAGCCATGCAAAGGGTTCCGGGGGCAACCTGGATGGCGCGGCGTGATCCATATATTGTTCGAGTTGCTCCGAGGCAGTGCCGGTGGCCAGTTCAGCGGCCATCATGCCCGCCAATGTGCTCTTGACGGTACCGAGCCCGTTTTCGCAGCATGCCGAATAAAGCCCTTCGTCAAGCGCGCCGAATGCGGGCACATGGTTGCGGCTGAGGCACAGGCGCCCGGCCCAGCTATGCTCGAAGGGAATGTGTTTGAGCCCAGGAAAGCGCGCGTCGAGCGAGCTTCTATGCTCTTCGGCCATCTTGGCCATTCGCCGATTGGAAACGGTGATCGTCGTCTCGTAGGTATATTTCGTCCGGATGACGATACGGGACCGTCCGCCCGAGGTGATCTTTCGCACCGTCGCGCCCATGGCGTCGGCGGGAAGCAGCGCCCACCGATCCCGCCCCGAAACTTTTCGGCCGAGGTCTTCGGCTGAGAAGGCGGCGGTCATCGAGGCATAGGCAAAGATATGCATCAGGCGGCCGCGGAAGTGGCCGAAGTCGTCGATGTGACCGTTGACACCGAGGATAACGTTCGGCGCGTTGACCTTGCCGCGGGTGGAGATGGCCGTCCACGTTCCTTTATCCCGCGCAAGCGCGGTAACCGGCGACCTCTCGAAGATGTCGATCTTGCGCGACAGCCCTGCTGCAAATTCGCGGACATAGTTGGCCGGCTGGATCAGGACCGCGCCCGGCGTATAGAGGCCGCCGAGATAATAGTCGGAACCGGTAAGCTTGCGCATTTCGGACGCATCAAGAAAGCTATGCTTCTCGCCGGCGCCCTTCAGGGATTGGCCGAAGCTGATATTCAGCTTCATCCCACGCGCGGTCGCCGCGGCATTGATCTTGCCCGCCGGATCGACGGTTTCCGCCGACATGCCGTATTCGTCCGCGGCCTCTCTCGCGAAAGCGATGGCAGCCCTGTTCTGAGCCATCTCCAGGCGAGTGGCGTCCAGGCCACCACTCGAATATTCGCTCGACGACAGGTTATGCGGGACGTCGATCATGAAGCCGGAATTGCGGCCCGACGTTCCTTTGCCGATTTCGCTTGCGTCCAGCATGACGATTTTATCGTCGGGCCGAAGCTGCTGCAGACGTCGGGCAGCCGAGAGCCCGGCAAAGCCCGCACCGATAATGAGCCAGTCCGCGGTGACGTTGCTTTCCAGGCTCCGGACCGGGAACGGACGTTGGCTGATCGCCTCCCAGCCCGAGATGCCGTTTTCTGCCGGCAAACGCCTGACGGACTTCGTGATCATCGGATCGTCTCGTCCACCGAGCGGTCGGAAACGTCGATCCAGATCGTCTTCAGTTCGCAATAGTTGTCATGGGCGAAGATCGACTTGTCGCGTCCGCCAAAGCCAGACTCCTTGTAGCCGCCGAACGGTGTCGTCGCATCGCCTTCGCCGAAGCAGTTGACGGTGACGACGCCCGCCCGGATCTCGCGCGAGAGCCGTATGGCCTTCCTGAGGCTGCCGGTATAGATTGATGCCGTCAGGCCGTAATTGGTATCGTTGGCAAGGGCGATGGCCTCGGCAAGGGTCTCGAATGTCGTGACCGACAGGATCGGCCCGAAAATCTCCTCCTGGAACAGTCGGCTCGAGGGCGTGACGCCGTCGACGACCGTCGGCTCGATGTAGATGCCCTTTTGGGTTTCGCCGCCATAGGCCAGCGAAAGCTTTTCGGTCTTCACATCGTCGAGGAAGGACGAGACCTTTTCGAAGTGGTTCTTGCTGACCAGCGCGCCGATGCGGTTGTCCGGATCGAGCGGATCGCCGGTCTTCCATTCGCGCATATAGGCACCGATGCGCTTCAGCAACTCGTCCTTGACGCGCGATTGCACGATCAGGCGCGAGGTCGCGGAACAATTCTCGCCCATGTTCCAGAAGGCACCGTTGACCACCTGTTCGGCAACGAGATCCAGATCCTCGGCATCCTCGAGCACCACGGCGGGGTTCTTGCCGCCACATTCGAGAACGACCTTCTTGAGGTTGGAATCCGCCGCATAGCGCAGGAAGCGCCGTCCGGTCGGAGTGGATCCCGTAAAGGCCACCATGTCCACATCCATGTGCAGGCCGATCGGCTCTCCGACGTCCTTGCCGCCACCCGTGACGACATTGAAGACACCGGCCGGGATACCCGCCTCATGAGCAAGTTCGGCAACGCGTAAGGTGGTCAGCGTCGTTTCCTGAGCAGGCTTGACGATGACCGAGCAGCCCGACGCCAGAGCAGGTCCGATCTTCCAGGCGAGCATCAGAAGCGGGAAGTTCCAGGGAAGCACGCAGCCGACGACGCCGATAGGCTCACGCACGACCATGGTCAGTGCATTGGAGCCGACAGGAGCGGTATTGTCATAAAGCTTGTCGATCAGTTCGGCGTGCCAGCGGATGGTGTGGATCGTGTCCGGAACATCGACGGTCTGGCACTCGCGCACCGGCTTGCCGCTGTCGAGGCTTTCCATGACGGCAAGCTCATGGCGGTGCTCCTCGAGCAGCCGGGCGAATTTGAGAAGCGTGGCTTTGCGGTCGCCCGGCGATTGAAGGCGCCAGCGGCCGTCTTCAAAGGCTTGCCTGGCCTTTGCGACCGCATAATCCACATCCGTCGCATCACAGGCTGCAATCTCGGCAAGCGTTTCAGCCGTGGCCGGATTGGTCGTCTTGAACGTCCTGCCGGAGTGGGAGGGGCGAAAGGAGCCGTCGATGAAGGCATTCGTCGGCAGCTCGAGGCTAGCGGCAATCGCCTTGTATTCGGCTGCGGTCAAGGGTTCATGCATGGTTGGCTCCCGACGTGATCTGGGCGACCGTGCGCTTCAGGGTGGCGACGACAGTCTGGAGGGTTCTTTTTTCTTCGGAGGTCATTCCGCGCAGCGGTGCGCGAACGGGTCCGGCCTTGAGGCCGATGATCTCGCAGCCGTGCTTGATGGATTGCACGAATTTGCCAGTTTCAAGAAAATCCATCAGCGGCAGCATGGCCGTCATGATGGCGCGGCCCTTGTCGAAATTCCTCTCGATCACGCAGGCTTCGTAGAGCGCAACGTGCTCGCGCGGCAGGAAATTCGAGCCGGCGCAGACCCAGCTCTTTGCACCCCAGGCGAAGAATTCCAGCGCCTGGTCGTCCCAACCGCACGACAGTGCTATATGAGGAAACTTCCGCGCCAGCAGATGGACGTTTGCCATCTCGCCCGAGCTTTCCTTGATCGCCTTCACATTCCTGGATTTGCCGACGCGCGAGAAATATTCGTCGCCCATCATGACGCCCATGCGGGCGGGATAGTTGTAGAGCATGATCGGCAGATTGGCGGCGCGGTCGACCGTCAAGGCGTGAATGGCGTTTTCTTTTGCCGTCGGCAGTGCATAGGGCGGCGACGTCACGAGGATCGCATCCGCGCCGATCCCCTTTGCCGCCGCGGCATAGGCAACAGAATCCTCGGTACGGGTGGCGCCAGTGCCAACGATCAGCGGCAGGCGGCTTGCGATAACCTGCCTGGCGTAGGCGGCAAGGTCGAGACGTTCCTGCATGGATTGGGCATAATATTCGCCGGTGGAGCCGCCGATGATGATGCCATGCACTTTGGCCTCGATGAGCGATTCCAGGACCGCTGCGAAGGCGGTCTTGTCGATCTGGCCGTCCGGTCCATGCGGCGTGATTGCGGGGGTGTAGATGCCTTCGAAATTCAAGACGATTTCTCCATCGATGCAACGGGCACTTCGACGAGCGCGTCCGCCTTCATGCCTTGTGGGGCGATGAACATCTCCATGTTCTCGCGCGACAGTTCCCAATGCTCGAACACCAGGTCCACGACGATGTCTTCATCGTGCTGCGCGATTGCCGCGATGAACCCATCATGGTGTTCCACGGCGAGCTGAAGCCGTTCGCGCATGTCGTCGTTCCTCGGCCGGAAGAAGGTGTGGCCGATCCGTGCATGGTCGATCAGCAGGCGACCCAGGCTCGGCTGCAGATAGGCGTTGAACGACATTTCTCCGATGATTTCGTGGAAACGATTGTTCTCGAGCACCATGGCGAGGGGGTCGCCGGAGGCGCTTGCCGATCGAAACCGTTCCTGCGTTTCCTTGAGATCGATGAGTTGCTTCGGCTTGAAATTTTGCACCGCAAGCCGGCCGATCGCCGCATAAATCATCGGGGCCACCAGGAAGAAATGCCTGAGGGTCTGATGGTTCATTGGGCTGACGCGGGCGCCGCGGTTTGCCCGGATATCGATATAGCCTTCGCCTTCCAGACGCCGGAAGATTTCCCGGACGGGCGTACGGGAGAGCCCGTATTGTTCGCTGAGACTGACTTCGTCCAAATCCTGATCGGGATCGAGTTCCATCGTCAAAATTTGACGCTTTAGATCGTCGTAAAGACTGTTCTTCCCACCCTTCATTGCGACGTCCTCCGTGAGATACCGCGAGGAGTTGAATTCATCGCCTCCTGCCGATGAGGGAAAGGTCGCACACGCTGATCGGTGAGTCAAGAGAATTGTATACTCTACGTACACAATGAATGTTGCAGAAAAATACAATCCGGCGTTCAGCCTGTACTGGGTCGATCGTCCGGATGAATGCCGGGGTCGATCGCGCCGGATTCCGGCAACATCAGCGGAGGTGCACAGTCAGGCGCACCATTGCCGCCGCGAAACCACGGTCATGAATTTTCGATGAATGCTGCCTTCAGCATCCATTCTGGATCGGAGGCCTATCAAGGAGCCGTTCAACCGCGGTCATATCCGCACATCAGGAGAGCCAAAATGATCCGCACGTCCATTATCAGCATCCTTGTTGCCACTGCCATCGGCGGCACTGCAATGAGCCCTGCTTTGGCAAACGATGTACGCATAGAGCAGTACGGCTGGCACAATTCGGCCGGCGGTGCGCAGAACGGCCACAGCAACCGCGTCCGCTTCTACCAGGAGGGGCGCTACAACAATGCCATCGGCCAGCAATATGGTCATCGCAACCTGTCGGCCATCGGACAGGAAGGCAGCAATAACTATGGCGCGACCTATCAATACGGCAGCCGCAACGTGGCTGGCATCGGACAGTTCGGCTCGAACCACACCGCAATCTTGACGCAGGACGGTAACGACAACATCACGGCCGGTGTCCAGGTCGGCCATGGCTGCAGCGCCAATGTCAGCCAGGGTGGCGGCGGCAATGTCGCCGCTTTCGTCCAGACCTGCGATTGACCTTAGCCCAGCGGGGCCGGGATGGCTTATTCCCGGCCGCTCCCCAAACCATGACAAGGAGATAATCCATGGTTGGCTTCGACAGACGCATTTCCGTCGTCGTGGCGGTCACACTTGCCGGATTGGCCGCCCTCGGCGCGAGCGCTGCCGTGCTCGACGCCGATCGGTCGCAAACCGGGCCGGTTCGCTGCGAGATCCGCGACAGGATTGAAGGCGATACCGTCTTTCTCGAACCTCTGGTGCATTCCGACAAGGACGCAAGCGGCACCTATAGTGTCAGCGTCTCCGGCGGTGGCGAGGGAGGCTCCTCGAACATCCAGCAGGGCGGCGATTTTTCGGTGGCGGCCGGTCGCACAGCGTCGCTCGGCCGCATTAGCGTCGGTGCCGCCCGTGCTTCCTACGACGTGAAGCTCAGGCTGAAGCTGGACGGAACGAATGTCAGCTGCAGCAGGCAGGTGACCGGTGCATTCTGAATGTCATTTTGGGAAAACCACTTAGCTTTCCGTCCGGAACTGCATAGGCGCAAACTTTAGAGCCACTCGGCGTTTCAGCAAACCGCCGAGTGGCTTTCGCCGGTTGGCGCCGGCAGTTGCGTGGAAGCCCGTACACTGTTTGGGGTCCGCTCGGTTAAATGGTGGGTGAACGGCGTCTTCCGACACGGTTCAGCTTGGTTGTGCGAGAGTAAGACATTGGCTGATGACGGCCGAACAAGGAGAGACATCCATGAACCGCAAGTTTGCCACCACCCTGGGCAGTGCCACGATTGCAGCATTTCTTGGCCTTTCGGCGCTGGCCGGTCCCGCCAATGCCGGCGGTTCGATCGCGTTTTATCTCTCGCCCCAGAACGCAGAAGATGCCGACATGATGGACCTGGGTTTGAGAGCCTATTCCTTTTACAAGCATGTGCGCAGCGGCGCCGACATTCGCCAGCGCGGACAGGGCAATTATGCCGGTGCCGCACAGAATGGACGGGATAACGTCGGTATCATTCGCCAGGAGGGTAACGGCCATTCCGCCACGCTGCGGCAGAACGGCAACGACAATTCCTACGGGGTCTTCCAGTTCGGGCGGAACACCGACACGCAGATCGTACAGGATGGCGATGGGCAAACTGGGGCAGCGCTGCTGTTCGGCTGGTGACTCAACCACATCATCCGTTCTCACCAGTAGCGTCGTGTACCGTGCATGTGGGATCATAACGCATGATATGCGCTTGCCATCTACCTAAAGGTGGCGTCTGCTGGCAGCACCTCGAATTTCCAGAATTTTTCGGGCGTGAAGTAGGCCTGGGCGATGGTGCGCACGCTCTGTGCCGTAACGTTCTCATAACCATTGCGAATGGTGTGCAGAAAATCGATGCGCCGACCATCAGCCTGTATGCCGGAAAGTTGCTGCAGCCAATAGTCATTGCGTTGGCGCCGCTGGTCGAGGCTTTCGATGAACGGCTGTTTGGCGCGTGCAAGTTCATCCGCCGAAATATCGGCGGTGCGCAGATCACCTGCGATCTTTTCGATGATCTCGTAAAAACGCCCGATCTCGTCGGGCGTTGTCTCCACATAGACAAAGGCATAGCCGTAGCCCGGGAAAAATTCGGAGAGCACCGTATCGCCGCGAGGAGTGTAGGTCGCGCCCTCCTTGCGGCGAAATTCCGTGGTTAGCCTATCAAGGAGTATCCGTCCGGCAATTCTCGTCGCATAAGTGCGTGGCAGATCGGACAATAGATCACCCATGGGAACGGCAACCAGCGCGGCCGCATTGTCGTTGCGCTGAAGCTGATGCAGCACGACCGGCTGCTTCGTTGGCGCGGGAAAATGCACGGCCGGTCCATCGACTGTCGGCATCGTCGCCGGCCGTGCGGGCAACGCGCCAAAGGTCGCGGCGGTAAGACGGATTGCATCCTCGATCGTCACGTCACCGACGATGCTGATATTGATTGATCCTTTCGAGAGATAGGGCTCGAATTGTGCCCGGAAATCCGCGGGCGAAACCGAGGATATCAGCTGACGGTCGGCGACGGCCCAGCGCGGATCGCCCGCATGCAGCAAGCCGGGAAGAAAGCGATCGGCTATGTTGCCGGCCGTCAATTCGCGATCGCCGAGACCGTTCTGGTAAGACGATTGAAGCTGTGTAAAGGCTTGCGGACGATAGGCCGGGTCGGAAGCATAAGCAGCAAGCATCTGCATTTGCGTTGTCAGATCCTCGGGACGCGTCTTGCCTTGAAGTGTGAATGCCTCATCGTTGAATGAGAAACGAATGCTGACTTCCTTTCCCGACAGAGCCTGCCACATCTCATCGTAACCGATTGCTTTCAAGCCGCCGGGAACAAATGCGGCTGCCGTCCAGGCCGCCGTTTGCCGAGCGATCGGAAAATCGCGCCGGCCGTGGCCAATATCGACGCGAACAAGCACCTCGCCCTCATGCAACTTTGTCGGCTTGACGGCCAAATGCATGCCATTTGCGAAACTCACCAAGGTGATGCCGAGATCTTCGATGGCACGGGTCTCGCTTACCGAACCCGACGGGCCGAATGTGGTATATGGCCATAGAGGAGTGGTGATGGGTACCGGCGCCGAAATGGGCGTGGCCTGCGAAGCCTTATAGGCCTTTTCGACGGCGGCCTCCGAGCCGGTCGGCACCTGTGGTGTTTGCAGGATGATGCGCGGCCCGTTGACGGCGATAGCCTGTTGCAGCGACTTGTTGACATCGGCCGCTGTCAGCTTTCTTGCTGTGCTGTCGAAGAGCGTAAGAGCTTGGGCGGGGGACAGGAAGACTTTCCCTTCAGCGATACTCGCGGTAAGCCCGTCGGCGATGACGGCGCTGGTCCGCGCCGCATCGCCTACCGCTGCCGTCTGCAGAGTGGTGCGCTCTTCCAGCAGTTCACGATCGACTTCTGATTGGAGGACGCCGAATTTGGCTAGGCGATGCTGTTCTTGGTCCAGGACGGTCAATGCGCTTTGCCAAGCTGCGGGTGCAATTTCCGCAGAGATGGTGATCATATCGGCGGATTCGAGCAGGGTGCCGGCGCTAGCTCTTGCCTTGAAGAATGGAGCACCGGGTTGATGCGCGAGGAGGTCGAGGCGATGCGCGAGGATACGCAGCCCGATTTCCCGGACCGACTTCTGCCGACGTGAGATACGCGTATCCGATGCTTCGTCATGAGGGCGCATCCAAGCGAATTCCAGAAGCCCTATGCCACTTGAGGTTCTGAGAATGTCGACCCCAGCCTGGCGTTTTCGGAATGCACCGAGAGAGCGTCTCGTCGCAACGGGGCCGTCGGCAGACCAATCATCGAAACGTCGTCTGATTTCCGCCTCGACCGCCGCCGGCTCGATATCGCCAACGACAATAAGGGTGGCGCGATCCGGGCGATAATTGGCATGATAATAGTCACGGAGCCGGTCGATTGTCGCGTTGCGGATAATGATTGTGTCACCGATCGGCCGGCGCAGCGGTGCGAGCTGACCGGCAAGGAGCACGCTCTGGAGCGCATGATCGGCGCGTGCCTGCGGTGTGTCGGTCTGCCTTTCTTCGGCAAGCACAACGCCACGTTCGCGTTCGAATGCGGCCTCATCCAGCCTCAGTTCACTGGCGGTTTCGCGCATCAGCATCAAGCCAGTCGATACCGTACCGGCGTCGGCCTCTGGAAGATTAAGTTTGTAAATGGTCTGATCGAAATAGGTGTGGGCATTAACGTCAGGCCCGAATGTCAACCCCTTGCGTTGAAGGAGAGCGACCATGTCGTCTTCGGCAAAGTGTGTGCTGCCTCTGAAGGCCATATGTTCGAGAAAATGTGCCAAACCGCGCTGGTCATCATCTTCGTCGCGAGATCCCGCTTCGATGCGGAAGCGGATCGCTACCTGACCGGTCGGCGTGGCGTTGTGCATGACGGCAAACTTCATGCCGTTCGGAAGCGTCCCGTATCGTACGGCCGGATCCGGTTGCAAATCGCTTGCGGCCTGCGGCCAGGCTGTGGCCGGCTGAGCGGCCTGGAGCGGCGATGTCACGGCGAGTAGGATTGCGAACGACACCATGGCGCCCAGATGCCGCATCCGTGCAGAAAATCTCGAATTGAGGAAGGACATGCAAGTCTCGGGATGGAGAGGGGATATGTTACCGGCGGCACTATCGAATAGGTTGCGCTCGGTATCAATAGCCATGTCTGCAGGAAGGCAACCTGGAGCGAGTTGCCGATGAAGCGGGCGCTCTGCCATGAGCGGATGCGAATGCCGCGGATTTGGGACCGTAATCGGTATCTTGGACGGGGCGATTGCTTAAAACTATGATCCAAGAGCCAGGCGATCATTTGATAATCGTTGGGGGTGTCGCCAGCTACGGCATTGCTATTTGCGGGCAGAGTGCGGGATGGGCCGGCGCTACCGGCCCATGGACACTCAATCTTGCGCGATCGCCGCAGGTGCCGCCGCCGGCTCCTGCCGTCCAAGCCGGTCGGCAACCAGCATCGACAACATCATTTCCACAAGGCCATTGGCCGCGCCCTTTTCGCCAGCGCCACCGCCCACCTGGATCTGCGGCACGAGCGGCAGCCTGCCGTTCTCGATCGCCTCGGCAAAGCGCATCAGGACCTGCGAATTGAGCTGATAGTCCGGGCCGCCGAACGCCGCCACTTTCTTCTCCGTAGCTTCGGCTTCCGCCAGGCCGACGGCGCGTACTTTCTCCGCATCGGCAAGGCCGGTCGCCTTGATGCGCTCGGCATCGGCAAGCGCAATAGCCTTGATCCGGTCAGCCTCGCCCAGACCGGCAAGCCGTACCTTCTCGGCTTCCGCCTTGGCGGTAACCTGAATGGTTTCCGCCTGCTGGCGGGTACGGGCAAGCTGCGCCTTGCCCTCGTTCTCGCTGATCTCGATAGTGAGCGCCGATGTCGTGATCTTGGCCTGTTGTTCTGCGAGCGCTTCCTTTTCGCGCAAGGTGCGCTCCTGAATCGCAGCCGCTTCCTGCAGTTTATAAGTCTCGACCTTTTCGACGGCAATCTGGCGTTCCCGCAACTGGATCAGGATCTGCTCGATGCTGTTCTGGCCGTTGCTGGCGCGCGGCGTGCCGATCAGGACCTCCTGCAATTCGAGACTGTAGGAGGCAAACTTTTCGCGCATTTCCTCGCCGGATTTGCGCTGAATCTCGCTGCGTTCCTGCAAGAGCTCGATCAGCGTCTTGGTCTGGGCGATATTCTTGAAATAGGCCGATACCATCGGATCGAGCGTCTGTTCGACCAGCCGTTTGATATCCCCAAAGCGCTGTACCACCAGTGGTGCCTTCATATAGTCGATATGGACGACAACCGAGAGCGGCAGCACGGGTTCGAACGCATCCTTGGTGATCAAGGACACTTCGGAGAGATTTTCGTCCAATCGGTGCTCGCCGAACTGCTCCTTCGTCCATTTGAGCACGAAGTTGGTGGTGGGCACGATGACGATATTGCCGGCATAGGTGTTGAAGGCATATTTGCCCGGCAGAAGGGGCGTCGACCAGACGCCGCGGGCGCCGGTCTCGACCAGTTCTCCATGGCGATAGGTCTGGCCGGAGAGGTCCGCGCCGCGACGCCCGGTATAGGAGACGACGACACCAACCGTGCCAACGCCGATAATCGTCTTGTCGACCAACTCGACGGTTGCGAAAATGCGGTTGAGGAAGTAGCTGCCGTCGGCAAGCACCTGCAACTGACGGCCACGATAGCCGCCGGCATTGAGAAACTTCTCCGGATCCTGGAAATTGTTATGGAAGTTCGGATCTTTCGGATCGTTGGCGACGGTCGGCGCGATGATTTCGCCATCGGGCAGTGCCGGGCCGTCATGGATGGTCACGATGCCGATCATGTCCTGCGCGTCATGGATGACGACGGGCTCGAAACCCTCCCGCTCGGTAATCAGCGTCGACATGTCGGCAAACAGTTGCTGTTCGGAGGAGCTGAGATTGACGGCATAGATCGATTGCGCGGTCAGCACGATGAATTGTGCGAGATTGATGGCATAGGTGCCTTCGCGGAGAATTTTTCGCTGCGGCCCCTTCTGCCCGCCTTTTACGAGAAAACCGCGCACGTCCTGAAAGTCATCCGCTTCGATATTCGAGGCAAGAGTCTGGGTCGGCGGCAGCGGCTTGCCGTCGCGGGCAAAGACATAGCCGATCTGCCCCTGGGGAATGGTCACGAGATTGGCGCGGTGCATCGAATACTGGAACGGCATGAAGAAATGCAGGCCGCCGCGCACGACGTCCGGCTGGAAACCAGCTTCGCCGTTGAGTGCAATGAAGCCGTTCCTGACGGAGCCACGGAAACTCCACAGCTTTTCGAGGATGCCAAGTCTGTCGTTGGGGATATAGCGGATTATGCCGCTCCACCGAAAAAGTATTGCCAGCACGATGACGGGAACGGCGATTTCGATCGCCATCCATTCCATCGGACTGAGATTGGGTAGGGCTTCCATCTCTTCTCTCCTATGGGCGCACGGGTTCGTCCACCCGACAGCCGCCCGGTTGGTATTGGTCGATAAAATGGGGAGATTGCATACCTACGCGCTCGACGCACCAATGATGTGTCGAAGTTTAGGTGGCTCATTGTCTGGAGAAATAACCACGTGCCCTCAGTCCCCACCGAGGAAGGGCGTGGTTTTGATGCGGTCTCACATCGGTGTTGCCTTGATAGACATAACGATAGACGACGTAGGCATTACGCTCATAGGTTTAAAGATGTTCAAGGCGGAAATCGGATAAGTACTTCCGGCGATTTGGCTATTTCGAGCATTTGATTCTACTGAACTATGCGGGCGTCTCGAAGCTCCCAGGTCGCCCTTTGAGATTCACATGAGCTCGACGTGGAATGGCAGGCCTTTCGGCCGCAACGCGGCTGACATTGACAGTCATCCCCTCCCGCAGGATACAAGGGCATGACACAACACACCCATGAGACCCATCCCGAGATCGTCAAGCGGCTCAAGCGTGCCCAAGGACATTTGAAGAGCGTCATCGCCATGATCGAGGACGGCAAGCCGTGCCTTGACATCGCCCAACAGCTGTCGGCCGTCGAGAAGGCAATCGTCAACGCAAAGCGCACCCTCATTCAGGATCATCTCGATCATTGCCTAGAAGAAACCATCGGAGCCCTCCCGCGCGACAAGCGGCAATCCATCGACGAATTCAAGACCATTACGAAATATCTCTAATGGTATGGCCGATCTGTCGGTCTATTGCGGATTGCTCGGGGCGGCTTTCGGTGCAGCAGCGATCCTTTTGATGCAGGCGGCCGCCAAGGCCGGGCGTTATGTTGCCCCGGCTGCAACAGCAAGCCTGGCATGGCGGCTTCCAGGCACGAACAATAGTTCCGCGGGAATCGCAAGATTGATGCCGACACGATATCGGCAGCAACAGCGCCAATTCACTTGCTGATATTCGGGGATTATTCACCAAACAACGGCGCTTGACGAAGGCCACTCTTCAACGAGCAGAAGGGAAAGTATCGTCAGGCAGGATGCGGCGATCACGACGATGAAGGGGACGGAGCGGAGAAGCCTGACGATTGCAGGGGTTGCGATAACGAGCGCTATCCGGAACAGCATCACGATCCAGTCGGCGACAGTGGGGTGATCCTTCTTGTACACGGCATCCCTCCCGCAGCATGCAGCTCAATGACTGTGGTCAGGTTCGCAGGAGAGCGTCGGCGACAAGCGAACGTTCCGGCCGCAAGCCTGGCGACACGCAGCAAAAACGAATTCCGTGCAGAAATCGTGGAGATTGGGTGTGAAACTGGTGGATGCTCACCGAGCCGGTTCGGCAGGAAAGTCAGGTGCCGGGGTCGCAAAGGGACGTCAGTGGTGATCGCAGGTTGCGGTTCCTTTCGGGCCTTATGATTCGATCAGGCGTTCGGCGCTGAACTTGTCCGTTATCAGCGTATCGATAACGCCGATCCTCAAGGCGCCGGCGATCGCCGCGGTCTTCTTCGCGCCGCCGGCGAGCGCGATGACCCGGTCGACCCGTTCGAGGTCTTCCAGCGGGAGGCCGATGACGCGCTCGTCGAGCGGCGTCTTTACCGGCTTGCCGTCCTTGTTGAAAAAACGCAGCGATATGTCGCCGACGGCACCTGCCTCGGCAAGGTCCGCAAGCTCCCGCGACGAGAAGATGTTGCCGGACCGTGAAAGCAGCTCCGATGGTTCGACGGCTCCGATGCCGACGATGGCGAGTGTGATGCTGCCGAAGAGATCCATCGTCTCCCGCACGAAGGGGTCCGTCTGCATCAGAAGCTTGGCCTCGCGCGAGGTCGTGACGCCTTGCACGGAAAGAAGCTTCGGCTCGGCGCCGGTCAGTCGTGCAAGTCGGGTGGTAAGCTGGGTGGCATGCGTCTGGACCGACGGGTCGCCCATGCCGCCAAGCGTCTGGACGACATATTTGGCCTGGGCGCTCTTCTGGGGATGGATATTTTCCACCATCTTGAAGATCGTCTGGCTCCAGCTCGACACGCCGATGATCTCGCCGGGTGCAAGGGTCACTTCCAGAAGGTGAGCGGCAGCTTCGCCGATCCGGGCCATGATGGCTCCGTCCCGGTCTTCGGTGCATTCGACGACAATCGCTTCGGGAAGACCGTATTTCTCGCGCAGCGCTCCTTCGAGTTCGCTATACGTGCCCACGGGCGGAATGACGCTCGTGCGCACGATATCTTCCGCCTCGGCCCGCTTCAGCATTCGCGAGACAGTTGCCTGCGATAGACGAAGATGCTGCGCGATCTCCGCCTGCCGCTTCCCTTCAATGTGGTACATCTGGGCAACTCTTGAGATGAGGCGGAGTTCGTTAAGGCGAGCCATCGTTGACACCGGAGTGAATTTTTATTCACCTTTAGCCGGAGTTGCGCGCAACGTCGAGCGGGCCAGCGCATCATTCCACCTATTCAGGAGGGCCGTATCGTCGATATCTTCCGGTTCGATGACTTCAGTATTTCTCGGAAGCGCCGCGATGGCATCGAGATCCGGCCAGAGGCCGATCGAAAGGCCTGCAAGATAAGCGGCACCGAGCGCCGACGCCTCGGGTGCCTCGCACTGGATGATGGCGTGTTTTACCAGGTTCGACACGCACTGCATGAGAAAACGGTTTCGGCTCGGCCCGCCGTCCACGTAGAGCGTGCCGAGTTCGCCGCCGCTTTGCGTCCGCATCGCCGTGATCACGTCATAAACCTGGAAAGCGATCGAGTCGGTGACCGAACGGGCCATCTGCGCACGGGTGGTGCTGAAATTGATCTGCGAGAAGAGAGCGCGGGCGTCGGAATTCCAGTAGGGTGCACCCAGCCCCACGAAGGCAGGCACGAATCCCGGCCCTCCCGGTTCGGCGGTTGCGGCAAGGTCGACCAGGGCAGCCACATCCGGAAGGCCCAGAATGTCCGCCATCCAGGGCAGGCTCGCGGCACAAACGAGGATGTTGCCTTCGAAGGCGAAGGTTGGCTGTCCGGCGATGCGCCAGGCGACCGTTGTGGTAATGCCGTTGCGCGGTGCGATGAAGCGCGGCAGCGTTGTCATGACCGAAGACCCGGTTCCGAAGGTCGCCTTGCCATCGCCCGGTTTGAAGGCTCCGTGGCCGAACAAGGCCGCATGGCTGTCGCCGATGGCCGACCTGATCGGTGTGCCGTCCGGGACGCCAGCAAGACCCCTTGTGGTTCCAAAATCCGCGGAACTATCGAGTACTTCGGGAAGGAGCCGGATATCGACCCCGAAAATCGCGCCCAGTTCTTCGCTCCAGGCTTGAGCTTCGAGATCGAGCAACTGGCTTCGTGCTGCATTCGAGGCATCGCACACATGCTTGCGACCGGCGGTAAGGCAATGAATGAGCCAGCTATCGATCGTGCCGATACGGACCTTTCGCCCATGCGCGACCCGATCGAGAAGCCACCGGAACTTCGGACCTGGAAACATCGGATCGAGAGGAAGGCCGGTCAGTGCTTCGACACGCTCCGAATGCCCGTCGGCGACGAGACGCTCACAATCCGGCGCGGTGCGCCTGCATTGCCAGCTGAGCACCGGTCCCAGCGCCTTGCCTGTTTCCGCATCCCAAATGGTGACGGATTCCCGCTGGTTGGAAATCGCGATGGCTTCGATTGCCGTGCCGGGCGCGGCTTCCAGGCATGAAGCGATCGCCTCGCAGACGGACGCATGGATCCGTTCCGGATCCTGTTCGACCCAGCCGGGCTGCGGATAGGAGATTCCGACCGGCGCCGACCCTCTGGCGATGATCTCGCCACGCTCTGAAACCAGCGCCGCCTTGGAATTGGTGGTTCCCTGGTCGATTGCCAGAATGGCCCGCATTTGCATCCTCCACCAGAACATGATGCCGAAAAGTGTGAGCGGCTTTCGGACGACACCGTGCTCTGCTTCTTTGATTCTGGGCGGATTCGGATTTTAGGTCGTTTCGACCTAAAATCATCCGGTTCTAATGACACGGCCGGGGCCTATCCGCCCCGGCTCGAATGCGCGCCGTTCGTCTACTTGCGCTTGATAAGCGCTTGTGCGGCGTCCGCAATGGCCGCTGGAGCCATGCCGAATTCGTCGAGCAGGAACTCGGCCGAGCCGGTTGGCGCGTAGATGCCGGGCACGCCGAGGCGCTTCATCGGAACCGGGGCGTTGTCGACGACAACCTCGGCCACGGCCGATCCCAGCCCGCCAAAAATCGAATGCTCTTCCGCCGTCACGATCGCACCAGTTTCTTTGGCGGCGGCAATGACGGCATTCTCGTCGATCGGACGGACCGTGGCGAGATTGAGCACCCTCGCCCTTATGCCGCGTTGGGCAAGAATATCAGCGGCTTTCATCATGCGATGGGTCAGCGTGCCGTTCGCGATGAGCGTGACATCAGAGCCCTCCCGCAGAAGATTGGCTTTTCCAAGTTCGAACCTGTGGCCTTCCGGCAGGAGATCGGGCACGCCGACGCGTGACAGGCGCAGGAAACAGGGGCCGCTGTAGCTTGCCGCCCATTCCACCGCGGCGGCCGTCTCGATGCGGTCGCAGGGCGCAATCACGGGAAGGTTGGGCAGAACGCGCGTCCAGGCGAAATCCTCGATCGAGTGATGGGTCGGACCGAGCTCGCCATAGGCCATTCCGGACGAAATGCCGACGAGCTTGACGTTGGCGTTCGAGTAGGAAATGTCGGCCTTGATCTGCTCGAGAGATCTGCCTGTCAGGAACGGCGAAGCGCCGCAAACATAGGGAAGGCGTCCGCCATTGGCCAGGCCCGCGCCGACCCCCACCATGTTCTGTTCGGCGATGCCGACATTGACCAGACGGTCGGGAAACTTGGATTTGAAGCCGCCGAGCTTCGAGGATCCGACCGAATCGTTGCAGACCGCCACAATCGTCTCGTTCTCGGCCGCGAGGCGCTCGAGCGTCGATGCGAAGGCGTCTCGGCAGTCATGGAGCTTTTGTGCATTCACAGGCGCGTTCATTAGAGTGCCTCCGACAATTCTGCCAATGCGACTTCGTATTGTTCCTTGTTCGGAACCTTGTGGTGCCAGTCGACACGGTCCTGCATGAAAGAGATTCCGTGTCCCTTGTTGGTATGGGCCACGATGCAATGCGGGCGGTCGCTTCGATGTTCGAGTGCCGGGACGACTTCATGCATATTGTTGCCGTCGATTTCGCTAACATCCCAGCCGAAAGCTTCGAGCTTCGGGCGAAGCGGCGCGATGTCGTTCGTATCCGAAAGTGCCGCCCCTTGCTGGAACCGGTTATGGTCGACAATCAAGGTGAGATTGTCCAGGCGGAACTGCGCCGCGGCCATGATCGCTTCCCAATTGGAGCCCTCCTGCATCTCGCCGTCGCCGGTGATCACATAGGTATGGTAGCCGGCGCCCGATAGTTTGGCGGCCTTGGCCATACCGACCGCGACCGGCAGGCCATGTCCCAATGGACCGGTATTGGTTTCGACGCCTGGCACCTTGTTGCAATTCGGGTGGCCATTGAGCCGCGAGTGCGGCTTCAGGAACGTCGAGATTTCGTCCTCGGGAATGAAGCCGCGTTTCGCCAGGGTGACATAGAGCGCGCATGCGGTATGTCCCTTCGAAAGCACGAACCTGTCCCGGTCGGGATGTTTCGGCTGGTCCGGCCAGACACGCAGCACGCGGAAGTACAGCGCGGCCAGGAGGTCGATCACGGACATCTCGCCGCCGATATGCCCGGCGCCTGCCTCGTAGACTGCCTGGAGGTCTCGTAGACGTATCTGACGAGCAACACGTTCAAGTTCGGAAGGCTCCATCGTTTCCTCGCGTGAATAAATATTCATGTATTTATATTTTTGCACAGGAAGATTGTTAGTCAAGCCCCCGCAAGCGACTTCTCGCCAAAACAGGCCAAAAAGACTTGGTTGACAGCATCAAAACAAGTTGGTATTGAATTTTCCAGCATATGTGAATAAATATTCGCACTTGAGAAACGATCGGCCGAATATTGGCCGCTGGCCCTAAGCTCCAGGGAGGAATGATGGTGGCGATCGACGTCAATGGACAGAGCCGTCCGTCCGCGACATGGCTGAGCAAGCTCACCGGCGTTACAGGACCGCTGGTAGGATTACTCGCGCTTTGTGTGTTCCTGAGTTTGAGCACCGATGCGTTTCTCTCGCTTCGCAACGGCCTCAACATTCTCGACCAGATCACAGTGCTAGGGATCATGGCCGTGGGCATGACTTTCGTCATTCTGATCGGCGGCATCGACCTTTCGGTCGGTTCGGTCCTTGCACTCGCCATGATGGTCATGGGCTGGACGGCGAATATCGCCGGCCTGCCGCTTGCGGCGGGGATTGCGGTCGCGCTCGTCGCCTCCGCGATAAGCGGGCTGATCGTCGGACTTCTTGTGACCCTGTTCCGGGTTCCGGCCTTTATTGCGACGCTTGCGATGATGTCGGCCGCGCGCGGCGTTGCCAACATGATCACGGATGGGCAGCAGATCGTCGGATTTCCCGACTGGTTCATGATGCTTGCGATCGATCGCCATTTCGGCGTGCTGACCGCGACGGTCTTCCTGATGCTGGCGGTTGTCGCCGTCGCCTGGGTGTTCCTGCACTTCCGCTCCGAGGGACGCATGCTTTATGCCGTGGGCGGCAATCCGGAAGTCGCGCGTCTTGCCGGCATCAATGTCCAGCTCGTGACGATCGCCGTCTATGTCGCAAGCGCCGTGCTTGCAGGTCTCGCCGGTATCGTGCTGGCAGCGCGACTCGACTCGGTTCAGCCGTCGAGCGGCTTTGGATACGAGCTCGACACGATCGCGGCCGTCGTCATCGGGGGAACCTCCCTGTCCGGCGGATCCGGCGGTATCGGCGGTACGCTTATCGGTGTGCTGATCATCGGCGTCCTGCGCAACGGTCTCAACTTGCTCAACGTCTCGCCATTCCTGCAGCAGGTCATCATCGGCATCGTCATCGTGCTTGCGGTCGGTGCGGAAACGATCCGCAGGCGGCGGGCCTGACATTCAGGTCCGTGTCCGGCGGACCTCTAGCAGTTCCTCTCCGAGAGGTTTGGAGCGGATCAAATGCCCGAGGGGGAGGATGTACCCAAGGGTTCACCAAAAAGGAGGAAATGAAATGAAATTTACGCGCATTCTTCTGGCCTCGGCCGCCGTGCTGGCGATGTCACTGGCATCCGTTGAGGCGAAAGACACCAAAAAAATCGGCCTGGCAGTTGCAAACCTGCAGGCAAACTTCTTCAACCAGATCAAGCAGTCCGTCGAGGATGAAGCCAAGAAGCGCGGCATCCAGGTGGTCACAGTGGATGCCAAAGGCGACGGCCCGACCCAGATCAATCAGATCCAGGATCTGCTCACCCAGAATATCGATGCCCTGATCTACATCCCGGCCGGCGCGGCAGCGGCAAGCGTTCCCGTCAAGCTCGCCAAGAACGCCGGAATTCCGGTCGTCAACGTTGACCGCAATGCCGATGGCGCCCCAGGCGATACATTCCTTGCCACGGATTCCGTCGCATCCGCCAAGGCCGTTTGCGACTACATCTTCAAGCAGGCCGGCGGCAAGGGCAAGATGGTCATCATCCATGGCCAGAAGGGCACGACGCCGGAAGTCGACCGCAGCAAGGGCTGTGCCGAATCGCTGAAGGCAAATCCCGGCGTGAAGGTGGTCGCCGAGCAGTATTCCAACATGTGGGCTCAGGACGAGGGCTTCCAGATCATGCAGAACATGCTGCAGGCAAACCCAGACGTATCGATCGTGTTCGCTCAGGCCGACGCGCTTGCACTCGGCGCCGCGCAGGCGATCAAAGTGGCAAACCCGTCGCAGAAAATCGTTGTCGGCGGCTTCGATGGCGATACGGCGGCTCTCGAAGCACTGAGCAAGGGCGTCTTCGACGTCACCGCGACCCAGCAGACACAGAAGATGGGCCGCGATGCGGTCGCCAATGCCGTCAAGCTCGTCGCCGGCGAAAAGGTGCCTGCCGTGCAGCTCATGGACGCCACGCTGACGACCAAGGAAAACGTGGCAGGCTTCATCGCCAACCATCCGTAATCGTGCCGAAGTCTTGAGGAGGTGTGCCGTGACTGAGCCCGTTCTTTCCCTGAGGGGCATATCCAAGCGCTATGGACCGCTTCAGGTGCTGAAGAATGTCAGCCTGGATGTCCATCCGGGGGAAGTGGTGGCACTTCTTGGTGAAAACGGCGCCGGCAAATCGACATTGTCGGGCATTATTGCCGGATCACGCACGCCCTCCGAGGGAACCATGACATGGCTGGGGCAGCCCTATGCCCCGGCCACTCCGCGCGACGCCATCGACAAGGGTGTCGTGCTGATCCATCAGGAACTGCAGCTTCTGCCGCATCTTTCGATCGCCGAAAATGTTTTCATCGGACGATGGCCGATGAAGAACGGCGCCATTGATCGCCCCCAGATGGTCCGGCGCGCGCAGGAGCAGCTCGCCCGCCTCAATCTGCATATCCCTGCGACGCGCAAGGTCGCCGGCCTGTCGACAGCCAACCAGCAGCTCATCGAAATCGCAAAGGCGCTGGCGCTCAATGCCAAGCTGCTGATCCTCGACGAACCGACCGCCGCGCTCGGTGGAGCGGAAACGGAGGCTTTGTTCGAGCAGGTGAGAAAGCTCCGCTCGGAAGGCGTCGGCATCATCTATATCTCCCACCGCATGGAAGAGATCAGGCAGATCACCGACCGCATCGTCGTTCTGCGCGACGGCGAGCGCGTCCAGGAATTTGCCGACAGCGCTACACCCGTTCGCACGATCGTCGAAAGCATGGTCGGCCGCTCGCTTGACCGGATGTTTCCGGCTCTTCCGGAGCCGACGGATCGCGTGGTGCTGCAGGTCAACGGCCTGACCTCTCCCGACGACTCCTTTCGGGATGTGACGTTCGACGTTCGTGCCGGTGAAATTCTCGGCATTGCCGGACTGGTCGGTGCCGGCCGCACGGAGCTTGTCCGCGCCGTTGCCGGCGCGGATCCGATCAGCGCCGGTTCGATCAAGCTGGAGGGCAAGGAGCTCAAGCTTCGCGATCCGGCGGATGCGATCGCAAAGGGCATCGTGATGGTGCCCGAGGATCGCAAGGAACAGGGCCTCGTCGTCGGTCACCGCATCAGCGAGAACATCGTCTACGCCAATCTCGATAAGCTCGGCGGACGCTGGATCACATCGCGCGTCAAGCGCGCCTTTGCCGAGAAGGCAGTGGCGAAGTTCGGCGTCAAGGGCCGCGCCGAGCAATATGCCTCGGACCTGTCGGGCGGCAACCAGCAAAAGGTCGTCATCGCGAAGTGGCTGATGCGCGATCCCAAGGTCGTCGTCCTCGATGAGCCGACCCGGGGCATCGATGTCGGCGCCCGCGCAAGCATCTACGACATCATCGTGAATCTGGCGAAACAGGGTGTGGCGGTCATTGTCGTCAGCTCCGATCTGGAGGAGGTTCTCGGCGTGTCGAACCGCATTCTCGTGCTGGCCCAGGGCAAGCAGGCAGGTATTTTGAACCGTGACGAGGCAAACGACGTCTCGGTCATGGAATTGGCGACAATCTAGACAAACAGAAAGGAAGAGCGGTGTCCGACATCACTCTGAATGCCCCGAAGCTTTTCGATCTCAGCGGACAGGTTGCGCTTGTAACTGGAGCCGGAAGCGGGATCGGGCAGCGCATCGCAATCGGCCTTGCGCAATGCGGTGCCGATGTCGCACTTCTTGATCGTCGCTCCGACGATGGCTTGGCGAACACGGCTTTGCATATCGAAGCGGCCGGCCGGCGCTCCATCCAGATTGCGGCCGACGTCACCAGCAAATCCTCTCTGGAGGAAGCGGTTGCCCGCACAGAGGCGGAACTCGGTCCCCTGACGCTTGCCGTCAACGCGGCCGGCATCGCCAATGCCAATCCTGCGGAGGAGATGGAAGAAGACCAGTACCAGACATTGATGGACATCAACCTGAAGGGCGTTTTTCTGTCCTGCCAGGCAGAGGCACGCGCCATGCTGAAACATGGGCGCGGATCGATCGTCAACATCGCATCCATGTCCGGTGTGATCGTCAATCGCGGCCTCAGCCAGGCCCATTACAACGCCTCCAAGGCCGGCGTGATCCACATGTCCAAGTCGCTGGCGATGGAGTGGGTCGGCCGCGGTATCCGCGTCAACACCATCTCGCCGGGATATACCGCGACGCCGATGAATACGCGCCCGGAAATGGTTCATCAGACGAAGCTCTTCGAGGAGCAGACGCCGATGCAGCGCATGGCCGGCGTTGACGAGATGGTAGGCCCCGCCGTCTTCCTGCTGTCCAATGCCGCAAGCTTCGTGACGGGCGTCGATCTGCTCGTCGATGGCGGCTTCTGCTGCTGGTGATGTGATGAAGAAGCTCATTGCCGGCAACTGGAAAATGAACGGTCTCGCTTCCTCCCTGGCTGAGATCGAGGCGCTGAAGGGAGTAACCGGCGAGGCGGCGTGCGACATCGTTGTCTGCCCGCCCTTCACGCTGATCGAGAAGGCGGTCGCGCGCACCGAAGGCTCGGCGATTGCCGTCGGCGCACAGGATTGCCATGCCCAGGCTTCAGGCGCCTACACCGGCGACGTTTCCGCCGAGATGCTCGCCGAAATCGGCGCGCGCTTCGTCATCCTAGGACATTCCGAACGCCGATCGGCGTACAGGGAAATGGATGCCGCCGTCGCCGGCAAGGCCGTCGCGGTCCATAGGGCAGGGCTGGCAAGCATCATTTGCGTCGGCGAGACGCGCGAAGAACGCGACGAGGGAAGAGCGATCGACGTTGTCCGCGCTCAGCTTGAAGCATCCATCCCCAACACCGCGACCAGTACGAATACGACGATCGCCTACGAACCGGTATGGGCGATCGGAACCGGATTGGTTCCGACCCTCGAACAGATCGAGGAGATGCACTCCTCCATCCGGCAGATGCTTAAAGAGCGGATGGGAGGGGATGGACAGCATGTCAGGATCCTCTACGGCGGCTCGGTCAAGGCGCAGAACGCAAAAGCGATCTTCGGTGTTTCCAACGTCGATGGCGCGCTCGTCGGAGGGGCATCTCTGAAGGCGTCGGAGTTCACCGGGATCATCCTGGCCGCCGTTTGACGCGGCAAATGCAGGCAGTGCGACCGGTCCTCCCTGAGAACCGTTGCCAGCCAATAGCGCGAAAGGAATAAAAATGCTTCGTTTCGAAAACAGGACCGTCGTCATCACCGGCGCAAGCCGCGGCATTGGTGCTGCGATTGCCAAACGCTTTGCGCGCGAGGGTGCCAATCTTGCGGTCTCCGCCAACGAGGAGTCCGTCCATGCGGTCGCCAATGCGATCAAGGCTGACGGCGGAAAAGCGATTTCCTACGTCGGCGACGTCACGGACAAGGCCAGCGTGAAAGGTCTCTACGACGCTGCCGAGACGGCATTCGGCGCCATCGATGTTTCCATCCAGAATGCCGGCGTCATAACCATTGCCCGCGTCGAGGACATGACCGAGGGCGAATGGGACAAGGTCATGGCCGTCAACACCAAGGGCGTTTTCCTCTGCGCTCAAGAAGCGATTGCGCGCATGCGCAAGCATGGCCGTGGCGGTCGTATCATCAATACCGCCTCAGGTCAGGCCCGCGATGGCTTCATCTACACGCCGCATTACGCGGCATCGAAGATGGGTGTCGTTGGCATTACCCAGAGCCTTGCAAAGGAAGTCGCGACCGAGGGCATTACCGTGAATGCCTTTTGTCCCGGCATCATCGAAACAGACATGTGGGCCTATAATGACCAGGCATGGGGCAAACTCCTGGGCAACTACGGTCCCGGCGAGCTCATGAGGGAATGGGTAGAAGGCATTCCGATGAAGCGGGCCGGATCAGGCGAGGACGTGGCCGGTCTCGTCACTTTCCTTGCGAGCGACGATGCGGCTTACATTACCGGACAGACGATCAACGTCGATGGCGGCCTGATCATGTCGTAGTTCGACAATGAGGAACGGTGCGTTCATCGGGCGGATCGGATTCTCCCAAATTCAGCAATCAAAGCCTCTTGCGGAATGAGGCAGTGATCCCTTATCTTTCACCTGTTCTCAGGGCGGGGTGCAATTCCCCACCGGCGGTATCGAGGTAACTCGGAGCCCGCGAGCGCCTTCCGAGCATTCGGAGGGGTCAGCAGATCCGGTGAGATGCCGGAGCCGACGGTCATAGTCCGGATGGAAGAGAGCAACGCAGGAGACGCCGCTTTGCAGTGGTGTTCGCATGCTTGTTCGCCCAAGGGAAAATGGTGGCTCTGACAGGCCATGCACGCCGTTTCGAACGGCAACCCTTGAAAGGCAGGAAATGGCAATTTCGAAAATTGAAGATGCGATCGCTGCGATTGCGCGGGGCGAGATCGTCGTTGTCGTCGATGATCGCGACCGCGAAAACGAAGGCGATCTCGTGATTGCTGCGGAAGCGGTTACGCCGCAGGCGATCGCGTTCATGATGAACCATGCCCGCGGCCTCATCTGTGTTCCGATGGAAGGCGAGAGGCTCGACGAGCTCGATATCCCGCTGATGGTGCCGCGCAATACCGAAGTCCTGAAGACCGCTTTTACCGTCTCGGTCGATTACATTCCGGGAACCACGACCGGAATATCCGCCGCCGACAGGGCGGCAACCGTGCAAGCCCTCGTCAGGCATGGCTCGCGTCCGGAGGAATTTGCCCGGCCCGGTCATATCTTTCCGCTTCGCGCGCATCCAAACGGCGTCCTGTCACGCCCTGGCCATACCGAAGCGGCTGTGGATCTTGCCCGGCTCGCCGGCCTTGCGCCTTCCGGAGTCATCTGCGAGGTGGCGAACGACGATGGCACGATGGCCCGTCTTCCTGAACTTGAAGTCTTCGCCGAACGGCATCGGCTCCATCTGATCACGATCGAAGATCTGATAGCCTATCGACTGGCGAACAGGCCCGAAAAGGCGGCGTGATCATTCAAAGGCGTCCTATCGAGCCGGATGGGATGCCTTTATCTGCGCGAAAAAATCAGCACCGCGATTTTCACCGGCAACGGCGGGGATGGCGCTTCGACAGTCAGTGAACTGCAGCAAGATCGCTGGAGTTCCTGTCCACAGAAGCCGGGGCATTGACCATCGCAGTGGCGAGCCGGCGGAAATTGACGATACCCACGGGCTGGCCCGCGGGAGATACGACCGTGACGTCGCCATCGGGAGCCGAGGCAAGCATGCGCACGGCGTCCTCGATCGTGGATCCGACAGGAATCGTCATCTGTGAAGACACGCCGCCCGCGCGCCACGGCTCCATGATTGCCTCCACCTGCACGACGCGGCCCCTGTTCACCTCCTTGACGAAGTTCGAAACATAATCGTCGGCAGGCCGAAGGACGATGTCCTGGCTGCTTCCCTGCTGAATAATCTCGCCGTCCCGCAGAATGGCGATCTGATCCCCCAGCCGCAGCGCCTCGTCGAGGTCGTGGGTGATGAAGACGATCGTCTTCTTGATTTCGTTCTGGATGTCGAGGAGAACGGATTGCATGTCCATTCGAATGAGCGGGTCGAGGGCCGAATAGGCTTCGTCCATGAGCAGCACGGGTGCATCGTTGGAAAGGGCGCGCGCCAGCCCGACGCGCTGCTGCATGCCGCCGGACAGCTGATTGGGGTATTTTTGTTCGAACCCCTTCAATCCTACGCGCTCCAGCCACTTCATTGCGACTTCGACGGCTTTGGCGCGGGGCATACCTTGCACCTCAAGACCGAAGACGGTGTTGTCGAGGACATTGCGATGCGGAAGAAGCGCAAACTTCTGAAATACCATCGCAGTCTGATGTCTGCGGAAGTTGCGCAGTTCGGTGTCGTTCATTTTCACGACGTCGGCGCCATCAACGAGAACTTCGCCGGCAGTCGGATCGATCAGCCGGTTTATATGGCGAATGAGCGTCGACTTGCCGGAGCCGGAGAGCCCCATGATGACCTGAATGCAGCCGGACGGGATTTCGATGTTGATGTCCCTCAGCCCGAGCACATGTCCGTGCGTATGGTTGAGCTCGGCCTTTGTCATACCCTTCCGGACAGCATCGACATAGGCGGAGGGATTGGGGCCGAAGATCTTGTAGAGGCTGCGGATCTTGATGCCGCCGAAACGCTGATCAGCCATGGACGATCTCCCGGTGCTTCTGGAGCCTCTTGCCGTATGCCTGGCTTACCCGGTCGAAGATGATGGCGATGCCGACAATGGCGAGACCATTGAAGATTCCCAGCGTGAAATATTGGTTTGCAATGGCCTTCAGCACCGGCTGGCCGAGCCCTTGAACGCCGATCATCGATGCGACGACGACCATTGCCAGTGCCATCATGATCGTTTGATTGATACCGGCCATGATCGTGGGCAAGGCAAGAGGCAACTGGACCTTGAACAGTTTCTGGGCATTGGATGTGCCAAAGGCATCTGCCGCCTCCAGGACATCCTTATCCACCAGACGTATTCCGAGATCGGTCAATCTTATCATCGGCGGTATCGCATAGATGACGACGGCGATGAGGCCAGGCACCTTTCCGATCCCGAGTAGCATGACGACGGGAATGAGATAGACGAAGCTCGGCATGGTTTGCATGACGTCGAGGATCGGATTGATGATCTTTTGGACCCTGTCGGAGCGGGACATGACGATGCCGATCGGCAGGCCGATGGCGATCGAAAGAACGGTGCAGACGAAGATCATGGAGACCGTGCGCATCGTATCTTCCCACATATCGAAATAGCCGATCAGCAAGAGGGTCACGAGACAGCCGAGTACGATCTTGAGACTGCGGCTCGCCAGCCAGGCGATCAGCATGATCAGCAGGGTGATGATGGGCCAGGGCGTCTGCGTCATAAAGCGCTCGGACGCAATCAGAAAATGCTGCAGAGGCAAAAAGAAGCTTTCGATCTGATCGCCATAGGCACGCGTGAAGGCGCGAAAGCCGTCGTCGATGGCTTTTTTCAGATTCCGAAGCGCATCGTCATCCATGTGAGGAAATTTGTAAAACCATTCCATTCGGTTCCCCTTTTCCTTGAAAGAAGCCGTGTCGGGTCTTTTTGATTTTTTTCGGCAAGTGAGCTGCGGTGCGCTCACGCACACCGCAGACTATCACGGTCAAAGGGCGGCTTCGATCTTCTTGGCCGCATCCGGCGAGACCCACTTCGTCCAGATGTCTTTATTTTCCTTCAGGAAATGCTTGGCGCCGTCTTCGCCGTTTGCCTGGTTGTCTGTCATCCAGGCCATCAGCTTGTTGACGGTCTCGTTGCTCCAGGAGCGCTTCTTCAGATAGTCCATGACGTCGGGACCGGCCTTTTCGGAGAAGGTCTTGGCGACAAGGGTGACGACATGATCGGTCGGCCAGGCATTCGGCTTCGGATCGGGGCAGTCTGCCACGGTATTGCAGCGCTTCCACTCTGCCGCATCGGCCGGCACGCCTGCCTCCAGCTTCACCATCGCATATTTGCCGAGCAATGCCGTTGGCGCCCAGTAATAGCCGACCCAGCCTTCCTTCCGTTCGTAGGCCTTTGCAATCGAACCATCGAGACCTGCCGCCGAACCCGTATCGACCAGCGTGAAGCCTGCCTTGTCCGCCTTGAAGGCCTTGTAGAGCTGAGAGGTGACGACCGTACCGCCCCAGCCCTGAGGACCATTGAAGATCGCGCCCTTCTTCGGGTCTTCGGGATCTGGAAACAGTTCGGGGTGCTTCAGCATATCCGGTATGGTCTTGATATCCGGATGGGCGTCGGCGAGGTATTTCGGAATCCACCAGCCCTGCACGCCCCCGTCTGGAAGAGAGGTCCCGGCCACGACAAGGCGGCCTTCCTCGGTGCCTTTCTTGACAACATCCGGCAGCAGGTCGATCCAGGCTTCCGGCGCAATGTCCGGCTGACCCTTCTCGGCCATGGACGTGATGGTCGGGACGGTGTCGCCAACGGTAATCTCCGCGTCGCAGCCGTAGCCTTCGTTCAGGATGATCTTGTCGAGGTTCGAAAGGACCTCCGCGCTTTGCCAGTTCATGCTGGCGATGGTGACGCTGCCGCATCCGGCGGCGCTTGCATAGGAAGCTCCACCCAAAAGGCCGAATGTTATGCAGGTCGATGCCAATAGCTTTTTCATTATCGTTCCCTTTGTTTAGCGGCCTATCTTTTTCAAGGGAGCGGGGTGCCGCAAAACCCGCCCGCACGGTTGTCAGGATGTCTCTCCCATGCTCACCGATTTTCTGAACGCCGCGGCCAGGCCATGTCGCACTGCGGCATCGAAGCCGGAGGCGCGCATTTCCTCGATCGCCGCCGCTGTCGTGCCGCGATAGTTAAGGAAAGTGCGGACAATATCGTCCGGACATTCTTCTCGCCGCTCCAGCAGCCGGCCTGTGCCCGTCAGCATCGTAATGATCGCTCGTTGCGCTACGTCGCGCGCAAGCCCGTAATCTATCGCATGATCCATCATTGCCGCCGCAAGCAATGCGGGGAAAGCCGGGCCGGAACCCGTAAGGCCCGTCAGATAGTCGATGTCGTTTTCGCTTGTGATTTCGTCTTGAACTCCACACGCATTGAAGATGGCACGCATGATAGCACGATCGCCGTCGGTAACGCTGCGCGAAGTGATCCACGGCGTATAGGAGCGCGCGACCTCCGCCGCTGCATTGGGGAGTGCCCGAACTGCTCGCTCGGTATTGTGGCGGGAACACAGGTGAGCCAGGCGCACGCCAGCCATAAGCGACAGTATCAGCTTACCATTCGCATTCACCGAAAGCGCTGGCCAGTCCTCAGGCCGCACGGAGAAAATGATAATATCCGATCTGTCTGCTAGTTCCTGGCTGTCCGTTGTCCAGAATGCGCCTGGAAAGCGATCCGTCGTCTTCCGGCGATAGGATAGTGACAGATTTCGAGGTTCGACGATGCCGGCGTTCAGAATTGAGGTAGCGATTGCGCCGCCGAGCCGTCCGGCTCCGCCGACCATGCCGATCCTCAGTCCAGCGCTCATCGTCCGCACCCTCCTAGTCGGCCTTGTATCCGTGCCGCGCGCGAAAACGATCGAGCTCGCGCTGCTGCGGAACCTGGCCCGTGTAGATTGCGATATATTCGGGGATGCGCTTCATTCGGAGCGCGATGTTTTCCTTGGACTGCATCGTGATATAGCCGATCTGGACCAGATAGGTCGTTCTCGCCCGAACGTCGGCCGCGATTTCGGAGTGGCCGAAGCGCATGAACATGCGCGCGAGGGCTTCGATGCGCGTCCGGTCGGCATCCTGAACTTCGCTCAGGATCTCTGCCGATTGGAGCGCCCAGCTTCTGATTGCGAACTCGAATTGGCTGTCGAACAGCTTTTCGTCGAGCCAGCAATCGAAAACATTGAGCATGGCTTCGGCCAATGTCTCCGCATAGGCCTCGGATTGCCTGACGATGCTGCCGGTATTCTTGTCGCGCCAACGCGCCACCAGCCCGGCCAGCAACTCTTCCCGATCTTTGAAGAACCAGTAGAAGCTGGTGCGGGACAGATTGAGCTTCTTGGCCAGCGGAAGGATCTTCACCGAGTCCACGCCGGATTCGAGAAGGGATTCGTAGGCAGCCTCCAGCCATCCCTCCTGTGATCCACGCCAGCCGCCATCGTTCAACGTTTGATCCATATGCCATCTCCTAACAAATTCCGGGGGTTGGCGCAAGAAAAATGTACACATATGTCAGGCGTGTCGACCCTGATGTTTTCTGGCTTGACACATATGTACATTCTGCATAGCGTTGTGGTCTGCATGCTTAATCCGGAGTCCGGCACATGTCGAATGATCCTCTCCTTCAGCCCTTTCAGCTCAAGCACCTGACGCTGAAAAACCGCATCATCGTCACCTCCCACGAGCCGGCCTATCCGGAGGATGGAATGCCGAAGGAACGGTATCGGGCCTATACGGTGGAGAGAGCCAAAGGCGGCGTGGCGCTGACCATGACGGCCGGGTCGGCCGCCGTCTCGCGCGACAGTCCTCCCGTCTTCAACAACCTGCTCGCCTATAAGGACGAGATCGTTCCGTGGATCCGGCAGATGACGGACGCCGTCCACGAGCAGGGCGCGGCAATCATGATCCAGCTCACCCATCTCGGACGCCGGACGCGTTGGGACAAGGGTGACTGGCTGCCGGTGGTCGCCCCATCGCATCACCGCGAAGCAGCGCACCGCGCATTTCCGAAAAAGCTCGAAGATTGGGATATCGAGCGCATCATCAAGGATTTCGCCGACGCCGCCGAGCGCATGAAGGCCGGCGGCATGGATGGCGTGGAACTGGAAGCCTATGGTCATCTGATCGATCAGTTCGCCTCGCCGCTGACCAATGAGCTTGACGGTCCCTATGGCGGCCCGCTTGAGAACCGCATGCGCTTCTGTCTCGACGTGTTCAAGGCGATGCGAAAGCGGGTGGGCGACGATTTCATCCTCGGCGTTCGCTACACCGCTGACGAACGCCTTCCCGGCGGAACCGAGAAGGCCGACGGCATCCAGATTTCGAAAATGCTCAAGGAAAGCGGTTTCATCGACTATCTGAATGTCATCCGCGGGCATATCGATACCGATCCGGGCCTTACCGACGTCATCCCGATCCAGGGGATGGCGAGTGCTCCTCATCTCGATTTTGCCGGCGAAATCCGCGCCGCGACGAATTTTCCGACCTTCCACGCCGCCAAGATCCAGGACGTCGCAACTGCACGCCACGCCATTGCCACTGGAAAGGTCGATATGGTCGGTATGACTCGCGCCCATATGACCGACCCGCATATCGTGCTGAAGATCATGGAAAAGCGCGAAGACGACATTCGCCCATGCGTCGGCGCGAATTACTGTCTCGACAGAATCTACCAGGGCGGTCTGGCGTTCTGCATTCACAATGCCGCCACCGGGCGCGAGGCAACCATGCCGCACATCGTGGAAAAGGCTGCAGCCCGCAGGAAGGTCGTCGT
Organism: Hyphomicrobiales bacterium; assembly: GCA_900468625.1. Classification (GTDB taxonomy): domain Bacteria; phylum Pseudomonadota; class Alphaproteobacteria; order Rhizobiales; family Rhizobiaceae; genus Rhizobium. Next base: position 130,809 of record UBUL01000027.1, read on the forward strand.
GGTGGGAGCAGGGCCGGCCGGCCTCGAGGCCGCCCGCGTTGCCGCCGAGCGAGGCCATGAGGTCGTGGTCTTCGAGGCCGCCAACGATCCAGGCGGCCAGATCAGGCTGACGGCGCAGAGCGAGCGTCGGCGGGAGATGATCAGCATCATCGACTGGCGCATGAACCAATGCGAAAAGCATGGCGTCACGTTCCATTTCAACAGCTGGGCCGATGCCGAGACGGTCATCGCTCAGGACCCGGACGTCGTCATCGTCGCGACCGGCGGTCTGCCGCATACCAAGGTGCTGACAAAGGGCAACGAGCTGGTCGTTTCCTCCTGGGACATCATCTCCGGCGATGTCAAACCCGGCGCGAACGTGCTGGTCTTTGACGATGCCGGCGACCATGCGGGGCTGCAGGCGGCCGAATTCATCGCCAAAGCCGGCGCGAAAGTCGAGATCATGACGCCTGACCGGTCATTCGCGCCTGAGGTCATGGCGATGAACCTTGTACCCTATATGCGTTCGCTGCAGAAGCTTGACGCCACCTTCACCGTGACGTTCCGGCTGGAGTCGGCCGAAAAGCAGGGCAATCAGATCATCGCCAATGTCGGAAGCGATTATGGTGGGGTTTCCAAGCAGCGCATCGTTGACCAGATCGTGGTGAACCACGGCACCATCCCGCTCGACGAGCTCTATTTCGAACTGAAGCCGCTATCGAAGAACCTCGGAGAGACCTCCTACGATCAGCTCTTGGCGGGTGAGCCGCAATCGGTCACGCGCAATGCCGAGGGCAAATTCCAGCTGTTCAGGATCGGCGACGCCGTCGCGGCCCGCAACACGCATGCCGCGATCTATGACGGCCTTCGGATCGCCAAGGATCTTTGAAACGCGAGGGCCGATCGCACGCTTGGATTCTCGCTGCCCGATGACGAGCGCCGCCTTGCGCGATGCTTACCGATCCACGACCAGATCGCTGAGAGGCTTCGAACAACAGGGCAGGAAAAGCCCGGCGTCGATTTCCCGCTGCCGTATGCCGCCATTGTGGTTCATTTCGACCGAGCCTGAGAGCAGTTTGGATTTGCACGTTCCGCAGACGCCGTTCGCGCAGGAGGACGGCAGCCGCACGCCGGATTTCTTGGCAGATGACAGGACCGTCTGCTCGCTCGACACCTCGATCTTGCGCGCCTGTTTCACGAACTCGACCTGGAAGACCGCGTTGCCGGGCATCTCCTCCGCGGCAATCGCCGTCTCCTCGGTCACCGCGGCATCGAAGCTCTCTTCGATATAGTTGGAGGAAGGCACGCCGAGGCTTGACGATATCGAGCGGGCTGCGGCCATGAATGGCGCCGGGCCGCAGCACATGACGATTCTGTCGGCGATATCCGGCACTGCAAGCTTGATGAATTCCGGCGAGATGCGTCCGGTTAGCCCCGCCCATGACGGCTCTGCGCCGACGCCTTCCGGCAGGAAATGCAACCTCAGTCCCTTCATCCGCGAGGCCAGCCATGAAAGCTCGTGGCGGAAGATCAGATCGAGGGGCGTGCGGGCCGCGTGGACGAAGACAATATCCGTGGGCTCGCAACGATCGGCCAGATCACGCACGATCGACATGACCGGCGTTATGCCGGATCCGCCCGAAATGAGCAGGAGCTTTCGAGCGGCGTCGCGCGGGCGAATGAAATGCCCGAGAGGGCCCTGCGCTTTTAGCGTCATCCCGACGGCAAGATTGTCGTGGAGCCAATTCGATGCCCTGCCGCCCGGGACCCGCTTGACTGTCACCGTGAAGGCGTTGGGTCGATGCGGCGACGACGAAATGCTGTAGCAGCGCGGCTCTATATCGCCGCCGACAGGGATATCGAAAAGAAAGTACTGACCGCTTTCGAAGCCGAAGCGCTTGCCGTCAGGAGAGGCGAAGGTGAAGCTGCGCACATCATGCGTTTCCTGATGGATATCGATGCAGACCAGCGTGTCGTCGTGCTCCTTGTCCCAGTTGCCGGGGTTGCCCGCTTTGCTCTGCATCTGCAGGAGATCAGTAGCCATTGGCGCGCATCCGATCGATGTACCAGGTTGCAAACTTATCGAGATTGGTTTCCGAAAAGCGCGAATAGGGACCCGGCTGGTAAGCGGGATCGAGAGCCCCCGCATGCGAGCGCGCGACGAGGCTCGCATCTTGATCCGTGGTCGCGATCCAGACATCCGTCAACTTGTCGAGATCGTAGTCGACCCCTTCCACGGCATCCTTGTGCACGAGCCATTTGGTCCTGACCAGGGTCTTGCCAGCCGACAAGGGTATGACGATTGCTACCACGGCGTGGTCGCCCATGAAATGGTTCCAGCTATTGTGACCCCACAGATGCGTGTCACCCAGATCCTTTCGCGTCATCTGTCCGAGCAATTTCGAGGATGCTGCCGTAGCGTCATGCGTCTGGGATTCGCCGGCTCCGGAGATGATCAGGCGCTGGGTCCTGAAGTTGGTCGCACAATCGACAAGCTGCTCGACGGCGGCGGACGGATATCCATCGGCCTCCCAGGCCGCGGTACGCTGTTCATAAAGCCGGAAGTGTTCTTCGGCCTGGGCGCGATCATCAGGGCTCAGAGCTTCGGGATCGAAACCGAAATCGAGATCGACGAACGACACGCAGAGTTCGGGATGGTTTGCGGAACAGTGATAGCACTCACGATTGTTTTCCATCGTGAGCTTCCAATTGCCGTCTTCAATGACGTCGGTCTGATAGGCCACTTTCGCATTTCTGATGTCATAGGGCGCCAGTCGTTCCGCCACGGTCTTTTCCAGCAGGGAAATATCCTCCGGCGGATTGTCGGAGAGACAGACGTAGATGAGCCCGCCGATCGATTTGAACGCGACGGGTTTCAGGCTGTGGCACTCTTTGTCGAACTCCTTGCCCATATGCGGCGCATAGCTCAGTTCGCCGGTCAATTCGTAAGTCCAGGTGTGGTAGGGGCAGACGAGCTTCGAGATGATCGTCTTGCCCGCATCGAGGAGACGCGAACCGCGATGGCGACAGACATTGTGCAGAACCCGAATCTCGTTGTCGTCGTCACGCAGGAGGATCAGGCTCGTCTTGCCGATGTCGATGACCGTAGCGTCGCCGGCTTCCGGTACATCGCATTCCAGCCCGACGCAAATCCAGTGCCTATGAAAGAACACATCCATATCCGCGTCGAAGACGTCTTCGCGCGTATAGAGGCCGGCCGGTAGCGAATACCCGTCCGTGCGCGCGTCGAGTAATGCCGAAATTGACGAAGGAAGCCTGTTTAGCATGAGTACCCCTTATGCTTTAATCTCAGCAGGGTGCGCTTGTCCCGTTGCGCTTTCAACGGCATTAATTCTCAAGTTCGCATAATGAAAACTCATGAATGGAGATGACGAATGCGGTTTCGGAGGCGTTTGCCGTCATTGACGGGGCTGCTGATGCTGGAAGCGGTTCTCCGGCATAAAAGCTTCACGGCCGCCGCCGGAGAGCTTGATGTCACCCAGGCGGCGGTCAGCCGGCAGATCGCTTTGCTCGAGGATGAACTTGGTCAGCCGATGTTCCTGCGCAAACACAGGGCAATCGAACCGACGGCCGCCTGCCTCACGCTGGGTTCGTCGCTGGCCCAGAGTTTTGCCAATATTGTCGACGCGATCGAGGCGATCAAAGCCTCGTCGCAGGACGTGGTTACCATAGGCGCGACGGTTGCTTTCTCATCCTTCTGGCTGCTTCCGCGACTGGCCGATTTTCGCGATCGCAATCCCGGCATACAAATCAGGGTTATTTCGCAGGACACAAAGATCGATCTCGACAGCGGTGAGGTCGATATCCTTATCCGATATGGTTTGCCGCCGTTCAATGACGGAACGGTCATTGCATCTCGCGGCGATGTTATCGTCCCGGTCTGCTCGCCGGAATATTTCAAACGACGCATTGCCGGTCCCTTGTCGGAGAAGGACGATTTCATCGAGACCGATGCGGTCGATCGGTCCTGGCTCTCCTGGACACATTGGCTCGCCAAATCGGGAGCGGCATTTGAAGCAAGACCCTCGCTCCGCTTCAATCACTATACAGAAACGATCTTTGCGGCACGTGCGGGCCAGGGCGTTGCCCTTGGCTGGAGCGCACTCGTCCAGACATTCCTGGACGATGGAACTCTCGTCGCTCTCGACGATTCCAAGCTGATGGACGAGGGGCGCTACAACGTCTTGCTCCCCTTGAAGGCGAGGCGAACGATGGCGGGCGATCAGGCTGCAGCCTGGCTGACGGCCGTGCTGCACGGCTAGCTCGCCGCATGCGTGGTTCCGCTCGCTGAGGTCGCCGCGAATACCGGCGGTCAGTGTCGTCTTCTTAATAAGACGCGCCACCTCGGCTTGTATTGTTGCGGCGTGGCGGAGCGGCGATCGGCCGTCTTTCGTATGTCTTGTGGGTATGGACAAGGCTCCGAAAATCCGACTGCAGGCGTCCGGCAACGTACTTGCCTCACGATTATGTCTTGGTCTGCTGGATCAGCTTTCGGCAGGCGCGGATCGTCAATGCCATGACGGTGAGCGTCGTGCCCGCGATGCCGCTGCCGGGAAAAGCGCTGGCGTCGGTGACGACGACGTTCGGAACATCCCAAATCTGATTGTAGGCGTTGAGCACAGAGTTTCCGGGGTCGTTCCCCATGCGCGCGCCGCCGGTCTCATGGATCGCAGCGCCCATGCACATGGTCTTGCGGAACCACTTTCGGAACATGAAGCGGCTGAAGGGATCAGCATCGGGAAAGGCGCCGCGCCCCATTTCCTTGAGGCCGGTGGGGGAGCCGATGAATTCCAGATCTCCGCCGACGCCGCGCACCATGTCGACAAGCACATCCTCCTGCTGGCGCAGCAGCGCGCGCTCCTCCTCGCCCATGACGCAGCGGATATGCGGAACGGGAATTCCCCAGGCATCCCTGCGCCTCGTGTCGAGGGTGATGCGGTTGTCCGCATAGGGCAGCATGCGGCCGAAGCCGAAGAACGCCAGCCGGGCGGGTTGGTTGTCGGGCGTGGGCGCCCGGCCGATGCTGCCTTGATAGTCGAAATCGCCGCGGCCGACGTCACCGGCTCCGAAGCGCGGCATGAAGATGCCACCGGAAGGATTGTAAAATGGATCGGTCGGGGCGGAATCGTCGATGGCCCATCCCTTCGCCTTTGAAAAGGAACCGAAGGCAAGGCAGGGCAGCTGATCCATGAAATAGCGCCCGAGTGCACCGGAGCTGTTGCCAAGTCCCTGCGGGTGGCTGGCGGACGCTGAATTCAGAAGCAGCCGCACGCTTTCGATCGGCGAGGCAGACAGCACGACAAGGCCGGCGTGGACGGCCTCCATCTTGCCCGTGACGCGGTCGATGAACTCGGCACCCGTGGCCCGGCCCCCATTGCCGTCCGTCATGATGCGGCGAACGACGGCGTCGTGGCGGATGGTCAGCCGCCCGGTCGCAAGCGCCTCTCTCAACGGCTTAGGCGTACGCTCGGCATCCGGGGCGATATAGCGCCAGGAGACGACGTGCCGCTGCGGCCAGCGGCTCTCCACTTCGTTCTTGAAGATCTGTTCGGCCGGCGTCAGCTTTGCCGGACGCGCATAGATGCCGTCCGGCAGCGTTTCCACCCCGTCGGGATTGCCGTAAAGCCCGAGGCAGGTTTCTACCTCTTCGTAGTAAGGTACGAGATCGCCATAGCTGACCGGCCAATCCATGCCCTTGCCGGTTCGCGACCTAATCTTGAAATCATCATCCGTCCAGCGCAGCAACACCCGGCCGAAGCTGTGCAGGCGGCCGCCGCCTTGCCGGCCACGAATCCAGAGGAAAGGCGCATCCTTCGGAGTCGTATAGGGATTCTTCCGGTCGTTGACGAAGAAATGGCTGAAGCGCTCGGTAAAGAAGGCCGCACGTGCCTGTATCGGCTGCCCCTTTGCCGTTGCGCGGGCGCGCTCCCAAATGTTGATGCTGCTGGCGGGCTGTTTCTTGCGCAAAGGATCGAAATCCTTTTCGCTCACGGCCGGGCCGGCTTCGAGCAAAAGCACCGAGAGGCCCTGAGCGGTCAATTCCTTGGCGGCAAAGGAGCCGGCAGCGCCCGAACCGATGACCAGCGCATCATAAATAGTCTGAGACATAGATTTTTCCGTATATTTCAGAGACGGACGCCGTCAGCGTCAAAGAGGGAGGCCTTGGCGATATCGAGACCGGGCGAAATTGTTGTGCCGGGCTGAAGCGTCGTGTCGCCCATGATGCGATAAGAAAGGCTTTGCCCGGCCCAATCGAACCAGACCACCGTGTCGGCGCCCATAGGCTCGATCACCGAGACGTTGCCTGTAATAGCCGGCAGAGACTCCGTTCCTCGGTCCGGAACGATATGTTCGGGCCGGATGCCCAGCGTGGCCGGACCCGGCCTGACAGGCGCAAGAAAGGGATAGCCGGCCAGATCGATGGCCAGGCCATTGCTTTCGAAGACCGGCGTCTCGGCCTTGATCGAGATATCACCCTTGATGAGGTTCATCGCCGGCGCGCCGATGAAACCGGCGACAAAGAGATTTGCGGGGCGGTGATAGATCTCCGACGGGCTTGCAAGCTGCTGGATGACGCCGTCCCTCATGATGGCGATGCGGTCGGCCAGTGTCAGCGCCTCGACCTGATCGTGGGTGACGTAGATCATCGTGTTGCCGAGGCTCTGATGCAGCTTCTTGATCTCGACACGCAGCTCGTTGCGGAGCTTGGCGTCGAGATTGGAAAGCGGTTCATCGAACAGGAAGACGTCGACCTCGCGGACGAGCGCCCGGCCGATAGCGACGCGCTGACGCTGGCCACCCGACAACTCCGAGGGGCGGCGATCGAGGAGCCGATCGAGATGCAGGAGCGATGCGGTGCGGGCGATACGCGCCTCGATCTCCGGCTTGGGCAGGCCGGCGACGCGCAGGCCGAAGGAGAGATTCCTGCGCACTGTCATGCGCGGGTAAAGCGCATAGGACTGGAAAACCATGCCGATGCCGCGGTCCTTCGGTTCTTCCCAGGTGACGTTCTTTCCGGAGATCCACATTTCGCCGTCGCGGATATCCTGCAATCCGGCGATCGCATTCAGGAGCGTCGATTTCCCGCAGCCCGATGGGCCAAGCAGCACGAGAAACTCGCGCGGAGCGATGTCGATGGAGAGCTTCTCGATGACGGTGTGGTCACCATAAGCGATCTTGAGGTCTTTGACCGATACGGCAGGCTGCATGGCATTATCCTTTGACGGCGCCGGCTGCGACACCGCGCAGGAACCAGCGGCCGGAGAAGAAATAGATGGCGAGCGGAACGACGGCGGTCAGGATGGTGGCGGCCATGTTCACATTGTAGGTGCGCTCGCCCATGGTGGTGTTGACGATGTTGTTGAGCTGGACGGTCATCGGCAGGTTGTCGCGGCCGGCGAAAACCAGGCCGATCAGGAAGTCGTTCCAGATGCCGGTGAACTGGAAGATGGAGGCAACCATCACCATCGGCACCGACATCGGCAGCATGATCTCGAGGAAAATGCGCCAGAAGCCGGCTCCGTCGACGCGGGCTGCCTTGCAGAGTTCTTCGGGAATGGCGACGAAATAGTTGCGGAACAACAGTGTGACCAGCGGCAGGCCGAAGATGACGTGAACGAGGACGACGCCGGTCACGGAATTGTAAAGGCTCAGATCGGCAAGCAGCCGCACCAGCGGATAGAGGAAGATCTGGTAGGGGATCAGGCCGCCGGCCATCAGCAATCCGAACAAAAGGTTCGAGCCTTTCGGCCGCCAGAGCGACAGGGCGTAACCGTTGATCGCCCCGATGGAAACGGAAATGACGACGGCGGGCACGGTAATCTTGACCGAATTCCAGAAGCCGATCCGCACGCCAAGGCACTGCGTGCCCATGCAGGCGCCCGACCAGGCGGTCTTCCAGGCGCTGAAATCAAGGGTGTCGGGCAGCGCGAAGACATGGCCCTGGCGGATTTCGTCCATCGACTTCAGCGAAGTTACGAGCATGGTGTAGAGAGGCAAAAGGAAGAACAGTGCGGACAGGATCAGGAAGGCGTAGAGCCCGATCCGGCCGACACTGAGCCTGGACGGTTTGGCGCCACGGGGATGGGCAAGGGTCGTCATCGGTGTGCTCCCATTCTTCCGGCGCGCATGGCGAGCGCATAGCGGAACGGGGCGACGGCCATGACGACGGAAAGCACCAATACGGTTGCACCGGCGCTCGCAAGCCCGAGGTTTTGGCGTTCGAAGAGATTGTCCATGATGAATTTTGCCGGCACTTCGGTCGAGTAGCCAGGGCCGCCGCCCGTCTGTGCCACGATCAGATCATAGGTCTTGATCACGCCCATGGAGAGCAGCATTCCCGATGCCGCAAGTGCCGGTCCGAGTTGTGGCAATATGATCGAAAGGTAGATGCGCCAGACCGGTATGCCGTCGATCTGGGCAGCCTTCCACTGTTCTTCGCCGATCCCGCGCATGCCGGCAAGCGCAATGACCATGACGAGCCCGGCGCCTTGCCAGACACCGGCGAAGACCACCGTGTAGATCGCCATGTCGCGATTGACGATCCAGTCGAAGACGAAGCCTTGCCAGCCGAGTGCCCGCACGGTTGCCTGAATGCCGAGCGCGGGGTTCAGCATCCATTGCCAGATCAATCCCGTAACCACGAAGGACATGGCGTAGGGATAGAGGAAGATGGTGCGGAACATGCTTTCGAACCGCACCTTGCGGTCGAGGGCTGCTGCCAGAACGAAGCCAAGGGCGAGGCATCCTCCAACATAGAGAACACCGAAGATCAGCACATTCTCCAGCGAAGCGAGCCAGCGCGAGTTTTTAAACAGCCTGGCGTATTGCGCAAAGCCGACATAGTTGGATGACGGGAAGATCGTCGAATCCGTAAACGACAGGCGGACGGACCAGATCATGGTGCCGATATAGACGAGGATCGCGGCGATCCATGTCGGCAAGAGTGCAAAGGTCGCAGCCAGGGAACGTCTGCGCTTGGCTCGCATGGGTAAACTCTTTCAAAGCGATGGAGGGAGCCGATCGGCAATCATGGTGTCGACCGGCTCGAAATAAAGGCGCTATTCGAAGATGGCGAAAAACTTCTCCGCAGCCGCTGCGCTATCCTCCGAGGGGTTGCTCCAGAACTCGTCGACGAAGTCGTTGAGCGCGCCTGCCTGCTGCGGCGAGAGGATCAGCGCCTGATCCGGAACGATCTTGCCCGCGCCCATCAGTTCGAGGCCCATCTGCGCGCAAATGTCGAGCTTCGATTTGTCGACGTCGGTGCGTATCGGCACCGAGCCCTTCTTCAGCGAAAAGGCGACCTGCACTGCTGGATCCATCGCGACCTCGGCCAGCAGCGCCTGGCCGTTTTGCGATGCCGCATCGGCGATCTTCGGGAAGGAGAAGGAGTCGGCGACATAGACCATGCCGGGAGATTGCGGCGCAAGCATGCAGCCATAATCCTTGCCGAGCTCTTTGCCGGCCGCGACGAATTCGCCCTTGGCCCAGTCGCCCATGAACTGCACGCCGGCCTTGCCGGTGATGACCATCGCCGTCGCATCGTTCCAGTTGCGCCCCGCGGCCCCCTCGTCGACATAGGCGCGCAGCTTGCCGAGAATATCGAGCGTCTTCGTCACGCTTTTGACGGATGCGTCGCTTTTATCCTTGTCGACATAGATCTTGAGGAAGCCGTCCATGCCCGCCTGCGTCAGCAGGATCATGTTGAAGACCTTGGATTCCTGCCAGGACTGGCCGCCCCAGGCAACCGGCTGAATGCCGGCGGCCTTGAGCTTGTCGAGGGAGGCGAAGAATTCATCCCAGTTTTTGGGCTCGCCGTTCACGCCGGCCTTGGCGAAAGCATCCTTGGAGTAGAAGACCCAGCTTTCGCCGTGGGCACCGGTGGGCGAGAGATAGACCTGGCCATTATAGGTAATGAGGTCATGGATCGATTTCGGCAGAACCTCCGCCCAGTTGCCAGCCTTCGCGATATCGTCGATCGGGCGCAGCAGGCCTTGGCTGACGAAATCGGCATTGGCAAGGCCGATCACCGCCTGCTTTGCTGCCGGCGGATCGCCGGCGACCAGCCGGTTCTGGAAGGCGGCGTCGGCCGCACCGAAACCGGCGATGGACGAGTCCTTCCAGACCCCGCCGCGCTTTTCGAATTCCCGCTTGATGACATCGAGGGCAGCGGCTTCGCTGCCCGATGTCCAGGATGTCATGACTTCCGCCTTTGCCTTGTGTTCGGCATGGGCGGGAGCCGAGGCTGCCGCAAGGGCTGCTCCGACCACAAGCAATTTCATCGTATTCTTCATTGTTCCACCTCTTCAAGAAGGCCCTCTTTGCGGGGCCATTGGTTTTCAGATCATGCAATCAGCGATAGATCGGCAGCAATGCCTGCCGTACCAGCGTCAGGCCGTTGGCGATGTCGCCGACGGGATCGGGCGCGGCGTCCAGCTCCAGAATGGCCCAGCCTTCATAGACACGCTCGCGCAGCAGCCTGATCCAGCCCGCCCAATCGACGCGGCCGAGCCCGAAGCCGCAGAAATAGGGACGATGACGATCATGAATATATTCGTCGATCGGCGTGTCGGCCGGCATCGGTCCAAGCGCGTCCTTCCAATGGGCGATGATGACCCGTTCGTGATGGCGGTCGACGACAGCAAGCGGATCGGACCCGGCGACGATGATATGGGCGGTGTCCGGGCACATGTGGACATAGGCGGGGTCCGTCAGCAGCATCAGGAGATCGACGTCGCGGGAGGCGGCAAAGATCGAATGCGCCTCTGTGTGAACCGCAAGACGCACGCCCTTGGCGTAGAGGATCGCGCCGAGGCGGTTGAGGAAATCGGCGATCTTGCGGGCCTGCTCGAAATCGAAGAACCGAACCGGCTGAGCGCCTGGCGTCTGGCGCAGCGGTGCGCCGATGACCATGATATCGCTGCCGCAGGCCTTGAGAAATGCGGCATATTTCTCCGCTTTGTCAATGATGGCTGCCTGTGCCGACGCTTCGGTGAAATCGCCGGCCGCCTCGAGTTCGGCAAAGAAGCCGCTCGCCAATATGAGGCCGCGTCTGGAAAGCTCGCTTGCGAAGGCCTCGACCGATCCATAGGTTTTCGTCGCATCCTGCCAGTTGAAGGGCGAGAAGGTCAGCTCGACGCCGGTGACGCCCGATGCCTCAACGGCATCGAGGATCTTGTCCCAGAAGGCGCGGGGTTCGCTGCGGGAAAGCGCGATTATGCCGTCGTAGTCCTCGACGCCCCAGAAGCCGGGATGAAAGAAGGTGACGAGATCCACGCCAAAGCGAAGCCGTTCGGTCGAGCTCATGATGCTGTCCGTTCTCGAGGGTAGGGATCATCATCCACGGAGTCCACCCCGAGATGATTAATCCAATAATGATTTCAATATGCTATCGTTTGGCAAACGTTTGCCATAACTTGATAGTAGACAAGTCGTTTCCATATGCAAGCGATTTTTGGCAAACGTTTGCTATGCAGAAGGGATTGCCGTAGCATCCGACGCGGCAGGGATCGGGAAGGAAACAAAAAAGTGAAAGATAACAAGAACGTACCCACGGAGGACTATTCCGGCCCTCTGATGGCGGATGTCGCAAGGCTGGCGGGAGTGGCGATCTCCACCGTCAGCCGTGCCCTTGCCAATCCCGGGCGCGTCAACGAGAAGACACGCGCCAAGATCGACGCGGCCGCCAAGCAACTGGGCTACACGCCCAATGCCATGGCGAGGGGCCTCAGGGTCGGCAAGTCCACTACGGTCATGATCATTCTGCCGGGCTCGCTCTATTACGGCGTCTCTCAGGTCATTCCCCAGGTCCTGCAGAGCATCAACAAGGCCCTGCTGCAGAATGGCTACAATCTGATGATCGCCAATCTCGGCCGCGACGCGGAATCCGAGCGTCATATTCTCGATCTGGCGTTCGGCGGCACCATTCGCGGCGCCATCATCCTTTCCTCGAAGCTGCCCGAAGTCGATGGCCGATCTCTTGCCAATGCCGGCTTGCCGATCGTTTCCATGCTGCTCGACATGAGCGACGCCGGCGTGCCGAGCGTCGTGACCAACGATCGCGAGGCGGTGCGGGACGCGACGGCCGAGATGATCAAGATGGGGCACAGGCGCTTTTTCTATATTGCCGGTCCGCAGGATAATTATCACGATATCGAGCGATATGCCGGTGCGCTGGAAGCGCTACACAACGCCGGACTTTCGCTAGATGCGCTGTCGCGATCCGGCGGTAATCTCGACTATCAGAAGGGTTTCGAGATCGGCATTCAGGCTGCCGAAGATTTCGCGCGCCTCAAGGATCGGCCGACGGCCGTGATCGCCACCAGCGATGACATGGCGATCTCCTTCATAAGCCGCATGCAGAAAGCGGGGCTGCGCATTCCCGAGGATCTGTCGGTGGTTTCGTTCGATGGCGCACCGGTTTGCGAATTCTGCTTCCCGCCGCTCTCGACCATCGAGCAGCCATTCGAGGAGATGGGACAGGTGGCCGTGGCGCGTCTGCTCGATGCGATCGGACATGCGAAAAAGGGGCGGGATATGCGTGCTGTCATCCGCAGCAGGCTTATTCTGCGCGAGAGCATCGCTTCGCCGAAGCCGATTGGTTCATAGCCTGATGCGATCGGATGGTGGCGTTGGCCGCCTGCACCTGAAGGAAGCGCGGGCGGCAATCTTTATCTGGCTCAGCTGGCCGATCCGGCAGGGATGGGTGGTGTGGAGTGAACGGATTACATACGGGCGCAGCTGAGAAGGCTATGTAAATCGATTTGCAAAAGCATTTGCAAATCGATTTACAATGTCATAGCGTGACCCTATGACCACGATCGCCAAAGTTGCCAAGCGTGCCGGAGTTTCACCGACCACAGTGTCGCATGTCCTCAATCATGCCGACCGCGTCTCGGCGGATATGCGCAGGCGCGTCGAGGAAGCGATCGCCGAGCTGGGTTATGTGCCGAACCCGTTCGCACAGAGTCTCAGGACCGGCCGCACCAATCTCGTTGCCATGCTGATCCCGGATATCCGCAACCCCTTCTACCCGGAGATGGTACAGGCGGCGCAATCCGACCTCGAAGCGATCGGGATCGATCTCCTGGTTTTCAATACCGATGTACCGGGCGGCCATTCCCAGGAGCACGGTACGCACTACCTCCGCCAGATCCGCAGCCGTCGCATCGACGGCCTCATCGTCGGAGATTTCGCACTGCATGGCATGCACGATGCCTTGCTCGAAATCGATCTGCCGACCGTATTCATCGGCGACCTGCCGAACCGGGCGGTCGACAGCGTCAAGATCGATGATTTCGGTGGCGGCCGTCAGATGGGAGCTTATCTGGCCCAGAAAGGTCACCGCCGGATCGCACATCTGACCGGACCGTCCTTTTTTGCCGAAGCCATGGCGCGCGCCGCCGGTTTCGAGCAGGGCCTGCGCGACAACGGCGTCGAGCCGATCGCCGAATTGCGACGTGAGGGAAGCTATCTCGGCCCGTCAGGGGAAGAGGCCGTCGATTGGCTTCTGGCGAATTATCGGAACGATCTGCCGTCCGTAATCTTCTTCGGAAACTACCTGATGGCGGCAGGCGCGCTTGCCGCCTTCTTCGATCGCGGCATCAGCGTGCCTGATGATATCGGCATTGCCGTCTTCGGCGATCAGCCGCAGCTCGAATATGTCAGGCCGCGGATCACAAGGGTCGGCAACACGCCGTCGCTGCTTGCCCATCGCGCAACCGAGATGCTGCTGGAGAGGCTTTCGGGAGCTTATGCAGGACCCGCGCGTTCGGACGTGATCCCCTGCAATCTGCACGTCTTCGATACCGCATGAAGTGAGGCTCCGTCACCCGGGAGGAGTGTGGTGGCGGCAATATTGAAAAATGGGAGGAAGTCATGACTGGTAAGGATAAATTCGTCACCGCAACCCGTCGCAGCCTGCTCAAGGGCGGAGCGGTCCTCGCCGCCGGTGCCGCGGTCGGATTGAGCGGATTTCCCTATATATCGCGCATGGCCGTGCGGGCGCAGAGCGCGCCGCTGAAGTTCTGGCAGTTCTACGCGCCGGGCGGCCCGGTCCAGAGCCAGATCGACTGGTTCGAAAAGGCGGTCGCGGCCTGGAACGATAGCCATCCGCAGAAGATCGAGCTCGAATATGTGCCGAACGCGGAATACATCAACGGGCCGAAGCTTGCGACCGCATTCGCCTCCGGCGAGGGGCCGGATATCTTTCTCATCTCGCCAGGTGATTTCCTGCGCTATTACAATGGCGGTGTCCTGCAGGACCTGACGCCTCATATCGACGCCAAGGAGGATTTCCCCGAGAGCGTGATCGCCAACCGCATGGTTGACGGCAAGATCTACGGCATTCCGATGGAAGTCGAGCCTATGGCCATGTACTATTCGGTCAAGGCTTTCGAAGAGGCGAAGCTGAACGAGAACGATGTCCCCAAGACCTGGGACGACCTGCTCGAGCTCGCCAAGAAGCTGACGACGCCGAAGCGCTTTGGCGTCTTGTTCGAGACCCAACCGGGCTATTACCAGAATTTCACCTGGTATCCTTTCCTCTGGCAGGGCGGCGGCGAATTCCAGGGCAAGGACGGCAAGAGCGCCTTCGATTCACCCGCCACGGTTCAGGCGCTGAAGTTCTGGCAGGATGCCATCAATTCAGGCGCTGCCCCGCGCCAGGTCATGGGCAGCGGGGCGAACGACACGGTCGCCAACCTTGCCTCGGGCTATTGCGCCATCCAGAACGTCGGCATCTGGGGCATCTCGCAATTGCAGAGCAATGCCAAGGATTTCAAATATGGCGTCTTCCGCCTGCCGACACCGCCAAACGGCAAATACGTGACCGTCGGCGGCGGCTGGGCCTTCGTCGCCAATGCCAAGGGCAAGAACCCGGATGCGGCGGCGCAATTCTGCGCCTGGGCGCTGGCATCCAAGGACAAAGGCTCCGTACAGCGCGTCGCCGATTGGTGCACCAAGGGCAAGTCGGACATGCCGCCGCGCGAAAGCGCCCTTGCCGCCGGCGGCGATGCCTTCAATACCGGAATGATCGGCAAGTTCGCCTCCGATGTCTATCCCGGCACCCGCGCCGAACCGCGCCTGCCTCCGGAAGTTTATAAGATCATCTCGGACGCGATCCAGCAGACCCAGCTCGGGGGCGCCGATCCACAAGCGACGGCAACATCCGCCTCGCAGCAGCTCGATGCGTTTCTCGGCTCTTACAGCGGCGCACCCATTCTCTAGGAAGAACCGTCGGCCGCTTCGGTACTAGCCGGAACTGTCGGCTCTCTTTTTGGGACGAGATCATGACGACAAGTGCAGATGCGACGACACTCCATGCGGATGGCAGACGGAAAGGCCTTTCGGCTCGGCATCGAGAATGGATCGCAGGCTACCTCTTCGTGCTGCCCGATGCGCTCGGCCTCTTCCTCTTTCTCGGCGTGCCCATGCTTCTGTCGCTCGTGCTGAGCGTCTACGAAGTCGACGGCTTCGGCGGTTACAATTTCGTCGGAGCCAAGAACTATGTCCGCATGTGGCATGATCCCCTGTTCTGGAAAGGGGCGAGGGTAACCGCACTTTATGCCGTCATGCTCGTGCCGTCGCTCTATGTCACGGGCCTGGGGGTGGCGCTTCTCGTGCAGCAGACCAATCGCTTCAACGCGGTCATCCGCTCGATGTTCTTTGCACCCAACATGGTGAGCCTCGTTGTCGTCGCCCTCGTCTGGCAGTTCATGGTGATCGACAAGATCGGTGTCGTCGGCCAGACGATGGCCGGCCTCGGCCTTCCTACGATCTCCTTCCTTGGCGATCCGAACTTCGCGCTGATCACCGTGGTTCTCGTCAGCCTCTGGTTCCTGATGGGCTTCTATATGCTGATCTTCCTCGGTGGCCTGCAGGATATACCGAAAGAATATTACGAGGCAGCGATGATCGATGGCGCCGGTCCGGTCAAGCGTTTCCGCTATATCACGCTGCCGCTGCTGAAACCCACCAGCTTCTTCGTTTTCATGGTTTCAATGGTGGCAGCCGTTGCCGGCGCCCAGGCCTTCGACATCATCTATGTTATGACCAAGGGTGGGCCGGCCAATTCGACGGCGGTGCTGATCGTCTACATCTATCAGCAGGCCTTCTCCTTCGGCGCCTTCGGCTATGCAGCCGCAATGTCGTCGATCCTGGTCGTCGCGCTCATGATTGTCACGGCGGTCTTCTTCGTCGTGACACGCGGAGGACGTTTCGACCATGCGGAATGATGCTTCCAATGCCTATTTTTCGCGATCGCAGGTCACGCTGGTGCGCTGCCTGTGGATGTTGATCTCAGCCATACTGGCGTTGATGACGCTGTTTCCGCTGCTCTGGATGCTGTCGATAGCCTTCAAGCCGGCAGCCGAATCGTTCTCATCGAACCTTATTCCGGAATCGCCGACGCTCGACAATTTCATCTATGTGCTGACCGGCGTGCCCTTCATCCGCTACATGCTGAACAGCTTCTTCGTCTCAGCAACGGTGACGATGGTCGCGCTGTTCTTCCACACCATGGCGGGCTATGCGCTCGCGCGCCTGCGCTTCCCCGGGCGCGAGGTCATCTTCCTGGCCATTTTCTCGACCTTCCTCGTCTCGCTGCCTGTCGTCATTGTGCCGTTGTTCATCATTGTCAAGGCGATGGGCATGATCAATTCCTATGCGGGCCTGATCGTTCCTGCAATCTTCAATGCCTTCGGTATCTTCCTGCTGCGGCAATATTATCTCTCCCTGCCGCGTGAGATCGAGGAGGCAGCGGTGATCGACGGCGCGGGTTACTGGCGCATCTATTGGAGCATCATCTTACCCTTGAGCCGGCCGATCATGTCGGCGCTTGCCATCCTGTTCTTCCTCGCCAACTGGAACTCCTTCCTGTGGCCGCTCACCATCACCTCCAATCCCAATCTCTGGATGGTGCAGGTCGGCATCGCCAACTTCAAAAGCCAGTATTCGGCGTCCTGGAACTACATGATGGCGGCCTCTACCATCGTCGCCATTCCCACTCTCATCCTCTTCGTGATTTTCCAGCGGCAGATCATGGATTCGCTGAAGACCAGCGGCCTGAAATAGCCGGTTTCATTCAAGACAGGAGACATTCATGAGCAATCTCGGCCTTTCACCCCTGCGCGGGCTTGCGAAACTGCGCGAAGCAAAGACGCGCCGCTTTTCGAGCTACGACCGCACCGGTGGCAACGACGATCGCTTCCATATCGAACCGGGAAAGACGGAGGTCATTGCCGAACATTCGGGAGCCGGCATCGTCACCCATATATGGGCGACGCTTGCCTGTGAGAGCGAGAATTTCCTGCGCAAGATCGTGCTGCGCGCCTATTGGGATGGCGAGGCGCAACCGAGCATCGAAGCGCCGATCGGCGATTTCTTCGGCATGGGCCATGGCCGCACCGCAAACTATGCCAGCCTGCCGATGCAGGCGAGCCCGGAGGACGGCAAGGCGTTCAACTGCTATTTCCCGATGCCCTTCGGTTCGCACATGAGGCTGACGATCACGAACGAGGCCGAGCACGACCTGCTCTTCTACTATTATGTCGATCTCGAACTGCATCAAGAGCTCGAAGAGGGCATGGGGCGCCTCCACGCGCAGTATCGCCAGTCGCAGCCCCAGGGCATGAGCGACGCAGGCCTCACCAACGAGGAATATCTCTTCGGCGGTGAGAATGTCGACGGCAGGGAAAACTATACCATCCTGGAGGCGGTAGGGCACGGCCACTATGTCGGCGTCCTCTACAGCGTCTATTCGCGCCGCCGCTCCGATGTCTGGGACTGGTACGGCGAGGGCGATGACATGATCTTCATCGACGGCGAGCAGGGACTTTCGGTGCCGGACACGGTGCGCAAGCCCGACCCGCGCATCGGGCCGAAGGCAGAGCTGATCGAGCCCCGGCCCGAATCTACGCCCGGCGTCAACGATGCCTGGCCGCCGACGCTGCACGGCACGGGAACGGAAGATTATTTCAACACGGCCTGGTGCCCGACCCAGGAATATAGCGCTCCTTATCACGGCATCGTCGCCGCGGGAGGTCCGAACTGGACCGAGCCCGTCACGCTCTACCGCTGGCACATCGAGGACCCGGCGATCTTTCAGAAGCACATCCGGGTGACGATCGAGCACGGTCACGCCAACCGCCGTTCCGACGACATTTCCTCGGTTGCCTTCTGGTATCAGGCCGAACCGCACAAGCCGTTCGGCGCTTTTCCCAGCGTTACCGAACGTGTGCCAACTTTTCGCCGGCCGTTCAAGGAAATGGAAATTGCAATCAAGAAGGCGAGAGGATGAAGGCGAAGGTCTCTTTGCTGCATCTCGAAGATAGCGATATGAAGTTTATGACAATTCCCATTCTGAACCTTGATTTTGCGCAGATACGCCCCTGAAAAGGGTCACAAGTGACCTTTTTGAGGCTTGCCATGACAACGATCAGTTTAAAGGATGCCAAAGCGTCGTTTTCCCATGTCGTCGATCAGGCCGCGGCCGGCGAGTTCGTGACCATTACGCGCCACGGGCGCGCTGCGGCCGTTGTTGTCAGTGTGAAGGCGGCCGAGGAGGCAAAAAAAACGATCCGTAAGGGCCGTCCAAGCCTGGTTCAATATCTGAAGACCTTTCCGGTTGATCCCGATCTTGCCGACGAGGTTTTCTCCAGGAACCCCGCTCCCTCTCGTGAGGTCGATTTGTGAGTTTTCTTCTCGACACCAACGCGGTCTCCATGTTCGCCCCGTCCAAAGCGAGTGCGTCGAACACTTTTGCCGAATGGGTGGATGAACAGGACCGGCAGGACGCAATCTACCTTTCGGCGCAGACGATCCATGAGATCGAGAAAGGTGTCCGGTTGTTGGAAGCAAGAGGTGCGAAGGCAAAGGCCGCCGGGATTCATACCTGGCTGCGAGGATTGATTGCCGGATACGGTGATCATATCTTGCCGGTCGATAAGGACGTTGCTCTTGAATCGGGCAGGCTGGAGGCCAAAGCCGTCGGCGCGGGACACAACCCTGGCGCGGCAGACGCTATCATCGCGGGAACGGCAAGCATACATAAGCTCACCATAATTTCCGCCAATCTCAAACACTTTCAGCCGTTCGGCGTAACCGTCAAGTCACCGGATCAGGTGGGGCGCTGACGCCGTCTCGACAGAATGTTTCGCGCCTTTGCCGCCGCGGCAATGATCAGATGGCGGTAAAGCCGTTGTCGACGAAGAGATGGATGCCGTTGACGAAGTTGGACTCGTCCGAGGCCAGATAAAGGGCGGCACGGGCCACATCCTCGGGCTCGCCGATCCGGCCCTGCTGCGCGGCGATGGCCGCATCCGAGACGTCGACGCCAAGGGCTTGCAGCTCGGCCACTTCGCGCAGTCCATGCGGCGTGCGGATGAAGCCGGGGCAGACGGCATTGCAGCGGATATTGCGATCGCGGAACTCGATGGCGATCGCGCGGGCAAACATGTGCACCGCCCCCTTCGTCGTGTCGTAGAGCACTTCCATCGGCGTTGCGGCAACCGCCGAGATCGATGAGGTGCAGACGATGGAGCCGCCGCCGGCGGCGATCATGCCCGGCAGTACGGCCTTGGTCATCAGGAACATCGAGCGGACGTTGACGCCGTGGAGCCATTCCCATTCCTCGAGCGTCGTTTCGAGAAACGGCTTGATGACGATGGTGCCGGCATGATTGAAGAGTACGGTCACCGCCCCGAAGCGGTCTTCGATGCTTTTGACCGCCGAATTGACGGCCGCCTCGTTCGAAACATCGGCAACCCAATGGTCGGCAATGCCGCCGGCGTCGCGGATCTCACGCACGGTCTCAGCCGCCGCATCGCCGTTTCTGTCGACGATCGCAACCTTTGCCCCTTCAGCTGCAAACAGGCGTGAGGCCGCTCCACCCATGCCGGTGGCGCCGCCTGAAATGATGGCAATCTTGCCCTTGAGCCTGTCCGTCATGCATTCCCTCATCTGCCGCGCGCCCAAGATCGACGCGAATGCGGTCTTTCGACACGGTTGTTCAAAGCCTCCGACCCCGCCGAGGCTATTGCGGAAGATGCGCTTGGTTCTTCTGCGAGGCAAGAACAATCAAGGAGACGGATTCCGGATTTCCCCTCATCGCAGGTAGTGAATATGCGGGCGGCAGTGGTGGGTAGAGGTCCCGGCCCTGCCTCGACGGAAAAGACGTGTCTCAGCAGATTTTCGGTCAGCACGTCTTGCCGTGTGCCGGAGGCGACGATTCTGTCCTGCTGCAGGACGATCACAAGTTTTAAGATTGGAGGTGCTCCAAGCACCCTCGCTGACCTTCGGACGGCACGACGTCGTTTTGCGATCAGAGCAGAAGCCGCGCAGTCTCGCCCTGCCGTGTCAGGCATTCTACTGCTTGCTTATCGAACGATACAAACGTTTCTCCTGCCTAGGTGCTGCAGCAAATCCCGCTTTAGCGTGACTTGCCCTTGTTTTGGCAGTGACGTCATACGAAATTCCTCTTCTGAGGACATTCTAAATAGTAATTGAAAAGATCATTACCATCAAGCCAAGTCGATATGGTCGTGTGCGCCGATCTTAAGGCACAAGCGGTTTTCGAAAGCCACATCGTTCCGACAAAGGTCTCCACTCTTCTGTAAGACTATCTTCGAGCACCATAGATCGCCCGAGCGATGTCCTGCGGATAGGCTCCCAGGCAGCCTTCGACTGCCGTGTTGGACATGACAGCGGCGGAAATGCCTTCAATCGGATCGATAAACCAATTGTGTCCATAAACTCCGCCCCACGTTACCGATCCCTTTGACATCGGAACCTCAGCCAAAACAGGATTCTGGATCACCGCGCCCAAAAAGGAAAATCCTTGTCCCGGCTCGCCTGGACGAGGGATGTCGCCTATCTGGTTGAGAAGCGCCGCCTTCGCGGTCTCACCCTTCAAAATCGGTGCGCCGCCCTGACGAATGGCTTCGAGAAAGGCAATCAAGTCCGGCGCCGTACCTACCATGCCGGCTCCACCGGACTGGAAAGCCTTCGCGTTGAACAGCCGGGTCGGCGCAAAGGTCAGCAAGTTCCCGTCATTATCCGGAACCAGATGACGATCATCCATCCGGACGGCGATCGGATCGCCATCAGCGTAAGGCGTAGCAAGCCGCTCCGGATCACTGACCGAGAAACCGGTGTCGCTCATCCCGAGCGGATCCGTCACATGACGACGCACAGCTTCATCCAGGCTGCAAGCTTCGATCTTGGCGATGACTGCTCCAAGAACATCGATGGCGATCGAGTAGGACCAAAGCGTGCCCGGTGCAGCCAGGAGCGGAAAGGTCGCTAGTCGGCTGAAGTTCTCTTCGAAATCCATGTCTGTGTCGGAAAGGCCGGCATTGTATAACCGTTCCGATGGCGTTGTTTTCGAATCTGCACCGTAACTGAGACCTGCCGTATGTGTCAGCAGATGGCGGATCGTGATATCGGCTATCTCTCCATTTGGCTGACTGGGCTGGAAATAGGGAAGGTAATCACGTACGAGGTCGCCAAGCGCGAGCCTGCCCTTATCGACAAGAGCCAGAGCGGTGGCTGCCACAAGCGGCTTAGTCACGGAAGCGAGACGGAATATGGTCCGCGTTTCAGTCCGCTTTCCCATTTCGCGATCGGCATAACCGGCAGCGCGGCTATAGACGGTCTCTCCGTCCTTGACGACGACCACGACAGTCCCGACGATCTTTCCGGCCATGATCGCCCTTTCGATAACCGCATCGATCCGCGTCTTCATCAAAAGCATCCTCCCGTGCGTCCGAACAAGCAGGCACAGAACTATCTATGCCATTTGTGTTCGGCAAGGCCTGAGGGAAGGCGTCGAGTAGAAAGGTTGGCGATTATCGATGCAGTGGTTCAAGCGAGCAAACGCGCCGCCCACTGGAACAGGAAAAGATGGCACCGCAGATGGTGTTTCGAGTATGGTGGGACGAGCAGCTACATGAGTGGACGTGGGAGAGCTTCATCATTGCAAACCGGCTCCAGGCAAGGCGATATCATGACGACTTGTTCGCTGTGCTTGACCATATTGCCGCCAACCCGCGAATGACACGTGAGCGAAAAGAGATTTCACCCCCAGTTAGAATTCATCCGTTCAAAGCCCATCTTATTGTCTACCGGATCGAGGAAAACGGAGCAATTTTCGTGATCCGAATACGCATGGACGTGAAGACTGGGCAGGCGATCCTGTCTAGATGTAAGGGGTTGAGGCGCGGCAGTAGCGTTGCCACATTATCTGACGTTCCTTGGACCTCTTCTGGCGAAAAGCAGATGCGATCTGCCTAATCGGCTGGAGATGGCACGCGCAAAAGAGGCTGGAAAAACTTCGGCGAAACCAACCGACACCAGGTGTCAGAGGAAGCATGAATCGTCTCGCCAGCGAGGGATCTGCAATCATCCGGCTTTAGGATTTCGATGCATGCGCCGGTTTGCTCTTTCGTTTCGTCGACGCCATGTCTCGGAGCTCCTTTTCGGTCATCGAATTGACCATGCTCTTGGACGCACCTTTCAGTTCGCTTTTCTCCTTCTCGCCCCGTTTGGCGGCAAGGGCGGCACCAGCAGCCATTTGCTGCGACTTCGATTTTGCAGGCATATCTGTTCTCCAGAATATCGGCGATATCTGAGCGGAACGACCGGCGCCGCTGGATGTTCCGAACGATTGTCAAAAGCCCCAACGCACCTTGCATTGAAGCCAAATGCAAGAGATCCCCTCAATGTCAGGCATTCCTTACGAACCGGGTCCTTAATCCGAAGAATAAAGTGCGCGTCTGATAACCTTGGCTCTGCCGTCGACGCGCACCTGTGGCGTGCCAACGAGATCGCCGGTACGCGGCTTTGGCTGCCTTCCTTGCCGCTGGTTCGCTCAGTTTTCGATTTACCAAAGCAGCGCCCGCCTCGCGCGGCCGCCATGGCATAGTGGCTGGATTCCAGCGGAACATTCGCTTCTCAGCCATGTTCGGGCATGTGACTTGTCTCCCTGTCGAGGGCGCGCAAGCTCAAATTTCATAAGCCACAGGAGGGCCGGATGGTCGGCAAAAAGGCCCATGAACAGCAATTGCGCATCATCGAAAGAACTGGTTTGATACCTTACGCATTGTTGCGGACGTGATCGGCTCCCTTATCGTGAAAGGGATGATCATTCGCCGGGTACTGACGGAAAATCTTGTCGACCGCTTCGATCTCGGAAGTCGGGCTGTGCGGTTCATACAGCGCCTGTTGGAACAGTGCACTGCCCTGCGCCGGGCATGCCATTGGCGCAGGCACGGGGACGTCCGGTGGCGGGTTCATACCGCAAGAAGAGAGTTCGGTCAGAAATTCTGACCTGTTCCAAACGTATATGCAGCAGCTTTATTCCCGGCCGAAACCCTGCGAGCTTATGGCAAGCACCATCGGAAATCGCGGCAGCCCTCAGTCCTGCTCGCGCGTACCTGGGGCGGCTTCACGCTCATCGGCATCATCAAGATCGCTTTCAACAACAAACGTGTCGCGGCGCTGGCGCGACGCCTCCTTCATTGTCTTCGTTTTAGGAACGTCGTCGGGTGCGATCTCGTCGGCATGTTCCGTTTGGGAATCGATCTCGCCTTTGATCTGACCGATGGCTTGCGCACCGATGTCGAGAGGTCTCTTTTTGCGGGCTTTCCGCGGAGTGTCACCATTTCGTGGGGCAGCATTCATGTTGTTTCATCCTCTGATATCCGTCAGACCGTCATCCGAATTACCGCTATGGACCGCCAGCTTCCGTCAATACCGGTGCCAGGCTATCTCGCTGGCCGGCACCGGCGAGATCAAGCGTCTTTGCGGCCACAGAACAGTCTCGCGGGCGCGATGTTCCTGAACGAACGGATCAGCGGATGGATATTCAAAAAAACTGGCGCCATCCGGAACCTGCGAGGCTTTCATCCCGTTACCCCGTGGAAATCGGGGGAAACCTCATGCATAGCCTTTCGGGCGAACGGGAACGTCCTAACCTCTCCCGGGCCATCGGCGCGCTTCTGCAAAAATGATTTCGGCCAAGCCCGTTATGATGGTCCCCAGCCGCCGCGAGGCGACCGGCCTCATCGCTATATTTCCGGCTTGCGGTCCTGCCGTGCCAAGCCCGGCAGTTCCGGAGGCGGTTGGGGCGACCGCGACGTGGGCAGAGGCGAAGAAGCATATTTTGGCCGAAACAAATGTCGTACGCACCTATCAAACGGCATAGTCCGATTGCGAGCCCAACATGCGTCCTACGGGTGAAATGAGGCAACTCACCGCAACGATCTTGAAAGGAACTGTGATGACCCGTGCAAGCAAGAAACATATTGGTCAAGGCGCTCAGGGAAAAGGTGATCCGTCGGGCGCGCGATCGATGCTCGACGACGATCGACTCGAGGAAAATGCGGTTCTGTCGAACAGAGATAAGGCCCAGCATTCGAAGCAACGAGGGCTGGACTCTAAAAATGTCCAAACGGAACAATACCATGATCATGCCGCTAATCGTCGCGTCGACAAGCAATGAGCTGTTGCCGGCCAGCATGCCGGAATGGCGGCTCGGGACTCGATGAAAGATCCCTGAGGCCAGCCAATTAAAAGGCAGATCATGTCGAACCCTATGGAAAGCAGAATTCGTCTTCGCGCCTACCGAATTTGGGAGGAAGAGGGCAGACCCGAGGGCTGCGATGTCGAGCACTGGCGTCGCGCGGAACGCGAGATCACGTCGCAGGAGCGAACTGCGCCCGTTGAATCCTCTGCTGGAGCCTCTGTGGCTGCGCCGTCCGACACGGAGGAAACGGAAGGTGCGACGCATGCCATGCGGGTCCCTGTTGCGCCGCCATCTCTCAAGAGGACCGGCAAAACCAGGAAATCTTGACACGCATTTCGCAAACAGCCGCCGATTTGGATCCGCCTGCATCCGCATCTGGCCGAAATACTTCGTACAGCTTCACATCCATAGGACGGTGCCAATATCGCGCGTGGCATCTCAAAGGCGCGTAATAAGCTCAATGGCTGAACTATCGCGCACTCGGGAATGTGCCCGGAACATTTTGATGGCGACAGTGTTCGGCGGCCGAAGGGAACACCCCACGATGCCGTTTCGAATAATTTTCCACTATCTGAGAATCGCCGCTACGGCCTCCGCCCTGCTGCTAAGCGCGGCGGCGATGAGCCATGCGTCGCCCGCCGAGATGAGCCGCGACTGTATGATAGAGCGGGGTGGCATGCATGAGGCTCAGGCAAAGGACAAGACCCAGCCTTGTTGTTGTTTCACGGCACACTGCTGCGCGCTGGTTCCCGACCTCGTTGCCGGCGAGGATCACGTCAGAGAAGCGGACAATCCCGTGGCCCGATCGATCCAGCCGAATCCGCTTATCCTGGTCAGGGCGTTAGACCCGCCCCCTCGGTCGTCGTTCGGTTGACAGAGATCGAACCCAACCAGAAGGAGGTCGACATGAATATCGTCGACAAGACCGCAATCGCAGCAAGCGTCGCCATGGCAGCCTTCGCGCTGCAACCCGCCAGCGCAGCAGCGCAGATGGCGTATCCGCAGAAGTGCAAGTCTGAAAGCCTTCAGATGTCGGCCGGCATGCCGATGCCTGGCAACATGACCGATTACCAGAAGGCGGCCATGGACGGCATGAAGGATATGAATTCCAACATGATGCAGGGAATGATGAAGAAGGACGCCGATGTGTCCTTTATCTGCGGCATGATCGCTCATCATATGGGTGCGATCAGCATGTCGCAGGTCGAACTCAAGTACGGCCACAATAGATGGGCACGGCAAAAGGCCGGCAAGATCATCGACGAGCAGACCAAGGAAATCAAGGAGATGACCGGGTGGCTCGACCGCGAAATCAAGTAAGGAGGATTCCCAATGAACCAGGTTTCCGAAGACATGAAGAGCTGCATCGAAGACTGTCTCGCCTGCTATGGCGAATGCCTGTCCACCGCAATGGGCCATTGCCTCGAGGCCGGCGGAGAGCACGTTCAGCCGCCCCACTTTAAGCTGATGATGGCCTGCAGCGAGATATGCCGCACGGCCGCGCATTTCATGTTGATAGGCTCCGAGCATCATCGCCACGTCTGCCGTGAATGCGCGGAGATTTGTGCTCAATGCGCTGACGACTGTGAACGCATCGGCGACATGCGGGATTGCGTGGTCGCCTGCCGCCGCTGTGCGGACAGATGTCGGAGCATGGCGGCCTAGAATAAAGGGCGCTAATCCGGCCTACCGACACACATAGGGATGGAAAGAGGGGAGCGCTCTGCCTCACTGGCGTGAGGCAGAGCTGAGAGGCTTTGCAAACCTCATGCGAAACTTCGGTTGGGGGCGCCAGTCCCGCACGCTTCAGCCCTACAGCGGATAGCTGAAGTTGGCCTGAAGGAACCAAACTCATCCAAGCAATACTTACGGCCGCACTAAGTAAACGTCAGCCATGCAACGGCTTCCACCAGGTGGGCGCAGGAGAGGTATGAAGGTGGTCTCCGACGAAACAGCCGACTTGCTGATGGCTCTGGAGCGATGAGGACAAGCACCAGATCGTCGCCGGAGCTATGGCGGCGAGATGTCTGTGAGTGCTGTTCTTCGACGGCATGGTTTATCGCCCGGTCGGTTGTTCACCTGGCGGCGGCAGTTGCGAACGCAGCCAGAGCAGGCCTCATCGGCAATGTTTGTGCCAGCAGTAATCGATACTCCAGCGGAAAGGCCTCGACGCGGCGCAAGACGATCGCGAGGAGCACTCCGCATCCTTTTGCCGTTGAGCTGGAAATTGCCGGTGCCGTAATCCGCGCCGTGCCTTTCGGGAGCCGTTTGGCTTCCGAGAGGCTATGTCGTAGCGGCACATCGGGGCTGGAGGTTGCGCCCCCAAAAGCCATTCATGGCTACCATGTCGGCTCCAGCCACAGTTAGCCCTGCGGGCTGGATGCGTTTATATGGCCGCAGCTCTTTTCATTCAACAGAGCGCTATAGGCTGCAATCAGCCTATCCGCATCGACTTCGCTCTCTTGTGGCCCGAAGCTGAGGTGGCTCACCATGAAGTCGGAAAAAATCGCGGTAGGGCGATTGAGAAGGGCCGGCAACTCGATCGTCAACAGGCTTTCGTCATCGCCTTTGGGAAGCGCCATGTGGATCAAATCCTTGCCAAGCCAGGAAATGAAATTGATCGACTGACGCTCCGTCCACTCGACGGTTCTGGCAGGCAGCGGCAACTGCTTGCCGTGAGTTTGCAGAAAGAAATCATGAAGTTCGGTCGCGCGCTTGCCGCTTTTCCAAAGACTTCCACCGAAGCCACCCGGCGGCCATTCGAATTTGCCGAGCTGCTCAGGAAGCGATCCGGCCGCCTGCTGCCAATATGCGCATACGCCATTGTTGACGACGTTGGCCGAGACAATGAAATAATTGGGATTGTTTCGGCGAAACTCGATGAAGTCTTCGAGCTTGTCGATGTCCATATAGACAATGTCATCGTCGCACTTCAGGAATATCGCTTCCGCGTATCTGTTCAGCCTTGTCGCATAATAGTTGTAAGCCTGGGAGTAGGGTGGCTTTTCCTCTGGATTGCCGAGGAAGCGTTGTGTTCGCGACCCCATGTCGCCGAGCTCCAAATTTGCGCCCCATCCGCCACGGACCATGATGGAAGCGCCGGATGGAAATCTGAGATCGTTCCATTGCCCGACATGCACATGGTTCACATGGAGCTGCATGCCGCCCGTGCTGCTTTTAACCACAATCCGGTTGGCGACGCCGGGTGATAAGATGCCGGGTGTCGCCCGGCTCCATATTTCCGATTTGCTTGCACGCTCTAAACTGAGCAAATCGGTTCGCGGGAGTTTGCGTAGAGCGGTGTATTGATTGTCCCAGCCGCCTACCACCATTTCAAAGAAATGGTCGCTGTCATCGTTCGGAAGAATGGCGATGTGGAAATCATTGCGGATTGCCGCGGTTGTGCGAAAGGAACGCTGGTCTGTCACCGTTCCCGCCAGTTGGTATCTCGCACCGGATTCCATATAGCGCACCGGGCCGAATTCGCGGGTAACCCATTCATGGTCGTCCTGAGAGCGGGTGAAATCCCAAACATGCCATTCATCGATCAATCCGCGCGCCATCGCCTGGCGAACGTAATCGGTCAGAATTTGCATTCTTTTCTGCCTGCCGGCGAAGGTGACAAGGATAACGGGGGCCATACAATTCTCGCTTTGAAATGGGTATGTCGCTTAACGTCTCGGAGCAATGGGGTTCGCCC
Source organism: Hyphomicrobiales bacterium (assembly GCA_900468625.1). Lineage (GTDB taxonomy): Bacteria > Pseudomonadota > Alphaproteobacteria > Rhizobiales > Rhizobiaceae > Rhizobium. The sequence goes on from UBUL01000027.1 coordinate 159,029, forward strand.
ACAGGCGGCCATCCGTTGGGATCGGCGCATGGTCGTGCCGCTCAGCCAGCTTTTCGATATATCGTTGCCGATAGACGCGATCGTCCTCGAATTCGATATTCTCCAAGACGATTTCCGCACCGATCTCGTAATACACATCGAGGTTGCGCAAGTCAGGCGTCGGCGTTTCGCCACGCTCACATTCGCCTTGCATTTGCCAGAACAACTGTTCGAGGCGTCGGGCCGTGCCGGGCATATCACGCAATACGCTCGTGTCTCGACGCTGCAGCAACGCGCTTCTGATCGCCGTCAGTCGATACGGATCACGCGCTAAGCCGATGGCCTTTGCCATATAATCTTCCGGCCCCCGACAAATCAGTTCATCGGCCCCGGCGGCGGAAACGATGCTGTTGCAGAAGCGGGCGGCAAAGCCCTTGCCCGGGAAGGTGAGCACCGGCAGCCCCATTGTCAGGGCATCGGATGCCGTCGAGTGTGCCCCATAGGGAAATGTGTCGAGGAAGAGGTCGGCCAGTCCAATTCGTGCGAGATGATCCGGATTGGCAGCCTTCGCCGCGAAAATAAGTCGCTCCGGTGCTAGGCCATGTTGTTCTGCCGTCTGGCGCAGCCGCTGATTGACATCGTCCTCTCCACCGAGCAACCAAAGAACACTATTTGGGACGGCGGCAAGGATCGCCATCCATCGCGCAAAGGACGCCGCGGTGATTTTCTGCATGCCGTTGAAACAGGCGAATATGAACGCTTCCTCCGGCAGCCTAACATCCGAGCGGCTGGGCCGAGAGCCAATCAGCCGCTTGCGGTCCACCGGCTGATTGCAGGCAATCCGCAGTACCTTTTCCGTGAAATAGATTTCGTTGTCAGGCGGGATGATATGCTCATCGGCGATGATATAGTGATGGTACGGACTTCCCATGGAGCCGGGATAGCCACAGAAATTGACGATGACCGGGGCAGGCCGGTAGGCGAATATTTTGCTTCTCGCGTGCTTTGTATATCCATTGACATCGATGAGGATATCGATTTCGTCCTTGGCGATCAGTGAGGCCGCATCCGTATCGCTCAAGCCGGCAATGTCGCGCCAGAAACCAACGGCACTTTTTATTCGTTCCTGTGTCGCATCGTTCACTCGCGGCTCACCACAATAATAGGCCAATATTTCGACGCTATTTTTGTCGTGTAATTCGAAAACCTCGCTCAATGCAAAGCCGACTGCATGATCTCGCAGATCCGAGGAAACATAGCCGACACGGAGCCGTTGCCCCGTTCCGGTCTTCATGCGCGGCTGCTTGCGTGGAAAATTCCTTAGATCGGGCTGGCCGACGAGTTGCTTGTTGTAGCGATAGGCCTTGGCAAGCTGAAAAAGCGGATCGTCGATGTGGCAGGAAAGCGTCAGGGGGGACATCGCATCGAGCAGTTGCCGCGCGGAAACATGTTCTGACCCGACGAGAGTTGGCCACTTGCATTGGCGTTGCCGCAGCGCCGTCCAGTGCTGGGCAGATTCAGGCTTGTCCGGTCGCAGTTCGATCGCCTGCCATAGGGCAATCTCTGCCTCTTCAAAACGTCCAGCGTTTTCCAGTACGCGGCCAACATGCTGCAGAATCATCAAGCGGTGACCGGTCCGGTCCGCGGTGATCTCGCTCGTCGCCTCCAGATAGCCGCGCCATTGCTGCACCGCTTGGCCGATGAGGCCTTGATCTTCAAGCGCCCGGCCGAGATTGACATGTGCTTGTCCGAAGCGCGGGTCGATCTTGAGGCATGCGCGCAGGGCGTTGATTGCACCGGCGATATCCCCCAACTGTCGAAGTGTGACCGAATAATTGAAATAAATAATGTGCAACAAGGCATGCGTGTCGTTGAACGCTATCCAGGTTTTGTAGAGCTCAGCCGCAAGAGCCGTCTGACCGGCCGCGCCAAGGGCCTCGGCCGTTTGCAGGAGCTCAGGCAGGGGCAGCTGTTGATTGCGAGCCCTGATCTGCAGCTCTGCAAACTTGGAAGGGGTATCCGAGGTAACTGCATTGTCGAAAGGCATAGGCATCCCGCGGCGAATGATGTTTTGGTAGTCCTGACGCTAAAGGACATTACCGTCGCCTTCGTTGTATCGATGCTAGCTTGCTTTGGGCTTGTCAGTCCGCCGGGAGGCTGAAGTAATTTATTCAATTTCCGATAATTAAATTGCGGCGAAATGCAGCCACAATTGGTTGCTTATTGGAATTTGTGAAATAAAGCCGGACAACATTCATCAATTAAAGGTTGTCGTTCTCTAAGGTTGTAGGCGTTGTGTCTTCACCTAAAAATACATGTAAAAATACGTCTGCATGATACGCAAATAATCGAGAGGCAATAGGGGGATCAATAATATCCCCGAATATGTAAGAGAAATCTTATAGATTGTTCATCTACCTTAATGAATGCAATGCTTGATTGATGATAAATAATGGCATGGATTCGTTCCCCGCTGAAAGCCAATCTTCTCGCGTGCATGTGACGTAAAGTATATCTACGGTTGTTTTCCGTATATTTATTTGAAAATAATGTTCCGTTAACCTGAAATTAAAGGGACGCCGTTTAGTCCTTTCGTTAAGACACGAGCTGATGGCGCAATATCAGCCTGTGCTGAAGTCCGGTTTTGATCGGGCGGCTCGACGACAGCGGGTCGCTTGAAGGCAAGCGTTGGAACCAGGGCCGTTGCGGACCCTGCATGCATGAAGCCCTCCCAACGCTTCGGCTCCTGAGAGCCATGTTTCTCACAACATTCTTTCCGTTCGGCGGGATGCCAAGTCGCGTGGGCTGCAACAGCGCCCGGCTATGTCGGTGTCACGGTTTCGACGCCGCGTGCGTCGGAATCCGGGGCAAGAGATAGTGCGCTCTTTTCATGCCGCGGGCGTTTGAGAAATGACGTTTGCTATAGGTTAACATTAGGGGCCCCCGACCAATGACCTCAATCATTTCTTCCTTGACCGTCACTCAGATCAAATCTCTTTCCACCACCACCATCGCATCTTTGACGACCAATGACGTGGCAGCGTTGAGCACCACGCAGATCAAGGCGCTCTCCTCCTCGCAGATCAAAGCCTTGAGCACGGACGATGTTGCCGCGCTGACGACGGATCAGATGAGCGCAGTCTCTCCAAGCGCGATCAAGGGCCTAAGCCTCGGGCAGTTGGCTGTCCTCGACACGACAAAGATAGAAAACCTGAGCACCGGCCAGGTCGCCGCTCTCGGTACGGATCAAATCAACGCATTCGGCTCGTCGCAAGCCGGTGCTTTGACGACCTCCCAGGTCCGCGTCCTCAGCTCGGCCCAGATCGGTGCCCTGTCGACGGACGATATTGCCAGTTTCTCCACAGACGATATTGCCGCCATCACGACAGCGGCTCTGGCCGGCCTATCGACGGCGAACGTCGCGGCGCTTTCGTCCGATCAGGCAGCCGTGCTCAGCACGGCTCAAATCGCCGCCCTCAAGACGGGGCAGGTCAATGCGCTGACCTCGACGCAGGTCGGTGCTCTGAGCGCGTCGCAGGTGGGCACGCTCAGCTCGACGCAGGTTGCGGCCCTTAGCACCGCAAACATTGCCGGTCTTTCAACCGTTCAGGTCGCAGCGCTCTCCGCCAAGTCGGCCGCCGGGCTCACCACGGCCCAGATCGGAGCACTCGGCTCTGACAACGTCGCTGCATTGACAACGGCTCAGGTCGGCGCGCTGAACTCCGCCCAGATCGGCGCCTTGAGCAGCAGCGAAATCGCCGGCCTTTCGACCGCTGACATCGCCGCCATCAACACTGCGGCGCTCGGAGGTCTTTCGACCGCCAATGTGGCGATCCTTTCTTCCGATCAGACAGCTGCCCTGAGGGGTGAGCAGGTTGCCGCACTCAAGACAAGTCAGATCCATGCTCTCTCCTCCACGCAGGTCGGTGCACTGACCACTGCGCAGGTCGCCACTCTCAGTGCGACCCAGGTGGCTGCACTGACCACCGACAATGTTGCGGGCCTTTCGACCACGCAGATCGGTGCGCTGACATCGAAGTCGGTGACCGGCCTTTCGACCGCTCAGATCGGTGCTCTGAGCTCGACCCAGGTCGAGGCCCTGAGCCCCGCTCTCGTCGGCTCGTTGAATTCGGCCCAGATCGGCGCCCTGTCGACCGATGACATCGCCGGCTTCTCGACCGCCGATATCGCTGCCATCACAACGGCCGCTCTTGCCGGCCTGTCGACAGCCAACGTCGCAGCGCTCTCGTCGGATCAGGCTGCCGCTTTGACGACGGCACAGGT
>UBUL01000048.1 GCA_900468625.1 Hyphomicrobiales bacterium
GTGGCAGCCTTGTCTTCCGATCAGGCTGCCGCTTTGAGGACCGAGCAGGTAGCCGCGCTCAAGACCGCTCAAGTCCATGCCCTCACTTCCACCCAGCTTGGTGCGCTGAGCACCTCCCAGGTCGGTGTGCTCAGTGCAACGCAAGTGACCGCGCTGACGACCGACAATGTCGCAGGCCTTTCGACCACTCAGGTCGCAGCGCTCAGCGCGAAATCGGTTACGGGCCTCACCACCGCTCAGGTCGGCGCCCTCGGTTCGGACAATGTCGCAGCCCTTACCACCGCCCAGATCGGTGCGCTCAACTCCAGCCAAATCGGCGCCTTGAGCAGCTCCGAAATCGCCGGTTTGTCGACTGCCGACATCGCGGCCATCAATATGGCCGCTCTCGCAGGCCTGTCGACAGCCAACGTCGCAGCGCTCTCGTCCGATCAGGCCGCGGCACTGACGACGGCTCAGGTCTCGGTCCTCAAGACCTCGCAGATCCACGCGCTGACTTCGACCCAGGTCGGTGCACTGAGCGCCTCCCAGGTCGGTACGCTCAGTGCAGCTCAGCTGGGCTCGTTGACCACCGACAATGTCGCCGGTCTTTCGACAACACAGGCCGCTGCACTTTCCGCCAAGTCGGTCGCCGGTCTTACCACCGCTCAGGTCGGCGCCCTCGGTTCCGACAATGTCGCCGCGCTCACGACCGCTCAGATCGGCGCGCTGAACTCCACCCAGATCGGTGCACTGAACAGCGCCGAAATCGCCGGTCTGTCGACCGCCGATATCGCCGCGATCAACACGGCTGCTCTCGGCGGCTTGTCCACCGCGAACGTCGCCGCCCTGTCGTCGGATCAGGCCGCTGCCTTGACAACGGCCCAGGTCGCGGCGCTCAAGACTACCCAGGTCCACTCACTGACCTCAACGCAGATCGGTGCCTTGAGCACTGCGCAGGTTGGCACCTTGAACGCAGCCCAGCTTGGCGCTCTGACCACGGACAATGTCGCCGGCCTTTCCACCACGCAGATCGGTGCGCTGACATCGAAGGCTGTGACCGGCCTTTCGACCGCTCA
>UBUL01000028.1 GCA_900468625.1 Hyphomicrobiales bacterium
TTCCGAACGCATGGGGTGAGTGATGGCGCTCGCGACAGTGAGCGCCGCGCATCGTGCCGCCGGCCAAAAGCCGCCGGCGTTTTAAATGACGGCGTGTTCGCCCTTGCGGATGTCCGCTTTCCCGGAATGGCGTCTTGCGCGCCAATCACTCCGCTGCCATTTGGAGCCGCGATCGCCTCCAGTTTCTCATGACACCCATGGCCTCGCGCACGCTCGCGGCCCGGAGCGAAGCGATGTCAGCTTGCCGATGCGGCGGTGAAAACCGCAAGCTGCGCCTCGAAGGCGCGCCTGTATGCGGGCCGGGCTTCGCCGCGGGCAACATAGGCCGAAAGGTTTTCATATTCGCGCAGCATGCCTGATTCCCTCAGCCTCAGCAGGACCGATATCATCAGAAGATCGCCGGCGCTGAACGCGCCATCGAGCCAGTCGGCGTCGCCGAGGCGAGCGGAAAGCCCGTTCAGCCGCTGGCGGATGCGTTCGTCGATCATGGACAGGCGCTGCTTGTACCAGGTCTGATCGCGCTCCTGGAACCTTGCGGTCGCACGCTCGATGATCGGCGGCTCTATTGTGGAGAGCGCGGCAAACATCCATGTGATCGCGCGGGCTCGCGCGCCTGCATCATCGGGCAACAGGCCTGCGTGGCGTTCTGCGATATGGAACACGATCGATCCGGATTCGAACAAGGCGAGATTGCCTTCTTCATAGGTGGGAATCTGCCCAAAGGGATGAAGCTCGATATGTGCGGGCTCCTTCATTGCCTTGAAGGAAAGCAGGCGCACCTCGTAAGGCTGGCCGACCTCTTCGAGCGCCCAGCGAACGCGCATATCGCGCGCCAGACCTCTGCCGCGATCGGGCGAGTTTTCAAAGGCGGTAATCGTTATCGTCATTGCGGCTCTCCGTGCTTGTCCGTCTTAAAGACGACCGGCCCGGCGGGATTCCGACACCCGTTTGCGAAATAGTTCCTGGCCGAGGACATGCCGGATACCGTCAGGCTGCCGAAAGAAACCGCGCCGTTTCATCCATTTCCGGGGGATCGATTCATGGGTAGATGGAGCGGCACACGCGCGCCACGATATTGCGCAGCCATCGATGAGCGGGATCGGCATCGGCGCGCGGATGCCATATGGCGGCGATGAGTATTTCAGGCGTTTCGAACGGCAATTCGAAGCTGCGAATGCCAAGCCTGGCCACCCCCTCGTTCACTTTGCCCTTGCCGAGGCAGGAGAGGGGAACGGCCGCGATGAAATCCGTCGATGCTGCAATTCTCATTGCATCTGGGAAGCCTGGCACGACAACGCGGATTTCCCGTTTCAGACCCTTCCGTTCCAAGGCCTCGTCGACCGCATCGGCAAATTCTCCCCGCCTGGAAACGGCGATGTGGCCGCCGGCCGCATAGCGCTTCGCCGTCACCGCCCCGCCCGCCAGCACGGGATGACCTTCCCGTGCCAGCCCGACCAGTCGATCGCGAATAAGCAGACGCGTGCGCAACTCGGGTGCGGGCACGCCCAGTACGCCGATTTCCAGATCGATCAGTCCTTCCCGCAGCGTATGCGGCTCCTTGTCCAGTTTGAGTGCGAACCGGACGCGAACGCGGGGGGCGGCTTCGGTAATGGCCGACACGAGGGGCGCAGACATCAGTTCAAGAAAGGCCTCGCTGACGCGGATCGAAAAGGTGGTTTCCAAGGTTGCAATATCGAGTTCGCTTGCGGCCGGCCGCAGAATGGTCCGCGCATCTTCGGTTACGGCGTGGACACGATCGCGCAGACTTTCGGCAAAGCGTGTCGGCACGAGAGATCTGCCTGCCCTGACGAGCAACGGGTCACCCGTTACGGAGCGCAGCCGAGACAGCGTCCGGCTCATGGCGGACGGACTAAGTCCCAGCCGCTTCGCCGCCTCGGTCACGCTGCCTTCGGCAAGCAGGACGTCAAGCGCCACGAGGAGATTGAGGTCGATATCTTCCATGATGACTGGGTAGATCATATCGGGCCGGCCGCATAGCGTCCGGCGCAACTATTCTTTGCATTCCGTGCGTCTGGCGAAATCCATATTGCACTTTCATATTGGCCTTACGGTAACCAGCAAAGGAGGCATGCGACATGCCCTCATCATCCTCCACAGGCACCATCCTCTTAGTCGGCGCATCGCGCGGGCTCGGTCACGCCATGGCCGAAGAATTCTTCAAGAAGGGCTGGTCCGTCATCGGCACGGTGCGGGCGTCGGCATCAAGGACGAAGCTTCACGATCTGGTTGACAGCTCCGGCGGCCGCGTCACCATCGAAATGCTCGACATCAATGAACCGGAGCAGCTTGCGTCGCTGCGCCGGCGTCTCAATGGCCGGGTTCTCGACATTCTGTTCGTCAACGCCGGCACGACCAATGTCCCGACCGAAACGATCGGCGAGGTCACGACCGAGGAATTCGTCCGCGTCATGGTGACGAACGCGCTCAGCCCGATGCGAACCGTCGAGGGGCTGCAGGACCTTGTCTCGCCCGCGGGGCTGATCGGCGTGATGTCGTCGGGGCAGGGCAGTGTCAGCAACAATACGACGGGTATGCGGGAAGTCTATCGCGGCAGCAAGGCGGCCTTGAACACCCTGATGCGCAGCTACGCCGCCCGGCACGCGAGCGATGCGCGGGCATTGGTGCTCATGGCTCCTGGTTGGGTCAGGACCGATATGGGCGGCCCGGACGGACGGCTGACGATCGAGGAAAGCGTTCCGAATCTGGTGAACGTACTTCTCGGTCAACGAGGAAAGCCGGGCCTGGAATATCTGGATTATCTCGGTCGAACGGTTCCTTGGTGAGCATATGAATGGCAGGTTGCGCACAGCCATTCCGCAATTTACCGGAGCAGCTCCATTCGTCCTTCTTTGGGCAGCAGATCGCGCGCGCTCGTCAAAGCATTTGGCCGAATACACAACGGAAATGCTTCGAACCACCCGACCGACCCCAAACATTCGTTGGACCGCTGTCGCCTTTGCAGCCACTCGGTTATCGCGTCATTTTGGACAGTCGCCTCATCGCCTTGAGTTGAAGGAGGTACGCGCGTTAATGTGGTGCCGTTCTTTTTGTGGTATCGACTCCAATCCTTCACGTCTTGAAGCCTCCGGCAAACTCGGTACGGCTTAGACATGAGGAGGTTGTGAGCGGTGATCTGATCCCGGCATACCTGTGATAACGGCGGGCTTGAGCTTGTGCCCGTTAGGCTATTGGCGTTAACAAAACGTGGGATGACGGATATGATTTGGGACCTGGTGCTCGATGGATTTGACTGAACGGCAGTTTCGATCCCTGTTCGACGCGCGTACCTGGGAGCGTGGCGTTTCCTATGCACGACAGGGACGAGTTTCACGCGTTCGCCATGAGGCGGACGGGAATATCACCGCATCGGTTCGCGGCAGCGGCGGAAAAACGTATAGCCAGACGATTTCTCCGATCGGTGACGGGCGGGGCTTAAGCGGCAGATGCAATTGCCCGGTCGGCATCAATTGCAAGCATGTGGCGGCGGTATGCCACGACGTCGCTGCCCAGCACACAGAAAGTTTTATGAAGGATGATACAGCGATTTTGTCAGCTGATCGTCCGAAACCTACCTTGCCGCAGGAGTTGCCGACATTGGTTTCCCAATGGCTCGGTATGTTGCGGCATGCCAAAGCTCAAGGTGATGACGATCCGGAAGACTGGCCGGCGACTGTCAGAGATCGCTTGCTCTATATTCTCGATGAGAATGTAAGGAGTGGCTTGACCGTCGAGACGATGAAGACATCCGTGCTGAAATCGGGCGGTTACGCAAAGGCAAGACGCTACGACACCTCTCGGCTGACAAGCATCGATTGTCCCAAATTCATTCGTCCGCAGGATCTGCGGATCCTCGGGCGGATCCGCATTCTAGGGGTCACGGCTCATACTGGATATTATTATCCCGCAACGACAGTTCCAGCCGCAGAGGAACTCGTTTCACTCATCGACATGATCGTGCGGACGGGACGCGGTAGATGGAAGAATCCAGAGGGACCGGTCCTGTTCATGGGGAGCGAACGACGAGCGCAGTTTTTCTGGGACATGCAGGCTGACGGTCGCCAAACACTCGTCCTGAAGGATAAGCAGGAAAAATTAATTCACCCGCTCGCCATCGATCCCCCCATGTTCATCGATACGCAAACCGGCGAGATGGGGCCTCTTGTGACCAACACTTCGGCGAGCATGCTTTCGGTTCTGCTGAAGGCGCCGGCCATCGCTCCCGAGGATATCGTCGCGGTCGCTCAAGGGGTTTTCGAGATCGGTATTGCAGATATCCCCGAGCCCTCGATGATCGCGGCTGAAACTCGCCAGGGCCGTGCTCCAATTCCTTGTCTGAAGCTGCTTGTCACCAAGGCGACGCGGCATGATTCCTATGGCTGGAATACGAAAGCCGTGCGCCTGCCGACGATCAGGCTCAGCTTCGATTATAACGGACACGTCGTTGAAGGCCGATCCGGTGACAAAGAGCGATTTGTGGAAGGTGGCAAGATGATCACCTTCTTGCGCGATCAGCAGGCAGAAGAACAGGCCCACAGCCGGCTTGAGGACGCCGGGGCCAAATATGCGGTGGACATGATGGAAACATTGCCGCGTAATGCCAGGGATGAGGATCTCTACTTTTCGGATCCGGATGACGAGGAATTCGACGATTTTGGAGATCCTGACATTGATGCGCCGCAAGTCGCTGTGCTGCAGTTCATGGCGACGGTTGTCCCCCGCCTGAAAGCTGAAGGCTGGCGGATCGACACCTCTTCTGACTGGCCATTTTCCTTTTATGAAGGGGGTGTCGAAATCCGCGGCGCGGCCATGCCTCAGAAGAGGACCGCAGATAACGACTGGTTTTCGTTTGGTCTCAACCTGTTGGCGGATGGTCATAAGGTCGATCTAGTGCCAACAATTCTGCAGTTGCTGACGCAACTGGACTTTATCGATTGCGACGATGAGGACTGGGAGGATGCCGTTGGCGCCGTCCTTGACGGGATGAAACTCTATCCGCAACTGGGAGACGGACGCTACGTCGCTCTTGACGCGCCCTTGCTTATTCCGCTGCTACGCGTGTTTCTGACAGCGAGTGGTCTTCTCGACGGCTTTCACCGTGCCGAAGCAGGACGCGTTCACGATGTCATCGATGCGCTCGACGGCTGCGGAGTTGCTTTTGACGGTGCCGCGGAACTACTTGCGCTCGGGCGCAGGCTGCAGGCCCTTGCCCTTACCGCGGACGTCGAGCCGCCCGCCAGCTTCCATGGAGCATTGCGGCCGTATCAGGCGATGGGCTACGGCTGGTTATGTGCACTTGGAGAGACCGGGTTCGGAGGCGTTCTTGCTGATGATATGGGCTTGGGCAAGACGATACAGACACTGGCGTTTCTGGCACGGCGCCTTTTGCCAAAGGACGCGCCAAAGACACTTGCATTGCTTGTGGTGCCAACCAGCCTCGTTCATACCTGGAGGCGGCAGGCAGCACTGTTTGTGCCCGACCTCAAGGTCCTGGCCTTGCACGGGCCGGGTCGGCAGAAGGATGTCATGATCATCGACGATCATCATGTCGTGATCACCACGTATGCGCTGCTTCACCGCGATTTGGGTATTCTGGCATCCCGGCAATGGGATGTCGTCATTCTGGATGAGGCGCAAGCCGTCAAGAATCCAGCCTCCGGCGTTGCCAGGGCGATCCGCGGCCTGAATGCCCGGATGCGGCTGGCTCTGACCGGTACGCCGATGGAAAACTCGCTTATGGACCTTTGGTCGCTTTACGACTGGCTGGTTCCCGGTCTTCTCGGCGATCGAAAGAATTTTCGATCGCGTTTTGTCATTCCGATCGAGAAGCAGGGAGATTCGCGCGCGCAAGCCGCCCTCAATGTCCGCATCCGGCCGTTCATGCTGCGGCGAACCAAGCAGCAGGTTGCAATCGATCTGCCGGAGAAGACCGAAATCACCGAGCTTGTGCCTTTGGGCAAGCAACAAGGCTCGCTCTATGAGGCGGTGCGTCTGGCCATGGACGAGCGGGTTCGCAAAACGATCGCCGAAAAAGGGCTGGCGGCAAGCCATATTACTATTCTCGACGCCCTGCTAAAGCTGAGACAGATTTGTTGCGACCCAACGCTTCTCAAACATGACGACGTCAAAGCCGTGACCGAGAGCGCGAAGCGGGAACGCTTGATCGAACTTCTGTCTGATTTGGTAGCGGAAGGACGTCGGGTTCTGGTCTTCTCGCAATTCGTCGAGATGCTGGACCTGATAGAAGCCGATGTCCAGACCCAAGGCTGGGCTTATGCCCGGCTGACTGGACGTACCGTGAACCGGGACGAGATCGTCGAGGGTTTCCAGAACGGTGATGTCCCGATTTTCCTGATCAGTCTGAAATCGGGTGGAACCGGCCTGACGCTGACTGCGGCCGATACCGTAATCCTTTACGATCCGTGGTGGAACCCAGCCGTCGAACGTCAGGCCATGGATCGTGTTCACCGCATCGGGCAAGATCGCAAGGTCTTCGTCTACCGGTTGATCGCCGAAGGCTCGGTCGAGCAGGCGATTTGCGGGATGCAGGAGCGAAAGCAAGCCGTGGCCGACGCCCTGTTCGACGGCGGCGAAAGCAACCCATTCATGCTTGGCGAAGCCGAGCTCGAAGCCCTGTTCCGGCCGCTTCAGGAATAGCGGGAGAAACTTTGACCAGATCAGCCGCGACGGCGAGATCTGAGCCGGAAAGCCACAGTGGACGACATCCCATTGACAAGTTTTGGATATCCGGAGCGTCGCAGGCTGGTTTGTACCCATTTCGGTCTTTGCTGGCGCTCGAGCCTGGTGGGGATCGTCAGATCGATGATACGGCTGGCCTCGTGCCTGCCAAGTTCATAAGGATTGCCGGCCGGCACAGGAATACGGCCCGCCATGATAAGATTGCGGATGAGACCGATCCGTCGCCCTCTGGCGGACGGCGGTGCATGTTCACCTCTGGCGTCGATCCCGCGGCAGGCTCACCCACTCGGCATCTTGTACTTGAAAATAGGCCTTAGATATTGTGCCGGATAATCGTATGTAATCGGATTTTATGGAACTTCAGCGAGACTTCCTCACCAAGGTCGTCAAGGAGGAAGCATCATGCCTGCAGCTACCGTCAAGTCCTTCGGCAACCAAAAGGGTTCGGATTTATCGCTCCCGATGATGGTGGGATATACCTGTTCCTCCACATCTCGCGCTTCGGAGCGGTGGCTCGCTCGATAAGGGCACCAAAGTTGCCTGTGATCTCGGCGAGGACCGCAGAACCGGAAAGTCTAACGCGGAAAACGTCGGCATCCCCTAACTCTGCATATAAGGCGAGCGAGAGGCTCCAGGTGGGGGCGCCCAACCCTCCTTTATCCCTTGTGGACGAATCACTTCCTTCCCTTGCCGAAAGGCAGGTTGCCCCTAGTTTGCGAATCTCTAATGATTTGCGAGGGTTAGTAATTGTGAGCTATGATTGGAGCGGCGTCAGGACACGGCGCATCAAAGCGATAAAGATGACGGTTTCGGTGGCGGTGGCCGTGGTCGTTCTGGGCACGCCGACAATGCTTTGGCTGAACGGTTCACTTTGACCCGTCAAGGCGCGCGAACCGTTCGGTCGGTGATGCCCGCCCGCCCGCCGATCTCGGCTACTTCCTCGCGGCTTGCATGCCCTAACGCTTTCGCGATTTCCGACGATCGACGAAGCCGATAAATCGGCGGGGAATTCAGGCGGCTTGATCGCAGTCCTGCTTCATTTCCCGCCTTGAGCAATAGTCAAGCTCGATTTCGAGCAGCCTTGTGGCTTGAGCAAGTGCATTTTCCGCCTCGGCGAACAAATGCGACCTATCGTCCGTTCTTGCCGCGCCGTAATCTGCGGCGCGCAGCAAAACGAACTCGGCAAGATCAATACATTCCGGCGTCGGCCGAACGAGGTTCAGGCAATAGCGCAGATTGATGGCGACCTCGAGAGCGAATTCGGCGGCGGAGAAATCCAATATGGCGCCCGGTGGAGCTGAACGGGCCAGATATATCCTCCAGTCTTGGGTCGTCATGGTTCCCTCTCCATCGGGTCGGTCGCGCGGGGCGTGACCTGTTTCGCCTGCCGGTTCTTGCAGAGATGTCATCAGGGTCCCGGCCATTGCATTTGCGTCGGCATGGCCCGGCGTGCCCGTAGTCATATCGGCTGGCGAAAGGCGCTTTCAATCACGCAATCACGCAATTGGGCTTCAGTCCGTTTCTGCCTCCGACGTTGGTCTGATGCCCCGTCGCCAAAAGGTCTCGCGTGCGATTGCTGAAGTCCAAACCGGGCTTTCTCCGCTTGATTAAGACTTGACCCCTTACGGTGTTGCGGCGATTTGATATGGGAATCAGAACCTTGCCAATCGGCGATGCGCAGCGGCGCTTTCGTGCCAGGGAGCGGCTGCTCGTTGCCGGATCCAATCGGAGCCTCAGGAGGCTACAGGTGTCATTGCGTCGAAAGCTTATTGCTGTCCTGCCGTGTCTATCGCTGACCCTGGTCAACACGGCGCTGCCCTACACCGTCAAAATACACGGCGTTTCCGCGACATTCGTACAGCAGATGGCGGAGGCCAAAGGGGGTAACGGCAATGGCGGCGGAAACGGTAATGGCGGAGGCAATGGCAACGGCGGCGGCAATAGCGGCAACAGCGGTGGCAACGGTAATGGAAACGGAAACGGCAGTGGCAATGGGAATGGGAATGGGAATGGGAATGGGAATGGGAATGGCAAAGGAAAGGATAATGGCCAGTCGTCCAGCGCCAGGAGTGCAACCCAAAGCCAGGTCGATTCCGATCAATCGAGCGATGACGGCAATGGCTCGATTACCGTTCACCACAAGGATGGGATGAGCGAAAATATACGAAGCGGACGCTACGTGATGAGGGATTCAAAGGGCCGTACCATCATCAACCGCACTGCGACGACCGCGGACGAGCAGCGGCTCAAATCCTTCCTTCACTGACGGCGCCTTTCAATCTCATCCCGGAACGCCATGGCAGCTTCCGTTCTGTTGCTCACCTCGAGCTTGGCGAAGATCTGCGTCATGTGATGCTTGATGGTCTTTTCGTGCAGGTCGAGCTTCAGTCCTATGTGCTTGTTGCTCAAGCCCGCAGAAGCCAGCTCCAGCACTTCCCTTTCCCGATCCGTCAGTGCGTTGAAGGGATTGACCTGAGCGGCCGATCCGTTTTCCGAAATCAGACGCGCCGACAGCGTCGGTGCGACATAGCTGTCACCGGCGGCAATGCTGCGGATGATGTCGGCGAGCATCCGCGATCCGACGCCCTTCAGAACGTAGCCTTTAGCACCGCTCTTGAGCGCGGCCATCACGTCGTCGCTTGCCTCGGAGACAGTTAGCATCACGATCTTCTGGTCTGGTATCTGGCCGAGTATGAGAGAAATGGCGTCCAGCCCTCCTCCGGGCATGGAAATGTCGAGCAGCAAGATGTCCGGGCGATGTTCCGCTGCTATGCGCAGAGCATCCTCCTTGCTGCTGCCTTCGCCGACGATGCTGAACCCATCCATTTCGGTGAGGCTTCTGATGACGCCCTCTCTAAAGAGAGGGTGGTCGTCTATGACTGCCAAACTGATTTCCGCTGTCATGCCTGCTCCATTTCCTCGATGTTCAGGGACATGCGTACGCTGGTTCCCCTGCTCGATGACAAAAGCTGAAAAGTACCGCCAAGGCTTTCGACCCGGTCTCTAAGGCCGGCAAGGCCGAGCTTTTGTGGGCCGACCTCTTTCGGATCGAATCCCGGCCCTTCATCGGCAACCTCGATGACGACCTGGCCGTCCTCGAAGGATTGCGCGACCTTTTGCCCGATTCCGCCGGCATGACGATAGCCGTTGTTCAGGGCTTCCTGGACGAAACGATAGACGCATATCTTGGCGGAGGTGGAAAGGTCCGTCGGTGTCGTGCCCACGGAGAGCGCGACGGCGACACCGGTGCGCCGCTCGTGGGCGCGGATTGCACGCTTCAGGAGATCGGCCAAATTATCCGTCTCGATATGCGGCAGCATCAGCCCGCTGCAGATCCCTCTGATCTCCGTCATGGCGTCGTCAAGGCTGGCCTTGATGGTATGCAGCGATGCCTCGCGCTCGGCCGGCAAGGCAGTGGGGCTGACGAGGGTCTGACTGTCCAGACGCAAGGAGGCATAAGCAACCAGTTGGGCGGGACCGTCGTGCAGGTCGGCGCCGATGCGGCGCAAATAGCTCTCGTTGAGCGCGGCTGCGCGCTGGGTTGCGCGTTGGACGCGCGCGCGCAAAGCCTCGTTCTGCAGAAGAAGCGTCGACAGTTCGCCGATGCGGCCATTGAGCGCCTTGCGCTGGTTGTCGATGGTGCGGCTGCCACGCATGACGATGATCGACAGAAGGGCGAAGAATGTCAGCGTGAACAAGGCAACGACAAGCCAGCTCAACAGGCGGGCCTGGGTGAGGCTCCATTCGAAATCGTTGGCAACCTCGTAAAACTCGGAGACGGCGACGACCTTGCCCGACCAGGGCTGCAGCACCGGATTGTAGATTTCCAGGAGCGGTTTGCCGCTATTGCGCTCGGCAACGCTTTCGACATCATCGATCTGATTGAATTTGGCGACCATTCGGCCGGAAAATGCGGTTCGGAGACTTTTCGAAAGCGGGAACCGTTTGCCGGAAAGATCCTTGTTGCTGGAATAGAGGATCGTTCCGTCGCCGCGCCACAGGCGGAACGAAAACAGCCGCGTGCCGAGCGCGCCCTGGCCGAGTGTCTCGTCAAGGGCTCGCGTTACCGTGTCGTCGAGAACCTGGGTGGTTTGCATGTCGGGCAGAAGCGGGGCGATGACGCTGTCGACGTAAAGGGCCGTCGTCGCCGCGGAATTGCGTGTCACGGCATTTTCGATCAGGCCTGCAACGAAGGAGCCGACCGCGAGCATCGCACAGATTGCGACGAAGCCGCCCGCGAGCAGAAACTGCCTGGTCAAGGATTGCGAGTTCCAGCGTTCGATAAGACCTGCCAGAGATAGCTTGTATTTACTGTTCGCTCGCAGAATTGGCATAATGAGCACTGATCTCCCAACCCCTCATAGCTATCTCAGCGGGAGGGAGTGTCAACTGTTACGGGCCTTTACCGCCTGCCTTGCCATGCGAAGACGGTATTGCTGCCGGGACCCCACAATTTAAGGGACCATCGGGCGCCATCAATCAGACCATGGTCCGAATACCCAAGGCATAGGTCCGAGCGGTGTAGAAACATGAGATTTCGGCAATATTGTAGTGCGCAATGATTTGCTGAATACCGCCGCTGCCGCAGGCGACGGACGTCTTGTTTGTAAAGGAAATGCACATGAAAATCCGTTCTATCATCGGTACTGCAAGCCTTGGCCTGGCGCTGGCCGTCGTTCCCGTGGGAGGGGCCGCCATCGGCCTCATGCAGACAGCTTTCGCCAAGGGCGGAGATGGCGGCGGCAACGGCAACGGCGGTGGCCATGACCATGGCGAGGGAAAATCCGACCATGACAGCCATGAAAAGTCTGGCGATGATGCAAGCGGTAAGTCCACGAATACGGCGACGACGCAGGATGCCGACGAGCACTCCAAAGCGCATAGCGCAAGCTCGAAGACGCACGTCTCAAAGCCCGGCGAAGGCAGGCTCAGCTCGCTCAGGAGAGACTACCACGCCTATTTGAACTCAAAGGATCCCAAGATGGCAGCGCTAGCTGCCTATGTGAAGGCATATGCAGAGTTCGAAATACAATATGGAACGACGGCCGTGCCGACAGATCCGGCCCTCAGCGACAACGCCTTGCGTTCGGCTCTGGCGCAACTGTCGAACAAGCCGGTGACGGACCAGACGCTTGCTGAAGCAAAGAGCATTCTTGGCGTCGGAACAAATTCGGGAAAAATCGCGGAAGTCCGTGACGCGCTGGAAAGAAAATCCGAAACCTCGGCCCCGTCTGACAGCGATGCGGTAACTGCCGATTGAAAACGTTGCGCTGACGGCCTTTCGGGCTAAGCGCATCGCCCGGCGAATGCCCGGGCGGCAAATCCCTCGGTCATCGTTTCGAGGGTTCGGCGTCAGCGAACGCCGCTTCATAGCCGGTCCGCCCACCGGCTCTATCGCCGGGTCGGGCTTTCCCCCCGGACGCTGGCCGATCCGGCGATAGGCAATTTTGCAGCATGAAATAGGCGGTCATGCATGGCGTGGTGTGCCTGCGAGACGGAAGGCTGCGCGATTGCCGTCTGCGGGAACCATTGCGCGAGAGCGCTGGATTGAGCGGATAGGACCTGGCGGTCTGCTCGCCTTGTCTCTCAAACCGGAACAGGTACTGCAACGGCGAGCTGGAAGAGGGGTTTGGAGAGCGGCTCTCCGCTCTCCAAAGTGGTCAGTTGAGAATCTGGATAACCTTGCGCGATGAGGGCTCAACGATCACGCGTTCGTGGTTGACCACCGCATAGGCATATCGTGGATTCTGCGGAACGGTTCGCACAACGACCGTATCCGGCAATCGCCGGCCGACGACCACCCGTTCGCGGACAACCGTTCCCTCTTCAGGCAGGGGCTGTTCGCGGACATAGGTGACGACCTTCTGAGGCGGCGGATCGATGGCAGTACCGACGATGGCGCCTGCCACACCGCCCACGGCGGCTCCGACCGGTCCGCCGACAACGGCACCGGTAACGGCACCACCGGCAGCACCCGTGACGGTCGACGACTGGGCAAAGGCACATCCGGCGGTCAGGCCAAGCGCGAGTGTCGCAATACTAAGTACTTTCGTTTTCATCAGAATCTCCTTTCACCTTCCATTCGTCCGTCATTGACGGAGCTGTCGGTAAAACAGGGCTTCGTCCGGATCTGTTCCTTTCCTGAGGCTTCAGTCGGGCAAGTTGGGGCTTGGGTCGCATGGGTGCTCAGACCAAAGCCTGATGTGAGCGGGCCTGCATCTGAGGTGCCCGGAACGTCATCGCGCTTAAGGTCCATTTTGCCGTTGGGAATATGAAGATTGCCGCGATTGAAGACGCTGAAAGCGCATCCGTCGCTGCGGGCTGTGATGCCGCCCCGGTGCCTCAGTTTGGTAAGCAGGAGGGCGCAATGCGTGCACTGAAAGTAGAATGAAGAAGACGATCGTTCGAACCGTGCGTTCGGTAGATGCGGACGTGAGGTGGCGGTCCGATCGCTTTACATCAGCGGCAGAACGATCCCAACCCGTCAGTGTCCGGCATGGTTCGAAGAAGCCAGCGACACATTCCGCTCGACGGTCCATGCGCTGGGAAGATTTGCGCATATGATCCCGACCAATGCGATTACCGAGACCAGACCGATCAACGTCTCCCATGATTGCCGGCGAAATGGCAGGGGCCAGCGCGATCGTGACATGTTTGGATCAAACAGCATTCGTCAGCCCCGTATCCAGGTAAGAGCCATCGGCATTGACGTAACCGCTGCGGATGAGATCAAAGCATGATCGCTTTCTTTTTGGCGTCCGTTCATTGTGCAAGTCTACGTCCACTGAATCCTGATTGTCTAGTACCTTGATCGACAATATCTGGTAACGAAGCCCTTAGCGATTGCCGGGCCGACCAATTTAAGTGGATTGCGGAGCATATATTTCTGCGAATGGCCCAATGGCGGCAACGCGAGCGCAATCGCCGGATCGAAAACCTATGGCCCTTGAATGAGCTGCCTAAAGCGGCATGATGGATGCCGTTGGCTGTGTGGACGGCGTGTGCAGCTTGGCTGCGGCCGTTTCGGGCTGGATGAGCCAGGCTGCAAAAGCTGCAAGCGCGGCACAAACGATGACGGTCAGAAGCGCCTTTCGCGCATATTGCCGCCGTTCAAATGTCGAGTTCTGATCATGTTCCATCATTATCTCCTTCGTCAGAATCACGCCTGACGAATGAAAGGCCGATCTATCGGGAGTATTGGCCTTTCCTGCGGATCGCTGAGCTGTCTGCTGCCAGTTTATTCGTTTCACATGAATGGAATCCGAACGAATTGGCCGCAGGCGCGCCGGACAGCCGAGATTCCCTCGAAAAGATCGAAGCTGGGGCCTGAAATGGAAGATTCGATGATAAGCCATTGGGTATTGGCCGAAGCCGACCGATGGCTCGTGGCAAGTCCGTGAGCCAGACGCCCGCCGTGCTCGCTCGATTTGGGAGACGGTGACTGTAATCCAGGCGATTGCCGCGGAAGGATTGCGGCAAACGCATAGCTGCACTGCAGCATAGATGCTGGCGATTCGCGACGCATGGAGTAAAACCATTTGTAACGAAGCGATGCACCTCCTCCCGCAAAGCTTCGTGTTTCAGACGGCCCGCTCCTCCTCCCAAGGGTCGTTTGTAGGAACAGCGGCACTCCTCCTCCCAGTCGCTGTTCGGTTCTTTTCGAAAAGCCTGCCGCACCTCCTCCCGCGGCAGGCTTTTTCGATTCCTGGCACCACAGCGCCGAGCGTCACATATGACGCGCAAAAGGTCGCCGCAGCACCTTAAATCCGCTGCATAATTCAAAGTCCGAGATCAAGCTGGGTCCGCGACAGGTCGTCGTCGCCTTCTTCGTTCGTCAGGGACGAAAGCGTGATGCCGAGCAGCCGCACAGGCCGGGCGAACGGGTGGACGGTTGCCAGAAGTGCGGATGCCACATCGAGGATGCCGCTGGCATCGGCGGCGGGAAAGGGGCTTGTCCGGCTGCGCGTCGCCTGGGTGAAGTCCGAATATTTGATCTTCACGGTCACCGTCCTGGCGCCCATGCCGCCGGTCTCGCAGTAGCGCCAGACCTTCTCGGCAAGCGGACGCAACTCGGCCGTCGCCAGCTGGAGATCGTCGATATCCTCGACAAATGTATCCTCCGCTCCTATGGATTTGCGAATTCTGTTGGCTTTCACCTGGCGCTCGTCGATGCCGCGGGCGATGCCGTAGAAATAGGATCCGGCCTTTCCGAAATGCTCCTGCAGAAAGGCGAGGGGCTTCGATTTCAGATCGAGCCCCGTCTCGATTCCGTACTTGCGCATGCGCTCGGCGGTCGCAGGCCCGACGCCATGGAATTTCTTGACGGGAAGCGTTTCGACGAAGGCCGGCCCATTCTTCGGTGTGATCACCGCCTGGCCGTTGGGCTTGTTCAGGTCGCTCGCCATCTTGGCGAGGAACTTGTTGTAGGAGATGCCGGCCGAGGCATTGAGCCCCGTGACCTGCTTGATTTTGGTCCGGATCTCCAGCGCGATCTCGGTTGCAACCTCCATGCCCTTGAGGTTCTGCGTGACGTCGAGATAGGCTTCGTCGAGCGATAGCGGTTCGATCAGCGGCGTATATTCGGCGAAGATTTCGCGGATCTGCTGCGATACCGCCCTGTAGACGTCGAAGCGCGGCGGCACGAAAATCAGATCCGGGCATTTGCGCTTCGCTGTAACCGAAGGCATGGCCGAATGGACGCCAAAGGCGCGAGCCTCGTAGCTTGCCGCCGCCACCACGCCGCGTGCCGCCGATCCGCCGACCGCAAGCGGCTTGCCGCGCAGCTCGGGATTGTCGCGCTGCTCGACCGATGCATAGAACGCATCCATATCCACATGGATGATCTTTCGGACAGGGCCAGTGCTCATTTGGTTCATGGTGGTCTCAGTCATCAAACCGCAAGTTCAGCACGGCCTTCAATTGCGGACGCTGAAACAAATACGGAACATATCATCCTTGATGACGATATCAAACCGGCTCTGTTGCTGTGCCTGACAGAACGGGGGATCGCCCTGCGCCAGCCATGAAACGGCGCCTTGAGATGCAGTCGAGGCTTCCTATCTCTTATTCATCCCCCAATACGGAGCCTGATGATGGGCCAAACTGCATTCGATCCGCTTTCCGAGCCGCTTATGGAGATCTCGCCGCCCGAGCGCGATGAGGAATCGTGCTCGGACGGCACAGAGTGTCTCTGCTGTCGAAGGCTGCGATCGGCGAGGAAGATGGACGAGGACGGCTGCGGCATCTGTGACGAATGTCTGGCGCCATGACGAACCGCGCCGCAAAGCCGCCGCCTGACGAATTGCCGGAATTCGAACATCTACTTGCGGAACTGCCCGACGGTTACATGGAGGGGCGCTTTCAAGGTCGGCCCTGGGGCGTGACGGTCAAGCGGTCGGCCGACGGGAAACGGATCTGGCTCTACGGCGAGGAGCTTGGCGGGACCGATGTCGTCAGCTTCAATCTTTATGTACTCGCAGGAGCAAGGCTTGCCCTCAAGCCTTGCGAAATGTCGTCGTCCAAGGTCGTGGACTTTGTGCTGGGTTTCAGGCCCGCTACGATGTCACCGACAGTGTAGGCGAGCGATCCTTGCAGCAACCGTTCGGCGCCGCCGATCCCGTTTGTTTCAGCGGGTGGAGAGCGGCGGCGGAGGCGGCTGCGTGGTTGCGCCTGGACCGAGCGAGCGCTGCACCATCACGGTGTCGGCCCAGCGGCCGTAACGATAGGCAACTGCCGGCAGCAGGCCGACGCGAACGAAGCTGAAGCGTTCGTGCAAGGCGAGCGAGGCCGCGTTGTCGGCATCGATATAGCCGATCATCTGCCGGAAACCGGCCGCGGCGCAGGCGTCGATCAGCCCGCGCATGAGCAGGCTTCCCACACCCTGGCCGACATGGTCGTGATGCACGTAGATCGAGTGCTTGACCGTATAGCGATAGGCCGGACGCTTGCGGAACAGCACCACATAGGCATAACCCAGGACCTTCTCACCCTCGATCGCAACGACATGCGGGAAGCGGCGGTCCTTCAGATTCTTGCGCCGTTCGCGCAGATCGTCCGGTTGCGGCGTGTCGCTATCGTCCACTCCAGCCTCGACGCCGCGGTGAATGTGGCGGCGATAGATCGCCAGCATGGCATCGACGTCGCTCTCCCGGGAAGGGCGAACGACGATTGTTTTATCCTGCTTCATGATCGAACCTGAATTTCCAAGCCTATTCCGCGACGACGTAGGTGTAGAGCCGGATTCTGCCGGATGCATCGACTTCGCGATAGAGCCCCTGAATTTCCACCTCGAAGCCGGGGAAGGTGTTGAAACAGGTTTCGAACATCTTGAGGTAGTCGATCATCGGTTTTGCTCGTTCCGTCAGGCGCTCGCCTGGCACGATGGTCGCGATACCCGGAGGATAGACTACGAAG
This sequence comes from Hyphomicrobiales bacterium, assembly GCA_900468625.1. Taxonomy (GTDB): domain Bacteria; phylum Pseudomonadota; class Alphaproteobacteria; order Rhizobiales; family Rhizobiaceae; genus Rhizobium. The sequence goes on from UBUL01000028.1 coordinate 17,131, forward strand.
GGTGTCGTCGCGATGCGGCCGGCAATGGCGTCGATCGGCAGATATTCCACATCGTTGCGCACCAGGCAGCGGGCGGCATCGTGCGGCGACATCGCGATCGGCGGCAGGTGTTCAGCGGAAAACTGCTTCGTCTGCAGGGCGCTCACATCGGCTTGCCGGAAGAAATTGTGCATCTCGGCGCAGAGATCGCGCAGCCGCACGCCCGCATAGCGGCCCGGCCGGCGGCGATAGAATTCCGGAATTGCCTCCTCGAGCAGCGCATTGTCGTCATGGAGTTTTTTGAAGGCGACCAAGCCGCTGATCAGCGTGCCGGCCTTGCTGGCTTCGACACCGGGGGTAAGGAGGAACAGCAGCGAATTGAGGTCGTTCTTTTCCGCAACGATGCGGTTTTCGCGCAGATATTGCGCGACCACGGGCGCCGGTATGCCGTGCTCAGCGTATTGTCCGGTCGCCCGATCGAATCCGGGAGTGAGCAGGGTGAGCTTGTTCGGGTCGGTCATGGCAAAGCCCGGCTCCATTCCCGAAAAGCCGTGCCATGCCGCACCGGGTGTCAGGTGCCAGAAGGCCGGATTGGTGGCGAGCTGGTCGGTGGCGACGCTTTCCCAAGGCACGTCATGCACCGCGCCAGGGCTCGCCACATCCGGGATCGCCACCCGGTCCGGCACGAAAGGTTCGAAGAACCAGCGGCGCTCCGGGCGATGTTCCTTCTCCTCGAATTCGCGGCGCACGGCGCGGATCTTCTTGCGAAGTTCGATGCCGAGGCGGATCGTATCGTCCCAAAGCACCTCGCCCGAGCGGCCCTTCATCATCTGCGCGCCCACGTCGAGCGAGGCAAACAGCGGATAGAAAGGCGAGGTCGAGGCGTGCTGCATGAAACTTTCGTTGAAGCGCCGATGCTCCACGCGGCGCTTCTGGCCGGTGATGTGCCGATCCTTCATGTGAATCTGCGAGGCCTGCGAGAAGCTTGCGAGCTGCTTGTGGGTGGATTGCGTCGCGATGATACCGGGCGCGTCCGGACCAAGATCGGCAAGGCCCATGGCGAAACGCCCGGCATAGAGCGGATGAAATTTCATGAAGCCCGCCCAGGCCTCGTCGAAGAGGATGTAATCGCACAGATGGCCGATGCGCTTGAGGATCATCTCGGCATTGTGGATGGTGCCGTCATAGGTGCATTGCTCCACGACGGCGACACGGAACGGGCGTGGCTTCTTGTAGGCTTCCGGATCTTTCACCAGCGGGTGGGTGCGGATGCGCTCGCGCAGCGCGTCCTCGTCCATTTCAGCGAAATCCATCGGACCGATCAGGCCATAGACGTTGCGTATGGTCGGCAAATAGATCGGAATGCCACCCGAGATCATCAAGGCGCCGTGATGGGCGGCCTTGTGATTGTTGCGGTCGAACAGCACGAGATCGCCGTCGGTGACGAGCGCCGAGAGCGCGACCTTGTTGGAGGTGGAGGTGCCGTTCAGGACGAAATAGGTCTTTTCGGCGCCGAAGATCTTGGCGGCCTCTTTCTGTGCTGCGAGCGCTGGCCCTTCGTGGGTCAAAAGGTCGCCGAGATCGAGCACGGAATTGTCGAGGTCGTCGCGGAATACCGCTTCGCCCAGATGCTCCATGAATACGCGGCCGATCGGGCTGCGGCTGTAGAAGATGCCGCCATTGTGCCCAGGGCAGGTCCAGAGCTGGTTGCCTTCCTCGGCATAATCGACCAGCGCGCCGAAAAACGGCGTCTTCAGCGTCTCGGCATATTGCTTGAGACGGCTGATAAGGCTCTTGGCGATGAAGGCGGGCGTTTCTTCGGACAGGAAGACATAGCCGTCGATGAAATCGAGCACTTCGACCGGCACATCTTCGAAGCGTTTGCGGCGGATCAGAAGGATGATTGGGAATTCGAGGCCACGCCGGCGCATCAGATTGATGAGAGCGGCCGTCTTGCCTTCAAGCCCCTTCTTGCCCCAGTCGACCAGCATGCAGCCGATGGCAGCGTCCGTTTGCACGGCGATCTCCGCATCTTCGAGATTACGAGCGCGCACGACCTCGAAACCGGAGCGCTCGATCTCCTCGATAATCTGGTTGTAGCGGGCGCCCTCCAGATCCTCGCTGTCAAAGGCTGGCGTTGCGAACAGAAAGTTGAAACGTCTGAAATAATCCATTTGGGTACCCACTCTTGATCAGGCACGACGTGTCGGCGCATTTCATGACATGGATGTGACAAAGTATCCAATGTCCGCAACAGCGTCGATGCCGGCAGCGACATCGGTGAAGAGTGACCTCGGTTGTGGTGGCATAGGGCGGCTTGCGCGCATTATCGCGGGAGTTGCGGGCCAGCACATATTTCGGTTCACTCACCGCAGCGCCAGAGGTTGCCGAGCAGAACTGCGTGCTGCTTCAGGCAAAGTTACTCCGCCTATGCCCCTCCTTCCGATAGACGGGATACGTCCACGATAATTCTCCTGTGATTGTCGGGATCGACCAGGACAGGCAGAACGGTTCCCGCCGCAGTGCGCTTCTGGCGGCGTTCGGAACTGCCGAATGACATGCGCGTCACCGCGTTCCAATTCGGGCCGTCATCTGGGGCGGCGACCCGGACGGTGATATCCCACGTCCCGCCCGGCGCGCTGTTTGGCGTCACTTCATCGGCGGCCAATACCGTTGCCATGGCCGGCTCTAGCCCGACCGCCGCGCCGCCGCCGGCAAGCGCGAGTTCCGTTTGCCGGGCGGTGAGACCATTGACCAGTTCCGGCCACATCGTCTCATGCTTTGCCTCGCGCCAGACGCGCGGAAAGCCAGGATGGTCTGTCTCGCCGACCAGCTGCTCGCCCTGTTTCCCGGAGCGCAATTTCGCGGCGCCCCCTCGGCGGCCTGCCGTCCCGTCGGAGCTTTTTCCCACTCGATCCTGTAGCGGCTGGGATCGGCAAGATCCACGGTCATCGGAAGCATCATGCCCGGCTGAGGCCATTTCGGCTTGGGTACATTGCGGCTGCGGAAATGGACCGCGGTCGGTGCTACGCGCTCGGCGATGATTACTCCGTCGATGTCGCATCTTGGAAGGGGCGTTACCTCACCGGCAATATCGGGTGACGGCGAACAGGCCACGACCTTCAGGCTACCGCTCACAGGGTTGATGATCCGGATTTGCCTGAGTTTGCCGAATAAGCCCATGGCTGCCACCTGCTCAATCCACTCCAGTCATGCTTATTTGAATCAAGCCGAAGTTGGCTGATTAACGCCCTCGGATCATTCTAATGATGATCGGACCTTCATCATCCATCAAGTCTGCACCTCCTGGACATTATGTGAAACTGCGTAGCGGATGCTGCAGGGAGTGGTTGCCCGTTGACTTCCGCAGTTGATATACCCAACTTGTTGGGTTATGATTGTGCATGATCACGGTTCTTCGCCAATATGGGATGCGTTTTGTTATCTATACTGCCGATCATGAGCCGCCTCATGCGCATGTTGTTGGTGAAGGCGAGGCCCGCATCGACATAGTTAATCTGTCGGTGATCACTCAAGGCGGAATGTCCGACAGGGACGTTCGCCGAGCGGTGGCGATTATAGAAGCAAACCAGCAATTATTCCTCGATACCTGGAGAAAGTATCATGGTTGAGATCACGGATGCAGAGCTTGCCCGCGCAAAGCGCCGATGGGAAGCGGAACGGGCTGAAAGACCCATCCCTTGCTCCGTCCGCTTTGACGGTTCATCGGAGCGGGTCATTGTCGAATTTAGGAACGGCGCATCCTTTATGTTCCCCGCCCGGTCTCTGGAAGGGATGCAAGAGGCTACTATCCAGCAGTTGGCTGAGGTGGAGCTTCTCGGGGAAACCGGGTTGCACTGGGAAAGCCTCGATATGGACTATTCGATCGCTGGCCTTATGAACGGGATATTTGGGACGAAGGCGTTTATGGACATTCAGCGCCGTGGAGGACAATCCCGGTCACCGGCGAAAATTGCCGCGAGCCGTGCGAACGGTGCAAAAGGTGGTCGCCCGAAAAAAATCGGATAGGCTTCCGAGCGAGGCGATGCCGTTCAAGCCTTGGGGGCAATTGAGCGGACGATCCTGTGCTACTCTCGATCATACGGGGGGAACCAAGCCCGAAGAAAGCGGTTCGGAATAAGACCGATCGATCAGCAGGCGTTCCCTGCGCGCGCCGGATGTGGCCCGGTGTCAGCCTGCCGATGTCAGGAGGAGAAAATGGAAACCTACTACCGATATCGCAAGGATGCGGTGCCGCCGGACTCCATTGTCGTCAAGTTCTATCACTCCGGCGATCAAATCCGGGGATTCCTTCGCAAGGTGACGCCGCCCGGAGAGGATGACACGGTCTTTCCCGGCGAGGAAATGGAGCCTGTTGATGCCTTTCGGGCGGCGCGCAACAAAATGGCCGACGAGTACATGCGGCCGATCTATGTTGAACTGTCGGAAGGTGTGGCCTGGGACCCTGATTGGGGTCAACTCGAAGAAGCCCGCGTCGGCTCCTAGCCTGGTTGATGCTGGTGCCCTTGTTCGGATATATCCCGCCTGTGCGGTTTCTTGCGCGGCCGATGAGATAAGGCTTGTTCCTGTTGGGGCAACCCAAGAAGCTGGCTGAGCCGCCGCGCATCGGCGGGTGCCCGCACCTTCACATCATTGTCGAAATAAACATAGACGTCACGGCCGGTTCGCGATCTTTTCGCGGGTTTCAGGACGCGATTGGCGTTGGCGGGCTCGCGTCCATGCGCCCAGTCGTCGATGCGCGTCGCCCACACATCCAGAGCCTTGTCGTCATAGCCGCTGACGTAAAGTTGTTCCGAGCCGTGCAGGCGGCAATAGACGAAGTCCGCGGTGACATCCATGAGCAACGGCCATTCGACGCTGTCGGCGCATACGATGCCGATCCGATACTCCCGCAGCAGTTCGATGAAATCGGCGTTCGCGAAGCTTTCGTTGCGGATTTCAAAGGCATGGCGGATTGGTCTCGTCTCATCCGTCTTGAGCCAGTCGCGGCCGTCCAGTCGCGCGTCGTGTCGTCTCGCGAGGCTTGACGCCTCATCCGTGTTCTTTGGCAGCATGACGATGAAGGCGGAAAACAGCTCCGGTTCGAAGCGCAGACGCGGCGGAAACTGCCAGAGGATTGGTCCGAGTTTGGGTCCCAGGCGCAGCAGGCCCGACGCCATGAAATTGGCAAGCGGCAATTCGATATCGCGAAGCCTTTGCAGGTGCGTTATGTAGCGGGAGCCCTTGATCGCAAAGACGAAATCATCCGGTGTCTCGTCCCGCCAGCGCGCGAATGTATCGGGACGCTGCAGGCTGTAGAAGGTACTGTTGATTTCGATGGATGGGAATTGCCTGGAGGCATAGGCGAGTTCCCGTTTCTGCGTCACGTCCTTGGGATAGAAAACACCGCGCCAGGGCGCGTAGGTCCATCCGGATATGCCGATGCGGATTGTTCCTGTCTTTGCCATATATTCCCAACCGGATTCGGATCGGCTTGTTCCCGCTCGAGGTTAGAACCGGATGATTTTAGGTCGGATCGACCGAAATCTGAATCCGCTCCGGAAACAAAGAAGCAGAGCATGATGTTGTCCGAAAACCGATCACACTTTTCGGCATCATGCTCTAACGGCTGCGGCGAGAAACCGGTGCCGGGTGAATGGCGTCAGCTGACATTGATAGAAGGCAGGAATGACATGACCTCGTTGCGCTGCCTTGGCGCAAGAATCTCGATTTCCTGCTTCCAGAAGGTTTCGGCTTCGGGCGGATCCGCCTCCCAACTCTGGGTCGACAGGATATTATCGTCCATTACCAAAAGCCTGTGGCCGCCCAGCCGAAGATATTCGTTTGCGAGTTCCAGGGCACTGTTCATCATGATGATACTCCTCGATTGGCACGCTCCGCCGGCAATCCGCGATCGGGGTTGTCCAGCGGTATATTGCCGGCAGCGATGTGCGCTCGCCCGGCACGCCGGACGGGGCTCAAGAGCCTTGTAAGCTTTCTTTAATGCTGACAATTCTTCGCCGTCGTGCTGTCGTCCGACTGGCTGTTTTGCGCGCTATTGTCCTGCATTGTATTCTTGCCGGTTTTCATTGCGTTGCAGTCTTGCGACTGACCACCGGTATTCGGAGTGCCGTTGGTGCCGGTCGAGCCGTTGCTGCTTGCGCCCCCGTTTCCGTTGGAGGTGCCGTTGTTTTGCGAGCCTGTCGCGGCACCGTTGCCGCTACCCGACCCGCCGGTGCCTGTGCCGCCGGAACCTGACTGCTGGGCCATGGCCGCAGTGGCCATGCCGATCGACAAGGCACAGATTGCGATCATCTTGGTCAACATGGGATATTTCCTTTCATCCGTTTGCCGCCTTCAAACTGGACAATCGGGCGGTTGTTTCCGGATTTTCGGATTTTTATGGTCGCGAAGAATTCCAGGCCGGCACGCGCAAAATGGCCGGAACAAGCCCGGCCGGCGGAAGTTAGAAGTAACTTTCCGCGGGAGATCGGACCATGTCTTCCTTCAAGGACCGCCCTGTCATCAGCGATTTTCAGCATCCCGGTCAGGCTCCGGGCGGCGATCCCTTCATGGGGACGATCAATAGCGAGCTCGCCGACAAGGGCTTCCTCGTCACGAGCACGGATGAGCTCGTCAGCTGGGCGCGAACAGGATCATTGATGTGGATGACGTTTGGACTTGCCTGCTGCGCCATCGAGATGATGCAGATGTCCATGCCACGCTATGACGTAGAGCGTACAGGCGCGGCGCCCAGGGCCAGCCCCCGGCAATCGGATCTCATGATCGTCGCGGGCACCCTTTGCAACAAGATGGCGCCGGCCCTGCGCAAGGTCTACGACCAGATGCCCGAACCGCGCTATGTCATCTCGATGGGTTCCTGCGCCAACGGTGGCGGTTATTATCACTATTCCTATTCGGTGGTGCGCGGCTGTGATCGGGTCGTTCCCATCGATATCTATGTGCCTGGCTGCCCGCCGACCGCGGAGGCCCTGCTTTATGGAATTCTGCTTCTCCAGCGCAAGATTCGCCGCAACGGCACTATCGAGCGATAGCCGAGATCCCACCGGCACTGTTCCATTCCGGTCTTCGTGCCGCGACCCTCACATGATAATTTGGATTTTCATGGAACAAGCGCAGGATGCGGCCGTTCCCTTGAAAGATGGAAGGAGCTTGTGAGATCTGAAGGTCTCCCGAAGCACCTGAAATACCCATCGCAACGCATAGCGAACAGCAAGTTTGCTCACATCAAGATCACCGGTGGCTTTGTCCGACGTCCGAAAGGCGCCGGGCGTCGTGCCATGTCATTGGTGACAGCCGATGGGACCGGGCGTTGCGAGCCAAAGCCGGGAATGTCGCCTTTACGCCGTTTTCCAAGGAGAAAAGCTGTGACCGATATGCCTCTAACAGCCGATCTGCAAAGTGAAATTGTAGAACTTATTCCGGCCCTTCGCGCGTTTGCACGAACCTTTCACAGAAACGCGAACGACGCCGATGATCTGGTTCAAGAAACCTTGACGAAGGCACTCGCCAATCTCAACCAGTTCGATCAGGGTACCCGGCTGAAATCGTGGCTGTTCACGATCATGCGCAATACGTTCTGCACGAAGTTCCGCATTGCCAAGCGCGAGGGTCCAGGTGCGAAGAAGTGCATTTCGGGCGATGGCGTCATCCCGCCGCCGCAAGAATGGACCATCCGCGCAAAGGAGCTTGAAAAAGCCTGCAACCTCTTGCCGGAGCCCTATCGCGTCATGCTTGAATATGTGGTCATAGAGGGACAGTCCTATGATGCCGCTGCAGAGAAATTCGGTTGTGCGGTCGGCACGGTGAAGAGCCGGATCAATCGCGCTCGGCAGCAATTGGCGGCCCGCCTCGACGAGAGAGGGCTTTGACGCTCCCTTTCCATTGCGCAACCTCGCGAATATGCGCTACCTCTTTGTTTTCACCCATTCCGGACGGAAAACCGCTACGCGCTTTTCTTGGAAATGCTTTAAACGTCCTTCTTCCACATATTGAACAATCCTTTGGCGATGTGCTCGATAGCAACCGCTTTTTTGCACAGTACAAAGCCGGTGAACTGCCTGCTCGGAACGATCGGCTCTCGGCCGAGGGCGAAGATGTAGGGAATGTTTTTCACCTCGAGCCCCTCGACAAGGGGAAATACCCGGTCCGCAGCAAGATCAAGATCAAGGATGGCTGCGTCCGCGCCCTTCCTATCAATGAGATCGGCCACGTATTCGAGATTGGCGACGGGACCGACGATGATCGCACCGAGCTCATGCAGCTTTTGACGCACCTCGTCGGTGAGAAAGTAGCCGCCTCCCACCACCAGGAGCCGCTTTCCCGCAAACATCTCGCTGTAAGGAGCCGTTGTGTTGTCCATTTCTCGATCCGGATTGAGTTTATTGTTCATAGCCGGCCGCCGGAAAGTGAGCCGCGTAACCTGAGCGCCGGCCGGAATTGCGCGATCATGGCCCAATCGGGGCTATGATCGCGCGGAGTTCGTCCGTCCGATCCGAGGTTGCCGCATGCCGCCATAAACATTCCTTGCCGGCAAAGGTTTCCGGATCTTGCAAAAAAACCTCGTGAAAACATGCCTGATATCGGGCGATTTCAGGAACAAACGACCACCTATGTCGTTCGATCATGGAGGGCGGGGCCATCCCTGATATGGGAGGATCGGATGCACGAAGTCATTGATGTGGAATTCAAAATGCTTTGGACCGCACCAGTCCTCCTTTCGATCGGAGGCCGAAGCAGCCACATGGTCCAGGGGCCGGAAGACGCGATCCATTTTCTGTCGCGGCGATGGCCATGCGAAAGAGGTTCCGCCTACGCCGATGCCAGAGAGAAATGCTTTGCCGCCGTCTCGCACAGGATTCCGATCGAGGCGTCCCGAACGGCTTTCGTGAATGCCTGCCGCGATGCACGCTTGATGCCGGAGTGGGCATAGCCATGAAGACGCGCAACGACGATGGACTTTCGGAAAGTGACGCCTATGAGCTCGGCAGGAGTGCCTTTGCCAATGGGGCGAGCGGCGGCGACAACCCATTTCCGGAAGGCGATCACCGCCGAGACGAGTGGGCGCACGGATTTATGGATGGGCAGAAGATCCGCAGCGATCGGCATAGACCTGGTCATCCGCCGAACTGATCAGGCGTGATCGCCATCATGTGCCGATCTAGGATCACCTGGCCGCGCGGCGGGTGCATCGCCTTCCCACATCAGCAGGAATTTCCGCGTGACCGCCGGCAGATTGTCGTCCAGCCATTTGGCCATCGACTGCTCCTTGGCCAGGGTCTCCTGCAATGCATCCTTCGCGTCGCCGAAGTTCCCGGCGTCGGCGATCGTCATCAATGATTTGTATGCGGCAATTTCGTAGTTTTCGAATGCGAAGTCGGTAAGCGCATCCTTCAGCACCTTGTCGTCCACGCTTGCATGGCTCATCACCGTCGTCGGACCGGCAAACGACAGGATCGTATCCTTGAGATTCAGATAATTCTCATCCATGTCCTCAAGGATGCGCTCGAGGCGCTTGACCTGATCTTCCGTTTCGCCGATGTGCCGTTCAAGTTTGGCCGCCACCTCCGGATAATGTTCCAAGCGCGACAGCTGCGGCCTCATCATGCCCAATGCCTGATTTTCCATCGCATAGGCGTTTCGAAGCCTGATGACAAACATGTCGCGGATCTCTGTCTCTGCCATATCATCCTCCATAGGCTGGCCGTCACTGTTCGGCGGGTCTCGAACGCCGGTGGGTATCGGTGCTTCTGCAGCGGCTTTCAGCCGGCGCTTTCCCGTTCGTTGAGATCGATCTGACCTTTCTCGGCCAAAATCGGCAGGGCGATATTGTGTTGCGCTTCGTTCATTTCCTGCACTGTGAGGAGGGTCCCCCCTCTTTCGAGGGCGGTCGCGTAGGCTGCGCGCTGTTCCTCATGAAAGAAGATGCCGGTCAACGCGTCGAGAAAACCCATATGATCGACGGGAGATGTGTCGGGCCGATTGCCGGGCGTCATGGTGATTGCATCCTTGGGAATGCCGGCCTGCATCAAGGCCTTGGCTGCGGCTTCTGCATCATATTCATCATCGAAGAATGCGCTCAGCGCAAAGGAGCCTAGTTTACCGTCGCTGATCATGGCGATTCCTCCGTTTTGATGTTCCTATCATTCTAACGAACGCGGGAGAGGCGAGTTCCCGTGCGAAGGGATTGATGGGCATCGAACCCACGCGTGGAACAAACAGAACGGCTGTTAGTTGATCGTCCTAGTGTCTGGAACCATTGCGAGCCCCCAATGCTCGATCGAATTCCCTTGGCCGGAGCAGGCCCCTCGCTTGCGTATGAGCATGCAGACGCGGAAACGCTCGACGAACTGCACGACGATGCGCAAGCCTGTCAACGGTGCGATCTTTATCGCAGCGCCACCCATCTCGTGTTCGGCGAGGGTCCTAGCGCCGCCGACATCGTGCTTGTCGGTGAACAGCCCGGCGACGAGGAGGATCTCGCCGCGCGGCCTTTCGTCGGTCCGGCAGGCCGGCTTCTGGATCAATGTCTTGAAGAAGCGGGCGTGGACCGGGACCGTTGCTATGTCACCAACGCCGTCAAACATTTCAAATATCAGATGCGCGGCAAGAAGCGTCTGCATGCCAGGCCCAATGCCGGCGAGGTGCAGCGCTGCGCCTGGTGGCTGGGGGCGGAGCTCGAACTGCTGAAGCCGAAGCTGGTCGTCGCACTCGGCGCCACGGCCGTGTCCTCGCTGCTCGGCTCCAAGGTCAAAGTCATGCGTGACCGCGGCCGGATCCTGCACCCGCCCGGAAAGCTCGACGTCCTCGTCACCATCCATCCCTCGGCGTTTTTGCGGATCAGGGAGCCTGCCGAGAAGGAAAAGAACCGGATCGCTTTCGTCGGAGATTTGAGAAGGATCCAGCGCTTTCTGCGGCATTGATCAGCGTTTCCACCATAGCCCGGAATGAAACCTTCAAGATAACAAGCAAAGATCAGGTCATGGCTGACGATCAACTCGATATCAAGGAAACCAGACCCGAGCAACCTATGCGGCCGGCGGCTGGCGGCGACGACCGTGACGGGACCGCATCACGGCAACGGAAGCGTCCCTCATTCATACGGCGCCATCCATTCTCGGTGTTCGTGACCATTGTGGTGCTGGCGGCCGTCATCGTTGCCGCATGGTTCGTCTGGAAAATCTATTTCTATCCTTACGAGTCGACGGATGACGCCTTCGTCGATGCGCGCAGCTTCTCCGTCGCCGCCAAGGTTTCGGGCTACGTGGCAGATGTCCCGGTGACCGATAACCAGCACCTCAAGGCCGGCGATGTCATCCTGAGGATCGAGCCGCGCGACTACCAGATCGCGCTCGATCAGGCCAATGGTCAGGTGGATGTCGCCAGGGCTTCCATCGACAGCGCAGGGGCGCAGGTCGAAGCCGCCAATGCTTCGGTCGATGTCGCCCGAGCGCAGCAGAATTCCGCCAATGCCGCCCTTCAATATGCGCAGGAAGAGGCCAATCGGCAGCAACAGCTGGTCAAAAACGGCTCGGGTAGCGTGCAATCCGTACAGCAAGCAACCGCGACGCTGGCGCAGGATCAGGCGAGTCTTGCGCAGATGCAGGCGAATGTCACATCGGCGCTGAAGAACAAGGCGGTCTCCGAAGCGCAGAAATCCAGTGCGCTTGCAAACCTCAAGCAGGCGCAGGCCCAGGCCGAGGAGGCGCAGCAAAATCTGAACTATACGACGATTACCGCCGCCCAGCCGGGGCGCGTCGTTCGTCTTACCGGTGCCAAAGGTCAATTCATCGACGCGGGGCAGGCGATCGCAACCTTCGTTCCCGATGAGGTCTGGATCACGGCAAACTTCAAGGAGACGCAACTGACCGACATGCGGCCGGGTCAGCCGGTCGACGTCACGATCGACGCCTATCCGGATCACACGCTTCACGGCAAGGTGGCATCCGTCCAGCCGGGCTCCGGCACGGCCTTTTCCTTGCTGCCGGCGGAGAATGCGACGGGCAACTACGTCAAGGTCACGCAGCGCGTACCGGTCAAGATCGTCATCGACAAATGGCCCGCGGATGTCGCCATCGGCCCCGGCATGTCCGTCGTGCCGACGGTGACGGTCCGGCCGAGGAGTTGAGATGAGCGGCGCAGCAACGACGGGCGGATCGGCAGCCTCTTCCGCTCACGCCACAAATCCCTGGCTGATCGCCATCGTGGTGTCGCTGGCTACCTTCATGGAGGTGCTCGACACCACGATCGCCAATGTCGCACTGCGCTATATTTCGGGCGGTCTCGCCGTCAGCGCCGACGAGGCCTCCTGGGTGGTGACGACCTATCTCGTTTCCAATGCAATCGTGCTGGTGGCCAGCAGCTATTTCGCCGAGCGGTTCGGGCGCCGCAGGTTCTATCTCCTGTGCCTGGCGACATTCACGCTCGCGTCGGTCCTATGCGGCTTGTCGTGGAATCTGGAGGTCCTGCTGATTTTCCGGGTTATCCAGGGCTTTGCCGGCGGCGGCATGGTGCCGACCTCGCAGGCGATCCTCGCCGACGCATTCCCGCCGGCAAAGCGCGGCCAGGCCTTCGCCCTCTTCGGTGTGGCCGTGGTCGTCGCGCCCGTCATCGGGCCGACGCTCGGCGGCTACCTCTCCGACAATCTTTCCTGGCATTGGTGTTTCCTCATCAATGGCCCGGTCGGCATCTTCGCCTTTGCCCTTGTCTACGCATTGCTGAAGGAAACGCCGAAAACGAGAAGCATGCGCGAGGAATTCCGGCGCAAGGGCGTGCGCTTCGATCTTGTCGGATTCCTGCTGGTGGCAACCTTTCTCGGCTCGCTGGAACTCGTCCTGGATCGCGGCCAGACCGACGATTGGTTCGGCTCCGGTTTCATCCTCGTGATGACGGGCATATGCGTGCTTGCCTTTCTCCTCGCCATTCCCTGGGTCCTGACTAAGGCAAACCCGATCATCGACGGATGGTTGCTCGGTACCCGGCAATTCGGGTCCTGCTTCATCGTCATGATGGCCACCGGCGCAATCCTCATCGCAACCACGCAGTTCATCCCGCAGGTCGTGCAGCAGAATTACGGATATACGGCAACATGGGCCGGTCTTGCCTTATCGCCGGGCGGGCTTGTCACCATGGTCATGATGTTCGTCGCCGGGCGGGTGAATTCCCTGGTCCAGCCGAAATATCTGATTGCCATCGGTTCCGCGATCATAGCGCTGTCCATGTGGCAATTGACACGGCTCTACCCGGGACTGAACTTCGGTTTTTTCGTCTGGTCGCGCCTTTATATCGGGCTCGGCCTGCCGCTGATCTTCATCCCGATCACCTCCGCCTCCTATTACGGCCTGAAGCCGGAGCAGACCAACCAGGCCTCGGCCATGATCAATGCCGCGCGCAACATCGGCGGCTCCATCGGCGTGTGTATCGCGACAAATGTCCTCGCGCATCGCGAGCAATGGCATCAGAGCCGCCTTGTGGAGCATGTCACGCCGTCCTCGCCGGCCTATCACGAAACGCTGCGGACCATGACGCGCTATTTTGCCGAAAAGGGCGCAACCATGCCCGATGCGCAGGCGCAGGCAACGGCATGGATCGGTCAGCAGGTGCAGACCCAGGCGAGCTTCCTCGCTTTCATCGACGTATTCCATGTTCTGATGCTGGTCGTGCTTTGCGCCATTCCCCTGGCACTGATCCTCAGCAATGTCGATCTCCAAGAAGGCGGAAGCATGCATTGATCGCGACGTAGAAGAAGCTGAGGCTTTCGGCTCCAAGCCAGAAGCCCCGTTCGGCGAGTGCTGTGGCGCTGGTTTCGCTTTCAATGAGTTCGTCCGGCAGGATGCGGCGCTTTTCATGATGCACGCGGGCGTGCATGCTGCCGGCGGCATCAACTGCAAGGACCGTCGGATGATCGCCACCGATATCGATGCCGATTGTGAAGAATGCATCCCGCAACTCATGTCCGGTGCGCTTGACGCCAAAACAAAGTTACTTAGTTTAGGCCACGCTATGCGATCCGCCTGGAGGAGACGGGCGCAATGCATGCGGCCTATCTGCACTGATAGGTTCTCTCCCTCCGCCGTCAGTTGCCGATTTTCCGACAGGACCCGCCCCGACAGGACCCGCCATGTCTCTCACGCTTGCTCAATGCCTCGATCGTCTGAAAATCCGCACCTCAGAGCTTGTTCATTGGCGCGACAGGCAAAGCCTGACAATCGACGGCTGGACCTTCGATGGCGAACCGATCGCCCATCATCAGGACTGGCCGCATCGCAAAGGAACGGTTCATTTCGCGGCCAAGGCAGCGGTTCCCCATGGCTGGCCTCTTGGGCAGGTCCGCCTGCAGCTTGATCTTGGCGGCGAGAGCCTGCTGACATTGTGTTATCCGAACGGAGGGACCGAGACGTTCGGGCTTGATCCCTATCACCAGGAGTTTCCGATCAAGGACAGGGAGATCTCGATTACCGCCGAGAGTGTCGCGCGCTTTCCTTTCGGCGAGCCGAACCGGGCGCCGAAGCTGAACAAGGCGCGGCTGATCTGGCTGGACGAACCGGTCCACCGGCTGCATCTCCTGTTGCAGCAGATCGGTGAGGCTGCCGATGTTCTCGAAGGTCATGAGGTCCTGCCGCATCTGATCGATGCAGCCGAACGGGCGCTGCGCGGCCTCGACTGGCCTTCGGACACATCAGCCTATATCTCGCGCACGTCAGCCGAGGCGATGCAGCAGAAGATCTGGGAACTGCCGGAGCTTCAGGACAATCCGGCCGGTCTCACCGAGGCGCAGAGCGCCTCGGCCGCCGCTGCCTATGATCGCCTGCTCGCCCAGCTGAAAGAGCTGCAGAAACGTTTTCCGCAAAATGGCGAATTGCTGCTGACCGGCCATGCCCATATCGATCTGGCATGGCTTTGGCCTTACGACGAAACGCGCCGCAAGATGCGGCGCACTTTCAATACCGCGCTTTCGCTGATGGAGCGCTCCGACGACTTTCGGTTCAATCAATCGACCGCCCAATATTATGCGCAGATGGAAGGAGATGATCCGGATCTGCTCGAGCGGATCAAGAAAAAGGTGGCCGAGGGCAAATGGGAAACCGTCGGCGGCATGTGGGTCGAGCCCGACACCAACATGCCGACAGGCGAAAGCCTTGTACGCCAGGTTCTTTATGGCCAGCGCTATTTCGAAAAGCATTTCGGCCTGCGCCATACCGTCTGCTGGCTACCCGACTGCTTCGGCTTTTCAGGCGCGCTGCCGCAGATCCTGCGGCTCGGAGGCATCGACAGCTTCTTCACGATCAAGGTGAATTGGAGCGAGACCAATCATATTCCATCCGATCTGTTCTGGTGGAAGGGGCTCGACGGCAGCAAGGTGCTGACCCATACATTCGACAATCCCATGCAAGGCTATAACGGCTTCGTGCAGCCGGACTGCTTCGTGCCGACCTGGAAGAATTTCCGGGGCAAGACGCAGCACGACACATCGTTGCTTGCCGTCGGCTATGGCGACGGCGGTGGCGGTGTCACGCCGGAAATGGTGGAGCGCGAGGTGCAGTTGCGCGATTTCCCGGCGATTCCGAAGGCGCGCTGGGGCACGGTAAAGGAATTTTACGAGAGGGCTCATCGCACTGCGGCGGAAAAGGAGCTGCCGGTTTGGGATGGTGAGATCTACCTTGAACTGCACCGCGCGACGCTGACGACGCAAAGCGGCGTCAAGCGCAAGCACCGCCAGGCCGAGCGCGCCCTGATAACGGCGGAGACGCTTGCCTCGCTCGCCCATATGCTGGGTGCCGACAAGCCTCGAAGCCTCGAGGCGGATTGGCGTGTCGTGCTGAAGAACGAGTTCCACGATATCCTGCCTGGATCGAGCATCCGGGAAGTCTATATCGACGCCGAGCGGGAACTTGACGGCGTGATCGGCAATGCCAGGGCGGAGCAGGCCAAGGCGCTCAAGGCATTGTCAGCCCATCTCCCTGCGGGTGCCGTCACGGACGCGCTTGTTGTCGTCAACCCCTCGCTTTCTGCGCGTCCGCTCAGCGCAACGCTGTCCGATGGTACGGTCCTGTCATCGGGAGATCTTGTCGCACCTCTTTCCGTCGCGGTCTTCGATCGCAGAGCACTTAGGCCAGCCGGCGGGCTCAAGGCCGATAGCCATCGCCTTGAGAACGAGCATCTGTCCGTCGTCATTGGCAAGGACGGGGCCGTGTCGAGCCTTGTTCACAAGGCGACCGGGCGGGAAGCGATCGAAGGGGCGGCCAATCAGCTCTGGGTCTATCCCGCCGACAAGCCGCGCAACTGGGATGCCTGG
This sequence comes from Hyphomicrobiales bacterium, assembly GCA_900468625.1. Classification (GTDB taxonomy): domain Bacteria; phylum Pseudomonadota; class Alphaproteobacteria; order Rhizobiales; family Rhizobiaceae; genus Rhizobium. The sequence continues at coordinate 33,425 of UBUL01000028.1, forward strand.
GATGTTGATGCCGACTATGCCGAGAAAGGCGTTCGCCTGGATCAGCCCGAGAGCATCACCCTGGTCGAGGAGGGACCGCATCGCGCCGCGATCCGTGTTGTCAATCGATATCGCAACTCGACCGTCACCCAGCTTTATGTTCTGACCGCCAACGCCCGCAGATTGGATATCGAGACGACGCTCGATTGGCACGACCGGCGCACCCTGCTCAAAACCTTGAACCGGGTTGCCGTGCGGTCGCGCAGCGCGACTTTCGAATGCGCTTTCGGCGTCGTCGAGCGGCAAACCCACACCAACACCTCCTGGGAGCAGGCTATGTTCGAGGCAGCGGCGCACCGCTTCGTCGATCTCAGCGAGCCTGGCTTCGGCGTCGCCTTGCTCAACAATGCCAAATACGGTCATAGCGCTCGCGGCAACGTCATCGGCATGAGCCTCGTACGATCGCCGATCTATCCCGATCCGCTCGCAGACGAAGGCCGGCAAAGCTTCGCCTATGCGCTGATGCCGCATGAGGGCGCCTGGCATGAAGGCGGCGTTCTCTCGGAGGCGATCGATCTCAACCAGCCGCTCCTTGCCGCGGAGGCAAGCGGTCTGTCGGCAGGCACTTATGCGCCCGTCGGCGTCGAAGGCATACCGGTCGCCTTCTCAGGATTGAAACGGGCCGAGGAGGGCGAGGGTCTTGTCTTGCGGCTCTATGAGCCCGCCGGCCGACGCGGCCGCCTGTCTTTGACCCTGCCATCGGGATGGACGGCTTCGGAGCCGCTCAATCTTCTCGAAGAGCCGATCGAACGCACCGGCCCGGCCGACATCATGCCGTTCGAAATCCGTACATGGAAGCTGCGGCAAGCTTGATGCCCGATCGTGTCGGTCCATAGGTTCACATATAAGTGAAAGCGAATAGTTCGTCAGGCTTACGTTACTCGGGCGACTGAAAGGCCTTCGAAGCTGCCTTTGTGGTCGAGCTCCGAAGGCTTGGCATGTCAGAATGATGGATGCAGAAGCGTCCGCTTCAGGCGGTGAATATGTCCGGCACCGATCCCGCAGCAGCCGCCGACCATGGTTGCTCCGGCATCCACCCATGAACAGGCGAAATGCGAATAGGCATCGTCGTTCAGATCGTCGCGGGTCGCATGAAGGCCCTCGTTGGCGGCGGATTCGCCTTGCTCCCCCTCGAAGGCATTTGCATAGACGCCGATCTCGAGATTGAAGCCGCCGCGCCTGATGACCGCAGCTGCGGTATCGACGGCTGCGCCCATGACTTCCGGTTTGCTGCAGTTGAACAAAAGCGCGTTCGCACCGGACGACGCGGCCCATTGCGCTGCGTCTTCGACCGCCTCGCCGGAGCGGAGCTTGGGAGAGGCGCCGCTTCTTTGAGCGGCATCATCCGCCAGCGTGAACGAGATCCAGAATGGCTTGCCGGTTTTTGCAATCGCGGTACGGACGGCCTGTCCTTCGGCGATCAGGCTGAGGGTTTCGCCGAGCCAGACATCGACGTATGGATCGAGGTTTTCGACCAGAACCGTGAGATAGTCCTGCACACGTGACGGATCGAAATTCTGCGGCTCGTAAGAGCCGAAGATCGGGGGCAGCGAACCCGCGACCAGGATTTTTCGATCCTTGCACGCATCGGCGGCTTCGCGCGCCAATTGTCCCGAGCGTGCGATCAGAGCGGCCCCTTCCTCCCAGAACCGCTCTTCGCCGATGTGGAAAGGCACGAGCGCATAGCTGTTCGTGGTAATGACGTCCGAGCCGGCGGTGATGAATTCGTCATGGACCTGACGGACGATCTCGGGCGAATTGATCAGCGCCAGCGCCGACCATTCCGGCTGCTTCAGCTCAGCGCCGAGGCGCAGCAGTTCGCGGCTCATGCCGCCGTCGAGGATCAAGAGTTTGCTCATGAATGGGGTCTCCAGAATTGCTGGGGTCTGCGGGAGGTTTGGCCTCTCCTTCGTACCCGTGGTTAGCGCCGCACCGGCACCTGCGCTTCCAGAAAACGGAAGCTTCGCGCGATGATGGCGGTGAGAATGAGATAGAAGACGGTGACGACGATCAGCGGCTCGTAGACCAGCAAGGTGTCCTGGCGAACTTTGGTGGCAACGGCGTAGAGATCCATCACGGTGACGGTGAAGGCGAGCGGTGTCGCCTTCAGCTGCATGACGATTTCGCCGCCGATCGTCGGGAGTGCGATGCGGATGGCGCGCGGCAGCCAGATGCGCCGCGTCAGCGTGAGGGGCCGCATGCCGAAGGCGCGGCCGGCTTCCAGCTCGCCTTTCGGGACGGCGAGCAATGCGCCGCGCAAAACCTCCGCCTCATAGGCCGCATAGTTCAGCGTAAAGCTGACGACGGCAAAGAAGAAGCCTTCGCGCAGGATCGGCCAGAAGAAGCTCTGACGGATGCCCGGGATGACAGGCAGAAGAGAGCCGACGCCGTAATAGAGCAGCCAGAGCTGTATCAAGAGCGGCGTGCCCCGGAAGAAGGTGCAATAGCCGCGGGCAAGAGTTCGCAGGAGCGGGCCGCCGCTGACCTGGCAAAAGGCAAGGCCAATCGCGATGATGAAGCCGAAGATGACCGAAATCGCAAGCAGCGACAGCGTCTGCCAGGCGCCTGTCAACAGAAGCGGCCAATAGGATGATATCCACGAGAAGGTCATGTCAACACTCCTCACGCCGGCTTCGGTTGGCCGCGCCGCACACGCCGCTCCAACAGGTTGAAGAGGGCATTCGAAACGAGGGTGAGAGCGAGATAGATGAGGGCGGATGCCAGGAAAAAGATGAAATAGTGCTTAGTGCTCGCGCCGGCGAGACGCGTGGCGAGAGCCAGTTCCTGATAGCCGACGACCGCGACGAGAGCGCTGTCCTTGGTGACCGACATCCAAAGATTGGCAAGGCCCGGCAAAGCGTTCGGCAGCAGGGCGGGCAGGATGATGCGGCGGAAACGCAGGCGCGGCCCCATGCCGAAAGCCTTTGCCGCCTCGATCTGGCCGACGGGGATAGCCAGGATCGCGCCGCGCAACACTTCCGTCATGTAGGCGCCCTGCACGAAACCGAGCACAGCGACCGCGACCGCGAAGCCGTTCAGTTCGAAGGCCGGAAGATCGAGCATGGCGAGGAGTCGATTGAGGCCGTCCATTCCCGCATAATAGAGCCCGACGATCAGGATCAGCTCAGGAACGGCGCGGACGGCGGTCGTATAGAGTTCGAGCAGAAGCCGGAGCGGCCTGATGCCGGAAAGCTTGCCCAGTGCCCCGACCGTACCGAGCAGAAGGCCGATCAGAAAAGCGCCGGCGGAAATGGCGACCGTGGAGGCGGCCCCGGTCAAGAGGACCCCACCCCATCCAGGCGGATAGGGGGAGAGCAGGTCCAAAATGCCCTGTGGGGAGGTCGCCATCGTCGCGATCGTTTACTTGGTGCCGTAGATATCGAAGCTGAAATACTTCTTGGTGATCTCATCGTACTTGCCGCTGGCGCGTACCGCGGCGATCGCCGCATTGAGCTTTGCCTTCAGCTCGGTGTCTTCCTTGCGCAAACCGCCGGAAACGCCAGCTCCGAGGATTTCCTTGTCGTCGGCGACATCACCCATCTTGGCGCAGCAATCCTTGCCGCCATCGCTCTTGAGGAAGGCGTCGAGCGCAAGTGAATCGCCAAAGACATAGTCGATGCGACCGGCGGCAAGATCCTGAAATGCCTCATCGAGCGTCTGGTAGGTCTTCTCGTCTGCGACCTTGGCAAAGTACTTCTTGTAATATTCCGACTGGATGGTCGACACCTGGATGCCGATGGTCTTTCCCTTGACGTCGCCTGCCGTCGCGCCGGTCTTCTGGTCCTTCGGGCCGATCAGCGTGCTCGGCGTATTATAATATTTGTCGGTGAAATCGATGACCTTCGAACGTTCGGCGGTATTCGACATCGATGACCAGATCACATCGAACTTCTTGCTCTGAAGCGCTGGGATGAGGCCGTCCCAGGAAAGCTCGACGATCGAGCATTTCTCTTTCATCTGCTCGCAAACGGCGTCCATCATGTCGATTTCCCAGCCCTGCCATTTGCCGGAGGCATCCTTGGCGAAGAAGGGCGGATAGGATTCGTTCATGATACCGAAACGAACCTCGGCCTGCGCCGTCATCGAAGAAAGCGCGAGGGCAAGCCCGGCGAATAAAGTGGAAACCAGTCTCATGTAAGGGGATTCTCCTAATGGTGTTGTCTGCGAATGGATTGAGGATCAGGCCGGCAGCAGGCCGGTGAATTCACGGCAGCGGGTGCTGAGGGGAGCGTCGAAGACCTGCGCGGGCGGCCCTTCCTCCTCGATGCGTCCCTGGTGCAAGAAAAGAACATGGTTGGAGACATCGCGGGCAAAACGCATCTCATGGGTGACCAGCAGCATGGTTCGGCCCTCTTCCGCGAGGTCCCGGATCACCTTGAGGACTTCGCCGACCAGTTCGGGATCGAGCGCTGACGTCGGCTCGTCGAAGAGCATCACGGCCGGATCGATACAAAGCGCGCGGGCAATCGCTGCTCTTTGCTGCTGACCTCCCGACAGGAAGGCCGGATAGGCGTCGCGCTTGTCATAAAGCCCGACTTTATTGAGGAGAGCGTCAGCTTTCTCGATCGCCTCGCGACGAGGAATGCCGAGGACATGCACCGGCGCCTCGATGATATTTTCGAGAACGGTCATGTGTGCCCAGAGGTTGAAGCTCTGGAACACCATACCCAGCCCGCTGCGCATCCGTTCGATCTGCCGCCAGCTCTTCGGCTGCATCTGTCCTTGCCGTCCGCGCTTCAGGGCGACTTCTTCGCCGTTGACGACGATGCGTCCGCGATCGGGCATCTCAAGCAGGTTGATGCAGCGCAGAAACGTGCTTTTCCCGGAACCGGACGAGCCGATGATGGAAATCACGTCCCCTTGATTGGCAATGGTCGAAACGCCCTTGAGGACCTGATGTGACCCAAAACTCTTGTGGAGATCTTCCACGCAAAGAGCCTGGGAGGACAGCTCTGTCATATATAATTCCGATGAAAAACAATTCGCGGAGAATATCGCGAAGAAGAGCGGAATTTGCGCGCAATTTCCGATCATTTTGCATAAAAAAAGCAAAAATGTATTTCTTGTGCATCTTTTGTGATGGAATAGAGATATCGCCAGGGGATTTCGCCGGGCTGACAGAGGAGTGGCAATGGAAAACCTCGATCGTTTTGATCGCGATATTCTCGATATCGTCCAACGCAATTGCCAGCTGACCGCCGAAGCGATCGCCGAGGAGGTCGGCCTTTCGACTTCAGCCGTACAGCGGCGCCTGAAACGGCTGCGCGAGGACGGTATCATCAAGGCGGAAATCGCGGTCGTCGACCGCAAGGCGACCGGCACGCCGATGGTGTTCATCGTCGGCATGGAGATCGAGCGGGACAATTACGATGCGCTTGCGAAATTCCGCCTCTGGGCGGAAAAGCAGGATCACATCCAGCAGGTCTATTATGTCACGGGCGCCGTCGATCTCATTGCGATCGTCACCGCGCGCGATGTCGAGCACTATGACGATATCGCCGCCGTGATCATGGCGGAGAATCCCCAGATCCGGCGCATGCACACGAATGTAGTATTGCGTGACGTCAAGCTTGGATTGTTCGTGCCGCTGGCAAACGGTGACGATGCGGGCTGATCGAGGCCGAGCGGCGGCGCCGAGGCTTCACCTTCGGCGCCGCCGCTTGACGAACCGTGTCAGACGGATTGCTCGATCACAAGCACGCCGTAGCCTTGAAGGTCGCTCTGTCCCGATATCGTCCTGCCGGTCAGCAGATCGATCCCTGCAGGCAGATCGACGATTTTCGTTTCGTGCTCCGTATTGAGCACGAACAGCAACTTCCTGCCGTTGCCCTCGCGCAGCGACACCTCGACGCCGGCAGGCAGATCCTGCACGAGCGGCGCGGCAACGCCGTCGCTGGCGAGAATCTCCCCGATGCCCTCTGCGAGCGGCGCGGTAAGATAGGTGCCGAGATAATAGACCCGACCCTTGCCATGCCGGCGGCGCGTCAGCATCGGCGTGCCTTCCAGGAAGCGGTCGGACCAGCGGCCGATGATCTCGGTGTCCGCGGTCGTTTCCAGCTTCTCGTAAAGGTGTCCAGCTTCCAGCTGACGATTGCCGATCGTATAGGCATATTTGCGTGAGGCCGAGGATGCCGGCGGACGCGGGGATGGCTGATGGCTGCCGATGCCGCCCTCACGGAAGCCGGTGAATAGTCCGTCGGCGCCCGGGGCGGAGACGGGGCCGAATTCGTAGACGCTTACGCCGGAAAGCTTGGAAAGTGCGGCACCCGGCGCCTGGGTGCGGATGATGTGGTTGTTGTCATCGCGGGTACTCGTCATTGCGGACAGGATGAGCGTGCCGCCATCAGCGACGAACTTCTCCACGGCTGCCGACCACTCTTCCTTCCACATGACCCAATGAGGAACATAGAGCGCCTTGACGCGCGACAGATCGTCTTCCGGATGGATGAAGCCGCAGGCAATGCCGGCCTGATAGCATGCACGGTGCAGATGGGCTGCATCCTGCATCGGGCTTGGCAGGCCGATCGCGTAGGTCTTGTAGGCTTCCTGATTGTCGAAATCCGCGCCGGCGATAGCAATATCCATGCGCACGGTGGTGCCGAGCAGCTTATCCTCGATCTTGCGGATGTCGGATGCGAATTGCATGGCTTCCTCGTAGCGGCGGCGTGGAACATCATCATGGTCGATAATGCCGTTCCAGTAGATCTCGGCGCCGAAATGCGCCGGCCGCCAACGGAAGAACATCAGTCCGTCAGCGCCGCGCGACACCGAGGTCATCGCCATGCGGCGCATCTCGCCGGGCTCCGGCACGGATGAAGAGAAGCCCGGCTGGCTGCCGAGGCCGGAGGCCTGTTCCGGAACGATGAAATTGCCGGAATAGGCGCGGCATTGGTCGAGGTGGAAAGCCTGCGTGATCGCATGACCGCCGCCGCGGCGCATTTCGTCATAGAGGAACGGGTAGATGTCGAAGCCGATGAAATCGAGATCCTGGCCGAATTGGCCGCGAAAATCGATGTCGGCAAGGTTGCCGAGGTTATGGAAGATGAACCATTCGGGATTGGTCGCCCTCAGGATGTCCACCTGATCGTGCTGGAAGAGAGCCGTCGCGAAGGCGAGGAAGCGGTGATAGTCCTGCACATGTCCGGGGCTGGAGAAGGACGGATTCAGCGGCTTCGGGAAGACGATCTGGTCGAAGGTCTGGTATGCCGTCGCCCAGAAGTCGCCGCCCCAGGCAAAGTTCACGGCTTCGATCGTGCCGTATTTGGCACGGCAGAACTTCTGGAATTCGATGAGCGCCGATGGCGAGTAGCTTTCGGAGGTGGTCGTGTTCAGCTCATTGTCCGTCTGCCAGCCGATGACATCAGGATTGTCGCGGTAATGCTCGGCCATCGCGCGGGTAATGCGCTGGCTGTGCCGGCGCAGCACCGGGCTCGTCGTGTCGCAATGCTGGCGCGATCCATGGCTCGCCTCTCTGCCATTTGCGTCTACACGCAGGACTTCCGGGTACTTCGCCGTCAGCCAGCGCGGCGGTGTCGCGGTCGGCGTGCAGAGGATGGTCTTGATGCCGTGCTTTGCGAGGCCGGCAATCGCCTTGTCGAAGAGCGAGAAATCGAAGTGATCCTCATGCGGCTCCATGATGTGCCAGGCGAATTCGGCCATGCGAACGGTGTTGAACCCGGCGGCCGCCATGCGTTCGGCATCGCGGTCCCAATAGCTTTCGTCGACATGTTCGGGATAATGCGGCACGCCGACCATGAAGCCGTCGAGATTGAGCGTCCGCCAGACCGAGAGCGGCTTTCTTTCCAAAACTTTCATGAGGTCACAAGCTTTCTTTACAGAGAGGCAATGATGGGCTTCGGACGGCTGAGGGTTCTGCCATCGGGACCGAAGAGGTAGAGCGAGGATGTCGAGGCGGACAGCTTGACCTGCTCGCCGGCCGAAAAGCCGGTAGCGTTGCCGAGCTGAACGGTGAAATTGCGCGTGCCGCTTTCCGAGCCGACCGTAGCAAGCGGACCGGCGTCGACGTAGAGAATGGTTTCTCGGCCGAGCTGTTCGACGAGGCGGACCCTGCCGTCGAAGGAAATGGCAGCGTCCTCGCTGGAGGCGCCGATCTTCAGCGATTCCGGCCGTATACCCAGAGTGAGGTCTGCTTGTGCTTTGAGATCGCCGACATCGGCCAAGGGAACGAGGACCGTCGCACCGCCGCCTTCGAGCGCGACTTCAGCAATGCCGTCACGCAGCGAACTGAGCTTTGCATTGACGAAATTGATCCGCGGCGCGCCGAGAAAGCCGGCGACGAATTGGTTTGCCGGATTGTGATAGAGATGAAGCGGCGCGCCTTCCTGTTCGATGATGCCTTTGTTGAACACGACGATGCGGCTCGCCATCGTCATCGCCTCGACCTGATCGTGCGTCACATAGATCATCGTCGAGCCGAGCTGCTGATGCAGCGTCGAAAGCTCGACGCGCATCTGCGTGCGCAATGCGGCATCGAGATTGGAGAGCGGTTCGTCGAAGAGGAAGACCTCCGGCGAGCGGGTGATGGCGCGGCCGATCGCGACGCGCTGGCGCTGGCCGCCCGAAAGCTGCTTCGGGCGCTTGTCCAGCTGATCGGATATTCTGAGGATTTCGGCCGCCCGCTTGACGGCAGCGTCGATCTCGGTTTGCGGTCGCTTGGCCATCTTCAGGCCGAAGCCCATATTCTCGGCAACCGTCATGTGCGGATAAAGCGCATAGGACTGGAAAACCATGGCAATGCCGCGATCGCCCGGTTCCTCGCGCGTCACGTTGCGGCCGTTGATCCAGATCTCGCCCGAGCTGATGGTCTCGAGCCCGGCGATCGTCTTCAGCGTGGTGGACTTGCCGCAGCCCGACGGGCCGACCATGACGATGAACTCGCCCTTGTCGACGGAGAGATTGACCGAACGCAGGGCATGGTAGCTGCCATAATGTTTGTCGATATCGATTAGCTGTACATGGCTCATGAATGGTACTCCAAATCGTCACAAACGGGGCGGAACGCGTCAGCCCTTGACGGCGCCCATGGTCAGGCCCGCGATGAAATGTTTTTGCATCAGGAAGAACATCAGGACGGGCGGAACGGCGACGAACAAGGTTGCGGCCGCCACGATGTTCCAGGCGGACGTCCATTCGCCTCTGAGATTGTTCAGGCCCGCCGTCACCGGTTTGACGACGTCGCTCTGCGTCAGCACGATCGCCCAGAAATAATCGTTCCAGACGAAGGTGAAGATCAGGATCGCAAGCGCTGCAAGGGCAGGCCGCATCAGCGGTAAGACGACATGGCGCATCGTCTGCCAGGGGGAGGCGCCTTCCGCGCGTGCCGCCTGAAACAATTCGTCGGGCAGGGCCGCGATGAAATTGCGCATGAACAGGGTCGCAAAGCCGGTCTGGAAGGCGACATGGAAGATGATCAGCGCGAGATAGGTGTCGTAGAGGCCAAATCTGACCATGAGGTCGCGCACCGGGATCATCATGATCTGCGCCGGAAGGAAGTTGCCGCCGACGAAAAGCGAGAAGAGCAGGGCGTTGCCGCGAAAATAATAACGGGCGAGCACATAGCCGGTCAGCGTCGAGAAAACGAGGACCAGCAGCACCGAAGGCAGGGTGATGATGAGGCTGTTGATGAAATAGCCCCACATATTGGTCTGCTGGAAGACTGACTGGAAGTTCTCGATGAGATTGAAATGCTCGGGCCAGGTCCAGTATTTGCCGGCCATGATCTCATCGGCCGTCTTGGATGCTGTCAGCATGACGGCGAAGAGCGGCAGCAGCCAGAGTATGAGGATCAGGCCGACGAAACCGGCATAAAGGCCGCGGAGTGCCGGCTTTTCTTCGGGAATGGGGCGAGGATACATCAGCGTGTCTCCCGTTCCATGCGCACCATGACGCGCAGATACCAGGTGATGAAAACGATCATGATTGCAAACAGGACGGTAGCGATCGCCGCGCCGTAGCCGAAACGGTAGGAGAAGATTGACTGCTCGTACATCTGGTAGGCCAGGACCTCGGACGAGCCGAACGGGCCGCCCGAGGTCATGACCGCGATCATGTCGAAGGATCGCAATGCGCCGACGACCGTGACGGCAAGGGCGATGAAACCCACTTCGCGCAATTGCGGCAGAACGACGTGCCAGAGCATGCTCCAGCCGCGGGCGCCATCGACACGTCCGGCTCCGATGATATCGGAGCTCAGATTGTTGAGGCCCGCGAGAAAGAGCACCATGCAGAAGGCGATCTGAGGCCAGAGCGCGGCGGCAACCACGGCGAAGGTGACGAAATGTTCGTCGGCGAGCAAGGCCGGAGCCGTCGCCCCGAAGAGGCTGAAGATCAGCGCAAGAAGCCCGTAATTCGGATCATAGACCCAGCCGAACACGACGCCGACCGTCACGGTCGCAAGTACCAGCGGAATGAAGAAGAGCGACTTCAAGATCCGCATGCCGGCGATCTGCTGGTTGACGAGCAGCGCCAGCGCCAGTCCGAGCGGCGGCGCCGCCATGAACATCACAAGCCATATGAGATTGTTCTTCAGCGAGACGTAGAACTGGGGGTCGGACAGAAGTTCGGAATAGTTCGCCAGTCCGACCCAGGTCTTCTGGCCGACGCCGTCCCAATCGAAGAACGATATCCAGACCGATTCTACCGAGGAAGCGATGATGATCGTCCCGAACAGGATGCATCCCGGCACAATGAAGAGGACGGGCGTCAGCCAGTTCCTGTGCTTTTTCCACATGGCTCAGACTTCTTGGTTCGATAATTCAAGGCGCCTCGACAGGCGCGCCTTTCGAAGGTGGCGCGGCGGGAGCGACGGGCCGCAAGACCCGTTGCCCGCCGCGCCCTGGTCCGGGAGGACTATTTGAAAATGCGCGCGCGGGTCTTTTCGAGACGCGCCAGGATCTGATCGCGCCGCTCGGGCTTGACCGTGAATTCCTGGAAGCCCTTCATGCCGTCCTGCGCCATGTCCGGATCGGTGTCGCGGTCATAATATTGCGAGGTTCCCTTCACGCCCTTAAGCGATTCCACGGCGATATTGACCAAGGGGTCCTTGCTCGGCGGGCAATCGTTGCGTGGCGGGATCGTGCCTTCGGCTTCAAGGAAGGCGCCGAGATTTTCCGGCTGGTAGAAGTAGGCCAGAAAATCGCGCGCGCCTTGCCGGTTCTTCGCCTTGGCGGGGATATGCACAGAGTTGACCGAGAAATCCTCATAGCGTTCGACGCCTGGGACGATTTCCGGAAAGGGAGCGAAGCCGATCTGGCCTTCGTCGCCCGCCGGGAAGGCCGACTTGATGAAGCCTCCAAGGTCCATCATCGCCGCCTTCTTCTGTGCGAGAGCCGCGCCTGCCTGCTCCCAGCCGAAGGACGGACCGCTTGCGGAGAAGAAATTGGCCTTGATGAGTTCTTCCCACTTGTCGAAGACCGGCTTCAGCATAGAGTCGGTATAGGGGACCTTGCCCTCCATCAGCGCCAAGTGCTTTTCGAGACCGTTGATACGCAGGTTCATGTGGTCGAACCACCCGCCGGTCGGCCACAGCTCCTTCGTCCCCATGCTGATCGGCGTCATGCCGGCGGACTTTGCGGCCTCGCCGAATTTCAGGAAGTCGTCCCAGTTCTTCGGCGCCGTCCAGCCCTTCTCGGCGAAAACGTCCTTGCGATAGAAAAGGCCCCAGAGAATGCCGCCGAGCGGCAGGCCATATTGCTTGCCGTTGACGGTGACGGCGGTCATGGTGGCGCCCAGCTTGTTGCCGTAGCCTTCCTTTACGAACAGGTCGGAAATGTCGTCGAACAGTCCGCGATCGACGAAGGCCTTCATTCGGTTGCCGGAGAACCAGAAGCAGATATCAGGAGCGCCGACGACGAGGTAGCTGCGGATCGCCGTCTTATGGGCCTCGTGATCCATATTGTTGATGGTGACTTTTGTCCCCGTCTGCTTGGTAAAATCTGCGGCAATGCGCTCAAGGACGGCCCGCTGGCCGGCATTGCCGATATCCGAAATGATCGTCACTTCGCCGCCATTGGCAATCGCCGGGCGATAGAGCGCCGTGGCCGCCAGGGCAGCGCCCGTGCCGACTATGAATTGGCGCCGAGACGCCTTGATTGCATTGATGAGTGAAAGTTCGTTCTTCGATGCCATCTATTTCCTCCCGAGGCACATCAAATCCAGGCCCGTCCACAGATGCAGACAGCCGCCAACCTTCAGAATTTACGCAATAAACCGGCATTTCCGCTTGCGCTGATGCGAGCGGATATTCCTCCATTGCCATGCGCTATTGCATACCGTATCTTCCGGGAAGCGACAATAGTTAATTTACAAAATAAATTTAAAGGAACCCTGTGCGCGGCAACCCTAGTACCTCGAGAGCCCTCAACCGAAGGCTCATCCTCAACCTGCTGCGAAACCGCGGGCCGATGCCGCGCGCCGAGATTGCGACCGTTACCGGCCTCAGTCCTGCGGCCGTTACCTTCGTGGTCACGGAACTGATCGAGGAGGGGCTGGTCGTCGAAGGAAAGGCACAGACCGGCGCGGCGGGACGCCGGCCGGTGCCGGTGGATATCAACTATGGCGGCCATCTGGCCGTTGGGTTCAAGCTCCGCCACGACAGCATCGATTGCGTCCTGACCGATCTTGCAACAACGCCGATTGCTTCTTTCGATATGCCGGTGCCGGACACGCGGCCGGAAACCATGGTCGAGGCCATTGCCGCGGCGATCCCGAAACTTTTGGCCGATGCGGATCGCACCGGCTCGCCGGTGATGGGCGTCGGCGTTTCGATCCCCGGAGAGGTGGATGCGGTCAAGGGCATCTGCGTCCAGAGCCCCCGCTTTGGCTGGCGCAAACTTGCTTTTCCCGAATTGCTGCGCGAGCGGGTCCATATCCCGGTCTGGATCGATGACGACATCAGCGCCTTTACCGTTGCGCAGCGGCTCTTCGGAGCCGGCCGCAACTACAGCAATTTCGCGACCATCGCAGTCGGCACCGGGGTCGGGTCGTCGCTGGTCATGGGCGGCGAAATCTATCACGGAAGCCATGGCCTTGCCGGAAAGCTCGGCCACATCATCACGGTTCCCGGCGGCCGGCTTTGCGAATGCGGACGAAGGGGCTGCCTTCAGGCCCATGCGGCAGAGGCCGCGATGGTCGATGAATGGAGCCGGCGCCGGGGAGCAAAGGCAACGCGCGACGAATATGCCGCCGCGATCGAGGCCGGCGACGCGGAGGCTCTCGAAATCATGGCGCAGGCGGGAGAGCTGATCGGGCGCCACCTGGCGGATCTCGTCAATCTGTTCGATCCGGAGGTGCTCATTGCCGGCGGCGAAGCCATGCAGTTTGGCGAGGCGATTCTCGAGCCGATCCGCCGTTCGATGGCAAAATATGTTTTTCTGAATATGCCCGAATTGCTTCCCGATTGGGTGCCGGGCTCCTGGGCTCGGGGTGCCGCCGCTCTGGCGACCCAGCATTTCTTTGATCTCGATGTCGAATGACGAGGTCCGTGCCAATTGCAGATGAACAGGCATGTCCGCTTCGGCAAATTCTGCCATTGAGGCTATGATTTTTCGCAGGAGCACGGCGAACATTTCTTTCCCAGCCCCGACGCGAAGCGATTCGGGGATGTAGCGAGAAGTTCGATCGAAATTCCGCAAAGCGTTTCGCCATCGAAGGAAAAATTGCCGGGGCGATTGCAGCAGATCCCGGCCTGTCCGGTAAACCATGCCCCTTCCGTAAACGTTACCGCTCTCGGACTGGTTGCAATTCCGCCGCGGAATAAAACGCGGTCTCAAGCGTTATCGACCGGCCGACGGACAGTTTGCGGCGGCTGCCGGCCTGACGGCTGCTCAACCATTTTTTCGATCGAGATAGGGAACTGCGTCAGCGGGCCGTCATGGCGGCCATTTCCCGGGCAATCACGCCGACCTCGGCGACTGCGGTTTCTGCCGCTGGGTAACCTTAAGACTTCAGTGTTCATGTATTGACCGCATTGCTTTGCTTTCCGAGTACTCTGCGCGGCAGAATAGTTTTCATTTCTTCTGGTATCGTCAGCTGAAGACTCTGTGAGATGCCGAATGATATGCGCTCAGCGGCCGTGATCAAAACCGGATTGATTGCAGCAACGCAATCGTGCGATCGGGGAAAGGTCCGTGAAAGCTCTACGCGTCCTTTCGGATTTATTTTACATTAGGAATGTGATAGCTCGGCTATAGTAGTCCTGCGAGAGTGATAATGGTAGAACTCAAATTTGATAAGCCACCTCTGGGAAACAGCGCTGACGACATTGCAAGTGAATGCCGACGTCAATTGCAGCCTATCGTCCATGAAATCGTTCGGGCTGCGGTCGCGGCCGGATGGGATCGAAAAGACGTGCTCTTGGCAATCGCGGACGTGGCATGGGATCTCTATGAAAAACACCGAGGCGATACCTAGCAGCCATAGTGGCTGGCGATCGGTTTTTCCATCTATACGCGAATTGTGATATTTATCGTGAGCAACTATGCGTTGAAGCGGTCGGGATGTGTTTGTCCGAACCGGAAGTGTTCTGACCCACCGGCCCACCCATATGGGCGTCTCCCCTTCCCAAGTCGGTAATTTATATTATTTAATTTTGGGCTATAAGCAGACTTGTGGCGGTTTCGAACCCCGCAGGGTTGGGAAGCTGAGATCTTGAACCAAGTTGGGATCTGGTCTGCTGCTTGCATTTACAGGATTTCGTTCGGGCGGGGCGGTAACGGATGGATTATGCGGTTAAGGCCCGGGAACGGGCCGATCGATACGTGTTCGACATAATTCCTGAGAATGCGGGCCAGAGAAAGGTCACCGCGCACGGAAGCGTCATCAATTCCGTGCGCAATCCGGGATCGCAGACGTTCCTGGCCAAAGAGCACGCGATGGGGGTCGTACTGGCGCCCATGCGCGGCCTGCGGGCGTCTCTCGGCAGCGACCGGATCACCCGGTATGATGCGCCCGTTGGCTGTCTTGTCATCAATCCTGCCGGTGTGGACAGCAGTCTTGCCTGGTCCGAAACCAGGAAAAATCTTGTCATCGCCATTCCTCCCGACACTTTGTCAGAGCTGGCGCTTCAGGAGTTCGACCTCGGCAATGTAGAGCTCCGGCCGCCCGCTTTCGGTACCGTCGATCCGATAGCTCTCGGCATTGCGCAGAGGATTTCTGTCGAATTAACCGGGAAAGCAACTCCGAATGAACTCTTTCTGGATTCATTGGTTACGCAGTTCAGCACACATCTCCTCCATACTTATGCAAGCCATATGAAACAGCTTCCGTCGCCAAGGGGAGGGCTCTCCGCCAAAAGCGCCCGTCGCATTGAAGAATATCTCCGTGAACATTTTACGGAAAAGGTTCATGTCGCTGAACTGGCGGCTGTCGCCGGCATTTCACCCAATCATTTCATCGTAAGGTTCGCCAAGACGTTCGGCATGCCGCCTCACCGCTACCTCATAAATCTGCGGCTGGATTTTGCGGAAAGAATGCTTATCGAGGGCGAAATCCCGATTGCGGAAATTGCCTACCTGACCGGATTTTCGGATCAAAGCCATCTGGCGACAACCATGAAGCGGTATCGCGGCAGGACGCCGACGGAGCTGCGGTTCGAGTGACGATCTGCCGCGCTTTGCGTGAGAATCCCGATCGCATCCGGACGGAGGGTAATCGCATATGAGCTGGATCGGCACAGGATCCTCCTTCTCCCCGCTGGAAGAAAGAGGACGCGGCAGCGATTTCAATTCATAGGCGATTGCCCTGCATCCGGCCGGGCCGGAATCGACATTCTCAAATTGGCGAGCGGGCTTCGGGCGGAAAAGGATCGTACCCGGCTCTTCATCTTCGCATGCGCGGCAGGGGCAGGTTTCCGGAGCCCGAAAAATACCACGCGTATATATAAAACAGCCTTAGGTACGTGTGGCAAAGTGGTTACACCTGCAACCGGCTAAACAAAAAACCGTAATTTTCTAAAAAAACTCCGGAATTTTCTAAAATACCATAGCACTAAAATAAGGCCATGTAGCCGATGGTAACCATCCGGTGCTTCATGGACATTCAATTCCCTGAATTTGAAATCTTTGCTCCAAAAATCGATCTGGCGTGGACTGCCTTGCAGCAACGGTACGCCAGCCGCCTGACCGGCGCTGAAGTCGATTATCTATTCGCCTGTCTCGTCTTTGGTTTGACCTCCCCGGCCTATGGGGAAGGTGAGCCTTTGTTCCATTTCGATCTCTGCCGCGCCCTTGTGGCGATGAAGCTTCCGCCCGATCGCGCCGATGCTGCATTGCATGCCGTTCCGGAGCTGACGGAGCCATGGGTCGAAACTGTTCGCGAGCAGCTCGAAAGCCAAGCCGCCAAGATGGGGCGCGCGCTTCAGGAAATGCAGAATTTCACCGACGACACGGCCGCAGATGCGGATCAACGCGTGCATGGTCGTCCAGGTAACAGCGAGGAGAAGGCAGCATGAAGGAATGCGTTGGGGAG
This sequence comes from Hyphomicrobiales bacterium, assembly GCA_900468625.1. Lineage (GTDB taxonomy): Bacteria > Pseudomonadota > Alphaproteobacteria > Rhizobiales > Rhizobiaceae > Rhizobium. Next base: position 49,949 of record UBUL01000028.1, read on the forward strand.
CATTTGCAGGCGAAATCTCGTAGCGGATTTGCTGGAAACTTTGTTTCAGCCGATCACACCGATCGGTCGCTCCGGCGTCGCCTGATGGCTGTACTGCGGATGGCGTCTCGCGTGCTCGGCATGCGCCGTAAGGACATAGGCCCGGGGTCGTTGGGTGCCAGCGGGAGCTTGCGTTCGGCTACCGTGATCGGCGGCCTCGCAGCGCTCACCGCGCTCGGCCTTTCCGCGCCGGCGCACGCGCAATATGCCGCTGGCGGCGGAACCGCGTCAGCCGCCAACTCCGTCGCCATCGGTAACGGTACCCAAGCGAATGGCCTGGAGAGCGTGGCGTTGGGCACCTCTAATAGCGCAACAGGCAATGCTTCGATCGCCATCGGCTACGCGATGAGTGTCAATGGTCTCAATGCCATAGGCATCGGTGTCTTTGCGAACGCGACCGGCGTCAACGCGCTCGCCGTCGGCGGAAACGCCCATGCCAATTCGGATGCGGCATCGGCCTTCGGCGTGAACACCACCGCAGCCGGCAGCGGGACTGCCATTGGCTCCACAGCCACTGCTGCCGGCTTTGGTACCGCGGTGGGATCGACTAGCCAAGCAACCGGCGGCAACGCGACCGCGGTGGGAGCGGGCAGTACGGCATCCGGCGGCAACGCGACGGCATTGGGAGTGGTCAGCCAGGCAACCGGCGGCAACGCGGTCGCTATCGGCAATGCGGCCACTGGTAGCGGCGCCGCCGCCATCGCCGTCGGCTTGTCGAGCCAGGCAACCAACTCCAATGCCGTCGCCGTCGGCAGTTTAAGCCAGGCGACAAATAGCGCGGCCACCGCCGTCGGAAACGGCGCCCGGGCCGCGGGAGACAGCTCGCTCGCGCTCGGCACGCAGGCTGTCGCGATCGGCAGCAGCACCGTTGCGGTCGGACAAGGCGCTGGCGCCGGTTCGACTGTCGGTAGTTCCAGTTCGGTTGCGATGGGCATCGCAGCCGGCACGCTCGTGAGCGGCGCACAGAACACTGCCATCGGCGGCGGCATTCCCAGCGTCATGAGAGGCGCTGGCTCGGGCGTCTCCGGGACGCGCAACCTCGCGTTTGGAAGTGGCGACGGTGCTGTCGCTTACGACGCCACCCTAAAGGCCTCCGCGGGTAGCCTCGTCACGGGCAACGACAATATCGCGCTTGGAACCAACGCCGGTATTGGCGTCAGCACCAATAATACGACGTCGATCGGCTACAACGCCAACGCCTCGAACACCGATTCCATCGCTCTCGGCACGACAGCGGCCGCCTCGGGGATCAACTCGCTCGCCATCGGCCCGACCACTGTTGCCTCGGGGGCTTTCGGGGTTGCCTTGGGCAACCAGGCGCAGACGCTCGCTGCAGGTGGTGCCGTTGCGATAGGCTCGGGCGCAGTTGTTGCCGCCACCGGGACGTCCAGCGTCGCGCTCGGCAACAATGCAACTGCCGCAGGTGTCTTATCGGTTGCCACAGGTGCCGGTGCCAGTGCCAGCGGCGACAATTCCACGGCCACGGGACGACAGGCTCTCGCCAGCGGCACAAACGCCTCTGCGTACGGTTCTGGAACGAAGGCGGCGGGAAACAATTCTCTTGCCGCTGGCGTCAGCGCCAACGCCAGCGGAGCCGGCAGTACCGCACTCGGTATCGGCACCGTAGCGAGCGCCAGCGACTCGGCAGCCATGGGCTTTCAGGCCAGCGCGACGGGAACGGGTTCCACGTCGCTCGGTTCTGCCGCCAAGGCCACCGGTGCCCGTGCATTCGCGGGTGGCGTGACGGTCACGGCCTCAGGGGATGACGCCGTTGCCATTGGCACAACGGCTCTCGCGCAAGGGGCAGCCTCGACAGCGCTCGGAGCGGGTGCAGTCGCACTCGGCGTAAATGGGGTCGCCCTGGGCACCGCCGCCGGCTCCCTCACCGACAATTCCGTCGCTATCGGCACGGGCGCGATAGCTGATGGCGGCGAGTCGGTCGCCATCGGCTCCGGCAACACCGCTTACGGCAATGGCGCGGTCGCCATCGGCGATCCGAGCTATGCGAGCGGCACAGGCGCCTTCACCGGCGGCGCCAACAACATAGCCAACAGCGACGGCACGGCAAGCGCCACCGCCACCAACCAGGCGGCCGGCGCGGTTGCGATCGGTAACAACAACAAGGCGATCGGCCAGGGCTCGGTCGCGCTTGGCAACGGTTCCACCGCGGGTGCCTCCGGTTTCGTCGGCAACGTCGCACTGGGTAACGGCGCGACGGCGGCGGCAAGCTCCGGCGACGTGGCGCTCGGCTCGGGCTCGGTGACCGCCGCAGCGGTCGGCACGGCCAGCACGGTGATCGG
>UBUL01000029.1 GCA_900468625.1 Hyphomicrobiales bacterium
CGCGTGCATTACGGCATGACGCCCGAGGAGTACCGGCAGAAATGGGGGCTGGCTTCCAATTATCCGATGGTTGCGCAGAATTATGCCAGCCAGCGGTCTGAACTGGCGAGAATTTCCGGCCTCGGTGCCAATGGCAACAGGAAGGAAAGCGTCCGCTAGCGCAGCAGTTTCCCTTCGGAATCGCCCATGGAAACAAGAGGATAGTGCGGTTTTGCGCTTCGAACAAAAGCGGATACTCTGGACGACGACCCGTTACCGTATTCAGGGCAGGCGACGACAATTCAAGCTGAAGATCTGGATTGTCCTTCTCGGCAGCCATGGCTGCAAAATCAACCGAGAGCAAGCGTTCGGTGACTGCCCCGCCGAGGTGACTGCTCTGCCCAAGTGACTGGCGGCCGGCTAATGATGCTGAGCCTTGATATAGGCCGTGAGATCGGCGATTTCCGAGCGCGTCAGCGAGAGGTTCGGCATTCGTGAGTGCTGGGGATCTGCCAGGAACTCCGCTAACCGCGCTGCATTGAAGTGCTTGGATTCGCCGATTTGCGCAAATGTCGGCACGGAATCCGAGCCGGACGTCTGTCCGGGAGCAACGACGTGGCATTGGCTGCACCAACGGTGAGCGATATTGCCTCCTTGCGCGATATCGGCTGCAGCGCCTTCATCGAAGGGTAACAGAACGATGGCAGCAATGACCGCACCTTGCAGACTGTCCATTCGGATCATTGATCGTTTCCTTTTCAGCGTTCGGTTGCTTGCTTATCCTTATTTTCAGCGGGAAGCTTAATCGTCTCGATGAGGACGCTTTGCCAATCTCTTCGCAAGTCGTGGTGATATCTCCGGCATTCACCCGCTCTCCTCGAAACCATGTCTCGTGTCTTTCGGCTATCTCCGAATACAATTGCGAGTGCCGACAGTGATTGATCGAGTAACGCAAGTCTCGATTACAGGGGAACGATGTTGTCATCCTTGATTTTGATCAATTCGTCGGGCTTTGATTGCGCAGCCAGCGCCGAGCGATTGCTGGCGCGTCGTGAATGCCGTGACGGACAAGGGCTCACACGGCTGACGGCTCTATCAAGCCGTCAGAGGAATTCGGCTCGCGAACGGTGGACGTATAAGGCACGATGCGCAGCGCCCTCAGAGCGTTCAAAATGACGGCGACGTCGATCGCCTCCTGGAAGAAGGCGCCCTGCACCGGTGTCAGATGACCGAAGGCGGCTGCCAGCATGCCAAGAACGGAAAGACCGATACCCGCCGCAACGCTTTCGAGCGCGATCCGCCGGGAGCGTTGGGCGATCTCGATTCCCGCTCCCAATTGATCGATGCTGTCAACGAGCAGGACAACATCGGCGGCCTCGGCGGCGGCCGCCGCTCCCCTTGCCCCCATTGCCACACCGACATCAGCCGCAGCAAGCGCCGGCGCATCATTCACGCCGTCTCCCACCATCATCACCGCACCGTTCTTCCTTTCGGTCAGGACCGTCAGAACCTTTTGATCGGGTGTCAGCCCGGCGTAAAGTCCGTCGAAATCGAGACCTTCCGTGACACGTTCCGCAACCTCGCTTCGGTCGCCGGTCGCCAGAAGAATGCGTTCGACGCCCTCCTTCCGCAATCTGCCGAGCATGGCTTCGGCCCCTTGGCGCAAAGGATCTGCCATGATCAGACGAGCTGCCAGACGGCCATCCACAGCGACAGCCACAAGGACCGAACCGGCGGCGAGGTGCGTATGGTCGCCCGCCTTTCGCCCTATGCGCCGGACCACAAAATCTTCGCTGCCTACGATGACCTTCTGATCACCGATACTTCCGACGACGCCTTCGCCCGGGATCTCGGTTACTCCGGACGGTGCCGGCAATGTCAGCCCGCGCTCCCTGGCGGCCGTAACGATAGCTTGTGCGACGGGATGCTTGGATGCCTGGTCGAGTGCTGCGGCAAGACGAAGGACATCGTCGTTGGGCATGCCGATACAGCTGTCGATTTCGACGATCCGCGGGCAACCGTCCGTTAGGGTTCCTGTTTTGTCGAGAATGAGCGTCCGGATGCGCGCCATGATTTCGAGAGGCTTTGCTCCCTTGATCAGTACGCCAAAATGCGCGGCTCGCGACAAACCGGCCACCAGCGCGATCGGTACTGCAAGAATCAGCGGACAGGGCGTGGCGACGACCAAAACTCCGACGGCCCGGATCGGATCCTGCGTCAGCCACCAAGCTGTAGCGGCGATTGCCACGGTGACGACGAGAAATCCCAACGACCAGCGGTCTGCGAGCCTTGACATCGGTGCCTTGGACCGTTGTGCCTGATCTACAAGACGGACGATCCCCGCATATGTGCTCTCTTTGGCAAGCCTTGTCGCGATCAGGTCGAAGGCCTCTCCGGCGTTGGTGGAGCCGCTCATGGCCTCGGAGCCCATTGTCAGCCGGATCGGCAGGGATTCTCCGGTCAAGGCGGCGGTGTCGAGAAAGGCAAGCGCAGACGCTATCGTCCCATCTACCGGGACGATATCGCCCTGTCGAACCATCAGCCTGTCGCCTGGCTCGATTTGGTCCAGCGGCACGTCCTCGAGTTCGCCGTTCCGGTGTCGTGTCGCAGTTCGTGGAACGCGTGAAAGGAGGTCGTGCATCTCGCGCCGCGCCCTGCCTTCGGCAAAGCCCTCGAGGAAGGTGCCGCCGGAGTACATTACGGCCACGACCGCAGCCGCGAGCGGCTCGCCGAAGATCACTGCGGCGGACATGGATAGCGCAGCAACGATGTCGAGCCCGACTTCCCCGCGCCATAGAGCGCGAAGGATTTCCAACAGAAGTGCCGCGAGGACGGGAAGAACGCCGATTGTCCAAGCTGTCCTGCCGGCATCGATCCAGCCCGAAAGATGAAAGGCAAGCCCCGACAGCAGGCCCATGAGCGCCACGAGCAGAAGAGTTGTCTTTATTCGATCTCTAGTCGCAAATTCCATGCAGCTGATCCCTTGTGGAGCAGGCGCGCTATCCCAGAATGCCGTGGGTTAAGTAGGGTCGCTTCAACATGCTTCGCCTTGACCTGCGTCAAAGGGATGGATTGCGTGAGCGTGTTTTCGCGAGTCATCCGCTGAATTGCCGGAGTTTGATCTGGCCGTTCCGCCGATAGAAGCTGCAGAGCAAGTGCGCGGATATTTTGGGTTATTGCTGCGACGCGCGCTGAGAGGTGCGCAATCAGCATCCCTGGCGGGTGCGTCCTGCTTTTCTCGCTGTTGATCCTGTCGGACCCATATGGCAGCCATACCCATGAATTGTCGTGATATTCTCTCCCGTTGATCTGAATCATCGATACAATTGGTTATCCCTTTATGATCGATGACGTGGCAAAGAAGGGAGATTAAAGATGAGTTACACGCTTGACCGTATTCTCAAGGAAGTCCGTTTCGAGGATGCCATCGCCCGTACCAAGGCTGCGCTTTCCAAGCACGGTTTCGGCGTTTTGACCGAGATCGATGTCAAGGCGACGATGAAAACCAAGATCGATGCCGATATCGATGACTACGTGATTCTTGGAGCCTGCAACCCGCGCATGGCGTTTGAAGCATTGAAACTCGAGCCCAGGATCGGAGCCATGCTGCCTTGCAATGTAATCCTGCGATCAATCGATAGCGGCGATGTCATGGTGAGTGCGGTCGATCCTGGAGCTACCATGCAGGCAATCGACAACGAATCGCTGCGGACACTGGCGCAAACTGTCCGTTTGATGCTCTCCAAGGTGGTCGCGGATGTCTAGAGCGGGATGCCGGAAAGTGTCAGGGGATTTCGGGCGATATCCGTCTCCAACTTTTTGATAGTGTGAGCGTTCAAGACGCAACGGCTTCGAATGAGGGATCGGGATGGAGAGCATTGAACCTTTCGAACGTCTCGGTTTGGCGCTGGCCATCGGGGCTGTCGTCGGCGTGGAGCGTCACTGGCGGGAGCGTGACGAGGGTGCCGGCAAGCGTACCGCAGGAATACGCACTTTCATGATCGCAGGCATGCTGGGTGGGCTTTCGGGCCTGATCGAGCAAGCGCTTGCCGCCCCCCTTGCACGGTACGGCCTGGTGGTCATCGCCATGTTTGCGATCTTCAGCGCGATCTTTGCTCTTTACCAATATCGGGAATCGAATTCTGAGGGCAATTACAGCGTCACCACGGTCGTCACTGCCATGTCGACCTTTGCGCTGGGAGCTTTGGCCGTGCTCGGCAACGTGCAGTTGGCAGCCGCCGGTGCTGTGGCGCTCGTGGCGGTCCTTGCCAGTCGCGAGATATTGCATAGGTTCGTCCGGGCACTGAGCTGGAACGAGCTGCGATCGGCCATCGTTTTCCTTGCAATGGCCGTCATCGTCTTGCCGATACTGCCAAACGCACCGCTTGGGCCGTTCGGCGGTATTTCACCGTCCGGCACGTGGCTGTTGGTTGTCCTTCTTGCGGGGGTTTCCTTCCTGGGATACATGGCCGTCAGGGCGTTCGGACGGGTTCGCGGCGAACTTGTCGCCGGAGCGGTCAACGGACTGGTATCGTCAACCGCAATTGCCGTCGAAAATGCCCGTCTTAGCGTTACCGGACAGTCCGCGGCGCTGCTGGCTGCCGGAGCTTCGGCGGCAAATGCAACCTCCTATCTCAAGGTACTGCTCTATACCGCCATCCTTGCCCCGCCGATCGCGGGGCGCCTCGGGGTTTCACTGGTCGTCGCCTGTCTTGTAATGGCCGGTTTTTCACTGCTTTTCACGCAGAACGACACGGCCAAACATACCGGAAGCCGCACGCAAAATCCGTTCGAATTGTTATCCGTGCTGAAAACTGCGCTCCTTCTTGTTGCGGTGGGTTTTCTGGCGCGCGCGGCTGCAAGCTGGTTCGGAGATTCAGGTCTGCTCGTCGTCTCGACGCTTTCCGGGCTCGCGGATATTGACGCCATCACGGTGACGATTGCCGGCATGCGCGACACCATCGGTGTCGAATTCGCGGCAACGGCTCTCGGGGCTGCCGTTATTGCCAACACGGTCGCCAAGATGGCATATGCCTCAGTCCTGGGCAGTCGCGCCTATAGCGTGCGCCTCATCCTGGCCAGCACGGCCACGCTCGTCGCCGGCATCTTCGTGTTCGAGACAATGCCTATGATGATATCGCTTGTGATGGAATATTTGCCCGACGGCGTTCAAGGACTTTAAGCTCTGGGCCGTCCATCTCACCATCTCGCTCCCAAATATCTTAAAAGTGCCGAAGAGGCTGATCCGTCCCGGGTTGCGCGCGGACACCGTTCCGAGCATGAACCAGGTCCATCCAAAGAGACGGAGCGGTTCGGACAATCCATAAGGAGCTGAATCGCTTCAGTAATGCGGGAATGTCTTCTTAATCCAGCCTTGCGGTGAAGACATAGCCTACTCCTCGCACTGCCTTGATAAACTGTGGTTTCTTGGCATCCTTTTCGATCTTGCGACGCAGCCTTACGATTTGAGCATCGATCGCGCGGTCGAAAGCTTCCAGGTTGCGTCCTTTGGTAAGGTCCATGAGCACCTCGCGAGTAAGCACACGTCCTGCGTTTCGCACGAAAGCCGCCAACATGTCGAACTCGCCGGTCGTCAGCTCGACATCTCGTCCTTCCGGATCGAGAACCTGGCGCCGGCTGATATTCAGCTTCCATCCTTCGAACCCGGTTATCTCCTCGGCACCGGATTCGGAAATCCGGACAGGAGCCTGACGGCGGCGAAGGATTGATTTGAGACGGGCGTGGACCTCGCGAAGATGAAAAGGCTTGGCGATGTAGTCGTCGGCGCCGACTTCCAACCCGACGATGCGATCGACGACATCGTCACGGCCTGTGAGCATGATGATCGGCACGTCCGATTGGATGCGAATTTCGCGGACGAGATCAAGCCCGTCCATGCCGCCCGGAAGGACAAGGTCGAGCAGAATGGCGTCGAAACTTTGCTGGCGCAGGCGCAAGCGCATTTCGTTTCCATCTGACGCCGAAGAAATTGTGTAGCCCTCGTCCTCGAAATAGCGAGTCAACATTTGGCGAATACGAGGATCGTCATCAACAACGAGAAGGTGCGCTTCATTCTGGCGTGCCGCCATCATCGATCCGATCAATGTCCCAAGCCACCGATGTTACAGACTGTTACCAAACAACACGGTCTTTAACACGGGCAGCATCATGGTGTCACCTGCGACAGATCATCTATACCCATCGACGATAAAGAGGACAGGTTATGCTGCAGACGAAGAATATTCATCATCTCAAGGAGGTTACGAATGCAGCGCTTTTCGATGGCGAGCCGGACAGCTTGCAGGCGCTCTTCAAAAGGCAGCCCATCGAACACCTGGCCGCCGGCCAGTCCTTGTTCTTTGAAGGTGATATCGCAAAGCATCTCTTCGAAGTGGTCGAGGGGAGCCTGCGCATATTCAAGATCATTTCCGACGGGCGCCGCGTCATCACCGGATTCCTGCATGCCGGTGATATCGTCGGAGTCTCCTTGAAAAACCACTATCTTTACAGTGCCGAAGCGATTGTCGATGTCCGCGTTCGTCGCCTTGTGCGCAAAACGTTTGAGGCTGAAATTGCCAGGTGCCCCGATTTGCGGCCCGAAGTGTTTTCCCACCTTTGCGACGAGATGGCCGCGGCCCAAGACCAAATGGTTCTGCTGTCGTGCAAGAACGCCGAGGAGCGTGTATGCACGTTCCTGCGCAAGCAGATCAAGCGCGGCTCTGGCCTCCAGGGAAATGGTGTCCTCGTCGAACTGCCGATGACAAGGCTGGATATTGCGGATTACCTCGGCCTTACGATCGAAACCGTTTCCAGAACGATGACCAAGCTGACACAGCGGGGAATCCTCTGTTCGGTCGGCCGCCATGCGGTGCAGGTCATGAAGTATGGAGTGCTGGCCCAACTTTCAGGGGACGATGAATATTATAGCGACGAACGTGCGCAAATCTCTTACGCTGGAGCCAATCACCACTAGATGCAGATGAAGAGAGTCAATGAGCAGCAAGATCGTCAGCAACGCTTTGGGCACGGACAAGGTGGACGAAATCACCCGCCTGCTCGATGGGGTCAATTTGGTCGTTCATGGACTTGACGGGATCATCAGCCATTGGACGGGAGGCTGCCAAGTTCTCTATGGGTGGTCGCAGGAGGAAGCCATTGGACAAGTCATTCACGAACTGCTGTCGACCCGTTTTCCGAGGCCGCTCGAGGAAATCCGCGACATTGTCCGGCGGGACGGCGTATGGGAAGGCGAAGTCGTGCATCGCACGAAGGATGGTCGCTCCCTTTTTGTCGCGACACGTTGGGCGCTCGTCACACCGGATGCCAACGGCAAGGCACTGATCATTCAAAACAACAATGATGTGAGCGAAATGAAGAGAGCTCGGGACGATCTTGCGGAGAGGGAGGCGCATCTGCGCTCGATTCTCGATACCGTGCCGGAATCCATGATCGTCATCGATGACGCCGGGACGATTTCGTCCTTCAGCGCCGCAGCGGAAAAACTGTTCGGTTATACGGCTGCGGAAGTGTGCGGCAAAAACGTGAAGATGTTGATGCCGCAGCCCGATCGCGATGCGCATGACGGCTATATCTCGCGTTACCTGACGACCGGCGAGCGCCGCATCATCGGCTATGGGCGGGTCGTCACCGGGCAACGCAAGGATGGTTCACAGTTTCCCATGGAGCTCGCCGTCGGTGAGGCGCTCACCAGGGGCGGGCGCATCTTTACCGGTTTCATCCGCGACCTGACGAGCCGGCACAAGATCGAGGAAGAACTGCGGCAGGCGCAAAAGATGGAAGCCATCGGCCAGCTGACCGGCGGCCTGGCGCACGACTTCAACAACCTGCTCACGGTCATCAGCGGCAATCTCGAAATGATCGAGAACAAGCTACACGACGCAAAGCTCCGTCCGCTGCTGCGCGAGGCGCAGGACGCCGCGGAAGATGGCGCGAAGCTGACGGGACAGTTGCTCGCCTTCGGGCGCCGTCAGCCCCTCAATCCGAAACTCGTCGATGTCGGCCAGCTCGTTTCCGGCTTTTCCGATCTCCTGCGGCGGACCCTGGGCGAGGCAATCGAGTTTCGCACGATCGTTTCCGGATCGGCAAACAACGCGCTGGTCGATACCTCCCAATTGCAGAATGCGCTATTGAACCTTGTTCTCAATGCGCGCGATGCCATGGAGCGTGGCGGTAAGCTTTCGATCGAGATTTCGCGTGTTCATCTCGATGTCGATTATGCGCAGATGTATCCGCAGGTCCGCACGGGCGAATTCGTCCTGATTGCGGTGACGGACACCGGTCACGGCATGTCGGTTGACACGAAGCAGCGTGCCTTCGAACCCTTCTTTACCACCAAAGGCCTTGGTGCCGGCACCGGCCTTGGCCTCTCCATGGTCTATGGCTTTGCCAGGCAATCCGGAGGCCATGTCCAGCTCTACAGCGAGATAGGGCAGGGGACGAGCGTGCGCATTTTTCTTCCCGCCGTACACCGGGAAAATGCCGAGGCGAGCGATCGCCACCAGGGTGACCCGGTTCAGCAGACCATTCCCCGCGGTTCGGAGAAAATTCTCGTCGTCGAAGATGATCCGCGCGTGCGTCGAGTCGCGGTTTCCAGGCTGGTTGATGCCGGCTATCAGGTCGTCGAGGCAGTCAATGGCCAAGACGCACTCGACCGGCTGGACGAGAACCCGGATGTCGCATTGCTGTTTACCGATATCGTCATGCCAGGTGGCATGACCGGTGACGAACTTGCCAATACCGTCCGTGCGATGAGACCGGGGATCAAGATCCTCTTTACCTCCGGCTATGCGGAGCCGACGATTGCCGGCCGGGAACTCGCGCAGTCCGGAACCTGGCTGAAGAAGCCCTATACGGCTCGCGAGCTGGCGCAGCGGCTTCGGGATCTTCTCGACTAAAGCAATTTCAGGAAAAGCAGTTTTCCGTCCGGAATTGCGGGAAAACAAACGCTCTAGGCGCCTCGCGATCCTTCTTCGCCATGTTCACAATTCCAGGATGGAGCTGTCCGGCAGCCGGATCGGGCGATGGGTCGAGATCACCAGAATGCGGTCGCTTAATCGATCAGCAAGGCGGGCAAGAATCCGCTGACCCTGTGCCGTGTCGAGATGCTCGGTCGGCTCATCGAGCAAAACGACCGGAGTGCGAACAAGGAAGGCGCGCGCCAGATTGAGCCGCTGGGCCTCACCGAGCGATAGCATGTCCTGTCTTATCCATGCATCGAGGCCGCCGGCACTTCGGATGCGCTCATCGAGCTCGACTGCGCCAAGCGCCTGCCACATCATTTGATCGCTGGCTTCGGGAGCAAAAAGGTTGCCTCTGACGGTGTCGTCGAGAACGGCCGCATCATGGAGGACGAGGCTTGTCGATGCCTGCCGCTGCTGGGCTGCGAGACTTGCCCCGCTTGCCTCGAACAGGTCTTCGCCGATCCAGCCCGCAATCTGTTTCAGCAGGCTCGATTTGCCGCTGCCGCTCGTACCGACCACCAGCAATGGAGACCCAGCTCTCAAACGCAGCGCAATCGGCTGAGTGCCGATCGGAGCAGCCGACGGAGAGATTCGTTGCAGATGCCGATGCCGGATTTCGAGCGGTGTTTCGTGCCTTGAACAGCCTGATGGGATTTCTGCCGCTCTTTTCCATCGACTGATTTCCGCCCAGGCGGCGTCGCGGCGCAGATCGGCGATCAGAATCCGCGAAGCGCCATTCACGGTTTCGCCCAATGCCAGCCATGCAAAGCCAAGCGCTATGGGGAGCAGCATCGCCTCGCCGCGAACGCCCGCAAGCCAAGCGGCGGTCGCGACGCTGATGCCCGCAATCGGGCCGGCGACGGAAGCAAGGGCGTCAAATCCCGATTGGAGGCGGCGCAGGGTAAGCATGACGCGATCGTCCTCGCAAAACGCGTCCAAAGCCGATCGACACTCGTCATCCCAAAGGCGTTCGGCCTTCAAGGCAACGGTGGACGCCATGGCGGCTCCCAGTCGCTCGGCGCCGTCTCGCCGCATTTCTCTCGTCTTTGCCAAGGCGACCGTTCCGACCCTTGCAAGTTTGCGCCCAGCCGCGGCGCCGGCCGATAGCAGCGCCGCGATGGGCAACAGCGACAAGGGTGCGATGATGGCAGAACAAACGAGGAGTGCCGCAAGGCCCGCAATCATCGTGACGAGCGGAAGACGGACGCGCAGACGCGCATAATCGACATCGTCGACGTCGTCCAGATAGTCGGCAAGGCGGGCTTCGTCGCCAAGCTGCCAGCCGGCGCTGCGCACGGCGGGCGCCGCCGCCATGGAGGCAAACAGATCCACCCGGCGATCTATCTGATCGGCAAGGGCCGCCTTGTGACCGATGAGGCGCTCGCCATAGCGTGCAGCCGTTCGCCCAATGGCGAATAGGCGGATGAACGCCGAGGGAACATGGAAGTTGAAGGTGGCAGCCGCAGCCGTAAGGCCTGCGGTCGCAACCGCGCCCAGGAACCACGCCGAGACGCCGCCGAGGAGGATACCGCAGGAAAGCGCACAACAGCTCAGCAGTGTGGCCCGTCGCCAGTGCTTGCCATTTGCAGAAAGGGGTTCGCTCATCAGGCCGTCACCTCGATAATCTCGCGCTTTGAAAGGTCGATCGTCAGTCTCGAGGCTCCCGCCAGTTCCCTGTCATGCGTGGCCACGACGACGAGTCGCGAGCGTGCGATGCCGACAAGTGCCTGGCGAACGCGCGCAGAGGTCATTGCGTCGAGCTTGGCCGTCGGTTCGTCCGCGAGAATCGTCTTTCCCGACAGAATGGCCCGGGCGACGGAGACGCGCAGTCTCTGGCCGCCTGAAAGATTGCCGCCGCCGCGGTCAAGCGGTGCATCGAGACCACCGGGCAGAAGCGCATCGTCAAGGAGGCCAACCGCGTTTGCCGCATCGAACAATCCCGTCGGAGATACCGGCGGCAGCTTCCAGCAGATCGCCTCGCGAAGTGTGCCCCCGCCCACGAAACTGTCGGTCGAAACCCATGCGATATCATCGCAAATTGGCGGCGCGGCGCTTTCCTCGCGTTCCAATCGGGCAAGCCTGCGCAACAGGGTCGTCTTGCCGCAGCCGCTGGGGCCGGTGATGGCAATAAGGCCATGTTCGGGAAATGGCGGGACGGGCCGGTTAAGGGCCGCAACGGCGACTGTCTCCACAGCATCGGCATTGAGCAGCCGGTCAAGCGCATTTGCCGCGGCCAAGCCTTCCGCCTTGGCGTGGTATTGTTCGGAGAAGCGCCTGAAAGGCGCGAAATATTCCGGCGCGATCATCAGAATGAACAGGCTTTGCCAAAGGGCGAGGTCGGAAAAACCCGGGATCATCATCAATTTGAGATGCCCGAGACCCAGAAAGACCGCAAGCAATGCAATCGATAGCGAAGCGAAGAAGTCGATGATGCCGGCATTGATGAAGGCGATACCGAGAACGCCCATCGTCTCGTGCGCATAGGTCTCCAGGCGTACGGCGAGCTTTTTCTCCTCCACGGCAAGGGCGTGATTGGCGAGAATGGTCGGCAAAGTGCGGATGCGATCGGCAAATTGCCCGGCAAGACGGCCGAAGGCCTGTTCCTGAACGGCCGCGCGGCTGCGGATTGCGCCGCCCACCAGTGCAAAGAACAGGATCATGACCGGTGTCAGACAGACGATGAGGACGGCCGCCTGCCAGGAGACGAGCAAGAGCACGGCTGCGGCCATCATCGGGCCGGCCCCCATCATCATGGAGGCGATGCGATGGCTGATGACAAGCGATGCCACCGATTCGGGATGGCGTTGCATGGCGACGGCCAGCGTCCCGACCGGCAGCCGGTTCAGCTGTCGCGGCGACATGTCGTTCAGCCTTCGTCTTGCAATATCGCGTAGTCCGGTCGCGACGGCGGTTTCGGCGCTCGCTTGCATCCGGTCGCCGAAAAGTCCGATGAGGGCGGAGCCTGCGAGAAGGCCGATCGCCAGGATCGGCAGCCACGGATTCACCCCTTGGTTCATCACCAGCCGGCCGGCGACCACGGCGGCGCCTGCCGAAAAGCCCAGCCGCAAAACCATGCGCACGACCTGAGCCAAGAATGCGGTCCGCAAGTCGGCTTTCGCGCCGTCCCGCGCCATCGCCAGCGCGTTGATCTTGCCGGCGCTGACGCGCATGGGTTCCGGCTTTGCCGTCGATGCCTTGTCCTTGTTCATGCTGTCCTTTTGGCATCGATCGGCCGCCTTGCGATTGATCTAGATCAACTCGCCGAACGATCTCTCGCGCTAACAGATATCGTCAAAGAAAGGATATTCCCATGTTCGACCTACTTCTCGTCGATCTATCCCGGCTCCAGTTCGCGCTGACGGCGCTCTATCACTTCCTCTTCGTGCCCCTGACGCTCGGCCTCTCCATCATGATCGCGATGATGGAGACCGTTTATGTCATGACGCGGCGAGCCATCTGGCGCGACATGACGAAATTCTGGGGCATGCTCTTCGGCATTAACTTCGCGCTCGGCGTCGCTACGGGCATCACCATGGAGTTCCAGTTCGGCATGAACTGGGCCTATTATTCCCACTATGTCGGCGACGTTTTCGGGGCGCCGCTTGCGATCGAGGGCTTGATGGCCTTCTTTCTGGAGGCGACCTTCGTCGGTCTGTTCTTCTTCGGCTGGGATCGCCTTTCGCCTCGCGCCCATATGGCCGTGACCTGGCTGATGGCGCTCGGCACGAATTTCTCGGCGCTCTGGATCCTGATTGCCAACGGATGGATGCAGAACCCGGTGGGTTCGGCCTTCAATCCCGACACGATGCGCATGGAAGTGACCGACTTCATGGCCGTCCTGTTCAACCCTGTCGCCCAGGCGAAATTCGTCCATACCGTCTCGGCCGGCTACGTCTGCGGCGCGGTTTTCGTCCTTGGTGTCTCGGCCTGGTACATGCTGCGCAACCGGCATGTCGCGCTCGCAAAGCGCTCCTTCGTGATCGCCGCAGCCTTCGGCGTCGCCTCGTCCCTTTCGGTGATCGTGCTGGGTGACGAAAGCGGCTACGCCTTGACCGATAACCAGAAGATGAAGCTTGCGGCCATCGAAGCCATGTGGGAGACGGAGCCCGCGCCGGCATCCTTCACGGCCTTTGGAATTCCAAGCCTTGCGGACCACAAGACCCATTATGCCGTCCATATCCCCTGGGTCATGGGCCTGATCGGCACCCGCTCGATCGACAAGGAAATTCCCGGCATCGACCAGCTGGTCGCGAAGGCCGAGGACCGTGTACGCAACGGCTTGGGCGCCTATGACGCGCTGGAAAAGCTGAAGGTCAATCCGGGCGACGCGGCAGCACGGACGACATTCCAGGCTAAGTCGCAGGATCTCGGCTACGCGCTTCTTTTGAAGCAATATGTCGAAGATCCGCGCACCGCCACCGATCAGCAGATCAAGGATGCCGCCTGGTCTTCGGTGCCGCAAGTTCCCTGGCTCTTCTTCTCCTTCCGTATCATGGTGGCCTGCGGCTTTGCTCTTCTCGTCCTCTTTGTCACCTCTCTCTGGTACACGATGCGGGAAAGGGGCGCTCCACGCTGGCTGTTCAGCCTGGCGGTGCTGGCCATGCCGCTGCCGTGGATCGCGATCGAGCTTGGATGGTTCGTTGCCGAATTCGGGCGCCAGCCGTGGATCATCGATGGCGTGCTGCCGACCTTCCTCGCAACCTCGGAGCTCGGCGTCTACAACCTCATCCTCAGTATTGCTGGCTTCACCCTGGTCTACGGCGTGCTCGCCGTCGTCGAAGTGCGGCTGATGCTGGCGGCCATCAGCAAGGGTCCCGATATCGCCGACATGATCACAGACAAGCCTTCGGCCCCGCGCGTGGGCGCGAAGCCCGCAATGCAGCCGGGCGAATAGCCATTCCCGAAAAGGACCAAGTCAATGATCGAATTTCTTTTCAGTTATGAAACGCTCCGCGTTACCTGGTGGATCCTGCTCGGCGTACTGCTCATCGGGTTCGCCGTCATGGACGGTTTCGACATGGGCGTGGGGACGCTATTGCCCTTCGTTGCGAAGACCGACCTCGAGCGCCGGGTTGCCATCAACACCGTCGGCCCGGTCTGGGAGGGCAATCAGGTCTGGTTCATCCTCGGCGGCGGCGCCATTTTTGCAGCCTGGCCAGCGCTCTACGCATTGAGCTTTTCAGGCTTTTATCTGGCGATGTTCCTGGTGCTGCTTGCGCTGATCCTGCGGCCGGTCGCCTTCAAATACCGCTCGAAGAGACCGGAAAAGGCCTGGCGCGCCCGCTGGGACTGCGCACTGTTCATCGGTGGCGTCGTTCCCTCGCTGATCTTCGGCGTTGCCGTCGGCAATGCCCTGCAAGGCGTGCCGTTCCATCTGACCTCGGATCTGCGGCCGATCTACGAAGGCACTCTTTTCGGGCTGCTCAACCCGCTGGCACTTTATTGCGGTCTGGTTTCCCTGTCGATGCTCGTCATGCATGGCGCAGCCTGGCTTGCCTTCAAGGCCGAAGGCATCGTTGCCGAGCGTGCAAAGGCGATCGGATCCAAGATCGCAATGGTCGCCGGCCTGCTTTTTGCCGGGGGCGGCGTGCTGGTCTGGCTCGGGCTGCTTGGGGGTTATCATGTCACCTCGGCGATCAAATGGGATGGGCCGTCAAATCCGCTTTTGAAAAGCGTTGCGCGTGACGGCGGCGCCTGGCTTGCCAATTTCGAGGCTCACCCGGCTCTGTGGCTGGTGCCCGCCATCGGTATCATCGGCCCCTTCTTCGTGGCCTTGGGCTTCCGCACACGCCGCGAGGGCCTGACCTTCATCGCGTCGAAACTCTCGGTCGCCATGATCATCGCGACGGTCGGTCTGGCAATGTTCCCGGTCATACTGCCGTCGAGCACCAATCCCGGCCACTCCTTGACCGTCTTCGATGCGTCGTCCAGCCGCGCGACGCTGCGCAACATGCTTCTGGCGACCGCCATCTTCATGCCGCTCGTCCTTCTCTACACCGCCTGGGTCTATCGGGTTCTATGGGGCAAGGTGAGCGAGAAGGACATCGAGAAGGCAGGGCATTCAGCCTACTGACCTGAATAGGAGATCGAATTATGTGGTATTTTGCCTGGGTCCTCGGATTAGGTCTGGCCGCCGCCGTGGGTATCCTCAATGCGCTCTGGTACGAGCTCCGCGTCCTGCGCGAGGAGACGGCCGGCGACACCATACAATTGCCCACGCCATGACGACGAGGAGGGGCATGGAACGCGGCACCCGCGTCAGTAAAGCAATCGTGTGCGTATGGTTCCCGGAATCTGGCGAAGTGCGTCAAGTATGTCGTCCGCCGTCTGGTCGACAACGCCCTCGGCTTCGATGACCACGTAACCCGTATCGCCATGCGTCTGCAGGAACTCGCCGACGATATTCAGCCCGCGCGACGAGAAAATCGTATTCAGGCTGTTCAGGATACCCGGGCGGTTTTCATGGACATGGATGAAGCGCGTGCCATTTGGCCGCGGCGGCAGTTGAACCTGCGGAAAGTTGACTGCGCCGAGCGTCGAGCCGACGTCGGAATATTCGACAAGCTTTCTGGAAACTTCCCTTCCGATGCGCTCCTGCGCCTCTTCGGTCGATCCGCCGATATGCGGGGTGAGGATGACATTGTCCAAACCCTGCAGCGGCGTTTCGAAGCGTTCCTTGTTCGATGCCGGTTCCTTCGGAAACACGTCGACGGCCGCGCCTGCGAGGTGCCCTTCTTTCAAAACCTTTGCAAGGGCTTCAAGATCGACGACGGTGCCGCGGGAATTATTGATGAAAAAGGCGCCCTTTTTCATTCTGCGCAGCTCGGCCTCGGTGATCATGTTTTGCGTCGAGCTGGTTTCAGGAACGTGCAGCGTCACGAAGTCGGAGATTTCGAGAAGCTCGCCGAGCGTTGCCATCGATTCTGAATTACCGTGGCGAAGCTTGTCCGAAGGATCGAAATAGCGGACGTTCATACCCATGCTTTCGGCAAGAACGCTGAGCTGCGAACCGATATTGCCGTAGCCGACGATACCCAGCGTTTTCCCGCGCATCTCTCGGCTGCCTTCGGCCGATTTGTCCCATCCGCCCAGATGAGCGGAAGCCGAACGCGGAAAAATCCGCCTTGTCAGCATGATGATTTCACCGATCACGAGCTCTGCGACCGAGCGCGTATTCGAATAGGGAGCGTTGAAGACGGGAATCCCGCGTCTGCGGGCCGCATCCAGATCGACCTGATTTGTTCCGACTGAAAAACAGCCGACGGCCATCAGCTTCTTGGCGGCGCTGAAAATCTCCTCCGTCAGCTGCGTGCGTGAACGAATTCCGACAATATGCGCTTCGGCTATATGACTTTTGAGATCCTTGTCATCGAGCGCCTTGGGCAGATGAGTGAGATTGACGTAGCCGGATGACGAAAAATAATCCACGGCGCTCTGGCTGATGCCCTCCAGCAGGAGTACGGAAATGCGATCGCGCGGAAGAGAAAGAAGTTTGGTCATTGAATTGCTTTCGATGCTCGGATTCCATCTGGCCTAAGTCGCTCGTCCATCATAAGCGCTTACGGCTACGCTAGCATGACTTAGCGACTATCCAATGGACGGTGCAAGAGCAAATTCAACCCGGTGCACGCCCAGCGGGGTCGGCGTCGAGCGGCGGCCGTCGCCGTGGATAAAGCTCGGAGACATCGTGAAGGTGGAGATCGACAGGCGCGGCATTTTGAGATCGGGCGGCCGATGACTTTTCCGTACACCTCTTCTTCGGGCGAGCGTGACGCCGAAGAGACGGTCGTGTCCGTCAGCCAATATCCAGCGGAAGAGAAGCGCCGGGTTGCATCCTCTGGGCCGGGCGACAGGCATATGTTAATTCGCTAGGCGAGTTCGGCCAACGCGCTGCTTAACGCTGACAGTGGAATTGCTTCCACGTCGTGTTTTAGTGGGAAGATCTCCTGTCCGGGATAGATGACGATGCGCCGTAGCGGATTCAGATCCTCACAGGCAAGATAGAAGCCCTTCTCGAGTTTTGGCGACAGACTGCGCTTGATTTCAATGGCCCAGGGACGGCCCCCCGGTGGCGTGAGGAGCAGATCGATTTCTGCACCGGCGGATGTCCGATAGAAATTGCTCTGCGTTCCGGCCGGTGCTGCCGCAATCAACGTCTCGATCACGAAGCTTTCCCAACTTGCACCGGCAACCGGGTGACCGAGCAGGTCCTCCTGGGTGGTCAGCCCCAGGAGCGTGTGGGTAATGCCACTGTCGCGAACATAAACTCGTGGTGACTTTATGAGACGCTTTCCAACGTTTGCATGCCAAGGCTCCAGACGCCGTACGAGCAGCAAATCGACCAGAAGATCGAGATAGGAGGCGACAGTCTTGCCGTCGACACCAAGCGCACGCGCAAATTCTGCGGCATTTAGAAGTCCGGACTGGTGATGGGCGAGCATGGTCCAGAAGCGCCGTAGTGTCTCGGCGGGAATACGCGGGCCGAGCAAAGGAACATCTCGCTCCAGATATGTGCGGATAAAATCTTGTCGCCAGCGCTGGCTTGCACGATCACTCGCAGCGAGGAGACTATCCGGGAAACCGCCTCGCAGCCAGAGGGTATTCAGCTCGTTAGCGGGTACTTCCATGCCGTTGACCGGCCCCATTTCAAGATAGGCGATGCGTCCAGCCAGCGTCTCGCCCGACTGTTTCAGCAAGTCGATGGAGGCGGAGCCAAGCAGCAGGAAATGCCCAGCTTTCCTCCCATTTCGACGGCCGCGGTCGATAAGTCCGCGCAAATTCTGGAAAAGACCGGGAAGCCGGTGGACCTCGTCCAAGATGATGAGCTTGTCGCCATGCTGGCTGAGATATAGTTCCGGCTCGGTGAGCTTGGCACGATCGGCATCCGATTCCAGATCGAGATAGATCGACGGACGGTGGTCGGCTATGGAGAGTGCCAACGTCGTTTTGCCGACCTGACGCGGGCCGATGAGTGCGACAGCCGGGCTGGTGTCGAGCAGTTCATTCAGTTCGGATGATATTTGGCGGTCGATCATCCTTGCATTTATGGAGTTGAATTCCAGAATTGCAAGGGAAATTTGGTAAGCCTTTCTCGCAGACCAGATGTTGTTTGGCATCTAAGGGTAAGACTGCTGCGGTTCCGGCAGCATCTAGCATTTAAATGAGATTCTCCGGCGTGAAACGCGGCTCGGCGTTGCCGTCCGGCTCGTCCTTGAAACACTCGGTATTCCGAAACAGGTGAGAGCGGATGGAGCGATCACGGACATTATGGCTCTTCATTCAAAAAGCTCTATTTATTCCTGAATTTGCTCGATAAAATACGACGGCAGATTGCGCGTGAATTATTTCAAGAACAAGATGAAGAAGGTGATTTTGTGCCAGCGCCGATCGGCTTTGCCGGAGGGCTTAGTGACTGACCGCCTGTCGAGGGGCAAAAGTATGCGGCGAGTCTAGGGGCATCCGATCACCAGGGGACGTTTGAAAGGACCGATGAATGCCGTTGACGGTCAAACAATAGGCCCGGCCAGGGAAGCAGCTCGCTTGAACAAGGCAGCGCCCCCAGCTGTGAAGATTGCCGAATTGGCCGGGCGATTAATCCTGCGTTCAGGGTGTTGCCGGTAGGTAAGCGGCATTGATTGCCCCGGTTGCTGTCAAGCGGGGTAGGCAACGAAGATTTCAGGCTCCGGTTCTCGTTTCTGGAGCTTCGCATTCCAGAAACGACGAGACAAAAGCGAAAGACACATGTCGTCTAAAGATACTGCCAACGATTCTGCTTCAATTCCACAGACGGCTCATTCGGATCGCGAATTCGGAATCCGTGCCGCTCTTTTGTCAAATGATCAGCTGAGAGCCAGGGCAGCAAAATTTGCCGAAAGCCGCACGCTTGATCTCGTTCATTTCAAGGACTTCGATTTCTATCTGCGGCATAAGGAGAACGAGAGCGAGATTCTGAGGGTCTATCGCGCCGCTGCTGGGGATGTCGATGCCGGCGAGAGCATCACGCCGGCTGCCGAATGGCTGCTCGACAATCACTACATCGTCGAGGAGGCGATCCAGGAAGTTCGCCGTGACTTTCCGAAGAAATTCTATCGTGAACTGCGCAAGATCAATCTTGATGGCGTGGAGGTGCCGCGCACCCTAGCGCTCGCCTGGCTCTATATGGCGCATGCGCACAGCAACATCAGCAATGCCGGCATGACGGCGGTAACTGAAGGGTTTCAGGACCGGGAAACCCTGCGAATCGGCGAGCTCTGGGCGCTGCCCTCGCTGGTGCGCTACGTGCTGATCGACGATCTTCGCCGGGTGGCATCGCAGATCGACAAGAGCCGCGAAATGCGCGCGGCCGCCAATGCGGCAGCCACCGAGGTAATTTCGCTCGGCGACGCTGGCGCGGTGCAATATCTGGAGACGCTGGCCGCCAATATCGACGATACGACCTTCGTCACGCAGCTGCATTATCGTCTTCGCAATGCGCTCGAGCCGACCGAAGCCGCGTTGAACTGGCTGGAGGCCAAGCTTTCCGCCAGGGGAACGGATGCGGAAGCGGTCATGTCGGCCGAGCAGACCCGTCTAGGCGCGGCCAATGCGCTGATGGGCAGCATCATCAAGAGCCTGCGCGAGATCAACGACACCGATTGGTCGGAATGGGTCGAAGAGGTCAGCACCATCGACAAGCTGCTCTGGCAGCAGACGGATTATGCAGAGCTCGATTCCGGCTCCCGCAACAGCTATCGCCGCCAGATCGAAAAGCTCGCAAAACGCTCCGACAAGACGGAGATGGATATCGCCGAGGCGGCCGTCCGGCTGACCGACCGTGCAAAGGCTGACGACAGGCACGGATCCGCGGGCAATGTCGGCTATTATTTCGTCGGCGATGGGCGCCCGGCGCTCGAGGCGGAGATCGGCTTCCGGCCAACGCTTGGCCTGCGGTTCATGCGGATGATCCGCAAGCTGAACTGGCTATCGATCGCCGTTCCGGTGCTCTTGTTGACATTGCTGGCGCTCGTCGTGGTCGAGTGGGTTTTCGTCGATGCCGGAATGCCGCTTTTTGCGACGATCGTTCTTTTGCTGATGTTCGCGCTGCCGGCATCCGAAGGCGCGACCGGTCTCTTCAATTTCTTTGCCACCTTCTTCATCACGCCGGATCGCCTCGTCGGCTACGAATTCAAGAAGGGATTGCCTGCGGACGCCCGCACGCTCGTCACCATTCCCTCCCTGATCGGCAGGCGCGAGCATGTCGATGAGCTTGTCCGCAATCTGGAGGTGCATTATCTCGCCAATGCCCGCGGCGAGATCTATTACGCGCTTCTGACCGACTGGCCGGACGCCGAGGAAGAACAGACGGCCCGCGATCTCGAAGTCCTCGATTACGCACGTGGCAAGATCGCCGAACTGGGCGCGCGCTATGCGGAAGAGGGCAAGCAGCGCTTCTATCTCCTCCATCGCCGCCGGCAGTTCAATCCCGCCGAAGGCGTGTGGATGGGCTGGGAGCGCAAGCGCGGCAAGCTGCACGAGCTCAACATGCTGCTGCGCGGCAGCCCCGATACAAGCTTTATCGCGGGCGTCGATGTGGTGCCGGCTGACGTCAAATACGTCATGACGCTGGACAGCGATACGCGCGTCGTCCGTGATACCGTCGTCAAGCTTGTCGGCAAGATGCATCATCCGATCAATCGCCCGGTTTTCGACGACAAAAAGCAGCGTGTCGTCAATGGCTATGGCGTTCTGCAGCCGCGTGTGACCCCGTCGCTGACGACGGGCAAGGACGCATCCGCCTTCCAGCGCGTCTTCTCGGTCAACCGCGGTCTCGACCCTTACGTTTTTGCGGTTTCCGACGTCTATCAGGATATAACCGGAGAAGGCACCTTCACCGGTAAAGGCCTCTATCATGTCGATGCCTTTGAGGCCTCGCTAAAGGGCCGCATCAGCGAGAATTCCGTACTGAGCCATGACCTGCTCGAAGGCTCGATGGCGCGATGCGGGCTGGTGACGGATTGTGAGCTGGTTGAGGATTTCCCCATCCGCTACGAAGTCGAAGTCTCGCGTCAGCATCGCTGGGCTCGCGGCGACTGGCAGCTCCTTCCCTATATTTTTGACGATCGTCGCGGCATCACTGCGCTCGGCTGCTGGAAGATGCTCGACAATTTGCGCCGCTCGCTCACCCCGATCGCGTGGCTCCTGGCCTCCGTGCTCGGCTGGTACTGGATGGATCCGCTCGGCGCGCTTGTCTGGCAGATCCTGCTGATCTTCAGCCTATTCGTTGCTCCGACACTGTCGCTGATCAACGGCATCATCCCGCGAACCAGCGACATCATCCTGCAGGCGCATCTCCATACTGTCTGGAAAGACATCGAGAATGCCAATGCTCAGGTCGCACTGCGCATCATTTTCATCGCCGACATCGCCTGCGTCATGGCCGATGCGATCATCCGCTCGCTCTACCGCCTGTTCGTCAGCCGCAAGCTGATGCTGCAATGGCGCACTGCCGCAAGCGCCCAGGCCATGGCCCAGACGACGATCCTCGGCCATTACAAGGTCATGTGGCGCGCACCGCTTCTGGCCATCCTGGCACTGATCTTCGCAGCCTCTTCCGGCGACATCGCCTGGCTGGTCGGACTTCCTTTCGTGCTGCTCTGGGTGCTGTCGCCGGCCATCGCCTGGCTGGTCAGCCAGACGGCGGAAACCGAAGACCGTCTCGTCGTGCCCGATCAGGTCCTCAACGAATTGCGCAAGATCGCGAGACGCACCTGGCGCTATTTCGACCATTTCGTCGTTCCCGACCAGCATTTCCTGCCGCCCGACAACGTTCAGCAGACGCCGCATGCCGTGGTCGCCATGCGTACATCTCCGACCAACATCGGCGTCTATTTGTTGTCGGTCATCTCGGCGCGTCGTTTCGGCTGGATTTCGTTCGAGGACGCGGTCAAGCGCATCGAGCAGACGATCGAGACGGTCGAAAAGCTGGAAAAATATCGAGGACATCTCTTCAACTGGTATCACACCGACACGCTGAAGCCGCTTGGCCGCAGATATGTGTCGTCGGTCGATAGCGGGAATTTTGCCGGGCATCTGATTGCCGTTTCATCGGCATGCCGTATATGGGCTCAGTCTCCCGTTGGCCACATCCAGACGGATCTCGACGGCATCGGCGATGTCGCCGCAATTCTGCGCGAGGTGCTTTCCGAGCTCGGCGACGATACGAAGTCGAACCGATCGCTCCATGACCGGCTCGACGGCCGGATTGCCGAGCTTGAAGCGGCGGTCGCGACCGGCAAGCGGGAGAAGGAGTTCTCCTCGGGTCTGATCGAACGATTTGCGGGACAAGCACGAGAAATCCGCGAGCTTGCCGGAAGCCTCGACAGGGAAGTCAAGACTGCTCAGAGTGACGAGGTCGTCCATTGGGCGGAAAAACTGGTCGAAACCTGCGAACTTCATCTGGTCGACAAGGCTTTCGATCTTTCGCAGGCACCGGACATCAGCGAAAGACTGATCCGAATTGGCAATCGCGCCCGCGAAATCGCCTTCACCATGGATTTCAGCTTCCTCTACCGTCCCGAGCGCCGGCTGCTGTCGATCGGCTTCCGGGTCGAGACGGAAGAAGTGGATGCCGCCTGCTACGATCTGCTCGCCTCTGAAGCTCGCTTGACGAGCCTATTCTCCGTGGCCAAGGGTGATTTGCCGACCGAGCACTGGTACAAGCTCGGCCGCCACGTCGTTCCCGTCGGCACGCGCGGTGCGCTGGTCTCCTGGTCCGGCTCGATGTTCGAATATCTGATGCCGCCCCTCGTCATGCAGGAGCGCAGCGGCGGGATCCTCAACCAAACCAACAATCTGATCGTTCTCGAGCAGATGAATTATGCCCGCAAGCTCGGCACGCCCTGGGGTATCTCGGAAGCGGCCTTCAATGCCCGCGATCATCAGATGAACTATCAGTACAGCAATTTCGGCGTGCCGACGCTCGGCCTGAAACGCGGTCTCGGACAGAACGCCGTCATCGCGCCCTATGCCTCGCTGCTGGCCAGCCAGTACAATCCGGTCGCAGCCCTCGAAAACCTCAACCGGTTGCGGGCGGTCGGCGCGCTCGGCATGTATGGTTTCCATGATGCCGTCGATTTCACGGCAAACCGCGTGCCCGAGGGCAAGCAATGCGCGGTGGTTTACAACTACTATGCGCATCATCACGGCATGTCGATCGCAGCCGTTGCCAACGTTGCCTTTGACGGCCTGCTGCGCGAGCTGTTCCACGCGGATCCCGTGATCGAGGCAGCCGAGTTGCTGCTGCAGGAAAAGGCGCCACGCGACATTCCCGTCATGGCCTCGAAACACGAAACCGATGCGCCTGCGACCATCCAGGGCGATCTGATGCGTCCCGAAGTGCGTCGCCTGGAAGACCCGGCATCGCGCGAGCGCGAGTTGCTGCTTTTGTCGAACGGTCGTTATTCTACCATGCTGACGGCGACCGGTTCGGGCTACAGCCGCTGGAAGAACCTTTCCGTCAACCGCTGGCGTGCCGATCCGACCGAAGATCGCTGGGGCTCGTTCGTCTTCATGCGCGACACCGCATCGAACGAATGGTGGTCTGCAACCGCAGAGCCGCGCTCGATCGCCAACGAGCATGTGCGGGTAACCTTCAGTGACGACAAGGCGGAGTACATCAAGACCGTCGGCGAGCTGACGAGCGAGATGGAAGTCTTCGTCGCAAGCAACTACGATGCGGAAGGCCGCCGCCTGACGATCAGCAATACCGGCACGGAAGACCGGGTGAT
This sequence comes from Hyphomicrobiales bacterium, assembly GCA_900468625.1. Taxonomy (GTDB): domain Bacteria; phylum Pseudomonadota; class Alphaproteobacteria; order Rhizobiales; family Rhizobiaceae; genus Rhizobium. The sequence continues at coordinate 23,726 of UBUL01000029.1, forward strand.
CGAAGTGACCTCCTATATGGAGCCTGTCGCCACACTCGATGCCGTCGATACGGGTCACCCCGTCTTTGCCCGCATGTTCCTGAAGACCGAAATCGCCGCGAAAGGCGACGCCATCTTCGTCGAGCGCCAGAAGCGCGGCGTGACGGATCCCGAGGTCGCCATTGCCCATCTCATCGTCGACACGTCGGGCGAAAATCTGACGACACATTATGAGACGGATCGCATGCGCTTCCTCGGCCGAGGGCGCACGCTGACGGAAGCTGCCGCCTTCGACGCCGGTGCGGAACTTTCGAATAGCAGCGGCTTCACGATGGATACCTGCCTATCGCTGCGCCGCACACTTCGCGTGCCGGCCGGGGAAAAGGTCAGCGTAACCTTCTGGACCATTGCTGCGGCCGAACGCGCCGAACTGGAAGCGGCCGTCGAGCACTATCGCCAGCCGGAAAGCTTTGCCCAGGGTCTCGTTCAGGCCTGGACGAGAACGCAGAGCCAGTTGCGCCAGATCGGCGTCAATTCCAAGGAGGCAGCCGCCTATCAGCGCTTTGCCCGCTACATCATTTATCCCGACATGGCGCTGCGCGCCGACAATGCGGCGGTCCGCGAAGGCCTGAAGTCGCAGTCCGTTCTCTGGGGAGCGACACTGTCCGGCGATGCGCCGCTGATGACCTTGCGCATCACCGACGAGCTCGGCACGGATCTCGTCAAGGAACTGCTGCGTGCGCAGGGGCTCTTGCAATCGCGCGGGGTCGAGGTCGATCTCGTCATCTTCAACGAACGCGCCGGTGAGGCGGCTGCCGAAATGCAGCGCACCATCGACCAGCTCTGCGACGCGGCGCGTCACGCGAGCGAAATTGCCGGCATTCAGCGCAACATCTACGTCCTGCGCAAGGATCTGATGGACGCGGAAGCCTACGACGCCATCATCGCCGCCTCGCGCGTTGTGCTGCGCGGTCGCGACGGCAGCCTCATCGACCAGCTGCAGAAGGCTCGTTCCGTTTCCGGTTCGCCGGCGCTGCTGGGTCAATGGGGCGATTCCACCCTGGTGCCGCGCATGGTTCGCGATACTGCCGGGATCCCGCCGGCCGACGGCAGCGATCTTGCCTTCTGGAATGGCTACGGCGGTTTCGCGGCCGAGGGCAGCGAATATGTCGTGCGCCTTTCCGGCGGCGAACAGACACCGCATCCGTGGGTCAACATCATGGCCAACGAGAGTTTCGGCTTCCATGTCTCGGCTGAAGGTGCCGCCTTCACCTGGAGCCAGAACTCCCGCGACCATCAGCTGACGCCCTGGACCAACGACATGGTCACGAACGGTCCGGGCGAAGCCTTCTATCTGAAGGATCTCGATCGCGGCTCCGTCATCGTGCCCTACGCGTCTCTGGCGCAGCGCGCAGACACGCGCTTCGAAGCCCGCCACGGCCTCGGCTACTCGGTCTTCTCGACGGCTCAGGACGAGATTTCCCTGGAGGTCACCCAGACCCTCCACATGGAGAAGCCGGTCAAGCTGACGCAGTTGCGCATCCGCAACGATGCCGGCGAAGCACGCAAGCTGCGTCTTTATGGCTATGCCGAATGGATTCTCGGCAACAACCCGACGAAGAGCAAACCCTTCATCCTATCGAGCTTCGACAGTGTGAGTGGGGCGGTCTTCGCGAAAAATCCGTTCAGCGTCAGTTTCGGGACGCGCGTCGCAGCATTCGCGGCAAGCGAAGCACCGTCGAGCGTTTCCACCAGCCGCCGCGAATTCATCGGCCGGCACGGAACGATCCAGCAACCGCGCACGGTCTCGGCCGGCTCGCGGCTTTCCAATGCCGTCGATCTGGATGGCGATCCGGCCGCTGCCATGGCATTCGACCTGACGATCGAGCCTGGCGAAGTGCGTGATATCTGCTTCTATATGGGTGACGCCGCCTCGCAGGAGGAAGCCGCCGCTCTCATCGCCGGCATCCGCTCCATCGGTTTTGCGGAGGTTCTTGAGAATACACGTAAGTTCTGGAAGGATTTCACCGGCAAGACGCGTGTTTCGACGCCGGATCGGCGCCTCGACTTCATGGTCAACAATTGGCTGCCCTATCAAACCTATAGCTGCCGCATCATGGCCCGCACCGCCTTCTACCAGTCGAGCGGCGCTTGGAACCTGCGCGATCAGCTGCAGGATTCGCTGGCCTTCCTGCTGCATTCGCCCGAGATCGCGCGCAAGCAGATTCTCAATACCGGCCGGCGCCAGTTCCGCGAGGGCGATTTCCAGCACTGGTGGCTGGCAGATAGCGGCGCCGGCGTTCGCACGAACATCTCCGACGATCCCGTGTGGCTTGCTTATGCCGTCGACCAATATTGCACGGTGACGGGCGACAGTTCGATCATGGACGAAATGCTACCCTTCGTCGAAGGCGCGCAGCTCAGCCCCGGCCAGTACGACGCATTCCTGCAGCCGCGTGTTTCCGACGAAGCGGCATCGCTTTACGAGCATGCCGCTCTTGGCCTTGATCTCGCGATCAAGCGCACGGGCGTCAACGGACTGCCGCTGATGATGAGCGGCGACTGGTGCGATAAGATGGATCGCGTCGGCGTCGCCGGCCGCGGCGAAAGCGTGTGGCTGGGCTGGTTCCTCGCCGGCGCCTTGCGTCGCTTCATCGCTTACGCCGAAACGCGCGGCGATGCGCAACGCGCCGGCCGCTGGTCGGATCATCTGGCAAAGCTCAAGAGCGCGATCGAAACGGCCGGCTGGGACGGCGAATATTATCGCCGGGGCTATTACGACAACGGCGCTCCTCTCGGCTCCAGCCAGTCGGAGGAAGACAAGATCGATTCGATCGCCCAATCCTGGAGCGTGCTCTCGGGCGAGGGGGATGCTGACCGCAGCAACATGGCGATGAACGCGGTCCTCGACAAACTGGTCGATGACGAGGGCAAGCTCATCCGCCTGCTGACGCCGCCGTTCATCAAGCCGGTCAACGATCCCGGTGTCATCAAGGCCTACCCGCCGGGTGTGCGTGAAAATGGCGGCCAGTATACCCATGCCGCAACATGGGCAGCTCTTGCTCTTGCCCGGATGGGCCGTGGCGAAGACGCCTGGCGCGCTGTCGAAATGCTCAATCCGATCAACCATGCCCTCGATAAATCCTCTGCGGACATTTATCGCGTCGAGCCTTATGTGATCGCCGGTGACGTTTATGGTGAAGGCGATCTTAGAGGTCGGGGCGGCTGGAGCTGGTATACCGGCTCGGCCGGTTGGTTCTATCGCGTCGCGATCGAAGGTATCCTCGGTATTCGCACCGAAAGCGGACGCTTGCACATTAAGCCTGCGCTGCCGGCCGGATGGGACGGTTACTCGGCCGGGTTGGAGCTGCCCGGCGGACGATACGAAGTCTCGATTTCAAGAACAGGTGCGACGGGAGAGTATTCGGTCGCGATCAACGGAACTGTCATCGACGACTTGCAAGAGGGATATCTGCTCGGCTCCTCGTAAACGAGATCTCGTTGCAATTCGAAGCCAGAAATGGATTTCTGCCGCTTGGCGCCGACATGCCGGGCGGCAGAACGCGTCAGGAACCTACTTGACGGAAAACGATCCTCTCCATGCCTTCCATGGCCAGGGCGGGATGATTTTGGGTCTGTTCGACCTGAAATAAAGAGTAGAGCAGGATGTCGTCCGAAGTCCCTTGGCACTTTCCGGCATCACGCCTTAGGACGGCCTCGGTCGGGCAAGAAGGGAATACCGATGCTCTTACCTGCGGCGCACAAGCGATGCCATGAATTCTGAAGATCTAATGCAGCCAAGCCGAAAGCATCGCTCCTTGGTGCGGAAACGAGTGGTGAGCTCAGGTTTTCCGGGATTCGTCCACGGAGCGATTTGATTATGGCCGGAAGGAACTCCATAAGCTTGTAAAATAGTCAAATAATTTGTATATTTTTTTGAAGGAAGGGAGCGTGGTGATGGAAAAATTTTCGACCGTCGAATTGCTGCGAGACATCAAGACCGTGACCATGGCTGCAGATCGCGAGCCTGTCGCGATCACGCAGCATCGTAAGCCAAGATATGTCCTCATGACCTACGACGAGTTTGAAGCTCTGAAAAGCCGAGGCGATCCACGCCGGGTCTATGGTCCGAATGAAGCCCCCGCAGACTTGGCAGCGATGATCCTGCCCGAACTTGACCGGCTGATAGAGGAAGGCCGCGACGTCAATGGCTGACGTCCCGGCCAACGGTTCCGTAATCCGTTACCCTTATCTCTGGGCGTGGCAGCGCGACAAAGGAGAAACGGAAGGACGAAAGGGCCGGCCGGTTTGCATGGTGCTTGCGATTCCCAAGGGCAATCAGACGAACCTTATCTTGCTGGCCATTTCGGGAACGCCGCCTCGCTCCGACCAGACGGCCTTGGAAATTCCACAACTCGAATGCCGCCGCGCCGGCATTCGTGAGTGGAAGGATGCATGGATCACCGTATCGGAGTTCAATCACGATCTGGCGGAAGTATCGTTCTACTATGATCCAAGCGCTGAAGTGCTGGGATCGTTCAGCAAAGGGTTTCTTGCGAAGGTTGCGGCAGCCTTCAAGCCTTTCCTCGCAAGCCCTGATGCCAGAATAAGTCGTATCGAGTGAAATGCCGCCAGTATCCGGGGACAACGTATTCCGGTCCCGAGGAGGTGCAGCTTCCAGCTTTTCTCCGATCTCCATCTCTCGAACCGATGCTCAAACAGTTCATCAAAGCGGCACGATGGCCAGATCAAAGATCCTGCAAATCAACGCCGAATAGCTCCTGGTGCATGTGCTCGACCGCGACACCGATACCGCCGACCAGGGCTGCCCGATTGCCGAACTGGCTGATTTCGATACGAGGCGGGTAGGGTGTGCAACGTGGCAGATACCGGCGAATAGCTTCGACAAGTTCAGGGCGCGCGCCGATGCTGCCGCCCATGATCACCAGTTCCGGATCGAGCGTTGCGCCGATGGCCGCAATGGCAAGTGCGATCAATCGCGCGGTTTCCTCGATCACGGCAATTGCGGCCGGCTCACCGGCAACCAGCGCCGAAAAAAGTTCCATTACGCTTCTTTCGCCAGAGCCGCCATATCCAGCATAGCGCCGTACCATCGCAGCACTACCCACCGCACTTTCAAGAGTGCCAAGGGTGAAGCCATCCGGGTCAAACGGTTCTCCACCGAGAGGTAGATAGGCAATTTCTCCGGCAGCGCCGCGCGCTCCCCGCATGAGGCCGCCATTCGCAATGATGCCCATGCCGATACCGGTTCCCAATGCCATGAAGACAAAATTGCTGGCCGCGGAGCCATGTCCGCGCCATCGTTCTCCCTGCGCGGCGAGATTGACGTCATTTTCAATAACGACCGGAATGCCCGTGCGATCACTCAGGAGGTGGCGCAGGTCGATTGTTTCGACGCCGGGGATGTTCGGAGCGACATTGATATGTCCGGTGGCCGGGTCAAGTACGCCTGGAGTGCCCAGCACTATGACGCGCAATTTGGAGAGATCGATACCGGCGCTGCCGGCAAGGTCTCTTATGATGCTATGGAATTGATCGACCAGGGAAAGGCCGCCATGAGGGCTCGTCGGCACTTTGGTTTCGGCAACGATATTTCCAAGCAGATCGCAGATGATCGCGGCGATCTTGGTCCCGCCAAGATCGATGGAGGCGGCGAAACCGGCGCTTGCGTCGAGCTCATAGGTGATTGCGTTTCGACCCAGACGCCCATCGGTATATCCGGTCGGCTTCAGCCAGCCGCTGTGCTCCAGATGGCGTACAACATCGGAAATCGTTTGCTTGGATAAGCCCGTCAGCTTGGCGATGTCGGCGCGGGAAATAGGACCTTTCGCAAGGATGGTCCGAATAACGGAGTTTGTAGAGATCTTTCGCGCTATCGGTGTCTGGGTCGCATTAGGCATCATTGCTGTTTTCTCGCGCCCGTTTCTCATTAGTTCGGGACCTATGCCTAATTCCTTTAACGTGAATTGCTATCATGTCAATTCCAGGGGAATATCGCGAATTCAAGGCCACCGTCAGCCGCTCGGTTAGGGTAGGCCCAGATAATTTGTCCACGCCATTGACAAATTGAGCATCCAATCCATAGACTGCCCTGATGGCTGAGTAAATTGCGGAGGAGTCATGAAGGCGAGGGCGAGGGATAGGAGATGCAGATCCATATCCGTGCTGGGTCTTATAACGCCTCCTTCCGGCACGGATGCTGGATATGAAGGCCTGGACTTTACGGGTCATCTCATCCTCGACATCGCTCATCGATAAGGTGCTTGGCTCGCCATGATGACCCCCACACCAGAAGGCGAAATCACAACCAGGGACGCGGTCATCCTGCCGATCATGGCGCCTCGGCTACAGGCGGACGCGCATCCAGACGGCTATATAGAGCTTGCTCTTTGGGGAAGCGGTCGCCTGGGAAAGCTGCGCTTTTCCAAGCTTGCCGGACCTTACATCTACGGCCCAAACAGGATTATTGCTAAAGCAGGTGGCATCTTCGTCGCCCAGTCGCAGCCCGTTCTTCTGATCCGCAATGCTCGTGTCGAAGGAATTTTCCCGGCTCGCCGCGGCGCTTGGTGGCATGAAGCAAGCAAGGATAATTCAAGGGCGAAACGCATCAAACGCGACGATCGCCATATTGTCGTGACTGGCTGGGGGGTGATGATCGTCGAGGCCGGTAACGGCGATATTCATATTGCCGTCGGGGCCTCAGAAAGCGAGGCCGAGGCTGCACTTGGCCTTGCAGGCGACGCGATCGTCGCCGAGTCTGCGAATTATGGCGCCCGTTGCGACTTGGCGCCCAAGGCCGATCCTGTGATGCGCAGCATGGTGATGCAGGGCGCGCACGCCGCGCTTTCCAGTATTCGGCTCGATGAGAACGGCGTGTTTGCCGGTCTGGCCGCAGGCCAGGCCTATAGCGCGCCCGCGCGAACCTATTATCGCGACGGCTATTGGACGATGCAGCTGCTGCTGCGCCTGGCGCCGGAGACGGTGCGCGATCAAATTCGGCTGCTTGCCAAGGGAATCCAGCCTGACGGAGAAGCGCCAAGCGGCGTAATCGTGACAGGGCCGGCGCAATCGCAATCCTGGCAGAACTTCGTTCTCGATTGCAGGCTCCATCCCGAAAAATATCATGGCAAGGCTGTCCCGGAGCACCACAATCGCCCACAGGATTGGTGGAGCGACCATTTTGACAGCCCGCTTTTCTTCATCCTCTTTCTGTCAGACTATGCGGATGCCACAGGCGATACGGCAGAAGCGCTGCAATACTGGCCGCTCGTCACGGCGATCGTCAAACGATATCTGGCTTTTGCAGGCCCTGGCAGCGTGCTGCCGCTCAAGCCGCGACATGACAGGGACTGGGCAGACAATGTCTATCGGGAAGGTCTCGTCTCCTACAATCTCGGCCTTTTCGTCGGCGCGTTGGATGCAGTGGCGAAATTGGGGGCCAAGCACGATCCCGCGTTGGCACAGAAGGCGCGTGAAACAGCGCAGTCCGCCCGCGCTGAAATCGAGGACAGGCTTTTTGTCCCGAGCAGAAACGGCTATGCCGACTTCATCACCCCAGACGGGTTCGTCGAGGATCATCTCGTGCTCGATAGCCTGACACTATCCCGTTACGGAGCCATTTCGTCATCGCGAGCGATGGGGCTCCTCAAGGCCATGGAAGGGGCTTTGGAAGCCCGCAACAATCATGAGCAGCCCTATGGCGATTGGGGCGTCCTTTGCGCCTACCCACCGTTTAAACGGGCAAGGGATGTCAGATCGAAGACCGCTTTCCCCTTTCGTTATCACAACGGCTCGGATTGGCCCTATTGGGACGGCGTCTATGCGGAAGAAAGAATACGCCATGGCCTCGGCGGAGCGCGTTATGCGCTTGTACGCTGGTGGGAGGCCTGTCTGGCTCATGGTTGGGCAGGTGCGGTCGAATATTTCTCGCCGCCTTACGGACGCGGCTCTCTGCTGCAGGGGTGGAGCGCGATGCCGGCCGCAGTCGTCCTGAAATATGGCCTAGAGGCTGCGAACGCGGAGAATGCGTAATGGGCGGGCCGGCGAAGCTTACTTTAGACCGCCGGCCTATTCAATTTCATGACGAAGGCGAGGTGACCGTTCTGGCTGAGTTCTTCGAAACCGAGACGTCTGTAGAATCCCTTGGCGCGTTCGTTTGCGGGGCTGACACCAAGATGGACGGCAGGCACGCCACGTTTCGAAAAGACGCCGAGCAGAGTTTCGATCATCGCGCGTCCCCATCCGCCCGATTGGGCTTCGGGCAGAATATTGATGTGAAGATGCGCAGGATAAAGCGTTTCAAGACCCAACGTGCCGCTGTGCGGGTTGGCGATCCGCTCCAGAACATCGACGTCCTTTGGAGTGCTGGGGGAGAAAGCGGCGATCTCTTGGCGAACATGCGGCCACCAGCTTTGGCGGAGCTCCCGGTCGAATGCAGCGGTGTCGGGCGTGCCGACAACATAGCCGACGACCCGTTGGCGCCCGGCGAGCACAAAGGCAAAGTCCGGGGCGAATTTGAGATAGGGCACCGCCCATACGTAGCCGGGAAGGCGCCGATCGCTATAAAGCGCGCTCGCATCGGTACCGGCATCAGCCGTCATCAGGCAAATGTCAAAGAGGGCCTCAACATCTTCTTCTGTTGCCGGGCGGATGAAATAATCGTCGCTCTCAAGGGGCATGGCATCACCGATCTGCTGGCCGCCGCACGCCACGAACAGGCGCCGATCGGCAGGGAAATTGGCAAAACTGAAAGACTGCGTCTGACGGACGGGAGCCTGCGAATTTTCGGGAAGGAATAAGGGAATTCATCGGACCAGTAAAGGTCCGGCGATGCGAGACATTCGGCTCGTCTTCAGTAAGACCAGCCGGTTGGAAGCGGAAGGAACTGCCAACAAGCAGCCAGAGGGAACCAATCAATGTTTAGCGATTTCATCTCCATCGACACAGCATTCATTCTGAAGAAGGCAGGGATTTTGGCGGGCGCCGCTTTGGTCGCGTTCGGCACATCCACAGCTGTTTTTGCCGAAACGCTTACGGTCTGGGACGACCACGATTCGGAATCGCGGGCTGCCGTGATGACCGAGCTCAACGCCAATTTCCAGAAGGCGCATCCCGACGTTAAGCTTGACCATACCGTACGCGACTTCCAGGATCTCAATCTCACGCTTAAACTCGCCGTTTCCTCCGGCGATGGCCCCGTAGTCACCAAGGTCAACCAGGGAGCCGGTGCGATGGGTGCGATGGTCAAGGAAAACCTCCTTGTTCCTGTCGATCCCTACCTCAAGAAATATGGATGGGACAAAAACCAGTCCGATAGTCTTCTGGCGCGAGACCGCTGGTCGAGCAAGGGCGAGTTCGGTGTCGGTGAGACCTACGGCATTTCGTCGCTCGCAGAGATCGTCGGCCTTTATTACAATGAAAAGGTTTTGAAAGCGGCCGGCGTCGAACTTCCGATCAAGAATTTCGACGATTTCCTTGCAGCCTTGGACAAGGTCAAGGCGGCAGGCACTGCACCGCTCACGATCGGCACCGCCAAAGGCCACTTGGCGCTTCATATGCTGGCCGGGATCGCCCAAGCGCATATCGATGCGTCCGATCGAAAGGCGCTCGATGACCTGATCTACGGCCGCGGCGGCACCTGGAATACGCTCGGCAATCTGGAATCGGTCAAGCTCGTCCAGAAATGGGCAGAAAATGGTTATTTCTTCGATGGTTACCAAGGCATCTCCGGTGACGACGCCGTTCAGCTCTTTGTCGCGGACCAGGGCGCATTTCTGATCTCAGGGACCTGGTATTTTGGTGAGATGCAGAACAACCCCGACATCCATTTCATGCCGATCCCGGCGCCCGCCGGCATCAAGCATCCGCTTTCGGTTGGCGGCGTCGATCTTGCCTGGGCGATCACGAGCCTCGCCAAGAATGACAGGATGAAGGATCTTGCCGGCGAATACATCAACTATATGGTTTCCAAGGAGGCGTCCGTGACCTGGGTCCATGCCGGCTACCTGCCCGCAACGCCGGTCCCGGAAGATGCCGCAGTCAAGGCTTCCCCGCTCCTGAAAGAGGGCATTTCAATGTGGAAGTCGCTGAACGACAACAATGCGCTTGGACATTATCCCGATTGGGCAAGTCCAACCATGCTCAAGACCTTTGATGAAAATACGCCTTTGCTGCTTGCCGGCAAGCAAACGCCCGAAGAGCTCATCGGCAAGCTCGATACGGACTACGCCGCCTATATGAAGGGCAAGTGATTGCCTTGGTTTGCAATGATCCCGCCGCGCTGTCCTCTTGGGGATAGGATGCGGCGGGAAGCTGCGGTACGTCTATCCTGATCACGGCCAGAGCGGAAAAATCCGCTGTCCGGCATATTTCTGAGATGGTGCATGAAACGCTCGCCACTTGACGCGAAGGCCAGCAGAAATCTCATCTATATTCTGCCCGGCTTGCTGCTTTATTTTGCTCTTGTTCTTGGTCCTATTGTCGCGGCAATCGGTATCAGTTTCACCGAATGGGATGGTATCAGCCTTCCAAATTGGGTGGGGGTCGGCAACTTTGCAAAATTGTTCTCGGATGGGACTTTTTATGTCGCGCTGAAAAACAACGCTCTTTTTATGGTGTTTTACTGCGTTATCCCGCTTGCCGTCGGCCTCGTACTCGCCGCGATGATCTGGACACTCAGGCAGCGCGAACAGTTCGCACTGCGGACGCTTTTGTTTCTACCCTATATCATGCCGACCGCCGTGCTTGGCATCATTTGGCATTGGCTTTACAATCCGGCCTTCGGTCCTATCAACCAGGCGCTGAAGCTGGCTGGGCTGGGTTCGATCGCCTTGCCCTGGCTCGGGGACTTTACCTTTGTTCTGCCGGCGGTCGGCCTTGTTGCCAGCTGGTATTTCTTCGGTTTCTGCATGGTGTTGTTTCTTTCCGGGATCCAGCGGATAGATCCGTCACTGTTTGAAGCCGCAAAAGTCGATGGTGCCAGCGGAGGCAGGATTTTCTTCTTCATCACGCTTCCGCTTCTTCTGCCGGAAATACGCATCGCGCTCCTGCTTACCATCATTTCTTCCATCAAGAGCTTTGATCTGATCTTTACGATGACCAGAGGCGGTCCTGCCAACGCAACCATTGTTCCCAATATCTATATGTACGAACTAGGTTTTCAGCTGAACCGCTATGGATATGCCTCGGCCGTTGCCATCATAGGCGCCGTGCTGGTCTTTATGATCAACTATGCCGTCCATCGGCTCGTGCGGCCATTGAATGAAGGAAGCACATCGTGAGCAGGACTTATCGTGGAATAAGCGGCGCACTGCCTTCGCGTATGATTCTTTGGCTGTTTGCAGTTCTAACGGTTGTTCCTTTTGCGCTGCTGCTTCTTACGTCCCTCAAGAGCCGTGCGGACCTGCTGCAAGGCGCATTCGTATTGCCAGCCTATCCGCATTTCGAGAACTACGCGAATGCATGGATCGACGGCCGGTTTAACGTCTATTTCCTGAATTCTGTTCTTGTCGTGTTTCCTGTCATAGTGGTCAGCATCATACTTGGAACATTGATGGGCTTCGGCTTTGCGTTCCTGAGCTTCCCCTTCAGACGCACCATCTTTGCCCTTTTGACCGTCGGCATGATGGTGCCGACAGAAGCCTTCATCATTCCGCTCTATTATGAAATGCGCCATGTCGGGCTTATCAATACCTACGCGGCGCTGATCCTTCCGCAGATTGCCATGTCGATGCCTTTCGCGACCATGTTCATGGCAAGCGCGATGCAGCAGCTGCCATCGGAAATCGTGGAGGCGGCGGTTCTGGATGGGGCATCGAGACGCCATATTTTATTCAAGGTCATTGTACCTCTGACATTGCCGGCAATGTCCACGCTGGCATTGTTCCTATTTATCTGGACATGGAACGAGTTTCTTATTCCGCTTGTCCTTGTCAACGACGACAACTACCGCACATTGCCGATCGGGATGCTGTTTTTCCAGGGGCGCTATACAGTTAATACCCCTGTACTGACGGCAGGCGCCGTCATCGTCATCGGCCCGCTCATCCTCGCCTATATGTTCTTTCAGCGGAAACTCATCACAGGGCTCACAGCCGGAGCGACGAAATGATTCGGGATGTGCCGAAGCTTCAGCTGATTTAGAGCCTTTCCGCCATTCTTCGAATCGCGAAGACGCTCTGGTCAATCCGAATGTTTCGGTGCTGGCGCCGTCTGCTCCGATGCGGAAAGCTGGATGAGGCCGCCAAGCGTGAAGCGGAACAACCGATCTGCCAGCTCCTCATCCGTCGTCGTTTCCCGTCCAAGCGCCGGGATGATCTCGGATACACGCTTTTCAGCCACCAGCAGCATGAAACAGGGCGCCATAGTCGAAAGCGCCGCCTGAGCGACCAGCGGATTGTCCGGTGTCACGCCGATGATCTGCGCGATGACGCTAAACAGCAATGCCTTCTTCGGCTCTATCTCCTCGCGGCGAAGCTTGTCGATATGAGGTGTCGGCGCGATCAGCTCACGAACGATCACCTTGGCCGGCCAAGAATTCTCGTTGCCTGTCCGAACGACCTTGACCAGCAGCGTGATGAACCGGCGCAGCCTCTCCCTCTGATCGATGTCCGCAGCGACCGTGCGGGCAAGTACGTCGTAGCTCATCAGGCGATGATGGGCTTCTGCCAGAACGTCTTCGTACAGAGCCTCGACGCCGCCGAAGTGGTAGTTGACCGCCGCCGCATTCGCGCCTGCGCGCAAGGCGATCTCCTTGGCGGTCGCGCGGTCGAAGCCGAATTCGGCGAAAACGGCGCCGCCGGCTTCGAGCAGGCTCATGCGCGTGGCCGCGCCGTCCTGCCGATCCCGGGACCGCGTCGATCGTCTGTTACCTCTGACCATTGCTCCGCCTTTCATTAATTCAAATATTAATTTGAAATTTGAATTTGACAAGTGTTATGATCGCCCTCGGATCGATCTCGGTTATCGTTCGTTTCATCAGAGCCGGCTTTTCGTTTGGAGTTCAAACAAGGCATGCAGCGCGTCATCGTCATCCTGGTCCTCTTGTTCGCCGTGGCAGGCGGCGCCTGGTGGTATTTTCATCGCGACAGCGGTTCGAAGGAACTCGTCCTCTACGGAAATATCGATTTCAGGCAGCTTACCGTCGCCTTCAACGGCAGCGAACGTGTGGCTGAAGTCCTTGCCGAAGAGGGCGAACAAGTCAAGAAAGGGCAGGTCCTCGGCCGATTGGATACGAGCCGGCTCTTGCCTCAGGTTGCGCAGGCCGAGGCACAGGCGGCAGGCCAGAGCGCCAATCTCGCCCGCCTCAAGAACGGCAGCCGTCCGGAGGAAATCGCCCAGTCGCGCGCCAATTTGGAATCTGCCAAGGCGGAGGCTGTCAATGCCCGCGCCCAGTTGGCACGACAGGAAACGCTTGCCCCCAAGGCCGTCGTCAGCCAGCAGGCCCTGGATGAAGCCCGTTCGGCATCTGCCGTCGCAGACGCCAAGGTCATCGCAAATCAGAAAGCGCTCGATCTGCTCGTCGTGGGTTCGCGCGCAGAAGATATCGAGCAGGCGCAAGCGCAGTTGCAGGCGGCGCAAGCCAATGTCGCGCTTCTGCACCAACAGCTTGCGGACGCGGAACTGAAGGCCCCCGTCGATGCGATCGTGCAATCCAGGCTTATCGAGCCCGGCGAAATGGCTTCCCCCACGCGCGCGGCCTTCTCGCTTGCGACCATCAGTCCGAAATGGGTGCGTGCCTATGTTTCGGAAACACAGCTTGGAATGCTACGTCCCGGCATGAAGGCTTCGGTCACCGTGGATTCGCTGCCGGGGCGCACGCTCCAGGGATGGATCGGTTTCATTTCTTCCGTTGCCGAGTTCACGCCGAAATCGGTCGAAACGGAGGAGTTGCGCACAAGCCTCATCTATGAAGTCAGGGTGTTCGTTGACGATCCGGAAAACGTGCTGCGGCTGGGTATGCCGGCAACAGTCAGGCCGCTTCCGGACGAGCGGATAGCTCCTCCAACCGAGCAGCGGCAATAGGACGAGGATGTCATGAGCGGCGATCTCTCGGTGGTGGCAGGCAATATCCGCAAGACGTTTCGCCGCGATACCGGTGAAACGGTGGAGGCGCTCGCCGATGTTTCCCTCGACGTCCGGAAAGGCGCTCTGACGGCACTCGTCGGCCCGGACGGCGCAGGCAAGACGACATTGCTGCGTCTGGCATGCGGCCTGATCGCGCCGGACAGCGGCAGTTTGCAGGTGATCGGCGTCGATGTCGGCAAAGAGCCGCAGCACGTCCAGGACCGCATCGGCTACATGCCGCAGAAGTTCGGTCTTTATGAAGATCTGAGCGTTCAGGAGAACCTCGATCTCTATGCGGATCTGCACGGCGTGGCGCAATCCAGGCGCGATGAAACCTATCCACGCCTCTTCGAGATGACCCAGCTCGGCCGTTTCAAGGAAAGGCCGGCCGGAAAATTGTCGGGTGGCATGAAGCAGAAGCTTGGCCTTGCCTGTACGCTGGTACGGGCGCCCGAACTGCTGCTGCTCGACGAGCCCACCGTCGGCGTCGATCCGTTGTCTCGGCGCGAACTCTGGGACATCGTCTTCAAGCTCGTCAGGGAGGATGGGCTTTCCGTCATCGTCGCGACGTCCTATCTCGACGAGGCCGAACGCTGCGAACATGCTGTGCTCATGCATGCGGGAAAGGTCCTTGCTCAAGGACCGCCTGCCGAAATAACGAAAAAGGCGCAGGGCCGCTGTTTCATGGTCCGCACACCGGAGGGCATGCAGGCACGATCCCTGCAGGCGCGTCTGTTTGCACTGTCAGGCGTTGTCGATGCCGTCCCTGAGGCTGGCCGCGTCCGAATTGTGCGCAACGCGGATCAGAAGGACGAACCGTTGCAGGTAGATGGTACCACGCTTGAGACGGAAAGCGTGGCCGCCCGATTCGAAGATGCCTTCATGATGCTATTCGCTGCCGTTGCCGGAGACGCCGAGCGCAGACCGGACAGCCGTCGGCGGATCGCAATGGCGGCGAAACGGTTGTGCAGGTCCGCGACCTCGTTCGCACGTTTGGAGATTTCACGGCCGTAGACCATATCAGCTTCAGTGTCCGCAAGGGCGAGGTCTATGGTCTGCTCGGCCCGAATGGGGCGGGAAAAAGCACGACCTTCCGCATGCTGTGCGGCCTGCTTCCCGCAAGCGGCGGCACATTGATGGTCGCCGGCGCCGACCTGCTGAAGGCAGGCGCGAAGGCCCGGGAGCGGCTGGGCTATGTCGCGCAGAAGTTTTCGCTCTACGGTCAGCTCAGCGTCGACGAGAATCTGGAGTTCTTCGCAAGCGCCTACGGGTTGCGCGGCCGGCATCGGAAGGACAGGATCGCCGCTTTGAAGAACCAGTTCGAGCTGGATCAGTTTTCAAGACTGCCGAGCGGGCAGCTTCCCGGTGGCTTCAAGCAGCGGCTGGCGCTTGCCGCCGCGCTGCTGCATGAGCCTGACATTCTCTTCCTGGACGAAGCGACCAGCGGCGCCGACCCATTGGCAAGGCGGCAGTTCTGGGGACGGATCACTGCGTTGTCCGAACAGGGTGTGACCGTCATCGTGACGACGCATTTCATGGAAGAGGCCGAATATTGCGACCGGATCATCATTCTCGATGCCGGCAGGAGCCTGGCGGAGGGAACACCGGCCGAAATCCGCGCCCATGCCGGGATGGGCGGCGAGGCGGCGGCGACCATGGAGGAGGCGTTCATCGCGATTGTCGAGAAGGAGCGCCACAGACAGGCGGAGAGAGCGGCATGAACGAACCCGTCGACAGCTCCCCCGGACGTGGATTGCACACAGCGTTACGGCGCATCCGTGCATTGATCCGCAAAGAGACCTGGCAGCTTCTGCGCGACCCGAGCAGCATCGCGATCGGGATCGTCATGCCGGTGGCGCTGCTGATTCTGTTCGGATACGGCATCAATCTGGACGTGAAAAACGTTCCCGTTGCCATCGTCATGGAAGAGAATTCAGCCGAGGCGCGCGGGCTCGCATCGGCCTTCGAGCTCTCCAGCTACTTTTCGCCGAAACCGGTGACGACGATGGCGGAAGCGGAGAGAATGCTCCGGTCATCCGAGGCCAGGGCAATCCTGCGCATTCCTTCGGATTTCGCGCGCGAAATGGCTTTGAGCAACGGTGAAGTGCAGGTTGTCGTCAACGGCAGCGATGCCAACACGGCGCGTATTTCGCTGACTTACGCCGAGGCGGCGGTTGGCGTCTGGGCCGCAAAGGAAGCATCCCGCGGAGCGGCGCCCGCCGGCAGCAGTGTAGCAATCGAATCCCGGCGTTGGTTCAACGAAGCCAATGACAGCAGCTATTTCCTCGTCCCGGGCCTCGTCGTCCTCGTCATGACCCTGATCGGCGCGCTCCTGACCGCGCTCGTCATGGCGCGGGAATGGGAACGCGGCACTTTCGAGGCGCTGTTCGTCACGCCCGTCCGCTCGGGGGAAATCCTGCTCGGCAAGACCGTTCCCTATTTTCTTCTCGGGCTTGCCGGGCTTGCGCTCTGCGTCGTCGGCAGCCGGCTGCTCTTCGGCGTGCCGCTTCGGGGATCGCTGCTGATCCTCACCTTCGTATCCATGCTCTATCTTCTGGTGGCGCTCGGTCTTGGCCTCGCCATATCCTCCGTCACGAAGAACCAGTTCATCGCAAGCCAGGTTACCGTTCTCGTCACATTCCTGCCGGCGATGATGCTCTCGGGTTTCATGTTCGATCCGCGGAGCATGCCCTGGGCCGTTCAAATCATCGCCTACATCTTCCCAGGGCGGTATTTCGTCACCCTCCTGCAGACCCTGTTTCTCGCTGGCAATATCTGGAGCGTCATTCTGCCCAATGCAGCCGTGCTGGCGGCCATGGCCGCGGCGCTTCTGGCGCTTGCCGTGCGAATGACCCGCAAAAGGATCGCATAGCCATGTTGATCGCATCGCTTCTGCGCATCGTAACCCTGATCCGCAAGGAACTCCTCGTTATCCTGAAGGACCCAAGAAGCCGGGCGAGCCTTGTCGTACCGCCCATCCTCCAGTGCCTGATCTTCGGCTATGCCGCTACCTACGACCTCAACTTGGTCCCCTATGCGCTCGTCGACCAGGACAGGACGACAACGTCGAGAAACCTGGTCGCAAAACTGGAGGGATCGGGCATCTTCGAGCGGGTAGCGACGCTGACGCAGACGGGCCAGGCCATAAGACTTCTCGATGCCAAGCAGGCCGTCCTGATCATTGTCATCGAGCACCATTTCGAGAGGCAATTGGAAGCAGGCGCCTCCGGCACGGTACAGGTCATCGCCGACGGCAGGAATTCCAACACGAGCGGCATCGCGCAAGGCTATGCCAACACCATCGTCAGCGGCTTTACTTCCGACTGGCTTGCAGGGAAGGGAAGTTCCAGCAACGCCGTGCAGGTGACGACGCGCGCCTGGTACAATCCGCAGCTTGAAACGCGCTGGAGCATGGTCCCTTCGCTCATCGGAACGATCACCATGCTGATGACGATGATGCTGACCGCCATGTCCGTCGCGCGCGAACGCGAGGAGGGAACCTTCGATCAATTGCTGGTGGCACCGTTCACGCCGACCGAGATCATGATCGGCAAGGCCGTCCCCTCGATGATCGTCGGCATCACTCAGGCATCGACGATCCTGCTAGTGGCCTTGTTCTGGTTCCGTATCCCGTTCGCCGGCTCTTTCCTGACGCTCTATCTCGGGCTCAGCCTCTTCTTGGCCGCGGCCATCGGTTTCGGCCTGTTCCTGTCGTCGATTGCCGCCAACATGCAGCAGGCGATGATTCTCGGTTTCGTCTTCCTGATGCCGTTCATGCTGCTGTCGGGACTGATGTCGCCGACCGACAACATGCCGAAGGTTCTCCAATATGCGACGATGATCAACCCGCTGAAATATGCAATCCGCATTACACGCAGTGTCTATCTCGAAGGTGCCGGTCTCGGCACGCTGCTTCCCGACATGCTGGCACTGGTCGCCATTGCCGCCGCCACGATGCCGGTTGCCGCCTGGATGTTCCGTCACCGCCTGAACTAGATCCCATAACGGGCCGGCCCTCACCAGTGACCATCAAGGCGCCACGCCGCATCAGGCTCGTCGATGGCTGCCCAATCTCTAAGCGTATCCGTGGTTGCGCAGAAATTGGGCTACGACGCCGAAGCATCGTTCAGCCGTGCCTTCAAGCGTATCATCGGTGCTCCACCGAGCCAGTTTCGCAAGGGCAGCGGAGCTGAAACGAATTCCTTCCCTATGGATTGAAGCTCTCACCGCCGGGAATGTGCAATGTCGGCTGCGATTTGTTCAGAGAGTGCCGGCCTTCTTAGACAAGGCGCTCTTCAACGGCAACCGCGCGTGAGACAATGTAGACAGCAGAATGTCTCCTGGCACGCCGTCGGCGGCTTGTACCGACAAGCTGTGGAGAAAGGCGGCATAGAATTCCGCGAGCGCTGATCCGGCCGCGGCAATCATAGTGAAGCCCGACAAGCATTTGCCGCGCGCCCGTCCTCAAGGAATACACTGCGACCTCATTCCTTCCCTCGATCGGTCCAGTGGCGGGCACTCGCCAACGTCGTAGCGATACAACAGCGGCTTGCTCCGCTGATCGGCGCGCCGGTGCTGGAGCTCGTCGAAAAGTGGGCGTGAGTGTACGCAAACAGACCGAAATCATCCGGCTGGTGGCAATTGCCGGCTGACATGTATTTTGATGGTGCCGAACGGGTGCTCGACCGTGTCGCCCTGACCTTCATCTTAATTCAGTCGACGTCCCACCGGGCAAGACGTGGCAATCAGTCTGACATCGTCGGACTCCACGCGAACCAGCGTCTCCAACGCCTGGCGGATGAGTGCTGCGGTTTCCTTGGTACTCAACGATCTAGCCTTGTCCACGAGGGCGTCGTCGAGAATGATGGTTGAGCGCATCACTATGCATTCTTGTTGCGGCACCAAAAACAGCACCATTCGGTGATAAAATCTATGCCTTCTTCGACATTGATACAGCAGGCTCCTCTTTCAGGTTCTCGGAAATTGAACGGATCACGCCCAAGGAAATAGGAAGCGGCGTGTCCTGGAAGACAGAACCGAGCCGAGCCAGTTCTCCGTGGAAATCACACCTGTCCGCTTCTCAGTGTCGCTCGTGTGCGAGGAATTGGCGAAAACGCTCGGATTTTGGATGTTTGAAAAGTTCCGCCGGCTCGCCCGTCTCTTCGATAACGCCCTTGTGGAGAAACACGATCTTATTGGAAACGTCTCGCGCGAACGCCATCTCATGCGTTACGACCAGCATGGTTCGTCCCTCCTCGGCAAGCGAGCGCATGACTTTAAGCACTTCGCCAACAAGTTCGGGATCAAGCGCTGAAGTCGGCTCGTCGAAAAGCATGACCTTCGGCCGCTGCGCGAGAGCACGAGCAATCGCCGCGCGTTGCTGCTGACCTCCAGATAGATGCGCTGGATAGAAATTTCGCTTGTCGGCGATTCCAACTCGTTCAAGCAGCGCTTCTGCTTCCGCGACGCATTCGGCGCGGTTGCGTTTCTGCACATGCACCGGCGCTTCGATTACATTTTCCAAAATGGTCATGTGCGACCAAAGATTGAAGCTCTGAAACACCATGCCGATGTGTTCGCGCAGCCGATCGACCTGCCTGCGATCGGCAGGCTCGGTCCTGTGGCGTCCTTTTTTCAGCGAGAACATCTCGCCGCCGATGCGTATCTCGCCACTGTCTGGCACTTCAAGCATATTGATGCATCGAAGCATCGTCGACTTTCCCGAGCCGGAAGAGCCCAAGATCGATATGACGTCGCCTTCGTTGGCCTCTAGCGAAACGCCTTTGAGAACCTCCAGCGGGCCGAAGCACTTTCTGAGATCCTTGACCGAAACGGCAGCGCTCTTTTGTATGTTGTCGCTGGCCAAGACTGTTCCCCTGATGGACATGCGTACTCCGGTTAAGTGGTAGGATTGGGTGGCATGCGCATATGTGGTGAAAGCCAAAATTCGACCACCATGAGCATGCGCGTGACGGCGAAATTGATCGCAAGGTAAATCGCTCCTGCGACGATGAAGATTTCGAAAGCCCGAAAGCTGTCCGCGATCAATTTTCCTGCGAGACCTGTGACTTCCATGATGGTGATGACGGAAGCAAGCGCCGTTGCCTTGACCATCAGGATGATCTCATTGCCATAGGCAGGCAATGCGTGCCTGATGGCAATCGGAAGAATGATGCGCCTGAACAACAGGATACCTGACATGCCGCAGGCGCGCGCCGCCTCAACCTGTTGCATGGAAACGGCCTGCAGGCCACCTCGAAAGATCTCGCTGCAGTAGGCGGCCGTGTTCAGCGTCAACGCCAGCACGGCGCACCAATAAGGTTCACGGAAAAACCACCAGACGCCAAGATCCTGCAATCCATGGCGGAATTGACCGAGGCCATAGTATATCAGGAACATTTGGACAAGGAGAGGTGAGCCTCTGAACACGAAGACATAAGCGCGGGTTAAGGTTCGGCCGATCGTGCCGCCCATCACCGCAATGAGCGCGATGACAAGCGCGAGGACGCTCCCCGCCAGAATGGATGTGACTGCAAGCTCGATGGTCAGCGGCAAACCGTTCAGAAGAGTGAAGAACGTTTCCCTCATGAAGCCAATATCCATCACAAGGCCCTCCTTATCCCTTGAGTTGTTCGCGCTTCCATTCTCCTGAACAGGATCGAAGAAACCCAGGTGATGACGAGATAAAGGACGACTGCCGTCAGATAGAATTCAAACGGGCGGCGTGTGGACCCGGCGGCGATTTGCGATTGCCGGAGGAGTTCGACAAGTCCGGTGACGGAGATCAATGCCGATTCCTTCAGGACGAGTTGCCAGGTGTTTCCAAGTCCCGGAATGGCATAGCGAAGCACGAGAGGTGCGATAATGCGCCTGAACTTGGGCCACGGCCGCATGCCAACGGCGCTGGCCGCTTCGATTTCGCCGCGCGCAACCGATTTGAATGCCCCACGAAAGACCTCGGCCTGGTAGGCGGCCGAGACGACGCCAAGTGCCAGGGTTCCCGTTAGGAAAGCGGGCATCCCAATGAAACCATGGTAGCCGAACAGGCCGCCGACAGATCCGAGCAGCGAGCTTCCGCCAAAATAGAAAAGATAGATGATCAAAAGGTCCGGGACGCCGCGGAGGATTGTGGTGTAGCAGTCGGCAAACCAGCGAACGGCCATATGCGGCGACAGCTGCATGAAGGTAACAACAGAGCCGATGACCGTTCCAGCCAGAAAGCCACACACGGAAACGCCAATTGTCATGGCGGCAGCCGTCAGAAGGAGGGGACCCCAGCCTGTCTGTCCGACGCCGACAAGTGTCAGATAACTATCGATAAGCTCCATGCGTGAACCTCTTTGTGAAAGCTTGGCTTTGGCTCAGTCGACGGTTCGACGATGCGCCCAAATGCGCTGGAGCTTCGACATGTTCTTGAGCGAGCTTTGCACATGCGCGCGCGCTGCATTCGCAGCTGCCTCGCGGTCGCGTGCGCAGATGGCGTCTGCAATTGCCCGATGCTCATCGAGATCCGTGTGCTCGAGATCGACCCAGAGAACTTCGAGCCACAGGGCCAAACGAAGTTGCTGATAGACTTGGTCGGTTACCCTTACGAGAGCCTCGTTCCGAGTCGATTCCACAATGACTCGATGAATGTACAATCCAAGATCGAGACGGGCGGCGTCGGACGGCGCCCCATTGGTCGTCTCCTTGAGCTCGATCATCTGGGCGATTACGCCTCGAAGCCGGTCAAGGTCTTCTTCGGTCGCCATCTCGCAGGCGAGTTGCGCAGCGCAGACATCGAGTGCTTCGCGAACAACCAGCAAATTGCAGAATTTGGTGACGTCCAGATCGGTGACCGTATATCCGAGGTTTCGTTGTCCGACGATCAACCCTTCCTCTTCAAGCTTCATCAACGCTTCGCGCAACGGCGTCCGGCTGACGCCGAAGCGCTTGGCAAGCGTGTTTTCCGACAGGCGCTCCGAGGGGCGTAGTTGGCCGCTGAGAATGAGGTCCTTCAGCTGCGAGTATGTGCTCTCACGCAACGAGCCTCGCTGTTCCGTTTTGGTCGATGCCAATCAATTCCCTTTCCATGTCTGCGCCCGTTCAGCGGGTCCTGTCGGTGGCACCATAACTTTTTCCCTCTTGCTTGATCAAGCAGAATACGATTATGTATACAATGTTGACCACAACAAGCAATGCCCTTTCATCTGCATTTTGGAAGCGGCTTGAAATGTGGGTACAGGACAAATGGAGGCCCGATGCCAGAGATTTTAAGCCTGGAAGAATTGCGGGAGCGCTTTTCGAATGCTTCAGGCGGCGACATGTTCGATCCGGAGTTTCGAAAGGTTGCCGAGCTGGTCTTTGGGGATGGCGATAGCCGTCAGGCTCCTTATTGCGGCATACCAAC
The DNA here is from genome assembly GCA_900468625.1 of Hyphomicrobiales bacterium. Taxonomy (GTDB): domain Bacteria; phylum Pseudomonadota; class Alphaproteobacteria; order Rhizobiales; family Rhizobiaceae; genus Rhizobium. The sequence goes on from UBUL01000029.1 coordinate 46,179, forward strand.
GCTTTTGAAGGCTCCTTATCGTCCTGATGCGTCGCCGGATTTTACCGGCATCGACATCGCGCTTTTCGGGATACCAATGGACCTTGGCGTGACGAACCGATCAGGTGCGCGGTTCGGGCCTCGTGCCGTTCGCAATGTCGATCGGGTCGGTCCTTATGAGCATGTGTTGCGCGCCGTTCCGACCGCTCACGCACGGGTCGCCGATGTCGGCGATGTTCCGTTCAGGAGCCGCTTTGATCTCGCCGCATCCCATGAGGATATCGAGCGATTTGTCCTCGGGGTGGTCAAGGCGGGCGTTGTGCCTTTGGCGGTCGGCGGCGACCACTCGATAGGTCTTCCCATTCTGCGGGCCGTCGGCAAGGATCGATCGGTAGGGATGATCCATATCGATGCGCATTGCGACACGGGCGGCTCCTTTGAGGGCTGCAAATTCCATCATGGCGGCCCATTCCGGCAGGCGGTGCTTGACGGCGTGCTGGATCCGCGGCGGACGGTTCAGATCGGCATTCGAGGAAATTCGGAATATCTGTGGGAGTTCTCGTATGCGTCCGGCATGACCGTCATACATGCGGAAGAGGTCGGCGATATCGGCATAGGCGCGGTCGTCGCAAGGGCGAGAGAGATCGTCGGCTCGGGTCCGACCTATATCAGCTTCGACGTCGATTCTCTCGATCCGGCATTTGCGCCCGGTACGGGGACGCCTGAAGTCGGCGGGCTGACCTCCGCCCAGGCGCTGGGCATTCTGCGAGGTCTTGCGGGATTGAACATCGTTGGCGGCGACGTCGTCGAGGTTGCTCCACAGTACGATCCGACAACGAACACGGCGCAAATTGCGGCGCAGGTTTTATTCGAACTCCTCTGCCTGGCGGCAGAGGCAATCAAGATTCGCGCGTCCTAGCGGCTGAGGCTAGGCGTTGCGAAGGCTGCAACCGTCCTGTCCGCAAAAGGACAGGGGGAAACAAAAAGGGGAATGCAACATGCAATTATCAAAACTCTTGCTGACGTCCGTCTTGCTGGGTGTCGCCTTCGCCGGCGCCGCCACCGCAGAGACAAAGCCAACCGAAATTACGATTGCGACCGAAGGCGCGTACGAACCGTGGAACTTCACTGGACCTGATGGCAAGCTTGCCGGGTTCGAGATCGATCTTGCCAACGACCTCTGCGCTCGCATGAAGATCAAGTGCACGATCGTCGCCCAGGATTGGGACGGCCTCATTCCGTCGCTCAATGTGAAAAAGTTCGACGCCATCATGGCCTCGATGATCGTTACTGAGAAGCGTCTTGCCGTCATTTCGTTCAGCGAGCCCTATGCCCCGACTGCTGCTGCCTTCATGGTCGACAAGACCGGTCCGCTTGCAAAGCTGCCAGGCACCGGGACCACGGTCGATCTTGCCGGAGACAAAGCGAAGGTCGAGCAGGAATTGCAGCCGCTTCGAGACGCCCTCAAGGGCAAGACGGTCGGCGCGCAGGTATCGACGGCGAACGCAACGTTCCTCGACACCTACTTCAAGGGCGTCGTCGATCCTAGAGAATACAAGACCGTCGAGCAGCATGATCTGGATCTTCAGGCCGGCCGCATCGACGCAGTCGTTGCGCAGAAGACATCGCTGAACGCAACGCTTCGAAAGGATGATTTCAAAGACTACACGATCGCCGGTCCGACCTTCAAAGGCGGGGTCTTCGGGCAGGGTATCGCAGCAGGACTTCGCAAGGACGATACGGTCCTGAAGTCCATGTTCGACGCGGCGATCAAAGCGGCCAAGGCGGACGGCACGATCAACAAGCTTGCGCAGAAATGGATCAAGACAAATCTCGATTGATTGAGCGCTGAAATTCTCACCCCGACAAAAATGGCAGCCGGTGCACCAAAAGGTCGCATCGGCTGACCGGCGGAGCTTTGCCAAGCGTCGCTATCGAAACACACCTCATTTGGAGAGCCGTTGTGACTATCCTTCTCAATTCCCTTGAAGCTCGGGACGCTGCCTTCGTTCTTCACCCCTATACCAACGCCTCGCAACATTTGAAGGACGGTCCGCTGGTGATTGCAAGGGGGGAAGGGATCCATGTCATCGACAGCGAGGGCAATAAGTATATCGAAGGTCTTGGGGGGCTGTTTTGCGCGTCGCTCGGCTTCAGCGAACAGCGTCTAGTCGATGCCGCGACCCGGCAAATGAAGGAATTGCCATTCTATCACAGCTTCGGCGGCAAATCGCACGAGACGGCCATCGAGCTGGCCGACAGGCTCATCCGGCTTTCGCCTGTTCCGATGTCGAAGGTGTTCTTCGCCAATTCGGGTTCCGAGGCCAATGATACGGCCATGAAACTCGTCTGGTATTATCACAACGCGATCGGCAAGCCGGAAAAGAAAAAGATCATTTCGCGTATGCGTGCCTATCACGGCGTGACCATCGCCTCCGCAAGCCTGACGGGGCTCCCTAACAATCACCGTGATTTCGATCTGCCGATCGCCCGCGTGCTGCATACGGATTGCCCGGAATTCTATCGTTACGGTCAGCCGGGCGAGACGGAAGAGGAATTTGCCACACGTTGCGCGGATGCGCTCGAGAGACTGATCCTTGCGGAAGGCCCGGAAACGATCGGTGCATTCTTTGCCGAACCGCTTATGGCATCGGGCGGCTGCATCGTCCCGCCGCCAGCCTACTACGAGAAAATTCAGGCAATCCTGAAGAAATACGACGTGCTGCTAATCGCAGACGAGGTGATCTGCGGCTTCGGCAGGCTCGGGACGATGTTCGGTTCCGAAAGCTTCGGGCTGCAACCCGATATGATCGTGATGGCAAAGCAGCTCTCGGCAGCTTACCAGCCGATCTCAGCCCTGATGATCAATGAAAAGATCCATTTTGCGATCGTTTCGGAAAGCGAGAAGATCGGGACCTTCGGGCACGGCTTCACCTATAGCGGCCATCCCGTCGCCACGGCCGTCGCGCTGGAAACCCTCAAGATATACGAGGAGCGAGACATAGTCGGCCATGTCCAGGACGTAGCGCCGCTGTTTCAGCGCCGGCTGAATGATCTGAGCGAGCATCCGCTCGTTGGCAACGCCCGTGGCCGGGGTCTGATCGGAACGCTTGAGCTCGTTCGCAACAAGGAGACGAAGGAGGCGTTCAATCCAGCCCATGGGATTGCTATCCACGCCGGACGAAGAGCTCAGGCCCACGGCGTCATCACCCGCGCGCTGGGCGACAACTACTCGCTGTGCCCGCCGCTGATCATCACCGAGGCGCAGATCAACGAATTGTTCGACCGCTCCACCCGCGCGCTGGACGACACATATGCCTGGGCCAGGGCGAGTGGATTGTACTGAGGAACGATTGACGATGCGCAATTTCGAAACTCCCGGAAGATCGATCGCCGTCGGGCGCAATGGGATGGCGGCGACATCCCATCCGATGGCGACCATGACTGCGATCGAGATACTGAAGAGCGGTGGCAAGGCCATTGATGCCGCCGTCGGAGCCTGCGCCGTCCAGTGTGTGGTGGAGGCTGGGTCCACCGGCGTGGGTGGTGATTGCTTTGCACTGCTGACGGCAAACGGCAGCGATCAGGTCGTGGCCTATAACGGCTCGGGACGGACGCCTGCTGCGGCGAAATACGAATGGTATAGGGATAACGGCATTACCGCCATCGACCGGTCATCGCCCCATGCCGTGACAATTCCGGGCGCGGTGGAGGCATGGACACGCCTCGTCGCCGACCACGGCAGGATGCCGATCGCGGAGATACTTGCCCCTGCAATCGCACTGGCACGAGACGGCTATGGGATCACCCCGAGGGTGGCAGCCGACATTTCAAACCAGCGAGACTTGCTTTTACGTGATCCGTCGACCCGTCGCATCTTTTTGGCCGACGATCAGGTTCCCCCTGTCGGATCGGTTCAACGTCAGCCTGAGCTTGCACAGACGCTGGAAGCGATCGCAATTTCGGGTCGTGACGGGTTCTATCGCGGCCCGGTCGCCGAGGACATGCTGGCCAAGCTGACGTCGCTGGGCGGTTTGCATACGGTGGAGGACTTTGCCTCCGCCTCCGGCGAATATGTAAAACCAATCAGTGCGACCTACCGGGGATTGACCGTCCACGAATGCCCGCCCAACGGGCAAGGCATCATCGCGCTCATGATCTTGAAAATTCTGGAGCGGTTCGAGCGCAAAGGCGATCCGCTGAGCGCTGATAATTTGCACATCGAGGTGGAGGCAACGAGGCTTGCCTATGCGGCACGCGATCGATGGCTGGCCGGGTCGGAAACGTCGGTTGTCCCGGTTGAATACCTTTTGTCCGATCGGTTTATTGACAGTCTTGCTGCCAAAATAGATCTGGAGAAAGCCGTCGATGCCGGAGCGATTATCGACGGTGTCGAACATTCGGATACCGTTTACATTTCGGTGGTTGATAAGGACCGAAATGTCGCGAGCTTCATCAATTCGATCTTCCATCCCTACGGAAGCGGCCTGATGGCTCCGAAGTCGGGCGTCTTGTTTCACAATCGCGGCCAGAGTTTCGTCATGAAAGAGGGTCATCCGAACGCGATAGGTCCGCGCAAAAGACCGATGCACACAATCATTCCGGGACTGGTGACGCGCGCTGGAAAATCCGTGCTCTCATTCGGCGTTATGGGAGGGCATTACCAGGCAATGGGTCACGCCCACTTCCTTTCCAAGCTTTTTGACTACGATCTCGATATCCAAAGTGCAATCGATCTTCCGCGCTTGTTCCCGCTTCCGGGCACGGCCACGGTCGAGACGGAGGCGCTGCTTCGCGCGACAATCGGTAACGAGCTGGAGGCCCGCGGTTTTAAGGTTGTCGCACCGAAATGGGCGATCGGCGGGGCGCAGGCGATCTGGATCGACGATCAAAACGACACCTTGCTGGGCGCTTCCGATCATAGAAAAGACGGTTTTGCCCTCGGCTACTGATAAAAAGGATGGAACTGAAATGTCCGAGTATCCGAACACGAGGCTCTATATAAACGGCATCTGGCGCGATGGCTCCAATGAGCAGCTACCTGTCGTAAATCCGGCGTCGAGCGAGGTCATCGGCAACGTCTCGAATGCCAGCAACGATGATCTCGACGAAGCACTTGCCGCGGCATCGGCCGGGTTCCAGCAATGGCGTCAGATCAGCGCGTTCGCGCGGGCGAGACTCCTTCGCAAGGCGGCTGAAATTCTGCGTGGGCGCTCGGCTGCGATCGCGAGGACGATGACGCTGGAACAGGGTAAGCCATTGGCGGAGTCCCTGGGGGAAACCTTGAGTGCGGCCGACATCATCGACTGGTTTGCCGAGGAAGCCCGTCGCGCCTACGGCCGTTTGATTCCTCCAAGGGCGATGAATGTCAGACAGATGGTCGTAAAGGAGCCGGTCGGCCCGGTGGCCGCCTTCAGTCCGTGGAATTTCCCATTGAACCAGGCTGTGCGCAAGGTGTCGGCAGCTCTTGCTGCCGGCTGTTCGATCATCTTGAAGGGACCTGAAGAGACGCCGGCGAGTTGCGCTGAGCTTGTTCGCGCATTCGCTGACGCAGGCCTGCCGGCCGGCGTCCTCAATCTTGTCTTCGGCATACCGGCAGAGATCTCGCGCTACCTCATTCCGCACCCGGTGATCCGCAAAATCTCCTTCACGGGATCGACGGCGGTCGGAAAACAGCTCGCCTCGCTCGCGGGTGCCCATATGAAGCGCGTGACGATGGAGTTGGGCGGGCACGCACCGGCCATTGTGTTCGACGATGCGGATGTCGATCTGGCCGTTCGGATATTGAGCGGTGCAAAGTTTCGAAATGCCGGGCAGGTCTGCGTGGCGCCAACGCGCTTTCTCGTTCAGCAGAGCGTTTATGGGAAATTTCTGGAAGGCTTTGTGAAGGCGGCCGAAGCGATAAAGGTGGGCGACGGTTTGATGGACGGCGTGAACATGGGTCCGCTTGCCAACGCCCGTCGCGTCGAGGCCATGGAAGCCTTGACAGCGGACGCCGTGTCTCGTGGAGCAAGCATTGCGAGCGGCGGCAAGAGGCTCGGAAATCGGGGAAATTTCTTCCAGCCGACTATTCTGACGGGTGTTCCGCAGGACGCGCGCATTGCGAATGAGGAGCCTTTCGGTCCCATCGCGTTGGTCAGCGCATTTGCGGATTACGATGCGGCCATCTTAGAGACGAACCGACTGCCCTACGGACTTGCCGCCTATGCCTATACGAAATCCGCCAAGACAAGCGCCGCGCTCGCCCGCGATATTGAAAGCGGGATGCTGTCTATCAATCACCACGGACTGGCGCTGCCAGAGTTGCCTTTCGGCGGCGTGAAAGACTCCGGTTACGGCTCGGAAGGCGGCACCGAGGCGATGGAAAGCTACTTCAATATAAAGCTTGTGACCGAAGCGACATAGTTCGATTTTTGCCCTCAGAAGGCTTGGGAAATTTCAAGAGACGGACCCAAAAAGGGTGGGACGGTACAATGTCGGCCATGCAAAAAAATTCCAAAACTGGTGTGCTCGGCGCCGAACTGGAAACTGCTTCTGTCCCCGTGTCCTGTGATCAGGCTCAGCAAATAGCGTGCGACCATTATGGCCTTTCTGGTCGCGCAACATGGCTGTGGGGCGAGAAGGACAGTAATTTTCGCCTGATGCTCGAGGACGGCACGGCCTATCTTCTGAAAATTCTCAATCCGGCTGAGGATCCTCTCGTTACCTCGATGCACAGTTTGGCGCTCTTGCATGTGGAGGAGGTGGATCCGGGGATTCCGACCCAGCGTGTCATTCTCACCCGTGACGGTGCAGCGGATTTTCGCTTCGTGGCGGACGACGGCACCGAACGCGGCGTCCGCATGGTCACGTTCGCGCCTGGCGTTGCACAACGGACCGCGCCACAGTCTCCTTTGCAGCGCCGGCGGGTTGGCGCAATGCTCGGGCGTTTGCAAAAAGCCTTGAAGAGCTTTTCACATGAAGCCGCATCCCATCGCATCACCTGGGATTTGAAACATGCGGCAGGTATGCGCGAAGTCCTGCCGACATTTGACGATGTTCATCAGCGAACACGCCTCGAAAACGCGATCGAAGAGTTCGAGACGGCGATTGTGCCGATCATGAATACGTTGGATGCCCAAGTCATCCACAACGACTTCAACATGGAAAACATCCTTGTCGATACGACAGCGCCGGATACAATCACCGGCATCATCGATTTTGGCGATATGGTGCACGCTCCCAAGCTTTTCGACGTGGGTGTGGCTGCTGCCTATCAGATCGGGGATGAACCTGACCCGATAACGCCGATGTGCGATCTTATCGCGGGATATCGCAGCGAATGTTCCCTGTCCGATGCCGAAATCCCCTTGATCTACAAGGCAGCGGTCATGCGGTTGGTGATGCGGCTTTGTATTCCGAGATGGCGCGCACGGCTGTTCCCCGAGCACGCTCAACGCTTGACCACACAAAGTGCAGGTGTTTGGGCGCAATTGGCGCGCCTTGATGCAATTCCAAGAACCGTCGCTATCGAAAGACTGCGCGGAGCCAATCGGTGACCGAAAGCATGAGAAAAACCGTTTCCCACAAACCGAGCGCATCAATGGTCAACGGCTTCGACCCGGCGCGGCTCGCTAGCCTGCCGGAACGAGAGCGAAAGATGATCGAGCGCCGACAGACGTTACTCGGACCGTCATATCGGCTCTTCTATGAAAATCCGGTCCATATCACAAAGGCCAAGGGCGTATGGCTGTATGGACCGGACGGAGAAGCCTATCTCGACGCCTATAACAACGTGCCGTCGGTCGGTCATTGCCACCCGCACGTTGTGGAGGCAATAAGTTGCCAGGCGTCGCAACTCAATACGCATACACGTTATCTGAACGAGCAAATCCTCTCCTACTCGGAAAGGCTTTTGGCGACATTTCCGGCCGAACTCGACCGTGTGATGTACACCTGCACCGGAAGTGAAGCGGTCGATCTGGCCCTGCGGCTTGCACGCCATTATACAAGTGGCACCGGTATCATCATTACGGAGAACGCCTATCATGGCGTTACGGCCTCGGCGGCGGAAATCTCGCCGCTGCTTGGAGATAGCGTACCCCTTGGCCAGCATGTCCTGACGGTGCCGGCGCCAGATACCTATCGCGCCAATGGTCTCGATGTGGGTGCGGCATTGGCGGAAGACGTCGCTAAAGCGATTGTCCATATGCGCCGCCGGGGTATCACGCCAGCCGCCTTTATCGCCGACAGCATCTTTTCCTCGGATGGCGTTTTTGCCGATCCGCCCGGTCTCCTCAAACCCGTCGTTGATGTTTTGAAGAAAGCTGGCGTACTTTATATCGCCGACGAGGTGCAGCCCGGCTTCGGGCGAATAGGCACAAACATGTGGGGTTTCGCGCGTTACGAAGTCATCCCCGACATTGTCGTAGTCGGCAAGCCGATGGGCAATGGAGTGCCGATCGCAGCGGCCATTATGAAGTCGGACATCCAGGAGTGTTTCGGCCGGGATATACGTTACTTCAACACCTTTGGTGCCAACAACGTTTCTTTGGCTGCTGCGTCGGCTGTACTTGACGTTATCGAGAACGAAAACCTTATGCAAAACGCGCACAAGACAGGGGATTACCTGCGCGCGGGAATGAACAGCTTGAAAGACACGTTCGCTTCGATCGGTGATGTCAGAGGCAGCGGTCTGTTTCTAGGATTGGAGTTTGTACGCAACCACGACAGCCGCGAACCAGATAGCGCCCTCGCGCTGAAGGTGGTTGGTAAGCTTCGCAATCGGCGCGTGTTGATAAGCGCCTCGGGACTAAATGGTAATGTTCTCAAAATTCGCCCGCCACTCCCTTTCTCTTGCGAAAATGCAGATATGCTGCTCAGCGCACTGCAGGATGCTCTTGTCGATATGGAACGCACGGAGTGAGTTGGCAGCTTTCGAAGAGCCTTATTCGTGCTTCCTGAAGGGCAAGGTACAGGAGTTGGTGACGCCCCTGCCATCGCTCCCGATTTCCTGAATTGCGGAACGAATGTCATCTCTTTTCACTCAGGCTCAATTCAAAGTTCCGAAAAGTGATGCAGTCAAATTGCGATCAATATTGCAAATGACTTCCCTGTCCGGGATATGACGATCGCGTTCAGGCTGTTCGCCATGCATGGCTGCCTGCGGGCCGTCGGTTTTCCCGTGACAGTGAATTTTGCAACAATATATGGTCAATATCGTTCCAAATCGCGCCTGCGCAATCACACCTCGCGGATCATGAAATGAAAGACTGGCATCCTGACCTTACGCGCTCTTCCAGCCCCCGTTATATGGCTATTGCCGATCTAATCGAAATGGATCTGAGAAACGGCGTGCTGGCGGTGGGCGACCGTTTGCCGCCGCAAAGGGAGATGGCCAAGCGGCTGAACATCGATTTCACCACCGTCGCTCGCGGTTATGCCGAGGCGCAGAAGCGCGGCCTGGTGGATTCGCACGTCGGCAGGGGCACCTTCGTCACCGGCGGACAGGATCGCGAAGATCGTGGTTTCTTATTCGATGCCGCGCCCGATCCGCGCCGTGCCTCGGAGGTGGACTTGTCGATGAACCTCCCACCCGAGCCTGATGATCCGAAGCTGATCGCCCGCATGCGCGAAGGCATGTCTGCTGTGGCAATCAATCTCGTTCCGTTGCTGCGATACCAGGGCTTCGGCGGATCCGGCATGGACAAGGATGCCGCCGCTGCCTGGCTCAGCCGCCGCGGTCTGATGCCTCCGCAGGAGCGGATCTTCGTCACACCGGGCGCGCATCCCGCGCTGCTGGCGATTTTCGGCCTTCTTGCAAAGCCTGGCGAAACCGTATTGTCGGAAATCATCACCTATCCCGGCATGCGCTCAATCGCTGCCCAACTGCGCCTCAATCTTTCCGGTTTGCCAATGGACGATGAGGGCATATTGCCCGATGCCTTTGCCGAGGCTTGCGAGCGGCTGCGGCCGAAGGCGCTCTACCTCAATCCAACGCTGCAGAACCCGTTGACGCTGACCATTCCCGAAAAGCGCCGCGAGGAAATCGCCGCCGTGGCCCGCAAATATCATGTGCCCATTATTGAAGACGATGCCTACGGCTTCATTCCCTTGCACGGGCCGCCGCCGCTTGCGGCCATCGCACCTGATTTGACATGGCATATTGGCGGTCTTGCAAAATGCATCGGTGCCGGCCTGCGCCTTGCCTATGTGGTTGCTCCAGACAGCAAGGCAATCTGGCCCTTTGTCAGCGCCATGCGCACAAACAATGTCATGGCCTCGCCAATGACGGTCGCGCTCGCCACTTGCTGGATCGAGGACGGCACGGCGGACTCGATTCTGCGCTTCATTCGCGCGGAGGCGGCTGCCCGTCAGCAGATGGTGGCTGGTATTCTGCCCAAGGGCAGCTACAAGGCCGATCCAATCAGCTTCAACATCTGGATGCCGCTGACCAACGGCTGGACCCGCTCGACCTTCAGCAGTCACATGCGTTCCTCCGGCATCGGCGTCGTGGCAAGCGACGCCTTCACCGTCGATGGTGCGGCCCCTGAGGCCGTACGCATCTGCCTTGGCGGGCCGATCGGCCGCGAACGACTGCAAGGCGCGCTGGACTTCATGGCACATGCACTGGAAGGCCCGCCGGAAATGTCGGCCTCGTTCTTCTAGATGCCTTTGGACGTGATCTCTACAATCGTTCTTTAAGGCCATGCGACTTTCGCAGTGCCATGCAGAATACGACGAACCGAGGGTGTTTGCGGCTCAGATGTCTCGCTCGTGCATGAGGGCCGTTGGCGGCAACTCTTGAACGGATTGATTCAAGACTGGACATGCTCGCTTGAAAGGGCGCTGCAACGACGGGCACCCTCAAGAACATAAGCGGAGCTTTCATCCCTGCAGTTCGACGATCAACCGCACTTGTCGTCACGGGAAGAGCCGCATGACGCCGGAAAAAGAACGGTTGGTCGGCATTGCAGATCAGCATTGGCGATGCGGAACTAATGTTTCATCATCAAAGGAAGCGTCGTGTGCGCCAGCAAGTGACGGGTCACGCGGCCGAGGAACAGTTCGAGGAAATAGCTGTGCTTGAAAGCACCGGTCAGCAGGCAGGTTGCGCCGACGGAACCAGCGAAATCGAGAATGGTTTCGGCAACCGGGCGGTCCTCAGAGCGGATCGCGACGATGTTGCCTTTCAAGCCGAGTTCAGCGAGGAGCTCTCGCGCCGTTTGCTGATAGCGGCCGCCCGCCTTGTCGTTGACGCAGAGCACCGTTATCTGTCCGGCCGCAGCCAGCCAGCGCCTTGCCGCCACGACAGCGCCGTGCGCGTAAGGATGTGGTTTCCAGCCGATCAGCATATGCCGCACGAGGTCGCCAGCATATTCGTTCGGGGGAGGCACGAGCACGAGTTTGCGCTCATTGAACAGCAGGTCATGAAACGCATCGCGGGTGTCCATATTTCCATCACATGCGGTGACCACAAGCGCTGTCTCGCGACATTCGCCGGAAACGCAACGGTCGATATCGCCACGACAGTCGTCGAGCAGGATTTCCCTGCGGTCGGGCCGAAGCGTCCTCCATTCCTCAAACAGCCGCTCGACGTGTTCCAAACGCTCCCGCGGCGAGCCTTCGTGCAGCTCGCGCAGCATCTGCAGCTCAAGTTCTTCCGGCGCCGCAATCATTGCTTTCGGATCCGCCCCGACATGGGCGGCTGCCATGCGTCCTCCAATGGCACGGGATGCATCTTCGGCGATGTCGAGGCAGATCCGTACGGTTGCCGGGTCGGCCAACAGAGCAAGGACATCCGCCTGCACTGCCGCGCTATGCGCATGCGCCAACAGATCGGGTTGCGCATGCCCGTTCTTCGTGTCGTCGTTTGAAGGCGCCGTGTTCACGGGGAACCTCCCTTCGCGATGCCGATGCACCATCGCTCGCCTTGGCAGCGGGCTTTATTCTACCCCCGCCATGGCCGGCCGACAACGCGGGAGAAGCAGGCAAAAATGATAGTCGATCGGGCGGTGACGCGGCGGATGCTCATCCTTGGGTGAGATTGGCTTCGCCTGCGTATATCGCGGTCTTACCGTTAAGCCGCCGCCATAAGCGCACGTCCTCGGCCGTAATCCAGAGGGCTCGGGTTTCGCCGAGGCGCTGCAATTTTTCCGAAGCGATCGCCAGAAACATCCCCAAGCACTCGGCAAATCGGGCTGCGCCGTCGCGGGGTGGCACGGCGGCGGCAAGGATGCCTCTTCTCGTCACTGTCACCTGGCAGATCTGCCAGCCGTGCACGCGAAAGACGAACGAGCCGGTCCTGCTGGCTTTATCGAATGCTATCGCATCAGCCGTGTTCCTATTGATTTCGATCATGTGCGAGCGTGCCGCTCCCGCTTTGTCGACCTCTGGACTATGGATCGGCTTCCATTCTTTTCGCCGGAGGTGAGACGCCACGCGTCAAGAAATGATTCCAGAATGGCGCGCTGTTCTCCTCCAATGCCGATGTTTGAACCGAGGAATTCGAGAAGATCAAGATGGCGGCGGCGTGCGAGTTCATCCGTCATCGCCCCGATCCTTCCGTGCGTGAAGCTTGGATGCCGGATTCTGTGACGCTCGAACTGCCGAGAGCAACCGCCTTGAGAAGCTGCGACCCAAGCCGCGCCTGCTCGGCCATGTCGTCGAAGAGCATGGCTGCTTCTTCAAGCTCTCCTTTTTCGGCATGTGGGTCTAACTCCTCCAATCCCATCGTGAGATCGATGAGGGTGGCCACCTTTACACGTTGCCGGACCGCAAGATGGAAGAGCTCCTGAACGATCGACTTTCTTTCGGCAGGCGCTACCCTGGTGAGGACCTCGCCAACCGCCGACGAGCAATCGGACTCGGGATCGAGCCGCTTGGCGAGCACCTTTAATTGACGAACAATCGAAACAATGTCCCACCCGTTCGGTGGCGGCTGGAGCATGGAAGTCATCCGTTTACTCCTTTGACCAATCCGATCTTTTCCGATCGATCTGCTCTTCCCGGCCACATCGCTGCGCATGAACGGTCCGGATCGCTCCGGGCGCCTGCACGAACAGGAGCGCCATCCGCCGCGCCTCGCCTGCCGCGCTGACGATGCCGATAGTACTGAGGTGCGATTTGAACGACATAGGCACATCTCCATTTAACGACGCACCTTATCCATTCGCCGTCCGGCCTTGCTTGATCGACATCAAACAGGACGTCGTTTCCCGCGAGCTTCCTTTCCGCCACGTCTTTGCCCGGACTTTGGCCGCGAAAAGGGAGGTCGGACGTTCTCTTTGACGCGGCTCAAAGACAGCCTTGCCGAAAGGTCATATGTGCTGAAGCGAGAGGAAGGTGAAGACATGAGATACGTGATGTTAGGCCCGCCGGGGGCAGGGAAGGGCACGCAGGCCGTCCGCATTTCAAATCGTCTCGGCATTCCTCACATATCCACCGGCGACCTGCTCCGCTTGGCGGATGTAGCGACGCCCGCCGGGGCGGCGGCACGGACGCTGATGGAGGCGGGTCATCTCGTGAGCGACGAGATCGTCGTGGATCTGCTGTTCGAGCGCATTCGCCGATCCGATGCTCGCAAAGGCTTCATCCTGGACGGTTTTCCCCGCAACGTCATCCAGGCCGAGATTCTGGACGAGTGGCTGGCGGGGCAGGATGAGGGATTGGATGCCGTGCTCGAAATTTACGCTCCGGTCGCGGTACTTCTGGACAGAGTGCTTTCGAGGTCGGCTCAGGCTGTGTCCGCTGGCAGCGCACCACGCGCCGATGACAACGAGACCACGCTTCGCCAGCGGCTTGAAAGCTACAGGATGGAAACCCTTCCCTTGTCCGATTACTATCATCGGAAAGGTGTTCTGATGTCGTTTGACGGGACCTGCAACATCGATGCCTTGGCGACGGCGATCGGCGAGCAAATTCCGGCGGTCGGCCGCTGATCGGTCGCACTTCGGAGCCGAGCCTGCCTGGATACGGTATCGAGCAGCGCTCGATACCTCTTCTCGTTACAAATTGCGTGCATCCTCCGCGAGGGCGAGCAGCCGCCCCGCGTCGGTCACCGTAAGCTTCTGCCGACCGCCCTTTACGATGTTCTTGGATTCCCAGGCACTGAGGATCCTGGAAACCGTATGCAACGTGGTTCCCGTCATCTCCGCAATATCCTGGCGGGAGATCGGAAAGTCGATGCAGATGCCGACATCCACCGGGCGCCCGGCTTGTTTCAACAGCCGCAGGACGGCGTGTGCGACCCTCTTTTCGACTTCCTCCGTCGACATTTCGCGAATGCGCGTGTGTGCTTCCTCCAGGCGCTGCCCGATGGTCTGCATCGCGGTAACCGCCAGTCTGGGGTTTTGCTCGACGAAGCAAGACCACATTTCCGTTGGCCATCCGAGAACGACGCTTTCGGTCGCCGCAAGCGCGGTTCCGGGGTAATCCGCTCTGCGGAGCGCCATCGCGAAACCGAACAGATCGCCGGGATGAACCATTCTGACGATGATCTGCTGCCCATCCTGCGTAACCTGTGTCACCTTCAGGCGCCCGTGCAGCAGAAGAAAGAAGGACTTCGCCTGCGCGCCCTGCTCGAATACCGCATCTCCCGGAGCGACGCGGCGCGAAATTGCATGCTCGAGCATTGCATCGAGGTCGCGATCCGTCATCCGCTCGAATAGCGACAGCGTCTTTAAAACCGTGCGATCAACCCTCATCGTTTATCCGCCTTTCTCTAGGTTTCGATGACCAGTGCAAGCAATCGCGCAGTGGCCCGGCGAACAGAGTTCGCTATGCCTTCCAAGAGCGACGGTCGGCGCACCAGGCGAAATCCGAGATTGTCCGGTGGTGTTCCAACGGAACACCCTCCGCCTCGCGGATTTCTAACGAAGCTGCTCATGGGCGAGCGATGTCTTCCTGAGGCGATCATGATTCCGCAGGTCAATGGGTTCAGATCTTCGACGGCTTTTGCTCTGTCGAGATCGATGCGGCTGCTGCAGGTTGATGTCCATTCCCAGATGTTTCCAGCAAAATCGACCAGCCCCGTCTGACTGACGCCGAAAGACCCCCTTGGCTGGGGACGAGGATCGATGGAGGCGGAGCGGCGGGCTTCGCGCTCGTAATCTGCCAGCCAGCGCTTTGCGGGGTTTCGATCGCTTGGGTCGATCCCAAGCGCATCGTCGGGAAATCGATCGGCTGCAGCGTAGGCAAGCTCAAAATCGGTAGGCAGTGTCCATTCCTCCCCTGTGCGATGCGACAGCCATGTCGCGTAGCGCACCGCGTCATCGTAGCTCACGCCAGTCACCGGGGCGTTGTCGTCCGGCAAACTTGCGGCAGCCTCCGAAGGAATACATGCCGCCTCGGAAACGCAGCGTCCGTACTCGGCTTGCGAGACCTGGTACTTCGTGATGTCGAGGGGAACCATCACGGCTTCGAGCCGTTTTGGAGCGTCGATTGCGAAGCCGTTCCGAAAATATTCCGTCGCCTCGCGATATTCGAATGCGCGCGGCGCGATGGTGACGAGTTCCGGGGGAACGATGACGGGGCCTTGCGCTTCGAACGACAGAACCCCCGCCTTCTCGACGAGCGCTCCCGAGAGCAGCCCGACGATTGCGAGGGGGATCATAATCGACATCTCCGAAACCATTCTTTTGACGGCGTGCGGTGCCATGGCTCGAATCGCAAGTTGCGCCTTTCAATGAGGAGAGGTGCGCAGGTCCTTCGCCGACCCGCGCACCGATGCTCGATCAGGTCGCCGACGGCGCCTTGACCGAGGTCATGAGGTCGTCGTTCCAATTGCCTGTCACCTTGAAGTGAGCCGCGGCGCCGAGTTCGAATGCCTCGATAAGATTGTGGTTCACGTAGGCATATATGCCCGGCTGCTTGAACGTGTAGATCGCCGCGCCGGCAGTGCCGCCAGGAATGAACCATGTCTCTTGATCCGTGTCGGGGACATTGAAAAA
This sequence comes from Hyphomicrobiales bacterium, assembly GCA_900468625.1. GTDB lineage: Bacteria > Pseudomonadota > Alphaproteobacteria > Rhizobiales > Rhizobiaceae > Rhizobium. Next base: position 62,087 of record UBUL01000029.1, read on the forward strand.
TTTTCCCGTGGCCCACACGTATTCGCCGTGCCCGCCGATCAAATGCGGGCGGGTGTCGCGGTTCGCCTGCGAGTGAACGATCAGGACGGTCTCACCCACTTTCGCGGTCATGGCATTCTCGCCGGTCAACGCACCTACGGCGCCATTGAATACGATGTGGCTTGGCAGCAGGGTCTTCATGACCGCGACCGTCTCTTCATATGCCTCGCCGGGGCTGCCGAACTTTTTGAATTTCCCATTGGCATCGCGCGGGACGTAGAAGTCCTGTTCGCCGACATAGTAGACCTTGTCGTAGACGATCGGCTTTCCATGGCCGTCTGTCAGCCCTTCGCGAGGCAGAACCATGATCGCGCCGTTCATCCCGGAGGTGACGTGCCAGGGGACCATCCCCGGAGGTGCGCAATGATAGACGAACACGCCTGCCTTGGTCGCCTTGAAGCGCAGAACCGTGCTTTCGCCAGGGTTGACGACGGTCAGTGCTCCGCCTCCCAGACCGCCGGTTGCGGCGTGAAAATCGATGTTATGCTGCATCGTGTTCGTATCCGGGTTCACGAGCGTCAGCTCGACGTAATCGTCCTGGTGGACGACCATCAGCGGCCCCGGAACAGAACCGTTGAAGGTCATCGCATTGATTTCCGTGCCGTCCTTGTCGAGCACCATCTTCTTTTCCTGGATGGTGAGCGTGAACTCCTTGATCACGGGACTGCCTTCTGCCTTTTGCGCATGGGCGTGAACAAAGGGCGGCTTGACCAATTCGACTTTCTCGCGAACGAGCTTTGACAAATCCGTGACCGATGCCGTCTTCCTTACCGCTTCTGCGGAGGCCACCTCCTCATCCGCGCGAGCGGTTGAGATGATGATGGGCGTCAGCGCTCCCGCGACAGCAGCGCTCGTCAGCATCGTGCGCCGGGTCATCTGCAGAGTATTTGTCATTTCCAATCTCCAATAGTCGAGGAGCGGACGAACGCCGCCCGGTCGAGAAGGAGACTAGAAGAAACGTCCGGAAATTCTTTGCGATGGCGCAAACTGTCTATTTGCTGCGCCGCAAACTTAATCCTGCATTCTTTGTGTAACCTTGATGATTGCCTTTGTGCGCCGCAGCAGGTAGTCGGCAATTCTTTCGCAAGTCTGTCGTTATCCCGAGCACGGTTTCGGCTCGGGTCCATCGTCATGACGGCGACGACATTCGCATGGCGTCATTCCGGGATTTGGGGATGTCTTGCCGGGCAGCCTGTTTCGGCTTGCAACCTGAACGTTCGGCATGGCGTTGGCGCTAGGTTTCAGCTGGGAAACCTCGCCGATGCTCTTCGATTGCCTCTCTTCAAGGCCGTGTCTTGCCTTGTTGGGCGGCATCATCCGGCCACCCGATCTCAATCGGACGTTCCCTGGATCAGCCTAATATCCACGCTAGCCTGAGGGGCGGCCGGCATTCTCGTGCCTATGATGAGTTCGACGATGTGGAATTCTTGTTCCGCGCGATCCACTGCGCCCCGGCCTGACCATGGTGAAAGCCGTTTGCAAGCGGCGCATCGGGATAGAGGGTCCGTATTCGTGCGGCGACCTCACCGGCGTCTTTTTCGCAATCCGCCAGTGCTCTGAACCCCTTCGATACCTCCACCATGTCGCAATCCTGTGGGGAAAGGCGGAGCGAGCCGATCCCCATGGAGCGCAGTTCCTCAGGGGAGGCGAGGAGAGCCTGACATGCATGCGAGACGGTCTGAACGCCGTTCAGCGCCAGAAATGGCTGACCGGAGAGAGTTTTGACCGCAAGACCATCGGGATCCTCCTGGCAAACGAATTGGCAATTGTCCTTCGTCCTGCCTTTCGATCGCGCGTGCGCGCATCGGGCTGATATGGCAAGAGGAACGCGGCCGAATGCGAACAGTTCGAATTTAGGGCCTGGGCAAGCTCTCGTGATTTCAGACACGGATGTCGCGGGAAGCTCGGGAGGGAGGCAGATGCTGGTCGCGCCGTTTCGCACAAGCAGTCTCGCGGTCTCGCCATTGTATATGTTGACAAAGGGACCGACCGCATGCGGACGGCCTTTCAAAAGCCTGAGAGCTGACAGGTCGTTTGCCTCGACCAGGTGGGCGTCGACCTCGGCAAGCTCGCGCTGGTACCGCGACTCACGATCGAGCGTTACCATTGCAAGGGTGGAGAGCCAGACTGTCTTGCCGGCCGCCTGCAACCGTTCGATGACGGAGGCTATCTCGGATTCCATCAAGTGCAATCTTTTCGAGCAGATCGTCTCGCCGAGCACGACAACGTCGACAGGCGCCTCGTCGGCGATCCGGAAGTAGAAGTCGCGGAACTTGTCGGTCGGCCACAGATAAAGCAGTGGTCCGAGCGTGAGGTTTATCGAAGTCGTCATTCTACCTCCAGCGCTTCTCATAGGCGCCGTGCGTCGTCTGCTGTCCTTCGCTGAGCGTTCTAAGGCGTGCCATCAGGGCGCCGCGCGCTTCCGGAGCGGCATTCAAGGTCGCTCGCAGGGTTGAAACGACTTCCGAGATGTATGCTTTTCCGCGTTGCCGGCCTTCGACCTTCAGCGCCTTCACTCCCGCGTCGCGAAGCTGGTCGAGCTGGTCCATCACATCCAGGGAAACGGGATCTTCGAAGGCGTAGGTCTTGCTATCGCCGATCTCGAAGCGTCCCTTGCATAGCGTCGGATAACCGGTCGGCTCCCCTTCGGTGAAGCGGTTAATCGTGAATCCGCCCAGATTCGAGACCATGTCGCGGCCCGACTGATGATAGCGCACATGGCTGGCCGGCGAGCAGACGCCGTTCATGTTCGGAGATTTGCCCGTTGCATAGGAGGACAGAGAGCAGCGGCCCTCTGCCATGACACAGAGGCCGCCAAATACGAAGACCTCGAGCTCGCAGGTGACCTGGCGAGCGATTTTGGCAATGTCCTGTATGGTGAGGGTGCGTGGAAGCACGACGCGCGCGGCTCCGAAATTTTCCACAAGATAGGCCAGCGCGTCGGGGTTGGAGGCGGATGCCTGAACGGACACGTGGAGGCGCAGGGTTGGATGGTGTTCGGCCACATGCGCCATGAGACCGAAATCGGCGACGATCAATGCGTCTGCGCCGGCTTGCTTGGCTTCGTCGGCCCGGCGATACCACAGGTCTTCCTTGCCCGCCGTCATGAATGTGTTCAACGCGACAAAGGTCTTCACCTTATGCTTTCTGGCGTAGCCGACGGCCTCGCGAAGTTCGGAAAGGTCGAAGTTCAGGCCAGGAAAGTTGCGTGCGTTCGTCTCGTCGCGGAAGCCGCAGTAGACCGCGTCCGCGCCGGCGTCGACAGCTTCGCGGAAGGATGCCGGAGTTCCAGCGGGGCAGATCAGTTCCATTGTACGCCCTGGGCTTCGAGTGCTTCATGCCGTATGGCGTCGAGTATCCTGGTGGCCGAACGGCTCATGGGGCCAGCCAGCTTGCCGAGCGACCGGACCAGATCGATCTCGTTATCGTCGAGTGCGTTTCGTAACGCCAGCACGGCCTCCATGTCTCCGGAGACCAGAAGCTTTCGCGCGAAGAAGAGCGCGTCGCCGTCTACGCGCCCTTCGGCAAGCGCGAGCATGAGCACCAGCGGGCCTGTAATCGTGGCGTCCGCCCGTAGGATTCTACCTTGGCGAACGATGCGCACCGAGCGATCCAAGGGTCGAATGGAGAAGGAGAACGCGAAGTCGGTGGGAACGAAAGCAAACCGAGCATTGCCGTATTCGCCGAGCCTGTCGAAGAGCTTTGGATGGTTTGCCAAGACTTGCTGTAGAAGGAGGTTGGCAACACGTGCGGCGATCGGTAGCGGGACGATTCTGGCGGTCGCCATCAGACGGGATGGGGCGAGCATTGAGGCCTCTTTGATTTGACGAGACAATCTAGTTTCAATCGCAGCAGTGCTGTTTGATTTTGCGCAAAGACGTCGGCGGTTTTCCGGTGCGATTGCTCGTCAATGCTGAAAGACAATCGAACTGTTCAAAGATATACGGACCTGCAGGGTTTCCTCTCCGATCTGGAGCGCCGGGGAATGCTCGCAACGGTGGACGAGCCGGTTTCTCTCGTGCATGAAGTGACCGCCCTGCATCGGAAGGTGCTTCATGATGGCGGCCCCGCGCTTCTCTTCAGACGTCCTGTCGATCGCGAAGGGAAGATTTCCGCTATACCCGTGGTCGCCAATCTCTTCGGCACAAGGGAGCGCATCGAGCTGGGTTTGGGCCTCGGAACCGGCGGCCTTCCGTATCTCGCCGAGGAACTGGCGGAATTGCAGCGGCCATCCCCTCCAAGATCGCTTGCCGACGCCTGGAGGAAGCTCCCACTGTTAAAGGCCGCCGCGTCGATGCGCTTCCGCCACTCCCGAAAGTCTTCCTGTCAGGAGATCGTGCTTAAGGCGGACGATATCGATCTCGGCTGCCTTCCGGTCCAGTGGTGCTGGCCGGGCGAGCCCGCGCCGCTGATCACATGGCCCCTGGTGATCACCTGCAGCCCCGACGACTCGGAAGACATAAATGTGGGCATCTATCGGATGCAGGTTCGCGACAAGAACTCTTTGATCGTTCGCTGGCTTGCTCATCGCGGTGGTGCGAAGCACTTCAGGCAATGGCAGCGCAGGGGACTCGACATGCCGATCGCGGTCGTCATCGGCGCCGATCCCGCAACCATCCTGTCGGGCGTCATCCCGCTTCCGGAAGGAATGAGCGAACTGAACTTCGCCGGCCTGCTGCGGGGTTCTCGGACGCAGGTCACCAAAGGCCATACCGTACCGCTTTTCGTCCCGTCGCATGCCGAGATCGTCCTGGAAGGACTGGTCTCGAAAGATGAGACCGCGCCCGAAGGTCCCTATGGTGACCACACGGGATATTACAACTCTGTCGAGAACTTTCCCGTCGTCCGACTGACCGCGATCACCAGCAGACGATCGCCAGTCTATTTGACGACCTATACCGGCCGCCCCCCGGACGAGCCGTCCGTGCTGGGCGAGGCGATGAACGAGTTGTTCGTCCCGATCGCCAAGCGTCATTTTCCCGAAATTACCGACATCTGGCTTCCGCCCGAGGCCTGTTCCTATCGTGCCGCCGTCGTTTCGATCGACAAGCGATATCCGGGGCAGGCACGACGCGTGATGATGGGGCTTTGGTCGATGCTTCCTCAATTCAACTACACGAAGCTCGTGATCGTGGTGGATGCGGCCGTTTCCGTCCGCCGATGGGAAGACGTCCTCTGGGCGATCTCCACGCGATTCGACGCGGCGCGGGATCTGCTGGTCGTGGAAAATGGCCCGATAGACTATCTGGATTTCGCTTCCCCGAGGCCAGGGCTCGGAACGAAGATGGGAATCGACGCGACGAACAAGATCGGGGCCGAGACGGAACGAGAATGGGGCCGCGAACTTCACATGCCCGATGAACTGGTAAGGCGCGCAGACGAAATATGGGAAAGGGTCCGTCATGGATTGGCAAGCGGACGGGTATGATGTCATCGTCGCCGTAAGCGGGGCGTCGGGGGCGTCGCTTGGCGTCGCAGTTCTGGACCGGCTGACCGCGCTGCGGGTCAGGGTTCATCTCGTCGTTACCGACAGCGGGGAGAGGACGCTGGCGCACGAAATCGGGCCGGAAGCCCACGGCCGGATGTTGCTCAAGGCGCATCGGTGCTATGACAACAAGGATATCGGCGCGGCGATCGCGAGCGGCTCGTTTCCCGTCTCGGGAATGATAATCGCGCCTTGTTCGATGAAGACGCTTGCCTCGATCGCAACGGGAGTGTCCGGAAACTTGGTGGCGCGCGCCGCCGACGTGCAGCTCAAGGAGCGGCGGCGCCTTGTCCTCATGACACGTGAGACGCCGCTTCACCTCGGCCACCTGCGCAACATGACCTCTGTCACGGAGATGGGGGCCATCGTCATGCCTCCGGTGCCGGCCTTCTATCACCGGCCGCGGTCGATCGAGGACATCACCGATCATCTGGCTTGCCGCGGCATTGATCTGCTCGGACTTTCTCTTTCGCACCAGGCGCGGGCATGGACGGGCGAGGCGGCCTCCAATCAGCCGAAAATAGCAATCGGATCTGCTCCGAAAAGCAGAGCATGACCACCTGCGAACAATAGCCAGACGACAAGTGCTGCCGTAATTGCGGCCGAGAGAAGCATGGGCATATCCCAACCGGGGCGGCGACCCGAGAAGAAGGCCGCCATCGGCACGATCGAAGTGTTCTGCGACAATGCCTGCCACCGGTCTCCCAGCCGCCGCCGTGCCCGCTTCTCGGTTATCGCGATCGACCCCAGGGCGAAGAGGGCGAATCCTCCAAAGAGAAGCAGCGACCGCAGATCCCCGTTTGCGGCAATATGGCCGAACGCCCAGATCGCAAATCCCCACAGTACCGGATGTCTTGTGATGCCCACCACCGCGCCGATATCTTCGGACGACCTGATCGCAACGGAAAGCGGGTTTGCGCTCAATAACCCTGCGATCACCAGGAACGCGCCGAGCGGGGCAAGGACAAATGTCACGGCGGCGTGCCAGGGGCGCAGGTCCCATAAAGGGACATAGTCCAAGGACAAGGCAGTCGAGAACAGCCAGGCGAGAGCGGCAAGCGAGGCGGCGGAATAGCCGATGAAATATGCCGGTCTGCCGATGCGCGAGATGATTTCGGAGCGCACTGCCGGAACGGCCGGTATCGAGTGGAGGAGAAGAAAGACTGCGAAAGCGGAAGCGAACGGGATCATGAGGACCTCCTGGGGTTCGCGTGATAGCAGATCCCCTCGGCTATCGGATTGATCGCAATCAATTGCCGGCGGCTTTGGTGGCGCAAAATCGTGGCGGCGGTATTTGCGTAATCTCAACGACCTGTTCTCGAAAGAAGGACATTGCTGGATGATCGACTTTGGAGACAATGATCATGCAGAATAAAAAGGATGACGGCGCTCGCGCTCCCCGCGGAATGTCTCGCGAGGGTCTTGTCATCTTCTCCTACGGTTTCCGTCCCTTCTTTCTGGCTGCCGCAATATGGGCGATCGTCAGTATCGATCTCTGGGCCGCCTTTCTGACGCTCGGCGTTCCGCTCGCCACGGAATACGGGCCGCTCTATTGGCATGCGCACGAGATGCTCTTCGGCTTTGCGCCAGCGATCCTCTCCGGCTTTCTTCTTACCGCCATTCCGAACTGGACGGGGAGGTTGCCGATATCGGGCCGCCCGCTCATCTATCTTTTCAGCCTGTGGACCGCCGGCCGTCTCGCCATGCTCGCGAGCAGTTCCATAGGCCTGGTTCCTGCGGCAGTCATCGACGGCGCGTTCCTTCCCGCCATGCTCGTCCTTTGTACCCGTGAGGTCATAGCCGGCCGGAAATGGAAAGATCTCAAGGTCGTCGGTGGCTTGGCAGTCCTGTCGATTTCAAACGTCCTCTTCCATCTGACGGTCGTGAAAGCGGGAAATCCGGAACTCGCGATCCGTCTGGGCCTCGGCGCCTACGTCCTTCTGGTGACGATCGTTGGAGGCCGGATTATTCCAAGTTTTACGCGCAACTGGCTCAACCAGTTCGGCCGGACCGACTTTCCCGTACCTTACAACCGCTTTGACGCGGCCACGATCGTTCTCGGCGCCGTTTCGCTGATCGCATGGGCGGTTTGGCCGCAAGCATGGTGGAGCGGCGGGCTTAGTGCCGCCGCCGCCGGTCTGAATCTGGTCCGACTGGTTCGCTGGCGGGGCTGGACGACATGGCCGGAACCCATCGTATTTATCCTGCATGCGGCCTTCGTTTTCGTCCCCATCGGCTTCGCGGCCATCGCGCTTCAGGCTGTGGGGCTGCCTGAACTGGTTGTGCTCCATATCTTTGCGATCGGATCCGTGTCGCTGATGATGCTGGCCGTCATGACCCGTGCCAGCCGCGGGCACACCGGCCGAAAGCTGAAGTCCAGCGCGATCACCAACCTATCCTACGCTATTCTTGTCGCCGTCGCTCTCGTCAGACCGATGGCGGAACTGCTCCCCGACTATCGATTGGGAATCCTGATGCTGGCGGTCCTGGGATGGACGGCGGCATTCGGCTTCTTCGCCGCAGAGCATGCACCCATGCTCTGCGGCGGGAGAAAGCCATTGGCCGTGCGGGGAGGCTGACGGTCGATGAGATCGATATCGCCATGCCGTCCGTCAGCTTCACTGACGGACGGCATGGCGGATCGCGATTGGGGACACACGGGTGAAACGAGGCGCCGCCGCATTCCTTGCAACGGCACAGCCTCATTCAGATTTCAGATCGGTTCGGCCTAAAATCGTCCGGTTCCAAGGCCCAAAACATCACCTGCGGCTGGTCGTGAATCGTGTTTCTTCGCTTAGAATGCAGTCGTGTGCGTCCATGACGGCGACCCACTGCCGATTTCCGATGCGCACGGTCAACCGCTTGGTGCCTTCATCTTCTCCGATGCCGATTTCCACCCGGCTGCGAACGAGGCCGCGCCGCAGAAGATTCACGAAAGCGTCTTGCGACAGTCCAAATCTGTCGGCGAGGTAGGAAACCTCGATGACAGGGTCTTCCCGATCGACTTGCATCGCATCTCCCATAGAGATCAATCCGGCCTGCCCGAAGAAAACAGATCTGCCAGTTCGGGCGACCACGGCGGATCATAGACGAGGTTGACAACCGCCTCGCTCACGCCCGCGAGCATCTCGACTTTGGTTTTCGCTGCCTCGGCCAGAAATCCGGAGGCCGGACAGAAGCGGGTCGTGGTCGTCATGTCGATCTCTACGAGGCCTTGGTCGGAAATCGACACCTGATAGATCAAACCGAGATCGACTATGCTGGTTCCGATCTCGGGATCATCGATCTCCCGAAGTGCGTTTAGAATGTCTTCGCATGTCAGTTCAGTTTCTTGCATCGGTCCGATCCCCGGGCGTTGCCCTGATCATGATCCGGTAGACGCTCCCCGTCTCGTCGAAATTCCCGACCCATTCGTGGCCGCGTTCCCGGAGTTCGTTAAACAGGAAAAGCGGCTCACGGTTCAGCAAGGCAAACAGTACTTCGCCGCTGGTCATGGTTTCAAGCCTCGTGAGAATCCGTTCCATGGGTTCGGGAGGGGGCAGATCGGTCAGGTCAAGGTTCCAGACCGGGTCGGGCCAGATCGTCTCGCCAACGTCCTTCGGGGTATCGTCCGCGGCTGCTATCGGAAGGAACTCGATCTCCCAGTCGTCGTCCGCAAGCCGTCGGGCCGTATGCGTGAAGCCACGCTGCGCAAGCTGCCGGATGAGCGGCTTGGGCTCGAAGATTGCATGCAGCCTGACGCCTTCGCCCGGAGCAAGGCTTGAGAAAGTGTCCATGATCAATTGAAAGGGCATCCCGCCATCGCGCAGGATCTGTCGTACATCGAGTTCACGAAGCTGAACCATTGGCGTCACCTCTGTGGTTGCCGGCGAAGAAGAATGCCGGATGTTTGAACGGGAATTGCTTGGCTTCTGCGTCCACGCCAACGAGTCCTCGCGACAACGCAAGTTCCACTATAAGCGCTGCCGTCGAAAGTGCCTGGACGAAAGCGGCCATGCGGAAGATGTGGTCCGATTCAAGAAAGATCGCCGCCGCTGCGAAGATTACGGCCGCATAGAAGGCGCCGAGCCAAATGTTCGATCGGAATGTATCGACAAGATCCGTCAACCGCGGTGTCGGGCGTCGGCCGAGAAGCGGGCCGAATGCCTCGATCCATGTGAGGAAGGGAACGATCTTTAGAAGCTGCGCCAGCCCAAGTCCGCTCAGCCAGCCGAAGACGAAGAGATAGGAGAGGGCAACGATGGTTTGCTGGCCAGCGTGAAAAAGGATTGCGCAAGAGAGGAGGGGAACCGAGATGCCGAGCAGGACGAATGCCGGAAGAGACCAGTAGGTGTTCAGTTCAAGCGTCCGGCGGCGACGGCTGCGATAAGCGCGGAAAAGTTCGGCGAGGTATGCTGCCGTGGCAATCGGAAGGAGGAGATCAGCCAGAAGGGCTAGCTTGCCGGCAATGTCGGTGTCGAACACCAAGGCGACGGCCGCGGAAATAAGAAGGACGACAATCGCCGATCCGCTTGCGCGAAGCATGACGGACTGTTTCATGTCGTTCGACAGCAGAAACATCGGCAGCAGCTTGTAGGTCACCCCGATCGCGCCGAACGTCATCCATCCAACGAGCCCCAGGCCGGCATGCAATGGTGCTGCGCTGACGACGTAGGATACGACGGAGGGACTTCCTGCCACGCCGGAGACGACGATCGCAAAAAGCGAGCCCAGTGCGACAGCGGCCGCCAGACTTGCAATGCCCAGGAGAACGAAGCGTGACGCTTCGTGGGCGCGTCGTCCACGCCAGAGGAGTGAGAGGAAGATGGATGCGATCGACAGGATCGAAATCGCGAGTATGGATGCCGCCGCGATCATGACGGGGCCGGCCGCCTCTGATCCGGCTTCGATCGATCGGAAGCCGGAGATGAGCAGAACCAGTCCCATCACTATGCCGCCGAGTGCCGCCAGGCTGAGATTTTCGGCCGGCAGGCTCAGACCGGTCAATACCGGTCCGAATTGCAGAAGCGCACCGATCATCAGCAGGCCCAGCCATCCGATTGCCGTGGAGTGCACGACGATAAGCGCGTCCGGCTCGGTCACGTCAAGCGACGGAACCCAGCCTCCGATCGCAAGCAGGCACTCTGCGAACAGCAGAAAAAAAAGTGCCGCTGCGAAATAGGACATCGTCCACCGCGACAGGCTGGTGCCCATTGGTATCATCGCGCTTCTCCGGCGTCAGTGGCCGCCGCAGCAGCAGTCGCAGCCGGCGTCGAGGCGGGTAATCTCGACGCGCCATACATCCGGTCCCTGCTCGAGATATTCCCAGGAGAACTTGCCCGGTAGGGCAGTCTCAAGCTGGTACTGCAGCGGTCGCGGCTCGTGATCGCTCGTAATATGGAGGATGGCTCCCGGTGCGAGCGCATGAAGGGTGCCGAAGATGCGCGGGTGGCGTTCGACCGGCGGAAGAATCCGTACGTCGATGTGGACGATTTCATTTTGGGTGGAAAATGCTTCAGTCATTGACAGTTCCTTTGCCGCTCATCGTTGGGTGAGAGGACGGCGGCTCGTCCATTCGCCGACTTTCAAGATATCCGTTGGGAGATTCTCGAACTTTGACAGCGAACAAACATCCGAGAGGTTTCGGATAGCCGGCGTTTTCCGTCATTGACTTATGACAAGGAAGCCCTTTGGGCGGGCGGGCATAAGGAGCCACGAGCTTCATGAGGGAAAAGAAGATGTCGAACGCATTGGTGGCCAAATACGGCGAAGCCCGCCTGCCACGTTATACGAGCTATCCGACCGCCCCTGCATTCGCAGCAAGCGTCGGGCCTGAGGACTATTCGCAGGCTCTGGCAGCCGCAACAGCCGGGGCACCCGTATCGTTGTATCTCCACATGCCCTTCTGCCGATCCATGTGCTGGTATTGCGGCTGTCATACGACCATCACGCGCCATGACGGTCCGATTCTCGACTATCTCGATGTCATGAGCCGCGAGATTGAATTGGTCGCCAAGGAAGCCCATGGCGAGATTCCCGTCAAGAACGTGCACTTCGGAGGCGGCACACCGACGATCATGAAACCTCACGAGTTCTCCGCTCTTATGAAGACGCTCAGAACTTCGTTTGCATTCGCCCGGGACACCAGCGTGGCAGTCGAGATCGACCCTCGAACGCTTGCCGGCGAAATGATGATCGCGCTTGGCGAGAATGGCGTCGATAGGGTGAGCCTCGGTGTCCAGAGTTTCGATCCGGTCGTCCAGAAGGCGATCAACCGCATCCAGACTTTCGGCCAGACGGAGGCGGCGGTCGCGGGCCTGCGCAGTCGCGGCGTGTCAAGCACGAATTTCGACCTGATCTACGGCTTGCCTTTTCAAACCGTCGGCTCGTGCGTCGAAACGGTGCGGATGGCGATCGATTTAAGGCCGGAGAGATTTGCAGTTTTCGGCTATGCTCACGTTCCCGCCTTCAAGAAGCATCAACGGCTCATCGATGAGTCGGCGCTTCCGGGGGCCGCAGAGCGCAACGAACAGGCCGAAGCGATCGCCGAAGAACTTGTCTCCGCAGGATACATCCGGATCGGTCTCGATCATTTTGCGCTTCCTGACGACGAACTCGCGCTCGCGGCTCGATCCGGTACGCTGCGAAGGAACTTCCAGGGATATACTACGGACGAGTGTGAAACACTCATCGGGCTGGGTGCATCATCCATAGGGCGGCTGCCATCCGGCTATTACCAGAACCACGTCGCGATCGGACGATATGCCGAGATGGTTTCCCTCGGGCTCCTTCCAACCGCGAAGGGCTATCTTCTCACTCGTGAGGACAAGCTCCGCGCCAAGGTCATCGAGCGTCTCATGTGCGATTTCGAGGTGGATATTGCCGGCTTGTGCCGCGAGGCCGGATATGATGCAGGCTTCCTGCTCGAGCGGAATCCCCGCTTCGACGATTTGGTGGCCGACGGAGTGGCCGCCATCGCCGGCGGCCGCATCACCGTGTCCAAGGACTTGCGTTTCATGGTCCGTGCCGTCGCAGCAGCCTTCGATGCCTACTTCGGGGCGCTGGGAAGGACACACAGCAAGGCGGCCTAAAGCAATGCCAGGAAAGGCGCGAGGCTGCTTTTCGTCCGGAATTGCATAAAAAACGACGTCGCCCTTTTCGCCGAAGCGGAGTGTGACAAGATCCGATAGCTGTCGGTGAACTGCCTGCTACGCCGTCAGGCTCCTGTAAATCGTGGGCAAGGCGCTGGGCAGATTGGCGATGTGCGAGACCAGGGCATATCCTTGGCGGCCGAAGATGGCCGGAAGATAATCACCCGCGTTCCGGTCCACCGTGACCGCAAAAACAGTCTGACCGCGGCTGCGCGCTTCGGTCACGGCTTTTTTGCAGTCCTCCAGAGCGAACCTTCCTTCGTAGTGATCGACGTCGTTTGGCTTGCCGTCGGTCAGGATCATCAGGAGTCTTTTTCGAACGCCTTGATCGTCGAGCTGTTTCGAGACGTGCCGGATCGCGGCGCCCATGCGCGTGTAGTAGCCGGGTTTCAGGCTGGCGATGCGGCGGGCGACCACCGGCGAAAGCTTCTCGTCGAAGCGCTTGATCGAGTCGATGCGGACCCAGTCTCGGCGACGCGAGGTGAACGTTTCGATGGAAAAACTGTCTCCGCATGCCTCGAGACCTCGCGCAATCACATCAAGGGCTTGCATCTCCACATCGAGCACTCTTCGATTGTCCACCCATGAGTCCGTGGATAGCGAGACGTCGACAAGTATCGAGGTTGCCAGCTCGTGCGCAGCCGGCCGCGCGCATTCGTAGATATGATCGTTCGGATGCCCCGTGGCGAGAAGATCGATGCGTGAGCGGATGACCGCCTCCAGGTCGAGATCGTTCCCGTCCAGCTGCGCCCGTCTTGCTTCGCGCTTGGGACGCAGTGTTTCGAACTGCTTCTTGACCTTGCGGATGATGGACTGATCGCTGGCCGGTGCTGTCTGTCCCGCGTCCGCCGCAGTTCCCAGCACCACCCGGCAGTGATCCGGAAGATACTCCTGCTTGCGATAATTCCATTCGGGATAGACGAACTCTCCGTGAATGCGGGAGGGATCCACGGCCTCCGGGGAAAGATCGAGGTCGAAATGAAACTTGGATCTGGGCCTCTCTTTCGTTTCACTAAGTGTGATATCGTCTAGTTCGTCCGCGGCCGACGGATCGTCGTCCTCCCGGTCGTCGCTTGGCCGGTCCACATTCACCATCTCGGCCATTGCGAGGATTTTCTCGAACCGGTTCAATATGAAAGGGTCCCGTTTGCGATCGTCGGCATCCTTGCTTCGCTTCGCCTCGTGCGACGGTTTTTCCGCGGCGTCGCGCTGCGACATATCCGAGGGAAGATCGTCGCGATCCGAGTTCCGGCAATCGGCGCTGCCGCAAAAGTCGGCCCAGAGCGGGATCGGAAGCATGGGGAGATAGCCGGCCGGCGACGCTTTGATCTCGGGCCGAGCGTCGTGCGGAAGATCGTGCTCGATTGGAACGGACAGCGCCGCCATTGCAAACGTCTCGATCCGTGCCTCGACCGAGGGAAGCCTGCCTCGCTCGCGGCACGAAACCAACGCACGGCTCAGGCGAACGTAGCGGCTGCGCATGCCGGGAAGGGCCTCTGTTACCGCCCGTGAGTTTCGGCGTCCTGCTTCGATGCGCGCTATATCCCGAAGGGCCGGATCGGAAGATGCTCGGTCGGGTGCGACAGCGATCGCGACATACGCCGCAAGCCAGAAGTAGAGGTCATGATTGAGCTCGCGGTCATCGAAAATCTCGATGACCGCGGGAAGATGTATCGCCGAGTTGTCCCATGTCGGATGATCGCTCCTCTCTTCGCCAAGGCCTATTACTTGGCGCAGCCGAAGACGGTGAGAAGAAGTCTTTTGCCGCGACTTCTGGATCTGAAGCGTGGCTTCACCCCCAAAGGCACGGAAGCAGACGGCGAGCTGCGATCTGATGTCCGCCAGCCGCACCGACTGATCGGGGTGGCGCGGCCACGAGTTCGTGTCGCCGACGAAACGGTGCCAGGCGCGTCCTACTGTTTCTTCAAGTTCGAGGAATTCGAGCATGCCGTCCGATCCTAAGCAAGCGTGGCCTTGGCCACTTCAAGGAGCGCCGCCTTCACGTCGGCATCGTCGGTGAGCGGTTCGATGATGGCGGCGCGCACCGCGTCCGAAACCGGCATCCCGGCATCGACGAGCGTCGCGCAGTAGATGAGCAGGCGGGTCGATACGCCTTCTTCCAGATCCTGCCCCTTGAGGTTGCGCAGGCGCCGCGCAAGATCGACGAGCGGAGCGACCTTTCCCTCCGGAAGCCCGCTTTCGATCGCGACGGTGGCGATTTCCTTCTCGCGCGGCAGGAAATCGAATTCGATCGAGATGAAGCGCTGCCGGGTGCTTGGTTTCAGGGCCTTCATCAGGTTCTGATAGCCTGGATTGTAGGATACGACGACCATGAATGCAGACTGCGCTTCGAGGATTTCGCCTGTCCGCTCGAGTGGAAGGATTCGACGATCGTCGGTGAGCGGATGAAGCACGACGGCGACGTCCTTACGCGCTTCGACGATTTCGTCCAGGTAGCAGACGCCGCCGTTACGGACCGCCCTGGTGAGGGGGCCGTCGACCCAGACGGTCTCCCCGCCCTTGAGCAGATAGCGGCCGGTCAGGTCGGCCGCCGTCAGGTCGTCATGGCAGGAGACGGTCGAGACTGGAAGTCCCAGCCGGGCTGCCATGTGATGGACGAACCGGGTCTTTCCGCAGCCGGTCGGCCCTTTAAGAAGAACCGGCAGCTGCCGGGTCCACGCGCTTTCGAACAGCGCGCATTCGTTGCCCTGGGGGGAGTAGAGAGGAATTTCCGCCTTGGGATTCAGCGGATGATTGAGAGCTATCGTCATTTCCGATCTCCGTGAAGGCCCGCCTATTCGGCGGGCTGGGTCGTGGCCTGGGTAACGCGCTCGCGGCCCGGGATCAGGACCGACCAAATGAACATGAGCGCGCTGATGAAGACGAAGATTCCCGAGCCAAGTCTGACCCAGTAGAATAGGCTCAGCTGATCCTGGACGTCCATATACGGCTGACCGAGAACCCTCTGCAGATGCACCTGAATGACGCCGGCGAAGGTCAGCGCGAAGGTCATGACCGACATGGCGCTGCACATGATCCAGAAGCTGCCGATGGAGAGCCACTGGTTGTAGGGGGCTCGGCCGCGTATCTGCGGGATCGCGTAAGTCATGGCTGCAAGGTTCAGCATGACGTAGGCGCCGAAGAATGCGAGATGTCCGTGAGCCGCCGTGACCTGCGTTCCGTGCGTATAGTAGTTCACTGACGACAGAGTGTGGAGGAATCCCCATACACCCGCCCCGAAGAAGGCCATGACGGAGCAGCCGAGCGACCAGAGAATTGCCGCCTTGTTTTCATGCTTGCGCCCCGCCCGCCAGGTCATCACGAAGGTGAAGACGACCATCGTAAAGAACGGAGCGACTTCCAGCGTGGAGAAAAGGGAGCCGATCCATTGCCAGTAGCCGGGCGCACCGATCCAGTAATAATGGTGGCCGGTTCCCAGGATTCCCGAAAACAACGCGAGCCCGATGATGACGTAGAGCCATTTTTCGACGACTTCGCGGTCGATACCGTTGAGCTTGATCATGAGATAGGCGAGGACCGAGGCCATGATGAGTTCCCACACGCCCTCCACCCACAGATGGACGACCCACCACCAGTACATCTTGTCCAAGGCAAGATTCGATGGATTGTAGAAGGAGAAAAGGAAGAAGATCGCCACGCCCCAGAGGCCGAACAGCAAGATGTTGGTGATCGTCGTCTTGCGGCCCTTGAGTGCCGTCATCGTGACATTGAAGAGGAACATCAGCGCAACGACAACGATGCCGACCTTTATTGGGAAAGGCTGTTCAAGAAACTCACGGCCTTCGTGGATATGGAAGAGATAGCCGGCGACCGCCACTCCGGCCGCGACGAAGAATAGCCAGAACTGCGCGATCGCAAGCTTCGGGCTATATAGTTCCGTCTCGCATTCCTCGGGGAGAAGGAAGTAGGTGGTTCCCATGAAGCCCATCAGAAGCCAGACGATCAAAGCATTCGTGTGGATCATGCGGACGATGTTGAAGGGCAGTGTTACCGAAAGGGTATTCGGCAGGACGTAGATCGTGCCAGCCAGCACGCCGAATAGGAGCTGCGCCACGAAAAGGCCGAGAGCTCCGTAGAAATAGAGCATTGCGACGCTCTGTGTCTTGTATCTCATGATTTTATCCCAATCGTGTCTCAACCGGCCTGGTTCGGGGGCCAGTTCTGTGTCTTTACCTTGCTGACCCATTCGAGGAAGTCGGCAAGATCGTTCACTTCCCTGTCGGTCAAATTGAACTGAGGCATCTGCCTGCGTCCCGGAATGCCGGAAGGCTGGGCCGCCATCCAGGCGTGCAGCGCCTCGCGTGCGGCGGCGGGATCCTTATCTCCGCCCCAGCGGATCCACACATTGGAAAGTTCGGGCGCGAAGTACGCGCCTTCACCGTCTATCGTGTGGCAGTTGATGCAGGAGTTTCGCTCCCAGATCCGCTTTCCGCGGGCGACACCGTCCGTCAGCGTCGTCTCGTCGGTCGAAACGGTGCGAATGTAGTAATGACTGTGGGCCGTCAGTCCCACGAAGATCGCGAAGAAGAAGGCGGACCCGCCATAGAAAACGTTCCGGGCCGCGGTTTTTGTCAGGCGTTCAGCCATCGATCACCCTTTCATGTCATTGGCGGAACCGCCGTGACGTCGAAATTCGAGCCATGTGCTCGCGATGTCTGGATGATCGAATTCGAGGGGGAGGTCTTTGTTAATTCGCAAGCATGCGGGTGAATGGGGCTTATGCCTGATCGCCGATGTTTTCGTGTTCCGCGCCAGCCGGTGCAATTGAAGGATTATCGGTGTCTTACGACCAACCGAGAACCAGAGCCCTGGCAGACGCGAGAAGCAGAATCGTCGCCGCCCAAGCGATCAGGGCCGGCCCGATAGGAGAGGGGCTTCCGCGAAGGCCCAGAAAGTCGAGGACGACGAATCTCACCTTCGCTACGATCATCGAGGTGATGACAACGATCAGAAGGTAGCGGGGTACGCTCGCGGAAAAATACCGTGCGGACACGAAGACGCAGGCGGTCAGAAGCACGAGCGCTGCGAAGGTTTGTGCGAGCGCGATTTCGTTCCGGCGAAACCTCATATCAAGTACACCACGGGAAGCATGACCAGCCAGACGATATCGACGACATGCCAGAGTGTGCAGATGAGGTGGATATTCTGCCGGTTGGGGAAAACTCCGACGATCAGCAGGATAAAGGAACCGAAGAGAACATGCGCGAGGTGGAAACCGGTAAGGAGCAGGTAAAGCTGAGTGAAGGTGTCGGTCGTGACGATAGATATCCCCTCGACGCGGTATTCGCATAACTTGATGACGACGAAGAGCAGGCCGCTTGCCGCCGCTGCGAAGAGCTGAAGACGCCTGCTTCGCGAGTTCGGTGACGCGGCCGAAGCCGCAAACCAGCCGCTTGCCAGAAGAACCATGGTGTTAAGTACGGGTATATCCTGATGCAGCTGCGCCCTTCCGGCGGCGAAGTCGGCGGGATGCATCCACCCTGCGGCAATGAATGCACAGAGAAGCGCACCGAATGCCGCAAGCTCGCTCCAGGCGAGTATCCAGACGAGTAAGTCTCCGTCTTCGGATCCGCCAATGTCCGTGACGTCCCGTGATGAGGTGGTCGTAGTCGTGTTCATACGCGAGCAGTAAGCGCATCGATCGCTTGCTTCGTTGCGTTCCCGCAAAGATCGATGGCGTCGCAATCATCGGACACTTTGAGCATTGTATGAGCTGGCCGCGGATTGAATGGAAAAACTCCGAGCTGTTTGACCGACCGCAATGAGCTAAGTGTCCGGTCCGCTATGATTGCCATCATAGGAGATCAAATGACCGACGCACAGATTGGACTTTCGATAGCGACCCCGGTGATCGTTTTCTTTGCGCTCGCTCTTTACCGTATGGGTGTTCTGCAAAGGACAGGTGTTCTCTCTGCCGTCCTGGCCGCCGTGGCCATTGCTGCCAGCCTCTACATGCAGAGGTAGCAATCATGAAAGAGATGGTCGACGACTTTCGGGAGCTCGAAGGCTGCTATTGCCGGCTCCTCTCCTGGTGCGATCTGCTGGAAGCGATTGCGGACTTCCTGCCATGCCGCGTCGATCACAGGCTCTGCGATACGATCGCGGACGGCCTTCCGCCGCTGCTGGCTTCCACGCATGAATTAGAGGTGCGTGTCGTCTCCCCTTATCTGAGCTTTATCATGACGAGCAGGGAATTGGCTGATGCCGAGGAGCATCGAAGAACGAGCCGGCAGTTCGACCGCAACGCCGCACAGGAGGTCGCACACGTACTTGCCGCCTTGAAGGCGGACAGGTGTCCCTTGCCTTCGGACGCTGTCGGATATCTGCTTCGGTCGTTCGTCGCGCCCATGCGCCAGCATATCCGTACCGAGCGGGAGATTGTCGGACAGATTCGAAAGGCGCTGGAGAGCCTGGCTCCCCCTTCCGTAACGACGAATGCCGGTACAGAAGCGGCGTAGTGTTTGGAGGCTTGTGTTGACGCCGCCGTCGGCGATCGTCTCCCAGCTCAGCCATCCCGCGGCTTGAAAATGGTGGTCATTCCCTCACCTGCTGCCTGCTCGCTGTTCCAAAGCCGGTGTGACGGCTGAGCAATCCACTCAAAGCATTCGGCGCGCCTCAGGACGAGCAGGACCGTGTCGCATGGAGCGGGTCGGGCCGGATGATTTTAGGCCTATCCGGCCCAAAATCTGAATCCGCTCTCAGAATCAAAGATGTAGAGCATGATGTCGTCCGAAATCCCCTCACGCTTTTCGGCATCGCGCTCCAGCTGCATTCCTTCCTGTTTTCCCGAGAAGCTTGATGAACATCAAAGAGAGGGCCCGGCCTATACCCTACACATGTCCTCGAGGCCAAAGAGGCCGGTAGGATAGGAGACTTCCAAATGCATTTGAAATTCGGCCTTTTTGCAGCCACGGCGGCATTGATGGTTTCAGCAGCGCCGCTGATGGCGGCTGACCATCAAATCCAGCTGCTTAACAAAGGCAGTGATGGTGTCATGGTGTTCGAACCGGGCTTTGTGAAAATCGCGCCTGGCGATACCGTGACTTTTGTGCCGACCGACAAAAGCCATAACGTCGAGACGTTTAAGGGGCTTATTCCGGACGGCGCGCCGGAATTCAAATCCAAGCCGAGCGAGCAGTATCAGCAGAAGTTCGATATTGCCGGCGATTACGTTGTGAAGTGCACGCCGCATGCTGGTATGGGCATGGTCGCTTTGATTCAGGTCGGGGACAATCCAGCCAATCTTCAAGCCGTTAAGACCGCTCAGCTTCCGCCGATGGTGCGCAAGCGGCTCGATGCGGACCTCGCCAAGGCTGCCCAGTGACGAACTCGCATGAGGCCGTGCGCAACGATAGCGCCGGCCCATCGCGGACACAGCAATGACCAAAACCCGGTTCCCATGCGGGATAATCGCTCATATGGATGCCGAACCAAAGGCGGTCGGCGGCTTTAAGGCCTTTCCAGGAAAAGTGCGTGGCGGTTTTTCGTCCTGAATGCGTTGGGAAATATGAAGATAGAGCGTTTCGCGCTTCGGAGAACGCGGAAATGCTCTGGTGAACCGGTGAGGGCGGACGGGGAGCCTCACCGGGGAGGATGGTGTCGGTCGAAGAGGTGCGGCCGACACCTCCGACTCCGCCTTATCGTGCACATGAGCCGGCATTGCACTCTTCGCACGTGAGTGGACGTTACTTCCATGACAGGTTTTCGGAAATCACCGGCATTGCCGGGCAGCCGCGTCCACCGTTGAAAGCCGGCGCGTTAAACAACCGCGCACGTCGCGCCGGAATAAGCATGCCGCGCGAAAGATGCGAATGCGAACAGATCCAGGTATCCAGACGCCAATTCCCGCCTCGTTGATCTAAATCAAGGAGCGACGCCCCTCTCCGTGACAGTCCTTCGATGGAAGTGCGGGGAAAGCCGGCCGCTATACGGTCGCCTGCGCACGGGGGATGATACATGAACTACACTGTCGAGACGATGGCGGTTGCCATCGCAGCGTTCGCAGCTCTGGTGATGGCCGGTTTGGCACACGACCATCTGTTCGCCGTCCATATGGGCATAATATGTTTCTGTCTGGTGGTGGGAACCGTCCTGCTCTTGCGGAGAGTAAACTTCTCACCGGCGAGCCGGGCACCAAATGTCAACGCATCCGGATATTTCGATGAAGTCATTCGCTATGGCCTGATCGCTACGGTCTTCTGGGGGGTCGTCGGCTTTCTGGTGGGTCTGGTGATCGCATTGCAATTGGCTTTTCCCGACCTGAATTTCGCGCCATATCTGAATTTCGGAAGGCTGCGCCCGGTTCACACGTCAGCGGTAATCTTCGCATTTGGCGGCAATGGTCTTATCATGACGTCATTTTATGTCGTCCAGCGCACCTGCCGCGCGCGCCTGTTCGGAGGCAGCCTGCCCTGGTTCGTATTCTGGGGCTATCAGCTCTTCATCATCATGGCGGCGAGCGGCTACGTACTCGGAATCACCCAGGCGCGTGAATATGCGGAGCCGGAATGGTACGAAGATATCTGGCTGACGGTCGTGTGGGTCGCTTATCTGATTGTGTTTCTCGGCACAATTCTGAGGCGCAAGGAGCCGCATATCTACGTTGCCAACTGGTTCTACCTAAGCTTCATCGTTACGATCGCAATACTCCATGTGGTCAACAACCTCGCGGTACCCGTTTCGTTCTTCGGCAGCAAAAGCTACTCCGTCTTCTCCGGTGTTCAGGATGCACTGACCCAGTGGTGGTACGGGCATAACGCTGTCGGCTTCTTTTTGACCGCCGGCTTCCTGGGGATGATGTACTATTTCGTCCCGAAGCAGGCCAATCGCCCGGTCTATTCGTATCGGCTGTCGATCATCCATTTCTGGGCTCTGATCTTCATGTACATTTGGGCCGGTCCGCATCATCTGCACTATACTGCATTGCCGGATTGGGCGCAGACCCTTGGCATGGTGTTTTCGGTGATGCTGTGGATGCCTTCGTGGGGCGGCATGATCAACGGTCTCATGACCTTGTCCGGCGCCTGGGACAAGATTCGCACCGATCCGATCATCCGCATGATGGTTGTGGCTTTGGCATTCTACGGCATGTCGACCTTCGAAGGCCCGATGATGTCGGTCAAGACGGTGAATTCACTCAGTCACTATACCGAGTGGACGATTGGCCACGTGCATTCCGGTGCGCTTGGATGGGTCGGCATGATTACTTTCGGCGCAATATACTATCTTACACCCAAGCTGTGGGGACGTGAGCGCCTCTATAGTCTGCGGATGGTCAATTGGCACTTCTGGTTGGCCACTCTGGGCATCGTAATTTATGCCGCCGTTCTATGGGTGGCGGGAATCCAGCAGGGCTTGATGTGGCGCGAATATAACGCCCAGGGCTTCCTCGTCTACTCGTTCGCGGAAACCGTGGCTGCCATGCTCCCCTATTACGTCCTTCGTGCCGTCGGCGGCGGTCTGTACCTGGCCGGTGGCGTCGTAATGGCATGGAACGTCTACATGACAATCCGCGGCGAAGTCAGAACCGAGGCCGCTCTTCCGACCTCTTATGTGCCCCAGGCACAACCTGCCGAGTGAGGTGAAAGATGGTTTCCATATTGGACAAACACCAGATTCTCGAGAAGAACGCGACGCTTCTGCTGCTTGGGTCGCTGCTCGTGGTCAGCATCGGCGGCATTGTCGAGATCGCCCCATTGTTCTACCTCCAGAACACCATCGAAAGGGTGGAGGGGATGCGTCCCTATACTCCACTCGAGCTGGCCGGGCGCAACATTTACGTCCGCGAGGGATGCTATCTGTGTCACAGCCAGATGATCAGGCCGTTCCGCGACGAGGTCGAGCGTTACGGGCATTACTCCCTCGCGGCTGAATCGATGTACGACCACCCGTTCCAGTGGGGATCGAAGCGCACCGGTCCGGATCTGGCACGTGTCGGCGGCCGTTATTCCAATGAGTGGCATGTCCAGCACCTATCCAATCCCAGGGCCGTCGTTCCGGAATCGATCATGCCGACCTACGCTTTCCTCAAGGATCGTGACGTGACGGTGAAGGATATCGGCATGGACTTGAAAGCCAACGAAGATGTCGGCGTGCCGTATACCGACGATATGCTTGCCAACGCCGAAGCGGACATGAGAGCTCAAGCCGATCCGGGCGCAGATACGACCGCGCTCCTCAAGCGCTATCCGAAGGCGAAGGTCGGCGACTTCGACGGCAACCCAACGAGGCTCACCGAGATGGATGCTCTTGTCGCCTATCTGCAAATGCTCGGCACGCTGGTCGACTTCTCGACCTACGACGATGCCACCGGTTATCGATGAGGCGGATCAATGGATACCTACAATGCAATGCGGCATTTCGCTGACAGTTGGGGCCTCCTGGCGATGAGCGCCTTCTTTGTGGGCGCGATCTTGGTCGCGATAAGGCCTGGTAGCAGAAAGGCCGCGGAAGACGCCGCCAAGATACCTTTGAAGGATGATTGAAATGGCGGAAAAGCACGTCGACGAATTGAGCGGGGTCGATACCACCGGGCACGAATGGGACGGCATCCGCGAACTCAACAATCCGATGCCAAGATGGTGGGTGTGGACATTTTGCGTCACCATTGCCTGGGCTGTTGGATACGCCTTCCTCTATCCATCGATACCGATGGTTACTTCTGCCACGCGAGGCTACCTGAACTTCTCAAGCCGAGCCGCGCTGCAGCAGGATTTGGAGCAATCCAAGACGGCGCAAATGAAATTCCGTGACATGATAGCGGCAAAAACGGTCCAGGAAATCGATGCCGATCCCGCGCTTCGTGAATTCGCGATCGTCGGTGGGGCGTCTGCGTTCAAGGTTAATTGTGCACCTTGTCACGGCTCCGGTGCAAGCGGAGGGCCGGGTTTTCCCAACCTCAACGACGACGACTGGCTCTGGGGGGGCGATCTCGACTCGATCCAGAAGACGATTTCCCATGGCATCCGCTTCGATGCCGATCCCGATACGCACGTGTCGGAGATGCCGGCTTTCGGCGACGTACTCGACCGCAACCAGATCCGAGACGTTGCCGTCTATGTCTGGAGCCTGACGAATGCTCCATCGGACCCGGCACTTGTGCCGGCAGGCAAGCGGATATTCATCGACAACTGTGCCGCCTGCCACGGAGAGGACGCCAAGGGCAAGCTGGAAGTCGGCGCCCCAAATCTTGCCGACGCCATCTGGCTCAAGGGCGCGGGTGAAGATGCGATCATTCGTCAGGTTACCGCGCCGAAGCATGGCGTGATGCCTGCCTGGTCAGGCCGATTGGGTGATACGACCGTGAAAGAACTGACCGTATTTGTCCATTCGCTTGGTGGTGGCAAGTAGAAGGAAGGCGGTGAAAAATCATGGGCGCGGTCCGCTTTGTGGAGCTTTGCAGCCCCACGCGCCGGTGCGCCCAAGCGTTTTCATTCATGCCGGCGCCGCTGCGTCCGGCCCGTCCCCGACGGCGACGACAGCCTCCGTCCCTTGACGCTGCATTCTTCTGTCAGCCGGCCGGTTGACCTGAATCAACGATCGATGAGCCGGAAATTGACAAGATTGGGAAAGAAATCGGATACCTCCCATGAACCTCTACACAGCACAAGGCTCCCAAGATGTCGAACGAGTCGATGTCGAGCCTGTTAACGCGCGCAGAAACCGCCGGCCGCTCTATGCTGCCCGCAAGAAAGTGTTTCCGAAAAGAGCTGAAGGCCGTTTCCGCCGCTTCAAGTGGATCGTCATGCTTGTCACGCTTGCGATCTACTATCTTGCGCCCTGGATACGCTGGGATCGCGGCCTCTATGCGCCCGACCAGGCGATTCTCGTCGATCTCTCTTCAAAGCGGTTCTTTTTCTTCTTCATAGAGATATGGCCGCAGGAGTTCTACTATGTGGCCGGCCTGCTGGTGATGGCCGGATTCGGCCTTTTCCTCGTGACCGCCGCCGTTGGGCGGGCATGGTGCGGCTATGCCTGTCCGCAAACCGTATGGGTCGACCTCTTTCTGGTCGTCGAACGCGCTGTCGAAGGGGACCGCAATGCCAGAATAAAGCTGGATGCGGGTCCCTGGACCTTCGAGAAGATCAGAAAGCGTATTCTCAAGCATTCCATCTGGCTCGCCATAGGCCTCGCTACCGGAGGGGCATGGATATTCTATTTCGCCGACGCGCCGACGCTTCTCAAGGCTTTGATCTCCGGCACCGCACCAGCGGCCGCCTATGTGACGATCGGCATCCTCACCTCGACCACCTATGTCCTGGGCGGGCTGATGCGCGAACAGGTCTGCACCTACATGTGCCCATGGCCACGCATTCAAGGGGCGATGCTGGATGAAAACTCGCTGGTCGTCACCTATAATGACTGGCGCGGCGAGCAGCGCTCCCGCCATGCCAAGAAAGCGCTGGCAACGGGGCAAGTTACCGGCGACTGCGTCGATTGCAATGCCTGCGTTTCCGTGTGCCCGATGGGTATCGACATCAGAGACGGCCAGCAGATGGAGTGCATCACCTGTGCCCTGTGCATAGACGCCTGCGATGGCGTCATGGACAAGCTCGGAAAGCCGCGCGGCCTTATCGCATACGCGACGCTGAGCGAATACGCAGCCAACATGGCACTTGCGACCGAGGGCGGAAAGACGCCGGTTCAGCCGGCGAAGGTGCGAAACCCGGATGGCACGTTTGTCGATGCGGTGCGCCATTTCAACTGGCGGATCATCTTCCGTCCGAGAGTCGTTTTCTACGCGGTCGTCTGGGCTGCCATCGGCGTCGCCATGCTGGCGCATTTGTCGATGCGGGAGCGCCTCGAACTCAATGTCCTTCATGATCGCAATCCTCAATACGTGCTGGAAAGCGACGGATCGATCCGGAACGGCTACACGCTGCGAATCCTCAACATGGTGCCGAGACCCAGGAAAATCGAGTTGAAGCTGATCGGGATGGAGGATGCGACGATGCGCATCCCGGAATTCGGCATTAAAGACGCTCGCAGCTTCGTCGTCGATGCATCGCCCGACATGGCCAATACGCTCAAGGTCTTCATCTCCCGAAAACAGACCGGTATCGCAGTCAATGAATTTCTGTTCTCGATCGAGGACGCCGAGCATTCCGACAGGGCAACTTACCGCGCGGCCTTCAACGCGCCAGGAGCGACAAGATGAGTGTTGGTGCCAAAGGATTCACCGGTAGACACATGTTGCTGACGACCACCACCTTCTTCGGGGTCATAATCGCCGTCAACGTCACCATGGCATGGCTGGCCTCGTCGACCTGGAGCGGGCTGGTGGTGAACGATACATACGTCGCCAGCCAGGAGTTCAACAAGAACGCCGCCGCGATGAAGGCGATGACCGCATCGGGGATCACCGGCCGTCTTTCGATCAAGAGTTCCGAAATCTACTATTCCATCCGCAACCGCGACGGATCGCCGGCGATCGTTGACGAGGTCACGGCAAACTTCAAGCGGCCCGTCGGAGATCATAACGACTTCAGCGTCGCTTTCAGAAAGCTCTCGGAGGGTCACTTCGCAGGGGATCACGATGTCGCCACGGGTGACTGGATTGTCGAGATCGTCGCGAGGCATGCGGGAGCCCTCGTTATGCACCAGGCTGTCCGCATCGATACCGCGGAGCCCGACCAATGACGTGCTGCACGATGAATGCCGAAGCCGTGATGGCGCTGAGCCGGAGCACACTCAGCGCCGAAGAGATCAATCTTGCCAGTCATCCGCTGGGCGGCGGCTTGAGGCAGCTCGACTTCAGCGTGCCGGACGTGCACTGCGGCGGCTGCATTTCGACGATCGAGAAGGCGCTGACGGCGCTCCCTTATGTCCGCAAGGCAAGGGTCAACCTGACGTCGCGGCGGGTGAGCTGCGTTTACGCCGAGCAAACGGCGCAAGGGAAAACAGATCCCTCGGACATTGTGGCGGCCATCGAGGCCGCCGGCTATCGAACCCATCTTTTTATGCCGCTCGCGCCCGAAAACGACAGAGTGAGGAATGAGCTCCTCCGGGCCGTGGGTGTTTCCGGCTTCGCGGCGGCGAACATCATGCTTCTTTCGGTATCGGTCTGGTCGGGGGCGGATGCGGCGACCCGCGACCTGTTCCATTGGATTTCGGCAATGATCGCGGCACCGGCACTTATCTACGCCGGCCGGTTCTTTTTCCGATCGGCGTGGAATGCGTTGAGTCACGGCCGCACCAATATGGATGTTCCGATTTCCCTTGCCGTGACGCTTTCCTATGCCGTCTCCCTTTGGGAGACCGTCCACCATGGTGAACACGCCTGGTTCGATGCGTCGGTCTCGCTGCTATTCTTCCTGCTGATCGGCAGGACCTTGGATCACGTGATGCGCGAGAAAGCGCGCGCCGCCATCAACGGTCTGGCAAGGCTGGCTCCTCGAGGCGCGCTTCGGATTCTTGCCGACGGATCGAAAACCTATGTTGCGGTCGACGAGATCGCGATTGGCGATGAAATCGCCATCGCCGCCGGCGAGCGCATTCCGGTAGATGGCATTGTCGTCGGCGGCGAGGGCGACCTCGATCTCTCGGTCGTGACAGGCGAAAGCAGCCCGGTGACGGTTTGTGCGGGTGCCCAGGTCAGCTCGGGTGCGATGAACCTTACGGGCTCGCTGGTGATACAGGCGACGAAGCTGGCCAGGAACTCTCTTCTATCCGAAATCATCGTTCTCATGGAAGCAGCCGAAAGCGGCCGTGCCCGCTACCGCCGCATAGCAGATCGTGCAGCAACGCTTTACTCTCCAGCGGTGCATCTCCTCGCGCTGGTATCGTTCCTCGCCTGGGGCTTCGTCGGAGGCGACTGGAAGCATGCGATGCTTGTCGCCGTCGCCGTGCTTATCATCACCTGCCCGTGCGCCCTGGGGCTTGCCGTCCCGGTTGTTCAGGTGGTGGCGGCCGGCGAGCTATTCCGCAAAGGCGTGATGGTCAAGGACGGCTCGGCGCTCGAAAGGCTGGCCGAGGTCGATACCGTGGTGTTCGACAAGACCGGTACGCTGACGATGGGAATGCCTCGTCTTGTGAAAACCGAAGCGACGGATGACATGAGCATTGCAGAGGCGACCGGCCTGGCTCTCCATTCGCGGCATCCTCTGTCACAAGCCCTGGCACGAAGTGCGGACGCGGCCCTGACCGTATACGATCGGGTATCCGAGATTGCGGGCGGCGGGATCGAGGGAAGGCGGGGCGAGGACATCTATAGACTGGGCAGTGCCCATTTCTCGTCTGGCAGGGCGTCTGTGATGCCGGTTGCCGGCGGCCCACTCTCCGAAGTCGTGTTTTCGCGCAACCAAGCCGTTCTGGCACGCTTCTTCTTCGAGGACACGCCGAGACCAGGCGCCTCGGAGGCGGTCGCAGCGCTCGATGCAGCTGGTCTTAAAACAGCGATCCTGTCGGGCGACCGGCAGAACGTCGTGGATCATACCGCCCGGACGCTGGGCATCGATAGGGCCATCGGCGGATTGACGCCGAAACAGAAGGTCGAGGAGTGCAAGGCGCTCGCGGACAAGGGTTGCCGCGTTCTGATGGTGGGCGACGGCATCAACGACGCGCCGGCGCTTGCCGCCGCCCATGTGTCAATCGCGCCCGCGACCGCATCGGACATCGGCCGCCAGGCGGCGGATCTTGTATTCTTCAGCGATCGTCTGGACGCAGTCCCCGAAGCCATATGGATAGCTCGAAGAGCGACCATGCTCGTCCGCCAGAATTTCGTCCTTGCGATCGGCTATAACCTACTCGCCGTCCCGATCGCCATTGCCGGATTGGCAACGCCGCTGCTTGCCGCGGTCGCGATGTCCACCTCGTCGCTGATCGTCGTCGCCAATGCGCTCCGTCTCAATCCGCTTGTCAAGCAGCGGTCGTCTGGAGCGCCGGCGGCGGCTGCGCGAGGCACGGAGGCTCAACTCCTATGAACATGCTGATCTATCTTATTCCGATTGCGCTTCTCATGGGCGGCATAGGATTGGCAACATTCTTCTGGTCGCTCAGGAGCGGCCAATATGATGATCTGGAGGGGGCCGCGTGGCGTATCCTTGCCGAAGACGATCCGGATTCGCCAAAATCATAAGGCGCGAGCGTCGCAGGTAGCCTCCATCTTTGCATATGTTTGACGCGTATCAATGCCGAGGTGCACGCGATAGCTATTGTGCCGGGATGCATTGGCATCTCGACCCATGACCATCTGGATATTTTTTGCACTCGCCACGGCCGCAGTTACTGCCGCTCTTTTGCAGCCGCTTTCGAAGAACCGTGCTCCATCTGTGATGCGCGGCGCCGGCAGCTCAGCCGTATATCGGGATCAGCTGCACGAACTCGAAAGGGAACTTGCTGCTGGTTGGATAGCGGCGAGCGAATATGAGAACGCGAAAGCGGAAACGGCGAGGCGGCTTTTCAAGACGAACGAGCAGGAATACCCCGCTGCGAAGCCGGCTCACCCGAGCCACTGGCTGAAACTGGCGATAGTGGTGTTCCTGCCGCTTGCGAGCATGGGCCTTTATACTCGCCTAGGGTCGCCGGACCTTCCATCCCGCCCGCTGCAGGAGAGGTTTCGAAATCCCGGCGGGGACATGGCAATCCTTGTTCGAATGATCGAATCCCACCTCCAGCATAGCCCGGATGACGGCAAGGGCTG
>UBUL01000046.1 GCA_900468625.1 Hyphomicrobiales bacterium
CTCCTATGATGATTGTCGAGCCGGATTTTCTTTTCCGGCGATGATGAAGTTTGGAAAGTCCTCGAAGACCCATCCGTTTTTCAGGGTGTCGAAGATAATGGTGAGCAGCTTGCGGGCTGTGGCGATGATGGCCTTTCCCGGGCCACGCCGGTCCTTGATGCGCCGGTAGAAGGCATTGAGGTAACCCGAATAGCGGATTGCGGTCAGCGTGCACTGGACCAGCGTGGTGCGCATGAGCCGGTTGCCACGCTTTGTAATACGGCCGTGGTGATCGGTGTCGTTGGACTGGCTGACCTTCGGCACGATGCCGAGATAGGCGGCCAGCTTGTCGGCGCTGTCAAAGTCGGCGATGTTGCCGATGCCCGACAAAAGCACGGCGGCCGAGCGCGGCCCGATCCCCTTGATGGAGGTGAGGCCGTCATAGCCATCCATGTCGCTTGCCGCCGGCTCGATCGCCGCATCGATTTCAGCGATGGAGGCGATGAGACCGAGGATCTGATCGCGCACGACCTTGATCTCGACCTGCTCCAGCGCCGAGAAGCGGCCGATGGTAAGTGCCATCAGGCCGCGCCTGGAAGACAGGCTTTCCTTCTTCAGCTTGATGCCGTGGCGAACATGCAGCGCATGGATCTTGTTGATCAGCCGAGTGCGGTTCTTGACCAGCACATCGCGCGTATGAACGAGCGACGCGAGTTCGCCCTCGGGCGCCGTTTTCAGGCGGGTTTCCGGCAGCATGTCTTTCGACAGGAAGAAGGCCAGCGCCCGGGCATCGTGCCGATCCGTCTTCTTGACCGACTTGCGGATCACCTGGAACTGCTTCGGGTTGACCACCACAACCCGGCCGACGCAGGGTCGAACCTCTGAGCAGAACCAGGCGCTGTTGCCCGTCGCCTCAACCGCAACGTCATCATCAGCATCCAAGCTCGCGCAGAACCGTTCCAGATCAGCCGCCGCAAGCTGGAAGGTTTCAAGTTGCTCTTTTCCGTCTGCCTCAAGCCGGCAGACAGTAAAACTGTTCGTGTGAAGATCGACACCGATAAAGGCCATTGCTAATATCTCCCCGTTGGCGGGAGGCGGAACCCCGAAAGGGGCGTGAACGGCAAAGCCAAACTCCTATACGAGGTCACCGGCCAGAACCGAGCCTCAAGATGGTCGTTCGGTAGCAGGCGAAGGCTAATCTCCTTAACAGGGTCCAATGCCCTAAATTTCGATCCAGCCTGAAACCTATCCGCCTCTCCCAACACCTTTAA
>UBUL01000030.1 GCA_900468625.1 Hyphomicrobiales bacterium
CTCCCCGCCCGCCCATGAAACGCGGAGCGCAGGGAGCGGGGGCAGTCGATCCCGCTTCCGCTGCGGCAACTTCGTTGAGGCTCCTGCGGCTGCCCTTGTTCCGCTCCCTGCGCGTCGAGAATTCCCGAAATCCCGACCTGCGGCCGGCGCCATGATGATTTCTCCGATGCTCTTCATTGTTTCCCGATCGCGCCCGCGCGATCGTCGGAGCGAGTCAGCGCACAGCTCAGTCCGAACCGCCTTCCAGCCGCAGCGCCGTCGGACGGCGCGGCCGCGGCCGGAGCGAGCCACAGGCGAGCGGAGCAGGCGAAGGAAACCCGCGCTCATATTTAGCGCCGAAGGGTTTTCCGGAGCCTGTGGAACGCGATCTTACGGAACTTGCGCAATGCCTCGAAGACCACTCGCGCTGACTGCCCGCCCCCCGCTTCGGGCAGCGCAACTTTATCTCTTTGGCACGACGCAGTCCGTTCGATCCGCACCACCGATCCCGGTGTTGAACCCCTTGAGTTGCTGACGCACCCGACCATGAGGCCCGTTCCGGTCTGCTCTGTTTGTTTTGCCCCTGACATCGCCGGCCGCCCGGATCAAGGGGCAGGCGCGGCAAGCCGCTTGTCGCGTCGGAAAAAAGCGGCTTTCCGCCTGCGGCCGAAGCTTCCGCTTTTTCCCGCCACGACCCCTTGACCCGAGCAACCGTCGGCGCGGGGCGGGCTTTCGCCCTCCCCCTCTGTCCCGGGGAATGTCAGAGGCCATTCACCCGGAAAGACGGGAAGGCTTCGCCCGAGGGGCTTGCCCTTCGGGATGGCAACCGCAACCAATGGAGATTGACAATGACTGACTACGCAAACTTCGTGCGCTTCGGCGAAAACGGCACTCTCACCGGCAACATCGCTTCGATTTCCTACGACCTGGACATCACCGGGGAGGCGTTCAACAGCAACAATCCCAAGGCTCCCGTTTTCCGCCTGTTCGCCAAGTCCCCGAGGGGACGACGCGTGGAAATCGGCGGCATCTGGCAGAAGAAGAACCAGAATGACGGCGACTATTACAGCCTCTCCATCAACACCGGTCACGGCAGGCTCAATGCCAATCTTGGTCGCTATCCCGGCCAGGACGACGATGACCTGATGGCCGTTATTCCGTGGGATTGAGGCAACCGCCGAAACATTTGTCCGCCCGTGGGCTCACACCCTTCGGGCGGGCGACGCGGTGTCCGTCCAGTCATCACACGGCAGAGCTTGATCCTGCCCGCGATCAACGCTCCGAAGCCAGCGCCGGGGCATCGAACCCCAGCGCTGACTTTGCTGCGCAAGCCCGAACTGTTGTTCTTGACAACAACAGCAGGTGATGTTATCGAAAACAACATGGAAGCCGTGCTGATCGAAAAATCCAGAACCACCGTCAGCGACACGGCATTTTTCGAGACGGTCCTGTGGCATGTGCCGACCCCCGTTCCCGGCAGCAGCCATCACTTCAAATATCGTCTGGCGCTGATCGTGAACGGCGAGTGCGTCATGCGATATGACAATGAGCGGGGCAAAGGCGATCATCGTCATATAGGCGATCTTGAGGAACCGATAGAATTCACAACGCTGGAAGCGTTGTTCGACGCCTTTCAGGCGGACATGGAAAGGATACTCGCATGAGGACATTGGTCATCAGATTAAGCTCGATTGCCGACGCCAAGGCCCGCTTTGTCAACGCGGGACAGAAAGTGCTGGAAGGGATCGTGGTACCTGCCACGCCGTCGGTGAACTTTCTGAGTTATGACGACATGCACCGGGTCCTTGCGCCGTCACGGCTGGCCATCGTGAAGGCGATGGCAGGACAGGGGCCGTTGGCGATACGGGAGGTCGCCCGCCGCGTCGGCCGTGATGTGCAGGCCGTCCACAAGGACGTGACGACACTGGTCAACGCGGGTGTCCTGGATCGGACGGACGCCGGCGTCGAATTCCCTTATGACCAGCTGCATTTCGAGTTCGATGTGAAGGCGGCCGCCTGATTTCGCCGCTGCTCTGCGCTCCGGTTCAATCATGGTCGCGAAGGCCGACGCTTCCTGACGTGGCCGATCAGGCGATCACTGTTTGGCTGGAGCGAAGTTTCAAGCCGTATCCGCGCGAGCGCTTCCGCCTAAGAAGCGTGAGGAAGAGGTCGACGGCTTCCTGTTCATGCTGGAAATAATGCACCAGCTTCTGACCACTGGCACCGATGCGGCCCCATCGACGGACAAGGCACGCTTGTCCGAAGAGCGTCGGCTCGATCGACATGGCATAGTAGCGGGCCATGTTTTTCGTTGCGTCTATTCTCTCGATATAGAGCTGGTAGGGCTGCATAATCATGACGGCAGGATCGCCGAGAGTAGATTCCGCGTCCAACGACACTTTTGAATCGGTCGGCGTGGACCGATTCATATCCGTGATGATTCGCGAAGGATGATGCTGGGATTGCCAGGAGCTTTGGACACTTGATCATGCCCGCTCAGGTCCCGCGTGGTTTGCGGGCCAAATCCTTAGCTGGCCGACTCGGGACCGCACGTCGCAGATCAGCCTTTGCGAGAGGACAGAAGGCCGGCGAGCGTTGCGACGACGATGATGGCGCCCGCTTGAATCAGGATCCATAGATCCGGTCCGTACACAACGCACCACAATGCTGTCATGCAAAATACGAGCGCGCTGAAGATCAAGCATTTGGTCTTGAACGAAAGACGCTTTCCCCTCTGTGACCGCAAAACGTAAAGTGCCACCACGATTGCAATCAATCCTGCCAGTGTGAACAGCAATTCCATGCGTGTCGCTTCCTCTGCTATTTCTGCGTGGACCTTCCAGTCTTGTGAAACCTGTTCTGCCTGACACAGGCTTTCATGTCCTCGCGCCGAAACCAGATCGCACGCCCGCATCTCAGCGGCGGATTGCCCGATGTGAAGACGATCTGTTCGTCGGACCGCATGCGCAGTATCTCGTGCGGCATGATCAGCGGCCGGCGGCTGAGCTGTTTCGAGCGCGACTGCGACGACCCCTTCATGCCCGTCGCGCGGTTCGTCTGATCGACCTCGACTGTCGTATCGCCGCAGCGCTTCGAGATGTAGTCCGCCGTGTCGGGATCGTTGATCGCGGCAAACGAAATCCAGCTCGTGCTCTCGAACCATTTGCTTGCGGCGTCCCGGCCTCCATAGGCTTCGCGCATCTGACCAAGCGACTGGAAAATCATCGCCAATGTGATGCCGTACTTCCGGCCCGCGTCGCGCGCGGTTTCCAATATCCGCATGTAACCGAGCCGGGCCACTTCATCGAGCAAGAACAGTGTGCGCCCCTTCACTGCGCCATTGCGGTTATAGATCGCATTCAGGAGTGCACCGATCACGACGCGGGCGAGGCCGGAATGGGTTTCCAGCGCCTTCAAGTCGATATTGATGAAGACATCGGTTTGACCGTCGGCCAACTCATCGGCCCGGAACGTTGAGCCGGAGACGAGGGCCGCATAGTTCGGGTAGGAAAGCCAGTGGGTTTCCTTGATGGCGTTGGCGTACACCCCTGAGAAGGTTTCAGGCGTCATGTTCACGAAGGCGGCGACATTCTCCCGCACGAAATCGGATTCCGAATTGTCGTAGATTTCCTGAAGCCGCGCCCGCAGTTTCGGTTCCGGCTCGGACAGATTGGCGCGCACCAGCCGTAATGTTCTCCTGTCTCGCTCGGTATGACCGGAGAGACATACATCGGCGATCATGGCGGTCAGCAGTTGCAGCCCCGAGGCTCGAAAGAAGTCGTCACGCACGCCGGCTGCGCGACCGCTATCGCTCATGATCCACGAGGCAACCGCGGAGATATCCTCTTCCGCATTGCCGCCATACCAACCGATCCAATCCAGCGCGTTGAAGCCGATGCCCGGTGTGGTGGGAT
Organism: Hyphomicrobiales bacterium; assembly: GCA_900468625.1. GTDB lineage: Bacteria > Pseudomonadota > Alphaproteobacteria > Rhizobiales > Rhizobiaceae > Rhizobium. The sequence goes on from UBUL01000030.1 coordinate 3,894, forward strand.
CAAGGACGACGACTTTCCGTCCGGCTTTCCGCCGATGCTCGACGACCATCGGGGCGACCTCGCTTGACGGGTCCAGCACGACGAGGCCACCGCCCCATTTGAGCGCGGTCGGGATCGTCACCGAGGTCGTCTTGAGACCACCGGAGCCGGCAAAGACGATGCCATGCGACGATCCGAAGGAGCCATCGAAGCAGAGCAGCGGCGACTTGCCGCCGACGCCCCATGTCATCGGATCGCCAGCGCGGAATGACATTGTCGCGACGCTGTCGCGGTCGACCCGATAGCGCTCGCCGATGACGATGCCACCGCTCTCCGGAAACAGGATCGCTGCCTCATTCATCTTCATCCAGTCCGCTTCGCCATGAACGGCGCGCTTGCCGCGGATGCGCCGGGGCATGGGTTTGGCAAAGGCAGCATTGCCGCGCAGCGAAACGCGAAGCGCGAAACCAGCGGCGAGCAAAACCGTGGAGGCGCCAGTCATCGTCGCCAGGTCGAGATAGGCGAACACGGATTGCCCGGCCGGCACGCTGCTGGCAATGTCGGCGAGCCGGATTGCTTCGCGCGTTACGGTGATCGCGGTCGCAGCCGCACTGCCCGCGACCACGCTCCATCCAGCAGCCTTGATATTGATTGCGTCGTTGGCTGCAAACAGGAAGGTAACGCCGATCGCGGCGGCGATGACGCACGGCAATGCCAGACCGATACGTCCGAAGATCAGCTGTGCCTGGGCAGTCTTGCCGAAAGCCGCAAGCCATTGCTCGATGCCCGGCAGAAAGATCATCGCCGCCAGCATGATTGCGGCGGGCAGGGCTGCGAGGAGCACTCTATTCACCGTCATTGCCGAAAGCCTCAGCACCCAAAGCGACAAGACGCGCACGCTCCTGTTCGTCGTTCTTTATGCGGCGACCCCCGTCGATCAGCAGGCCGAGCAGCAGCGCGCGCTTCTCGTAGCGCAGACCTGCTTTCACGATCAGGCCACCGAGCTCGATTTTGTCGCGCGTGTCCTTCTTGCGCGCATCCGTTGAAAAGGTCCGGCCCATCCGCTCAAGCCTCGCCACCGCTGCCCGCATGCGCGCCAGACGTGACCGGCGAGGGCGTTTCGCTGGAGGCCGAGCCGTCGCCGGCAGTCTTTCTTGGTGGGGCCTTTTGCTTGGCTCCAAGAAACCGGTTGGCAACGTCCTCGAACGCCGCCTGAAGCTCGGCTTCGTCCACCTCGATTTCGCCTAGACCGGCTTTCAACGCGATCCGTCCGATCCGCTCGGCTTCGCGCGTTTCGGCTGCCTTAAGCTGGTCCTGCAGCTTTGCGATTTCTTCCCTGATCTTCGATGACGGCTTCTTCATTCCGGACGCGTCTCCTCTCGGTCATTGACGTGGCATTCGCGACGCCAACACTCCCTCGGATGCGTTCTTCGGCAAATGTGCAGATTTGCACGTCGGCAAGGCCGACACTTTGGGGGATCATCCCGCCGATCCGAAGGAGCGGGTCCAAGGGCGCAATTATACGTCGCTGACGCGACGCCTTGAGTTCAGCCCTCAAATGACCTTGCCAGCTCCCGACGAACGAGGTTCCAACCGGGAGTTACCGTCGCCGTGGCCATCGCCCACTTCTCAGCTAGCATCGTCAGCCGCGGCGACGGCCGCAGCGCGGTGCTGTCGGCGGCCTATCGGCATTGTGCGAAAATGGAATACGAGCGCGAGGCCCGCACCATCGACTATACGCGGAAAGACGGCCTGCTGCACGAGGAGTTCCTGCTCCCGGCCGATGTGCCAACATGGGCTCGAATCCTTATCGCGGATCGTTCCGTGGCCGGTGCTTCCGAGGCTTTCTGGAACAAGGTCGAAGCCTTCGAGAAGCGCTCCGATGCTCAGTTCGCCCGCGACTTGACAATCGCGCTGCCGCTGGAACTTTCGGCCGAGCAGAACATCGCACTCGTGCGCGACTTTGTGGAGACGCACATCATCGCCAAGGGCATGGTCGCGGACTGGGTCTATCACGACAATCCCGGTAATCCACACATCCACCTGATGACGACTTTGCGCCCGCTGACCGGGGATGGGTTCGGGGCGAAAAAGGTCGCTGTCATCGGCGAGGACGGCCAGCCGCTGCGCACGAAGGCAGGGAAGATCGTTTATCACCTTTGGGCCGGTTCGGCAGACGACTTCAATGTGTTGCGTGACGGATGGTTCGAGCGGCTGAACCATCATCTCGCCCTAGCAGGCATTGATCTCAAGGTCGACGGGCGTTCCTATGAGAAGCAGGGCATCGAACTTACGCCCACGATCCATCTCGGTGTCGGCGCCAAGGCGATCGAGCGTAAGGCGGAGAGCCGAGGCGCCCGGCCGGAGCTTGAGCGAATCGAACTCAATGAGCAGCGTCGCAGCGAGAACCTCCGTCGTATCCTGCGTCGTCCGGAAATCGTGCTCGACCTGATCACGCGTGAGAAGAGCGTTTTCGATGAACGCGACATTGCCAAGGTGCTCTCTCGCTATGTCGATGATCTGGCCGTCTTCCAGCAATTGCTGGTGCGCATCGTCCAAAGCCCCGAAGCCCTGCGTCTCCAGCGCGACACGATCGATTTTGCCACCGGCGATAAGGTGCCGGCGCGCTACACGACACGCGAGATGATCCGCCTCGAGGCGACGATGGCGCGGCAGGCGATGTGGTTGTCGGGAAAGGAGACGCACGCTGTTTCGGGAGCGGTGCTGCAAGCAATATTGCGGCGACATGTGCGTCTCTCGGAAGAGCAGAAAGCAGCGATCGAGCGGATCGCCGGTTCGATCCGGATTGCCGCCATGGTTGGACGCGCCGGCGCCGGCAAGACCACGATGATGAAGGCCGCTCGCGAAGCGTGGGAACTGGCCGGTTATCGCGTTGTCGGTGGGGCGCTTGCCGGAAAGGCGGCCGAAGGCCTTGAGAAGGATGCCGGCATCCGGAGCCGCACGCTCGCCTCCTGGGAACTGCGTTGGGGTCGAGGCCGCGACTTGCTCGACGAGAGAACGATCTTCGTCATGGATGAGGCCGGCATGGTTGCCTCGAGGCAAATGGCCGGCTTCGTCGATGCCGTCGTCAGGGCAGGGGCCAAGATCGTTCTGGTCGGTGATCCCGAACAGCTCCAGCCGATTGAGGCAGGCGCTGCTTTCCGCGCTATTGTTGACCGCATCGGTTACGCCGAACTCGAAACGATCTATCGTCAGCGCGAAGACTGGATGCGGCATGCCTCGCTCGCACTGGCGCGCGGCAATGTCGATCAGGCGCTCTCCCTCTATCGGGATCACGGCAACGTGCTGGGATCAACGTTGAAGGCGGAAGCTGTCGATAATCTGATCGCTGACTGGAACCGGGATTACGATCAAAGCAAGACTATGCTGATGCTCGCGCATCTGCGCCGCGACGTGCGGATGTTGAACGAAATGGCGCGGGCAAAACTCGTCGAGCGGGGAATCGTGGATGAGGGCCACGCCTTCAAGACCGCCGACGGTGTACGCCGCTTCGACACGGGCGACCAGATCGTCTTCCTGAAGAACGAGAGCTCTCTTGGCGTCAAGAACGGCATGATCGGCCATGTGATCGAGGCAGCACCAAACCGCATCGTGGCTATCGTGGGCGAGGGAGTTCAGCGACGGCAGGTGACGGTCGAGCAGCGGTTCTACAACAATCTCGATCACGGCTACGCGACAACCATCCATAAGTCTCAAGGAGCGACCGTCGATCATGTCAAAGTGCTGGCATCCTTGTCGCTCGACCGCCATCTGACCTACGTGGCGATGACCCGCCATCGTGAGGATCTCAAGCTCTATTACGGTCGCCGATCCTTCGGCTTCAATGGTGGCCTTTCCAAGGTTCTTTCCCGAAGGAATGCCAAGGAGACCACCCTCGATTACGAGCGCGGAACGCTCTATCGCCAGGCACTGCAGTTCGCCGAAAACCGCGGGCTGAATATTGTCCAGGTGGCACGCACGGTGCTGCGCGACCGACTGGACTGGATATTGCACCAGAAGACGAAAGTCTCAGACCTAACGGGACGCCTTGCCGCGTTCACAGAGCGCCTCGCCGTCCGCCAATCCCCGAAAACACAAACAGCCAAGGAGACGATGCCCATGGTCGCCGGGATAACCGGGTTCGAGAACACCGTTGCAGACGCGGTCGCGCAGAAACTCGACGCCGATCCTGCATTGAAGAGGCAATGGGAGGAAGTCTCGACGCGCTTCCGCTATGTGTTTGCGGATCCCGAAAGCGCGTTCCGGGCAATGAATTTCGACGCTGTTCTCGCTGACAACGACAGCGCTGGCAAAGCTCTGCAGAAGTTCGAGGCCGAGCCGGCGTCGATCGGACCGCTTAAGGGCAAGACCGGTATTCTGGCAACCAAAGCGGAACGGGAAGCCCGTCGCATGGCCGAGGTCAATGTGCCGGCTCTGAAGCGCGATCTCGAAACCTATCTCCGGATGCGTGAAGACGCGACACGGCGTATGGCGATAGATGAACAGGCGTTGCGTCAGCGTGTTTCGGTCGACATTCCGGCCTTGTCGCCGGCTGCACGTCTGGTGCTCGAGCGCGTGCGCGATGCGATCGACCGGAATGATCTGCCGGGCGCTCTTGGATATGCGCTCCGCAATCGCCAAACAAAGCAGGAGATCGACAGCTTCAACAAGGCCGTTTCCGAGCGGCTCGGCGAGCGGATGCTTCTGGCCAATTCGGCACGCGAGCCCTTCGGAAAACTCTTTGACAAGCTCTCCGAGGGGATGCGGCCGGAGGAGAAGGAACGGCTGAAGGAAGCCTGGTCGGTTATGCGCACGGCCCAGCAGCTTGCCGCTCATGAACGCACGACGGAGGCCCTACGGCAGATCGAGGAGCTGCATCAGGCGCAGCGCCAGACACCGGTGCTGAAGCAATGAGGTGTCGGCGGATTGGTCTGATCCTGCTCGGTGCCGGCAGCGTTATCGTGGGCGGGGCGGCAGTCGCTCAAATCGGCGGCTATCGGCTCAACCTGACGCCGAGCGAGCCGCTCGGACTCTGGCGCATAAACGCACTCCACCGTCCGGTCGCGGTCGGTGATCTGGTGTTCATATGTCCGCCGCCGACGGCGCTCTTCGAGAGTGCAAGACGGCGCGGCTACCTTCGCGCAGGCTTATGCAGCGGCGGCTTTGCTCCCTTGATCAAGACGATTGTCGCATTGCCAGGTCAGCATGTGGAGGTTGGCCGCGACCTCGCCATCGATGGCCATCCTCTCGCATCATCCAGCATCCGCACGACGGACGCCGAGGGTCGGCCGTTAGATCACTATCGCGGCGGTGTCGTGCCGTCCGGATATCTGTTTCTCCATTCAGCCTTTGCGAGCTCCTATGATTCCCGATATTTTGGACCGGTTCCGGACGCTGGTCTTCTCGGCCTGGCGCGACCGGTGTTCACCTTTGATCCGTAGTCGCAGTTTCCACCTTTGGCGATCCGGTTCGCTGGTCGTGGCCTCCGTTGCTTGCGGCTGGCTTGGCTGGAGCGGAAACGTTCTGGCGCTGCCGATTGCTACTCTGTTGCCGGCGCTGTGGGCGATGGCGGCGTCGCGCTGGACGGCAGCCTTTCTATCAGCAGGCTATTTCCTGGCCGCATCGCGTGGCTTGCCGCAAGGTGTCGCCAACTTCTATGCCGCCGATCTCGGGCCAGGCCTCTTGCTCTGGGTAGCCGCCTCGTTCTCGTTCGTCGCCGTCCATGCGGTGCTCTGGACCAAATATCGAGGAAGATGGCGGGCCGGCCGCTATCTTCTGGCGATGATGCTGATGGCGGTACCGCCATTCGGGATTATTGGATGGGCGCACCCGCTCACCGCCGCCGGCGTATTGTTTCCGGCATGGGGCTGGTGGGGCCTCGGTGCGACAGCTGCCGGCCTGCTCGCCATGACGACGAGATATTGGCCGGCCGCCACCATCGGCCTTGGAGGCTTCTGGCTCTGGTCCGCCGCAACGTGGACGGAGCCGGCTCTACCGGAAGGATGGGAAGGTGTCGATCTTGAAATGGGCCAGATGTTCGGGCGCGATGCGTCGCTCGAGCATCACCGTGGCATGATCGCCATAGCTAGGATATCCGCGAGCGAAGGCGGGCGTGTTGTTGTGTTTCCCGAAAGTGCGTTGGGTTTCTGGACGCCGACAATCGAACGTATCTGGCGCGACGGGCTGCGTGGTTCCGGCCTGGCCGTCATCGCGGGAGCGGCTCTAGTCGATCGCCAAGGCTATGACAACCTCATGGTGGCGATCTCAGCCGGCGAAGCGAGAGTCCTCTATCGTGAGCGTATGCCGGTCCCGGTCTCTATGTGGCAGCCTTGGTCACGATGGACTGGGCAGAGCGGTGGCGCACATGCACATTTTTTCACCAACCCCGTCGTCGAAATCGATGGCAAGAAGATCGCGCCGCTGATCTGCTACGAGCAACTCATCCTCTGGCCGATCCTGCAGTCTCTGCTGCATGCCCCGGACGCCATCGTCGCCACGGGTAACGGATGGTGGACCAAGGGAACCTCGATCGTTGCGATCCAGAAAGCGAGCGTCACCGCCTGGGGCAGACTGTTCGGGCTGCCTGTCGTTATGGCCTTCAACACATAAGGAGTGACCGAGATGGTCGATGCTGCCCTCATTCAGCAATGCGCCGATCCGGGGCTGAAGCCCGCGATCGTCATGCAGTTCATCGAGCGCGCAGGATCCCTTGATCCGCTTACGGTCACCGTGCGCTCGGGAAACCGCATCGTTTTGGTGCCCAGGCCAACGACGGCGGACGAAGCGCTTGCACTGATCCGCGAGAACCTCGGCCGAAACACCATTCGCGTCGGTATCACGCAATATCCCGCCGGCCTTGGCATCGTCGACGCCGGACAGCTGAAGCCTGACCTGGTTGATGCGTGCCAGAATATCCGCGTGGGCACGGCGCTGTTTGCCAAAGTCTACCGGATCGTCGCGAAATGGTATGGGAATCCCACGGGAAGAGAGGCGCTGCCGCAGATTCTCGAGGATGCGATCATCGCGTGGCAGACTGGATATTTCGAGGGAACGGCTGTGTTTCGCGCGCCGGATCCGGGTAGCCTGAAATTGACCGCTCCGATGCCAGCAGAAAAGAACGAAATCCGGCGCGGCGATAATGACCCAATACCAGGCGATTTCGAGCTCTCGCGTGAGAGCACCGCGTCCGATCCGAACAAGGCAGACATTCGGATTGATCTCTCGGGAATCGGTAGTCGCGAGAAATAGGTTTCACCCGCCTCGGATTTGAAAGATTCATGATTTCTCGAATGAGCGGCGGCGACACATTGATCGGCATCGGCAATTGCCCACCGACCGTCCCAGAAGAATTGGCATTTGCGATTAGATGAGGTTTTTCCGGATTGCGAGTGCGGTCAGGTGCGTGGTCGTGTGGACATTGAAGCGCTTTTTGGTTTCTGCGAGCTTCACGCGGACACTGTTATACTTGACACCCTCCAAAGCCGCGACTTCCTCCATCGTTTTACCGACGGCGATCCATCGGAGATAGGTTGCTTCCTTCGAATCAAGATAGCCATGATCCTTTACGCTCGGCGCTTCCCGGAGGAAGGCAATACGGGCATGCAGCTGAGCTGCGGCAGCCGCAGCCGCAACCGCATCGACGTTGCGATCCACATTTAATGCCGCTTTTTCCGACGCCAGAGTGAACAACGACATTGACCCGCTGGCCGTCTTGATGGGAATGGTGACACCAGAGCGTATATTGAAGTCGGCGGCGTGCCCGAAGAAAGCGCGCTCCGCCTTTGAAAGCCGCGGCCGCTCCTGCTCGGCACTCCAGGTGAAAATTTGCTTGATGGATTTCGCTCTTTTTACAACCGGATCCAGTGTCGAATATTTTCGCTTAATGTAGATCGATTGCCATTCGGGATGATAGTTCGATACAGCGAGAATATGGCCCGGCTGGAGGTGGACATATGCATAGGCACCGAAACCCGATTGCTCGGCAAGCTCGGCCAGCGCATCTTTGAGAATCGTTTCATCTCGCTCGATCGCCGTGAGATCCGTGAGCCTGTCCAGCCAGTGCTGCATTCCATTCCTCCATGAGCGCGTTGGACACACCATCACGTGCCGAGAAGTGTTCTGGCACGTAGATGGCTTTGCCGAAACGACAGCGCCTACGTCGATTTTCGGCAGGCGACCTGCGATTGGGATGTGATTGAACTGCGAAGCCGAGCGCTTCGGTGGGTTAGGTGCTCCATGGATGGATTGGTGCTGCCCTCAAGTTGCCTGTGAATGAAGGCAATATGGAATATCGGCATAGACGTATTCTCGGGGGATCGCCGGCTCGATCAGGCCGGACAAGAACCGTTCGATCTTCTTCGGGCTGTTGCTCGCCAGGAGGGTGTAGAAATTCCCGCTGTTCCAGGTGACGTGGCATTGGTGAAAGCAGCGCTTCACAGCGTCCGACATCTGCGCAAGCGTAACCTCGCTCTGGTTCATGACGGTCAGCACGTTCGTCTTCTTTGCCATGATTTCGGTTGGGTCGAAGAAGCGGGCTTTGAAGCCGTGGTCTTTCTGCAATTCGCGGCGCTGATAGTCGTCGATATCGGTGGTTTTGAATTTCTCGACGAAGAGGAAGAGGCCATCATCCTTCAGATGCTGCGAGACAAATTCGATCTGGTCGGGCCGATTTGGCGAATACATCTGGAAGGTCGTGTCTTCGAGAATGATGTCGAAACCGGAAGAGAACCCGGCCAGATCCTGTCGCGAACGGAGGAGATCTCCTGTGAGGTGATGGAATGGGCCGTGAAAAAACGTGGCATGCGGAGGATCGCCGTAGGCCATGAAGCTTCGCAGGTTTTCGACATTTGGGCTGCATGACAGGCTCTCGACATGGCCTTCCGCCAGCTCCGAAACCGTCCGCGCCATCGTACCTTCGGCTGTGCCCAAGGAATATAGACTGATTGGTTCGGGCATGTCCTGAGCATATCGGAGAATCGCGCACCCAAGACGGCATTCCTCCTCAAGCCGATAGGGAATGCTGGCAAGATAATGCTGGTCGAAAGGCCCACGTCGCTGTTCATGCAGGCGGATGAAGCGGTCGAGAAGTGCGTTGTCGCCAAGCAGCCTCCGGTCCACCTGCGGCTGTTTGACAGGACTTCCCGACCGGCCGGCAGCCGTAGCGGCGAAGAAACTGGCAAGTTCGTTCAAACGCGGCGCGCGTTCGCATTCTTCGAAGAAAGAGGAGATGTCCCGCATGTCGTGCTCCATCGGTTCGACACGCATCGATGCTCTTGCTGCGAAAGCTCTAGCTGCTGCTCCACCGAGCAGAACGAGCACCATGCCGCGGCACAGTTGCAGGAAGCCTCCTCTTCAACCGTCACAATCCCGTTATTCTTTCAAAAAACAGTCATAAAATTTTGCGTTGCAGAAGAAAAATGAAAATCCCGCCATGGTTTCGCCTGCTGGTCAGCCGATGCTGAGCCCTGGCGCTCAGTGAGCGAAGCCGAAATTAGTACCCGTCGAAGCGAACGAAGACGAAAACGGGTGGTCAGACATTTCTCTTCCTGAAACGAGCACTGCTCGTATCGCCGGAGCGAGTCCAGAACCACTTAGATAAAGCTAACCGCCGGATACCATTTGTTCCATAACCCGTCTTATGCGTGAATAGCAACTGTAAATTGTTGCGTTGCATGTCATGCAACTGAATTCCGCTCGCTGTACCGGTTCGTCCGTCAGGCATTTGCCGGTTCTCCGGCGGGCATGTACGGGTGTTATCACGCTCCCGATCTTGAGGCATATCAGACCGATGCCTCGAGAGCGAGGAGCAACTCGTCGATGGTTTTTTTCATGCCGCTAGTGAGTTGCCGCCCCTTTTGCCAGAACACCACATAATGATAGACTGCGCCAGGTTCGAAGGGTCGAAACTCCAAGCCAAACTGCCGATATTCCCGGGCGATCAGACTGTTGACGATCGAAATTCCTACGCCGGCCGCGACGAACCCGACGTCATGGCCGTTTGCGTCATACTCCACGGCCAGATCCGGCTCCACGCCGCTATATCGCAAGGCATTGATATTCATCTGGTGGGAGGCAAACTGGGGCTCTATGTCCACCAATGCCTCGCCAGCGATATCCTTTGGCGTGATTATTTCGTTAGCAGCCAGCCGGTGTCCCGACTGAAACAGGCAAACGTTCCTGGCGGTAGCTGCAGGTACCCATTCGAAAGCGCGCTCATCGAGCGGCAGGCGCGAAACGCCAAGATCTGCGCGACCATTCAAGACGTGCTCTGCAATCTGCTGATAGCTCCCCGACTTAATCTGAAACGATAGAGGACTACTCTGGCGAACAGCCCGGATAGCCCGCGGAATAGCGTTCAGGCAGAAAACAACGGGGACTGCCAGGCTCAGGGAGCCCTCCTCCTCGTTGCGCAAGGCGGCGATCGACTTCTCGATCCGGTCGACACTCTGCAGGGCGCTGTCGACACGCCTCAATAGACCCCAGGCACGATCCGTCGCTACCAGTCTATTATTCTCCCGCGCAAACAAGCCAAGGCCGACCTCCCCTTCGAGCTGCCTGATCTGCTGGCTGACGGCCGGCTGTGTGATTTTCAGGTTCTTCGCGGCGAGCCGTTCCGAGCCGGTGCGCAAGACCTCGCGAAAAATCTGTAGCTGTCGAAGCGTCACACCGCATGTGGATTTTGCCAGCATCTTTTCGTCCCTTCGTTTGGCGCCAAAACACCGACTTTCTCAACGACCAAGTTCCAGCGGCAGCACGCGGTATAAGCTGCGCTTATCGGAATTATGAGCACCTTATAGATTGACGACACGCGTTTAAAGTATAAATGTCAAACAGGCTCAATTAATACTTATGATTATAAGTATTTAAAATACTATCTGCGGTAGTATCGAGCGCAGCGTGATTAAATCGCTATATAAGACGACCTTATTTCGGCGCCGCCCCGATGTAAGGAGGAGAGGACCTGCGTGCTCAATTTTGCACTTCAATTCTTCAATGGCCTACAGATCACCGTTGTACTTGCGCTCGCGAGCGGCGTTCTCGGATCTCTTCTTGGTCTACTTGTCGCTATCGTCAAACTGTCGAGGCTGCGCGTCGCAGCCCTCTTCGGCCAGACCTATACGACAATCGTCCGCGGCCTGCCCGAACTGCTCGTCATCCTCGTGATCTATTTTGGCGGGACGGCAGCCATCACCGCGCTGACGGGCCGCTACGTCGAAATCAACGCATTTGCCGCCGGCGTCGCGGCATTGATGATCGTCTTTGGCGCTTATTGCGCGGAGATTTTTCGCGGCGCGATCATCAGTATCCCGCGAGGACAGGCGGAAGCCGCGCGCAGTCTCGGGCTCAAACCATGGCAGATCTGGACCTTCGTGATCCTGCCGCAGATGATGCGCGTCGCCCTGCCCGCTTATGGCAATCTCTGGATTTCACTTGTGAAGGATACCTCCCTCGTCTCGGTCATCGGACTGACCGACATTATGCGCGTGGCCTTTGTCGGCGCGGGATCGATGAGGGCTCCCCTTCCCTTCTACCTTATGGCCTCCGCGCTTTATCTCGCCCTAACCAGCCTTTCGCTCGCGTCGTTTCGCGTGCTGGAGCGACGCATCCAGATTCCTGGGCACTGAGGGAGGTTGAGCATGGACCTCGGTCTGATCGTCGAAAGTATTTCCGTGCTGGTGCACGGTGTTTTCCTCACCCTTTCACTCACGCTTCTGTCGCTCGTGATCAGCTTCTTTCTGTCGGTGCCGCTCAGCCTTCTTCGCGCATCGCTCAACAGAACGCTTTCTGCATCCGTACTGGCATATACGTACGTGTTCCGTGGCACACCATTGCTGGTGCAGCTCTTTCTCGTCTATTACGGCCTCAGCCAGCTATCGATCGTCCGCCAGAGCCTCCTGTGGCCTGTGCTGCGCGAGCCCTTCTGGTGCGCCCTTATCACATTCTCCCTGAACAGCACTGCCTATACGACCGAAGTGTTTAAGGCTGGCATATTGGCTGTGCCGCGCGGCGTTGTCGAAGCCGCAAAGGCCCTCGGCCTGTCTCGGTTCATGCTGATACGGCTGATCATATTCCCATTGGCATTCAGGACGGTACTTCCCTCCTATGCGAACGAGGTCATTGGCTTGGTCAAGGCCAGCTCCTTGGCGAGCACCGTCACGCTCCTGGAGATCACGGGACTGGCGCGCCGGATGGTTTCCGAGACATTCGCTCCCTACGAGGTCTTCCTGGCGGCAGGCCTCCTCTATCTGCTTCTCAACTTCACGGTTTCGATAGTCTTTCGATTCCTAGAAATGCACCTCGCTCGCTCATCCATCAGAGTTTCAAAGAACGGAACCGCTTACCCGGTAACCTCATGGCTCTCGTGCCCGTGGAAGGCGATGAGCAAACGAACCCACACCAACCCATCCACTCACTCATTATAAAAAGGGAAACAGCCAATGTATAAATCCGTTCTCCTGGCATCATTCATCGTTGTCATCGTCAGCCAAATCAGCGCACAGGCCGCAGAACGAAAGCTGCTTACGATTGCGACCGAGGGCGCTTCTCCGCCCTGGGACATGGTCGATCCGGAAGGAAAGCTCGTAGGTTATGACGTCGACGTCGGAAATGAATTGTGCCGGCGTATCGCGGTGGAATGCAAGTTTGTCGCTCAGGACTGGGATGGGATAATCCCGGCGCTGACCGTCGGCAAGTTCGATGCGATCATGTCCGGCATGGCGATCACGGAGAAGCGCAAGAAATCGATCGCCTTTTCGCAGCCCTATGCTGGCGGCTTCAACCAACTCGTTATGCGCAAGGATCTTAAACTCCCGGCAACCGACACCAAGGCCAAGATCAATCTGACAAACATCGGAGGTGCGGAGCAGTCGGTCCTTGAGCAGTTGCAATTGGCGCTTTCCGGCAAGACACTCGGCGTGTTGAGATCTTCGAACTCGGAAGCGGTCCTCAACGAGCTCTTCGGCAAAGTGGCGACGATCCGTAGCTACGACACCCAGGACAATCTCCATCTGGATCTTGCAGCTGGTCGTATCGATGGCGGCCTTGCCGACTATTTCACATGGAAGACCTTTCTTGACGGGAAGGACGGCGAGTCAGCAGCCTTCTACGGTCCTGAATTATCCGGCGGGCTGTGGGGTCCCGGTGTCGGAGTCGGCATTCGCAAGGACGATACTGATCTGCTCGCGAGCTTCGACAAGGCCATCAACGACTGCATCAGCGACGGAACACTGAAGAAGCTCAGCCTGAAGTGGTTCGGGATCGATATCTCTCCGGCCGCTGCGCCATGAGGCGGCTCGATGGCTGAATGATCGAGAACGGCCTGCCAGAATCCAACGCGATGGGCCGGTTATTCCAATACGTGGCTTATTCACAATAAACCTTGCAGGTCGACCAATGTCCTCTTCCTTTACCGTGGCCATGACGGGCCAGTCGCTGATCCATCATGACATCAGAACCTGCTGCGATCCCGGTTTTCTGCAAATCGTCGAGATCCTGAAAAAGGCAGATGTTGCCTTCACCAATTTCGAAGGAACCATTTTAGGGCGGCATGGCGGCTCGCCCATGAAAGGGTCTTACTTCGGATATTCCGATCCCCATGTCCTCGACGCTCTGAAACAAACGGGGTTCAACGCCCTGGCGCTTGCCAACAATCATGCCTTCGATCTTGGTCCACCTGGCATTCTGTCGACGCTTGAGGAGGTTCGTGCTCGCGGCTTCCTCCACGCCGGTATCGGCCTTGACCGCGATCATGCCGTATCGCCGGGCGCAGCCGCTTTCGGCCGCCGACCAATTGCCCTGGTGGCAATGGATGCCGGGCCTGGCCCCCGAACCATGTATGCTGAAAATGCGGGCTACCGCCGTCCGTCCCGACCGGGTGTGAACCAATTGGAGGTGACAAGGATCTTCGAGGCGGATCAGGCCGCGTTCGATATGCTGGAAACGATTCAGGCGACGTTTCAAAGCTCTAAGCTTGAGCGGGCAAACTATGCACAGCCCGACGACCCTCCTATCCTTGACGATGAGAAAGAAATCGACTTTTACGGCACCATCTTCCGGCGCTCCAACGCCAACCGGCGCGTCATCGCGATCGATCCCGACAGCGCTTCGAGTCAGCTGACGGCAATCGCGAGGGCCAGTTCCGTTGGACAATTCGTCATCGCGTATCTCCACCATCATCACTGGGAGCCGAATTGGGGTGATGTTCCTGACTGGGTCAGAGCATTCGCTCATGCCTGTATTGATGCCGGTGCCCGTGCCTTTGTCAGCCACGGGACCCCAGTCCTGCAACCGATCGAGATCTACAAACGCGCCCCGATCTTCTTCGGCCTTGGGAATTTCATCTTTCATACCGAAAAGGGGGAAACCGAATGGAGCTCGCCCGACGTCTGGAAGAGTGTCGTCGCCACATGCGAATTCGATTCGGCGGGGTCCTTGCAGATTGATCTTTTACCCGTGGTACTTGGTGGTGAGGATAGGATCGAAGGGGTCGATTTTCATGAGCGGCACGTGCCCGTGGCTGCTTACGGAAAAACCGGCGAGCAGATCATCGACGACCTAGCCGAACGTTCGTCCGTATTTGGCACGCGGATTGAGCGCAATGGCGTGATTGGCAGAATTCAAATTTCTCGAGGCTAAAACCAACCCAATCTTCAGCGGAATGGCGACCCCATCCCCTACCTTTGAGATGCTTCACAGAGATCGAGGCGAAGCTGTAAACTTTTGAATGTATCTCAATTGAGATACATAAATGGATGGATGCGGAGATCAGGAGCACTGGCAATGCCCGAACACATCCATGCTGCACACTCGCGTCGATGAAAAACTAAAGGCCGACGCTACCGAAACTCTAGCCAATTTCGGCTTGTTCGTTTCGGATGCCGTTCGAATCTTCCTGACCCGTGTCGCCAATGAGGGCGGCTTGCCGGTGGCTTGACTGCCGATCCGGGAGCCAATGACGAATGGTTCCGCGCCAAGGTGCATGAGGCTCTAACCGATACTCGGCCAAGCATACCGCATCGGCAGGTTATGGACGAGGCACAAACATTAATCGACAGGAAGCGTCGTGCCAGAGCTTAAATTGCGTACGGAAGCGACTTCTCTGAAGGATCGGTTCAACCGCCCTCGCCGTTGTTTTCATCTCCTGCGATCGCCCTGATTACGGCCAGTGTCCGCGTCCTGAGCTTTGGCGGCAGGCGAAGCATTTCCTCGACAAAGCGGCGCCCTTCCGCGGTGGCGAGATATGCAATGCGCTCATTTGCGTCGGGAGCGATAGTCACCCCCTCCCCTGATCCCGGTCGCGGCAGCCCGTCGAAAAAACAGCCAACCGGAACGTTAAGTTCGCTTGCAATCTCATAGAGCATCGATGCGCTGATGCGGTTCTTGCCACTCTCGTATTTCTGAACCTGCTGATAGCTCAAGCCGACCTTCTCACCGAGTTCGGTTTGCGACAGGTTGGAATGAATCCGTCTGATGCGAAGCTGCTGTCCTACATGAATATCGACGGGATGCGACGCTTGGTTGCCATTCACTTCAGCTCGAAGCTCCTCTGGCCGTGAGCTGCTCGCAAATCGCTTTGCCAACCGATGATGCATTGCTGTTTATCTCCTTGCCAGAGAGTTTCATGCTTCGGAAGACCGATCACGGGCCGATCCCGGCTACAACCAGTATTAGGCGGTTCTCGTGTTCAGTTGAAGTTAATTAGGGACTCTCAGTCCGTCGATTGTCAAGCCTCCAATATGCATCTGTTGCGCGATGGACGTGCGACGGACCATTGGTTGGAATCTTAGGCGACTTCGAGTGGACAGAGGCCTCTCGCAAGAACGGTTGGCGTTGGAAGCCGAAATCGATCGCTCTTACGTTGGGCGTGTCGAGAGAGGCAGAGAAAACGTCACTGTTTCGACGTTGGAAGCCTTCGCAAGAGTCTTATCCGTGAATGTTTCTGAGCTCTTTGCGGAAATTGATCCGAATGATGCTCGACCATCGTCTCTTCGGTCGGGTCGGAAGCGAAGGGCCACGTGATTTATCCGAATCTCAGCTCTGCTGCGTTTTACCAGGGCTATTTCATGTCAAATGGGAAGGGAATAAGTGTTACGAGAACGCCCACTCAGGATCGTTCTCGTTGACGGCGCCTTCATTATAACGAGCCTTGAGATTGGCCCATAAGGGATCGCCAACGAAACTTTCGAGCGTCCCGCAAGCCTCGTCAAGCGAAAGGCTACCATATTTCCTCAGTGCAGCCTGGATATTTCCTGGCCCCAGCAAATTGAGTTCGCAGAAGGGCTCGGCATTATCCAACAGTACGCGATGTCCCCAGATGCCGGGCATTCGGTCGGCAGCAATCACGGCGCATAGCTCGTGGTCACCGTTCATAGCGAGTGCACGGCACACGGCATAGCGCATAAGGGGGTAGTAGACGGTGTGTCGGCTGCCGCCGAGTACACGCACGCCCGGCAATATCGCCGTAACGATGAACATCAAAAGAAGATTCGGGATGATCTTGCGCTCCTGCAGCGCAGCGATGATCGCATCCGCTGCGAATTCAAGCGAAAAAGCCTCCGCTCCTCTTGCTTCAAGCCGGGAACCTGCCACCCGCAGCGGAAAGAGATGGCCGCGATCGCTGCCCCAGAACAAGTCGGTGGTATTCTTTAACCAGTCTTGCCAGGGGCCCTCAGCAAGGACCTCCACGGAGGCAAGCAGAACTTGCACGAAGCGGCGATCTCCAAACAGGTTTCGGGCCAGCCAGGAGGTGCCATCCTGAAGATGTTCGACCACAAGATCGGCCACATCGTCATCATCGATCTGCAGGAAGTCGATATCTGCATCAAAGTATTGCTTCCAAAGGAAGGCATTGGCCTGCTTGATCGCGAGCGCGGCGGACGAGAACTCATGTTGCGGGAGTATCGACCGCAGCCGCTCGACAAGCTCTCCATCGCCATCGGTGCGATCAAAGTTTTTAAGGATGAAGCGATAGGGGCCGTTTTGCGCGAGAATGCTGTAGGGAATCATCTGACTCCGACTCAATCCGAAGAGGTTGATCGCCTCGCCGCCGAGTTTCAGCCAACCGGGTCCTTTTCGACCGCGTTCAACGAATTTGACTGTCGATACGGCATAGGAGACGTAAGCCGAACGACGATGCGCCTTTAGACCCATCAGGCTGAAGAGATGCGTGTAATAGGCGTCCGGCTCGATCAGCAAATGCAGGTGCGGGCCGGATTGCATGACAGGGGCATTGCCGATTTCCACGGCGATGGAACGGGCCCGGCGATCCGAAAATCCCCAATTCCCGGCCGCCCTGAGGATACATCGCTGGAGAAGCTCCACGGCGTGGCACCGGACATCGGAACTGCTTGCATGCGGTTCGGCGTCGAACACAGTTCGAGCATAGTCCGCCAGACTTTGTTGTCGGAACTCGGCGATCCACGGAAACAGGGCACCGATTAATTCCAATACGGCGTGCTTGTTAAGCTGTGGGGCGATATCATTTATTGGTCCAGGCATGACGGCTATAGCGCGACGATCAGGATGAGAGGCGGGCGACAATCTGGATGAGATTCTTACGTCGCGGTCGGGCTGAAGTTATCATGCTGATTGTCGCTGGCAAGGCCTTCGTCGTGTTCTGATTGCCGCTCCGCGACAAACTGGGCTGTGTTTCTGATTGTCGCGAAGGATGCTGGCCGTCCTCTTTGGCGCTTTTCCTCGAGCGCCGTTCGCCGCCTGTAGCTTTCGACATTCATCTCGAAGATCGTTGCATGATGAACGAGGCGGTCGACGGCTGCGAGCGTCATGGCGGGATCGGGGAAGACCCGGTTCCATTCTCCAAATGGCTGGTTTGCGGTGATCATGATCGAACGATGCTCGTACCGAGCAGAGATCAATTCGAAGAGCACGCTCGTTTCGGCCTGATCCTTGGTGACATAGGCCAGGTCGTCGAGGATGAGCAGATCGAACTTGTCAAGCTTTGCGATGGCGGCTTCGAGCTGGAGTTCGCGGCGCGCGACCTGAAGCTTTTGGACGAGGTCGGTCGTGCGGGTGAACAGCACCCGCCAGCCGTTCTCGATAAGCGCGAGGCCGATGGCTGCGGCGAGATGGCTCTTTCCGCCGCCCGGCGGTCCGAAGAGCAAGATATTGGCGCCTTTGGCGAGCCAACTGTCGCCGGCGGCGATGGCCATGACCTGGGCCTTTGAGACCATGGGCACGGCGTCGAAGGCGAAGCTGTCGAGCGTTTTTCCAGGTGGCAGGTGAGCCTCGGCGAGATGTCTTTCTATCCTGCGATGGGCGCGCTCGGCCAGTTCATGCTCGGCGATGGCCGACAGGAAGCGCGCGGCTGGCCATCCCTCCCGATCAGCCTGTTCGGCAAATTGCGGCCAGAGCGTTTTGATCGTCGGCAGGCGGAGTTCGTTGAGCATGATGCCGAGCCGGGCTTCGTCGATGGTGTGGACGGTCTTCATGCGGCTTCTCCTGCACTGGCCGTGCCGATCAGGGCTTCATAGCCGTTGAGTGATGCGAGTTGCACATGAACGGTCGGCAACTGGGCCTGGTCCGGGGCGAAGAGCGCTCTCAGGGCGCTTAGGTCAGGCAGGTCGCCGGCTGCGAGCGTTCGGGCCAGTTCCTCGGCCAGTTCGCGCTCGCAGCCGCGATCATGGGCCAGCGCCAGCAACTCGACGGTGATCTTGCAGGCCTGCTTGTCGGGAAGATGCTCGATGAGAGCCTCAAAGGCCCTGCGATATTCCTGGCGCGGGAAGAGCTTGTCGCGATAAACGAGACCCCGAAGCGCCATCGGCTTTTTGCGCAGGGAATGAATGACGTGATGGTAATTGACGACCTGGTCGTGCCGGCCGTCTGCATGGCCACGCCCTCGAGGCAATGTTATCAGATGCGTGCCGCCGATAAAGACGTCGAGGCGATCATCGAACAGCCGCACCCGCAGCCGGTGTCCGATCAGGCGGGAGGGCACGGTGTAGAAGACCTTGCGCAGAGTGAAGCCGCCGGTGCGCGACACCGTGACGATGACCTCTTCGAAGTCTGTGGTGCGGGTATCGGGAAGTGCCTGCAAGTAGGCGCGCTCGGCATCGATACGCTTGCCATGCGCGGCATTGCGGCGGCTGACGATCTCATCAATGAAGGCGCGGTAGGAGCCGAGATCGTCGAAGTCCCTGGTGCCGCGCATCAGCAAAGCATCGCGGACCGCATTCTTGAGATGGCCATGGGAGCTTTCGATCGAGCCGTTCTCGTGCGCGACGCCCTTGTTGTTGCGCGTCGGCGTCATGCGGTAATGGGCGCACAGCTCCTCGTAGCGATGAGTAAGATCGACCTTGGCGTCGGCATTGAGGTTGCGGAAGGCGGCCGACAGGCTGTCGCTGCGATGGTAGAGCGGTGCACCGCCCACCGACCACAAGGCATTCTGTAGCCCCTCGGCCAGAGCGACGAAGCTTTCGCCGCCAAGAATGACGTGCGCGTGTTCGAAGCCCGACCACACAAGCCGGAAGTGATAAAGGAGATGGTCGAGCGGCTGACCGGCGATCGTCACGCCGAGACTGCTCGTATCTGTAAAATCCGACAAGCCGAGGCGGCCGGGTTCGTGCGTCTGGCGGAAGATCACCTCCTGTGCCTCACCGTGAACGGCCCGCCATGACCGGATGCGCCGTTCGAGCGTGCGGCGAATACCTTCGGGCAGTTCCGGATGACGCCGCAGCATCTCATTGTAAACGGCGACCGCACGGATGCCGGGGGCAGCCTTGAGAAGCGGAACAACCTCGGTGTCAAAGATGTGCTCAAGAGGATCAGGGCGACGTCGGTCGCGCGGCGGCTTGTTCTGGGATGGGAGACGCGCTTCCTTCTCGATGCGGTAAGCTGTCGCCCGGCTGATCGACGCCCTGGCGGCGGCGACCTCAATGGAGTTGTTTTGTCGGTACTTCATAAAAAGCCTCGTCTGATGATCGGTTACATGGCGACCCGGCACAAAGGTGATTCTCCATTCCAGAAAACCACCAAAGTATCGGGCCGACCGCGATCATGAGACGCTGAAAAAATTGCGCCGCGGCGGGGGTGTAACTCCGGTCGGGCTACGCCCTCCCTTCGTCACACCCCCGCCGCCGAGTCTCATCCTGATTGACGCTGAGTCTCATCTTGATTGTCGCCGCGCAGACGGCAGTCCCCGACGTGATGAGGTTCTTGATTTCGCGAAGGTCAGTGCATAGCCGGCGGCAACACAGGCGATCATTCCGCTTCCAAAAGCAAGGAACGCTGCCGACGGACCGAGCGCGTCCCCGGCACCGGCGAGACCTGCATAGAGAATGAGGCTGAAGCCCATGCAGGCAGCATGCATCCAACCCTTTGCTCGTCCCAGCTTCGCGCCTGATACGAGCCTCTGTATCTCGACATCAATCAGCACCCGCGACAAGTTATAGCCAGCGCCGAGAATCGCCATCAATGCGTAGGCAACGCCGAGATTCCGCGTTGGATAGAAGACTGCCATGGCGGAGCCACACAAAAGGACGATGATCGGGATAAAGCGGCCATCGGCTTTGCTGAATCGCCTGAGCGTCAAGATAAGCATGCTGATGATCGCACCGGCGGCCCAGCAGAATTCCAGCGTGCCGAACTCCAGGGAAGTCCCTTGCAGCTCCTGGAGCACGAACTTCGATATGAGCGCGCTGATCAGCATGCCCATGGCGTAGATCAATACATAGCTGACAATCAGAAGCGGCGGCAGGCGGCTTGTGCCCTCGCCTTCGCACGCCTTCAATGACGCTTGCACAGGACGGCGATAGTCAACCGGAAGCGTTCGGATGTGGTCCGCGCTACGGGGCATGCTTAGCATCGAAATCGCAAACGTGACAGCGGCTAAGAGGAAGCACGACGCCCAAGGCGCGGCACTGAGAAGCCAACCGGCCGCGATCGCTGCCAGCATGTTGCCCGCCTGCATGGCGACGTACGCCAGTGAATTGAGGGCTACTAGGCGCTCTAGCCGCGTAATAGAAGGCACGATTGCCGAAGAGGCCGCTAGATACAGGCGATCGGCCATTGCATAGAAAATCACCGAACCGCACAGCGCGTAGTAGGAACTGTACAGGATGAGCGCAGCAGATGTCGTCAGCACGACCACGATCCTGCTCACATCGGCTACCGTACAGAGCATCCGGCGATCGAAGCGGTCGACGAGATATCCAGCCGGCGCGCTCGCCAAAAACTCGGAGATGCTGCCCAGGGCTAGGAACAGGGCAATGAAGCCGGCATTGTTGTCTGACGCCGCAAGTATCCAGATTGTCCCGACATAGTAGGCATTGCGCCCAGTTGCCGCAAAGAAGACGCTTAGGAGAAAGAAGCACCGCACTGATCGCAATCTGCTTTGATCCGGTGCAATATCGGCATCTTTGTTCATATACCCACCAAAATAGAGACGCAGCGCTGCGTTGCGGTGAGGCTAACGAATGATCGGAGATCCCGCTTTCAAAATCCCGTTGTAATCTGCTCGGGCGGTCGGGGGGGCTTATGCCTTCCAATCTGCTCTATATCGCTTTGGCGTGCTACCGATCACGCGACGGAAAGCAGCCGCAAAATGGCTGGGGCTTGAGAACCCGCATGCATAGGCGATCTCGGTTATCTGCCGGTCCGAATAGCGGAGCATTTCGCTCGCGCGCTCGACTCGTCTTCGGATGATGAATGCGTGCGGCGGCAAGCCGGTCGAATGCCGAAACGCTTTCGACATGTAATGCTCGCTCAAGCCCGCTTCGTGAGCAAGTTCAGTCAGACTCAAAGATCCGTCCAATGAAGCGTCAATTTTGTCGATCAGGCGCTTCAGGACCGCTGGCGAAAGGCCGCCTTTGAGATACTGTCGCCTATGGCCCGAAAGACGGAATAGTCGCCCAAAAATGGTACTCGCATGGTTCTCGACCATCATATTAGCCAAGGGATCCCCCTGGCCTATCTCCGAGCAGATGCTGCGGGCGGCGTATTGAATCAACGGATCTTCAAAACCGATCGTTGGCGCCAGCCGGTCAAGATCAGTTCCGGGTACATTCTCGAAACGATCTTGGATAAATTTCTTGCCAATGGTGATGAACACGTAGGCCGCTGTCGCATCGCCATCGTCCCAGCCGCTCCAGCTATGGTCTGCCGGAACAAATGACAGCGATCCGGCCGGTCTTTGCTTAAATTCGACCCTGCGGCCATCCAGATAATCTTCACCCTCTTTCGCAACGCCCAGGATGTTCAAGAGGATCGCATGATTGTCGGCGGAAATGTTCGTTTCCTGTCGCCCAATGCCGGTCCTGCGGACGACGTCGGCCCGCACTGATCGCCAGCATCCATGGTCATGTGAAAATGCGGAATGTTCTGCGCGCCTGACTGCACGAGGGTCGAACTCCACAGAACCAATCATCCACAATTCCCTTCTATCGACTAGCTGGCGAACGCCGAGTCAAATCGGCGCTATCGGCCGCTACAGCAAGATTGAAGGGAGTTGCCCCTACGGGCCTAGTGACGTCGAAAACATAGGCGCCGGCACTTGGCAAATTGTTCGGCATATCCCGAGACCCTGGACCGAACAGGGCTGCATATCTATCGTGGCCCAACCCATCTGGACCATTGACAGCGGTAATATCAATGATGCGCAGACCATACCGTTCCGCTGCGGCCTTCACGCCAGGACTGTCGACATTTAGGCGGCCAATGCGCCCGCGCTCTCCACCCAGTATGCTTGAAATGGCAAGTGCCTTGTCGTTCTTCGATACGAAAATGGTGATGGGTATTTTCATGTGCCCGACGGCCTCGATCTGCGAGCGGAACAGGTCGTCATCGATATCCGGCGCGGCGAGCACCACCATCAACCTGTTGAGAACGTCTTCGCGTCCCTCAAGTTTGAGCTGTCTCAGCGTTTCCATTATGAGAAACGCTCCGACACTATGACCGAACAAGACAATCCTTTTCGCAGAGGAGGCGCCAGCTATCGAAGTGACAAGCCAGGACAGATCGTCTCGCGAAGAAAGGGCCGCATCCCTATCTGCCAGATATCCTGCCATGCGTCCCTCGGATGGCCAGGAGAAAAGTATAGGATGTCCGCCGAAAGGAGCATCGGCTGCGATCTGAGCCAACCGATAAAGACTTTCCTGGTAGGTGTAGTTATAGCCATGAACAAAAATGCCTACCGTTCCATCGTCCGACGGAATTGCCGCCTCCTGGACAAAACTTCGCTTCTCCAGTGTCTTGCGAACAGTTATCGCCATCGACCTGTTTGGATCTGCGGCTGCGACGGGATATTCGATCTGCGAGCGCTTATGATTGGGAGGGATCGACAATTGAAACAGCTCAAATGTCAATTTTTCACCGCGTTCACTGGAATAGCCGCTGCCTTCTCTCGTTCGGTTCGTGGCAGCGAGCAGTGTGATCTGATGTAAACCAGCCTCCTTTTTGATCGGCTGCAATACGGAATCGCTCGGTCGAGTGGCACATGCACTCAGACCCAGACAAATCAGTAACGGAAGAATAAACGGGCGGATTGCGCTCACCCCATGGATTTTGAGCAGGAGGATTGCTTCCGCGCCTGAGCGTGAACGTCGATAAACTGCTTGGATATCCCTCGCCTTGTTATCTTGTAGACTGCAGCAGGTGGCAGATTTCTCAATGTGCCGCCAATACGCCTAGCCTTCAGGCCCAGCCTATCAACTATGGGGCGTGGTATTGGACATCTTCGGCTATACGTGAATTGATAGAACGCGCCACCAGGTTGCAGATAAGAGAACGCGCCGGCGAGAATTTTGATGACTTTGCGAGGTGGCATTGACAGAAGCGGCAGACCGCAGATCACTGCACCAACCGATCCATTGGGGAAAAGATTTTCGTTGGCAATTTTCGCGGCGTCCAATTGGAGAATACGCGCTTCAGGAAACTCGATTTCGAGGCGTTGAGCAAATTCCTCCCCACGTTCGACAAGCGTCAGATCACTTGACCGCACGCCACGCTCGAGAAGAGCTCGCGTGAAGACTCCAGTCCCTGGCCCCAGTTCCAGCACGGATCCAGCGGATGGCGAAATCTCCGACGTCATCAATCGCGCGAGGGCGTTGCTTGAGGGCGCAATCGCCGCAACCCGATGCGGATCGGCGATCAATGCTCGGACAAAGAGGAGGTGATCCAAGATCGGGTGATGAATGAAGTTCATCACGCCCATGCCTTCCAGCGCCAGCCCAAGACCACCAGTCCTTCGATGACGCTGAGCCCGATCACGGTCTTGAGCGCCAAAACCGACGTATTCGTATCTCCATTCATGAGCGCGGAGAAATATCCCACCGCGATAAAAAGCCCGTCCCATAGCAGAACTCCTAGCGTTGTCGCACTGACAAACTGCAAAAATTTCGTCCGCAACAATCCTGCAATTCCTGGCGCCATGATCCGGACGGTGGGGACCAACTGCGCGATCAGCGCGATTGACTGTTCATTAGAGCGAAATCGATCTTCCCATCGGCGATATTTTTCCGATGAAATCCCAATCATGCGCGCTGTCTCTTCGATAAAGCGGCCCGAGCGATGCTCGCCCACCGCCCTTCCAATCAAGTATAAAGGCAGGCAACCCAGCACGCTGCCAATCAGGCTGAAGGCCAGAGCTGTGGGCAGCGAGAAACTCCCTTCGGCCGCCGCCACCCCAATCACCACGAGCAATATGTGGGATGGAATTACCAATATGAGCCGCTCCAGGAATGTCGCGATCATCAGGGTTACGACTCCGAAAGCGGTTATAGTCGGAATAAGCGCGGCGAGTGGATCTGAGGTAAGCGTGTCAGGCATGATACCTTCCTTAGTTGGCCGCCGCGCTCCCATCGCGATGCAAGAGCGTCTCGCAGCTCAATCCCAGAAATGAGCAGGACGCGCAGGCGGCATCATGCCGCCTGCGGGGGGTACACGTCCCGCGGTCTTGTTCCGGGGGGAGGAACGCGACCGAAGAGGTTGCTATAAGCATCGGCAGGCATTGCTCTGTTGGCGCGGTTGCGTTCGACCAATGACTTGCCGACGCCGAGAACAGATCATCGATGACCCTGTCCCCTGGTCGAATGCACCGATTTAAATGCGATCGCCCGACCATCATTGGATGCTTGCGGCGCTGCTTCGTCCTCGGGATTTTCATGGACCAGACCTGTCCAACCCAGGAGCCGCTTGAGCACTTTTTCCAGATCGTCGACGAAGGTGAAGATGACCGGGATGACGATGAGGCTGAGCAGGGTCGACATCACCACACCGCCGATCACTACGATGGCCATCGGTTGGCGAAAACTTGAATCCCCACCGGTCAGGCTGAGCGCAGCCGGTAGCATGCCCGAGGCCATGGCAATGGTAGTCATGACGATCGGCCGCGCGCGCTTATGGCAGGCGTCGACGAGGGCATCGAACCGCGACATGCCTTGCTGACGCGACATTATCGCGTATTCGATCAGCAGAATGGAGTTCTTCGTCACCACGCCCATCAGCATCAACAGGCCGATGACGGCCGGCATCGAGAAGCTGGTTCCCGTCACCACAAGCGGCACCAGTGCGCCGCCAAGCGAGAGGGGCAGGGCCATCAGCAGCGTGAGCGGCTGCAGGAAATCGTGGAACAGGAGGACGAGCACTGCGTAGATGCAGAACACGCCGATGGCCATCGCGAGCGCGAAGCTCTGGAACAGCTCGGAGCTGCGCTGAAGTTCGCCCTGTTCCACCAGCGTAACGCCCGGCGGCAGATGCTGGAGCGCCGGCAGCGCCTTCGCCTCGCGGTTGACATCGCCCAGGATGCGGCCGTTGAGCTCGACGGAAACGGTGACATTGCGCATGCGGTCGATGCGGTCGATCTCCGAGGGGCTGCCGCCGATGCGGATATCAGCAATCGAGCCGAGATCGACATTGCCGTTGGTGCCGGCGACGCGCATGTTCTTGATGTCGTCGAGATTGGTGCGCGCCTCCGGCGAGAAGCGGACGACGATCGGGATCTGCCGCTGCGGCAGGTTGAGCTTCGGCAGATCGGAGGAATATTCCCCATTCGTCGCCACGCGCACGGCGCTGGCGATCGCATTCGACGTTACCCCGAGTGCCGCGGCGCGCGCAAAATCGGGCGTGATCTGGATTTCCGGCGCCTGCCTTGCCGCAGTCGATGTCACCGCTCCGATACCCTGCAACGTGCGCAGTTGCTCCTCCAGCGCCGTGCCTGCGCTGTCGAGCGCATTGGCATCATCGCTGGCAAGGGTGATATCGAGCTTGGTGCCGTTGCCGCCGCTGCCGACCTCGATTCGCACTCCGGGAAGGACAGCGAGCGCCCGTCGGATATCGTTTTCGATTGCCGGCTGCTTGCGGTCGCGATCGGCGATCGGAGTCAGCACTGCGACGATCGTGGCCGAACCAATATCGCTGGTAGTCGTGACGTTTGGCCCACCGCCGTTCGAAGATGCCGTACCGACGGAAGAGAAGACACGCGTGACATCGCGCAGCTTGCCGACGATATCGGCGGCTCTTTTGGTCATCGCATCCGTCTGCTCGATGGTGGCGCCCGGCTGCATCGTAAGCGTGATCTGGGTTCGCGCGTCGTCGGAAGCGGGTATGAAGCCCGACTTCAGCAAGGGGATGGTGGCGAGCGAAAGCGCAACGACGACGGCAGTCACGGCCACCGTGGTCTTTCTGTGATCGAGGGCCGCTTTCGCGACAGCCATATAGGCGCGCATGATACGGCCATCCTTCTGCTCCGTTGAGTGCGCCTTCATGAAATAGGCCGCCATCATCGGCGTCAGCAGTCGGGCAACGACAAGTGACGCGAGAACGGCAACGGCCGCTGTGATGCCGAACTGGCGAAACACAAGGCCTGGTATGCCGCTCATGAATGCGGTCGGCAGGAAGACCGCGACCAGCGTGAAGGTGGTCGCGATGACGGCGAGGCCGATTTCATTGGCCGCTTCGAGAGCGGCATCCATCGGCCGCTTGCCCATCTGCAGATGGCGGGCGATGTTTTCGATCTCGACAATTGCGTCGTCAACGAGGATTCCGACCACCAGCGACAGTGCCAGCAGCGTGACGATGTTCAGGCTGAAGCCGGCCAGGTACATGATCAGAAAGGTCGGGATGACCGACAAGGGCAGCGCCACGGCCGAAAGGATGGTTGCGCGCCAGTCCCGAAGGAAGAGCCAGACGACAACTATCGCCAGGATAGCCCCCTCATACAGCATATCCATCGAACCATGGTAGTTATCCATGATCCGGCCGATGGTGCTGTAAGCCTCGTCGATTCGGACATTGGGATGCGCGGCAGCGAAGCGCTTGATCGCCGCGCTAACGTCGGCAGCGACACCGCTATCCGAAAAACCGTTCGAACGCTTGATCTCAACGGCGATCACCGGCTTGCCGTCGAGATATGCGATCGAGGAGCGCTCCGCGAAACTGTCCGTGACGGAGGCGACATCGTCGAGGCGGGCCTGCTGGCCGTTGGCCAGGGGTATCCGCAGCGCTTTCAAGGTTTCGACCGAAGGCAGCGCGCCCAGCGTGCGCAATGTCTGGCGGTTGCCGCCAATCTCTCCAAGACCGCCCGACGTGTCGGCTTGAACGGCCTTCAATTGTGCCGATACTGTCGCTGCCGTAACGCCGAACGACGCCATCGTCGACGGATCGAGATCGACATGTACTTCGCGGTCGATTCCGCCGATACGATTGACCTGACCGACACCTTGTACCGACAGCAGGGCCTTGGTCAGATCATTGTCGACAAACCAGGAAAGCTCGGTCTCGTTGAGATCGGTCGAGCGGATGGCATAGGTAACGAGCGCGGAGCTCTGCACCGTAACCTTTGTGACAGTCGGCGTCTCCATTTGCGAGGGCAGATCGGCCTTGACGCTGTCAACGGCGTTGCGGACCTCGTTGAGGGCTGCCTCGCTGTCCTTCTCCAGCTTGAAGGAAACCTTGATCGAGACGGTGCCGTCGGTGATCGTCGTGGTGATGTGGTCGAGATAGGACAGGGCAGCAAGACTGTCCTCGATGGTACGGGCAACTTCCGTCTCGAGCTGTGTTGGCGCAGCCCCATCGAGTTTTGCCGTGATGGTGATGGTCGGAAGGTCCATATCAGGGAAATTCTGGATCGCCAGATGCCTGAAGGCCAGCAGCCCGCCGACGGCAAGCATGACAAACAGCAGGATCGCCGGGACAGGGTTGCGGATCGAGAAGGCGGAGAAATTCATCAGTTCTTCTCCGCAATCTTCACGAGATCATTATCCGACAGAAAGGCACCGCCCGAGGTGACGACCTTCGACGAAGCATCTATGCCCGACACGATTTCGACCTTGCCATTGTCGCGACGGCCGGTTTCCACACGGATCCTCCGCACGCGACTGTCCTGGCCTGCTACGAAGACGTAGCTGATGCCGTCCCGAAACACGATCGCCGTCTCGGGAACGGTCAGGGCCGGAGTGGTCTGCAATTCGATACTGCCAGTGACATAAAGGCCGGTGCGCGGACGGATATCGGCCGGAAGTGCGACATAGACGATCGCCCGACTGGTGTCGGTGCTGACCGAGGGACCGACAAGCCGCACCTTGCCTTCGATTGCATGCCCGTCCGGCCCGTTGATCTTGACGCTCAAACCATCCGAAATGCGTGGCAAATATCGCGCCGATACTTCAGCCTGCCATTCGACCCTTTGCTGGCGCACCATGCGGAACAGCTCGGTGCCGGTGGAAACGACCGCGCCAAGGTTGGCGGAGCGCGAGGTTATCAGCCCATCGTCGGCGGCGACGATAGTCGTTTGCCCGAGTTTGATCTTCTCGCTGTCGAGGGTCGCCTCCTCGGATGCCAGGCTTGCCGTCGCCGTCTGCTCGTCGGCGAAATATTCAGTGATTTTCTCGGCGGACAGGGCGCCTGACGACTGAAGCTGGCGCGCGCGATCCGCATTCGCCTTGGCCTTGGCCAAGTTGGCCCGTGCGGTGACGACGGCCGCCTCCTGCTTGCGGATGTCGGCGAGCACGCTGTCCTGGGATAATCGCACCAGGGTCTGTCCTTTTTTCACCACGGAGCCGACATCGACCAGGACATCCGTGATGCGAAGCCCACTCGTCTCTGAGGCGACGATAGCCTCCTGCCACGGCTTCAGCCAGCCGCTCGCGGGAACGGTCTCTGGCCACTCCCGCTGCAGCGGCGCCGTCAGGGATACGGTGAGCGCGGGCGCCTGTTCGGCTGCGGCATTGCAGCTGTGAAGCAGAACCATCATGGTAATGCGCACAGTGGCGAATCTTATGGACGACTTTCTCAACAACGTAATCCTTGCGGGCTTCACCGGCACGGCGCGCGGGCTTCTCCGCCCTGCGATCGATGCCGCTATGCCTATGAATACCCTGCCGAACGTTAAGTACGGTCAAGCTAGTGTTAAGTTAGGTAAAGATGAGTGGAGCACCCGCGCTCGTGGTGTATCAAGAGCCGTGGTGAACGACTGGCAGGTCACCAGACGGCAGTAACGTCAGCGCTCCAACTTCCCGGGCTCAAGGAGACACTCCATGAAAATGGCAATCATTGGCGCAACGCGTGGCATTGGCTTGGCTATGGTGCAAGCCGCCCTGAAAGACGGCCATGAGGTCACCGCGCTCGCCCGTGTGCCAAGCCGAATGCCAATTGACCACACACGATTACGCATCATGGCCGGAGATGCTCAGGACTTTGATGCGATCGTGAAGGTGGTGGAGGGGCAAGATGTCGTTTGTGATTGCTTGGGGACAGCAAATGTAACCCGACCCGTCACCATGTTCTCCTGCTGCGCGGAAAATCTTTCGAAAGCGCTCAAGCCGGAACAGCTACTCATCGCCGTTACAGGCATGGGGGCTGGCGACAGCAAAGGGCACGGGAGCTGGTTATACGACCATTTCTTTATGCCAATTGTACTGCGTCGTATTTACGCCGACAAAGATCGCCAGGAGCGCATCATCATGAGCAACATCGCCCGCTGGATCATCATCCGCCCTGGTTTCTTGAGTAATGGTCCTCGAATGGACCGCTATCGCGCTCTGACCGATCTGCGTGGCATCCACGGTGGCAGGATTTCACGTGCCGACGTTGCCGGGTTCATGCTCTCGCAGGCGAAGTCACCTCAGTTCATCGGTCAAACGCCTCTGCTGATCTATTGAGATCTTTGGCCGACACGGCGGAATTTGTCGGAGGGCGACCTGTTTGCGACCGGATGCAGGTGCCGACTGTATGGGTCAATCGCCGATAGGGGGTATGGAGACATGGCGAAGAAAGACGCATGCTTTGGAGAGGAAAGCGGAAGAATGCGTTGCTGGCACTCTGGCGAGAATCTGCCTTTCACCGCCGGTCGTTTCGTAAGCCGTGCCTATTTATAGCTTTCTATGCGTATCTTGTCCTTCTTAATGCCCGCCCCGCCTAGCGTTTCGACGACAGACGCAATAAGCCTTTTCGATCCGCATACGTAGAAGATCGCCTCATCGCTGCGGCCTCTCGCTACTGTCTTGACGGCAGCCGCGAATGCTTCCGGACGAACTGCGTTATAGTCAGATACAAGCGGCTCCAGCTCCTTGCCATAAAGGAAATCGCCCCGCTGTACCTGGACCACAGCCATCTGATGATCGCCTCTCTTGTGTGCCTCGAGGATCATCGAGCGAAATGGCGTCATCCCCACCCCACCCGCTATGAAAACCAGGCTGCCGGTTCCGCGATCGGGTAGTTTGACGTGCGCGCCCGTACCAAACAAGCTTATCGTGTCATGCGGCCGAAGCGCGTTCATCTTTTCCTTGAATTTGCTATTCGATCCGACATGCATGCTGAACATGAGCTCAGGATCCCCGGGCACTGACGCGAAGGACATCTCGCGCACAGAACCCAGGAAGTCGAACCGACTGCCAACTCTCAAGTGAGTATATTGCCCCGCTTTATAGGTGACGCCGGTCGCATCGAAGAAAAACGAGTAGACGTCGTCGTATTCGTGAACTTTTTTCGTGAAGGTGATTCTCATCTGGGTTTCTTTTTTACCTGCGCCGTATTCACTAAAAGCGCCGTTGCACTAGCTTGCCCGACCATCGAGGCCAACCATTGCTGCACTGTCGCGCCACATCCTCTCTTGAGCATCCCGGCTTCGCGCCAATTCGGATGGAATTGGAAAGGTCGGTTCTCCCTTGACCAGGGAAATGTAAATCCGGCCCCGCGGTGGGACGACTTCGCCGAGAGAGACTTCGGCCAATGCTTCGCCTGAACGTTCCGGTGTACCGATGACATATTCGGGACGGAAGAAGCCGACTAGACGGAAGACGGTATGCATGAGGAGCATTACGAACGCGCGCATAAGACGGGGACTGTCTCGACCCAACGATGTGCCACCGGTGAGGCCGGGACTGAAGGCGACCACGTTGATCTGGCGGGCCTTGACTTCGTCCAAGGCGGCGAAGGACTGCGCGGTCAGCAGGTTGCACAGCTTGGACGCTGCATAGGCTCGTATTCCCGAACCAAAGCCATTCTTGTCCGGATACGCTAGCCTATGTGGCTCAAGTGTCTTTGGTGCGATCGGAGTGACAGCGGGATCATGCGTTTCGCTTGTGGTGATGACCAGTCTGCCATGCTCGGCCATGCACGGCAGTAGCAGTCTGGCCAGCAGATAATGGGCCAGGTGATTGACCGCGAATGTCAGTTCGTAGCCGTCCGCACTCCGCCCCTCGTTGGTCGGGCTTTGCATGCCGGCGTTAAGTACCAGGATGTCGATGCGGGTACCGGCAAGGCGCCACATCACCGCTTCTGCAAATTGACGAACGCTGGCAAGCGAGGCGAGATCGAGCGGAATGACCTCGACGCCGGCCGGTGCCCTTCGTCCGCTTCCCCGCGCGCCAATTATGACGCGCATATCGGGCCGAGAGGCGATGTCCTCTAGCGCATGAGCGCCGAGGCCGGCTGTGACCCCGGTCATAACAACAACACGTTCTGATTTGGCTTGGTTCATGGCTGATTATCCTGTTCGAGCATCAGATTCTGCTTATGACGACGCGCTGAAACGCGGCGTTAGATGTCAGGGGGGCGTTTGGCGCGGTGCGTGACGACTTATCCCGTCCCGGAGCATGGCTGGAATCTCGGGGACGACGAATCTGGAGTGGTCGGAAGTTTGATGTGGCCGGTAAGGTAAACACCGGTACGTGGAGGGACATCGGGCGGCAGCGCGACATAGACGATCGCTTGCGTGTCCGCGTTGACCGAAGGTCCGACAAGCCTCACCTTGCCCTGAATAGCATGATCGTCAGGCCCATCGATATCGACGCTCAATCCTTCCGAGATTCGCGAAAGGTAACGTACCGGAACCTCCGCTTGCCATTCGACACGTTGCTGACGGACCAGACGGAACAGCTCTGCACCGGCCGAGATAGTCGCCCCGAGTTCGGCGGAGCGCGCAGTTATAATTCCGTCATCAATGGAATTGATGGTGGTCTGGGCGAGCTTGACCCTTTCGCCGGCAAGCGCCGCTTCCTCCGACCCGAGGTTTGCCATCGCGATCTGTTCGTCTTCAAGATACTCGCCGACCTTTCCATCGGAAAGCCCACCAGTCGCGCGAAACTGCCGTGCTCTTTCCGCATCGGCCTTTGCTTTCGCCAGATTTGCCCTGGCAGTCGCGACAGCCGCCTCATGCTTGCGAATGTCGGTCAGCACGCTATCCTGGGAAAGCCGAACAAGCGCCTGCCCCTTCGTGACCACGGATCCGAGATCGACCAGGACCTCGGTGATGTGGCCGCTCGTCTCCGAGGCGACGATCGCTTCCTGCCATGGCTTCAGCCACCCACTTGCCTGGACGGTTTCCGAGCAATCGCGCTGCGTTGGAGCCGCTAGCGAAATGGACAGGGCAGGTGCAGGGCCTTCCTCCATCATGGAGCTAAGGAAGACGGAAAGAAGAGCTGCCGCAACCAGCACGAGCGCGACCGTAATAAGCGGCTTTTTCAAAGATACATTCCTTGCGTTTCCGAAAGTGCATGACTTATCGCCCACGCGGGCATGCCACCTTGGGTACTAGTAGCCGTTCGAATGTTAAGTACGGTCAAGCAAGTGTTAAGTTAGGTAAATGTCGGTTTCGCTTCCGGATTTCTATTGTATGGAGCAAGCGTACAGAAGATGGACGAAGTGAATGACCAAAGTTCTCCTCATTGACGATGATGTCGAATTGACAACTCTGCTCCAGGAATATCTGACTGAGGAAGGGTATGACGTCGCAACTGACACGGACGGCCGTGCCGCAATCGCAGCGGCAGCCGGCAATACAGTCGACATCATCGTGCTCGACATCATGATGCCCCGGATGAACGGGATCGAGGCTCTGCAGCGTATCCGTAAGCTAAGCCAAATCCCTGTTCTGATGCTAACGGCAAGAGGCGATGATATCGACCGCATATCGGGACTGAACCTTGGCGCGGACGACTATGTACCGAAGCCCTGCTCGCCGGGCGAACTTGCAGCGAGGTTGCGGGCGATCTTGCGCCGGGTGCACCAACCGGCCTCGGGCGCGTCGACTGATGTCCTAGAGGTAGGACGACTAGTAATTTTTCCAGGCAAACGAACCGTCGAGTGGCGCGGCGAAGCCTTGGAGCTCACCGGCACCGAATTCACTCTGCTCGAAGTTCTCGCCCGGAACGCAGGTCAACTCGTATCGAAGCAGGACATATCCAAGCAGGCATTCGGAAAGCCACTTACGCCGTTCGACCGCCGCATAGACGTTCATATCAGCAGCGTTCGACAGAAACTAGGGCTGAGGGCCGACGGCCAGCCTTGGATAAGGTCTGTCCGCGGCCAAGGCTATCAACTTTTGGTGGAATGACCATGCCTCAACTTTTCTGGAAGTTCTTCAGGGTCATCTGGCTCACACTGGCTGTGTCCGTCGCAATCATAATTCTGATCGTCAAGTTTCTTCAGGCTGCTCCCTTCGAGCGGGAGATGGCAGCGGAGCGACGGGCGCTTGTCTCGAACTTGGCCGCGAATGTGCTTGTAACGGACGGCGAAGATGCCGCCATGCATTTCGCACGAGCAAGCGAAGAGACACTGCCATTGGGCCTGACCATTTCAAAGGTCACCGACGCCACAGCATGTGCGCAGAAGGACACCGCAGATACGCGATTCGTTCAAAAGGACGGGGCTTGCTATCGAGTTTCGGTGCCGAACCTCACTAGCTTCAGCGTCAAGGATCTCGCTCCGTTGATACCTTGGTTTACGATCCTCGTTTCGAGTACGCTGTCTGCGGGTGCACTGGCTCGCTATCTTGTTCGTCCAGTCGTGCATCTGCGTGATGGCTTGAGCGCGCTTGCTCACGGCCGATTCGACGTTCGTATCGGCAACAAGATGGGCGGTCGCAAGGATGAGGTTACGGCACTTGCGCATGATTTCGACTCCACGGCAGCCAGACTGGAGGAGCTTCAACAGGCGCAGCAGAGACTTTTCCACGATGTATCCCATGAACTGCGCTCTCCTTT
The DNA here is from genome assembly GCA_900468625.1 of Hyphomicrobiales bacterium. GTDB lineage: Bacteria > Pseudomonadota > Alphaproteobacteria > Rhizobiales > Rhizobiaceae > Rhizobium. The sequence goes on from UBUL01000030.1 coordinate 38,303, forward strand.
GTCACGCCTGCAGGCGGTCGTGGGCGTTCTGCGGCAGAGCCCGAAGAAACTTAGTGCTATGCTCGACCGCATCGATCGCGAAGTCGAACGACTCGATGAACTGGTTGGTGAAGTCCTGACTCTTGCCAGATTGACGGCTCGATCCACGAGCCCGCTGAAGACGCAGACCCTTGATATCATTGAGCTCCTGAATGAGATCCTCGGTGACGCGGCGTTTGAGGCGGAGGCGAAAGACATCTCGATCACATCGGATGTCGACGGTGTCTTCCGAGCCGAAGTCGAGGGTGAACTAATCTACAGAGCGCTCGAAAACGTCCTACGCAACGCGGTCAAGTACACTGCTGAACATTCGCACATATCCGTTTTATGCGAACCCATGACCGATCTCCTCAAGATCTGCGTCACAGATCAGGGACCTGGCGTAAAGCGAGATGAACTCGAACGCATCTTTCAGCCATTCTCCCGTGGCAGCGACGCGATGCCGAAAGGCGGATACGGCCTTGGCCTCGCAATCACAAGGCAAGCGATCGAGCGGCATGGAGGTCGCGTGTACGCATCGTTACCGGCCAACGGTGGCTTGGCTATTACACTTGAGATTCCCCGGAGGGCGACGAAACATGCTCTCTCGATCCGGCGGGACTGAGACGATAGATCGATCAACAAACATACGCGAGACTGCCACTATGGTCGGGCAGGGACGCGCATTGACCCGTTCTGATTCCCGAAGTACACCTGCATATTTTACCTAACTTTACACTGCCTTTACAGCAGTTAACGTTCGCACTGCTAGATCTGGGTCATCGCAACCACTCAGAGATCTCGCAGATGGGCATTAGCTTCCAGCTTTCTGAAACACACCCGCAGGCAATACTCTGTCTGTTACTGCTATCGACGCTTTCGTCCTGCGCAAACGTGCCGCTGCAGCAAAAGGGAACACTTGGCTCCTACACGGGTATGACCCCCTCCGGAGGCACACTGACAAAAGCAAAGCTGCGCGTGGATCCGCAACCAGTTCTCGCTGCGAAGACGGTGCGCATCTTGCGGACCTCCACGCAGATCGGCAGCGCCAGCACAATCCAACCCAAAGATCTGGCGCTCGTCTCCAATGCCATCGACCGGGCGCTTTGCACCGATCTCGCCGACCGCTTCAGGATCGTCACTTCGGACCAACCAGCCGATCTCACCGTCCATGCCACTGTGACCGACATCGTTGCTACAAATAAGACGGTTGCTGCCACCTCTACCGTTACAACGCTCGGCGCGACGGTTGCTGCAGTCCCCGTCCCAGTCCCGCGGATACCGGTCGGCCTTGGTGGCTTGTCCGTTGAGGCGGAGGCGATTGCTCAGGACGGATCCCAGAAGGCAGCCATGCTGTGGTCGCGAGGCGCTAACATGCTGACGACGCCGCGATACTCCAGAGTGGGAGATGCGTACTCTTTGTCGTCTGCTTTCTCCAACGACTTCAGCCGCATGCTGGTCAAGGGGAAGGATCCTTTCAAGGGGTTGCCGGCGATACCCTCGATGCAAAGGATGCGAGTTTCGCTTGGCGGTGCTCCCAAATATGACGCCTGCAAGGCGTTCGGATCTGCCCCCGGCATCACGGGAGCCGTCGCCGGCCAGCTTGGCCTGCCGCCGAACTGGAGCGACAAGGGCGCCACCGTCCACCAATAGCAACAGAAAATCCATGTGCCGCAGCAGCGTTCGCTAGGCGGTTCGAGCAAATCAAGGAAGAAAGGACATCCACATGAAGATAGATCTAAAGATCATAACGGCAGCGGTTGCAATTCTCGCCGCAGACCACGTGCTTGCTGCACAGGGGCAGGCCTATCTGCAACCACAGAAGGCCGCCGCAGTTCTCGCCGATGGCGCCCCTTGGTCGGCCGATGCGCCGAATGGCAGATCCTTCAAACTCACCCTCAACAAGGACGGCACCGGAAGCATAAAGGGACCCATGTTCTTTTCGCTATCCGTCAGCTGGAAGGTCAAAGGCGATACGATGTGCCTGAATAACACGATGATGTCGAAGTGCCTGCGCTTCCGCGAGATTCCCGGCGGGCTTCAAGGCTGGAACGGCGATACGCCCGACTTGAAACTCACGCGCCCAGCAAATTGAATTTGCGGCGCCGGAGTTTGGCTTGCTGCTGGGGAGCGCATCACGCCCGAACCCGTCGGAACAAGTCTGAGTTGAAGCAACAGATCGTCCGGCTGACGCGCCGTCAGCTATCCGAAAAGACGTCGCTGCGTGCATGGCGGCGACGTTGAATAATCAGATGACCAACATTTTGTGAAATCCAATCCATGAGCAAGCGGAACCGCTACGTGACATCCCCACCGGCCGAAAATTTCGACGGAGTGCTCTTCGCCAATCCTGGCCATCCGGGAACGGATCGCTCCGTGGGAGATCTTTTCCGTTGGCAGCGGGAGCGCAGAGTGCCGTGGCCGAAGCGTATCGAAGTCGAGGGGACTGTACCAGAACGTCGCGTTTGCGGTCTGCGCGCCACTATGGTTGGGCATGCGACGGTTCTGATTCAGTCAGCTGGGCTGAATGTTTTGACGGATCCCGTCTGGTCCGAGCGCGCGGGGCCGCGTGGCTATATCGGCAGACGCCGAACCACTGCGCCCGGCATCGCGTTTGCGAACTTGCCGCCAATCGACGTGATCTTGCTCTCACATAACCACTACGACCACCTCGATCTGCCGAGTTTGAAAAGGCTGCATGAGCGCTATGCGCCCATTATCATCACACCCTTGGGCAATGAGACTATTGTCCGGCGTGCGGTTCCCGATGCCAAGGTCGTGACGGGCAACTGGGGTAGCAGCTTTGACCTGGCAAACGGCGTCACCGTAGATATCGTGCCGGCCAATCATTGGTCGGCACGTGGGTTGCGAGACCGTCGTATGGCGCTGTGGAGTGGCTTTATGCTGAGAACCAGGGCCGGCCTCATCTACTTCGCTGGCGATACCGCATATGGAACCGGTGCGATTTTCAGGGACATGCGCGCGGCTTACGGTCGACCAGATCTGGCACTGATTCCGATCGGCGCCTATGCGCCTCGCTGGTTCATGGCGCCCCAACATGTCGACCCGGCCGAGGCCGTGTTGATCATGCGCTCGTTGGAAGCCCGCAAGGCAGCGGGAATCCACTGGGGTACCTTTCGGCTGACGGATGAGCCCTGGGACGAACCGCCACGATTGCTCGCTCGAGCTTTGACGTCGCACGGCATGAGCCCGGCTTGTTTCGAGGCTTTGTGGCCAGGACAAGCCGTCAATGTTGCAACCGAATAAGGATCAAGAGTTTTCGCAGCAAGCAGCCTGCTGGCGTCCACCGCGTAGTTCGAGAGTTGTTGCCGCTTCCGTGTTCTTGCACCCGAGCGGGCCCAGTTCATCAACACGACCCGCACTAGTTCATCGTGCATATAGGAAGGAAACGAACATGTCAGACGTTCAAAATACGGTTCATTGGACATCCAGCAAGTTCAGCGACACCTTGATAATGGATGCACTGCTGAAACATGTCCTCGGCCTCATGCAATATGGCATGTGTGACCTGGGTGAGGTTTTTGAAGTCATCGGGCAATTGAAACCAAACGACGAAGAATGCTGGATTAACGCGTGGAGCGCGGTAGCGCAACGTCTACAAACCCGGGCTGAAGAGGCCGATCGGGCAGGCAAGCGCCTTACGGCCTCCTCCACATACCTTCGCGCTGCGACCTACTGGCGCGCCTCCCTGATGTATTTCAGCTATCCTGGAGATTCGCGTCTTACCGAACATGCGCACGCCAGTTCCAAGTGCTATGCGCGATACCTTGAGCTATCTGGTTATCCTGGAAAGTATGTTGAAATTCCGTACGAAGGCACGTTCCTTCCGGGACATTTCTTCAGATCTCCTGCTGCTGCAGAAAGCGCTCCGCTGCTCATCATCACGCCGGGTCGCGATACCTGGGCCGACGATACGTGCTGGGTTTACGATGCTGCAATGCGCCGTGGAATCCACTGCCTGGTCTACGACGGTCCCGGCCAAGGTCTGTCACTAAGACTCAATAATTTGCATTTTCGACCCGACTGGGAGAACGTCGTCAAGCCCGTCGTCGATTTTGCGCTCGAAATTCCTGGGATCGATCCGTCCAGGGTCGGTCTTATGGGCTTGAGTTTCGGCGCCTTTCTTTCCGTGCGGGCTGCAGCATTCGAAAAGCGCCTAAAGGTATGCGTTGCCGACCCCGGATCTTTGAGCTGGGGAGAAGCGATCCTCAACCATTTCCCGCCCCCCATCCGTCAACTGCTGATCGGAGATGGAGTGGACGCCCTTCCTGAGGCCTTTAAGCGCACGGCCCAGTACACGTCGCTCAAATGGCTCGTCAGAGATTATGCCTGGAAACACGGTGTACGTGAGCGGGAGGTGTTCAACGCCCTTCTGGCCTATGACAACGCCCCCGTGGTCGACCGAATTGAATGCGAAACGCTCGTCATGGACGGTACCGAAGAGATAGCGAAGGGAGAGGCCCAGAGGCTATTTGATGCTTTGAAATGCCCCAAGCATTACCTGTTATTTGACGAGGTCTCGACCGCACAGGCTCACTGCCAGATCGGCGCTTATTCCACCGCTTCAGCATGTTTGCTGGATTGGATTGAGGAGCGGCTCTGAGATGACAAACGAAAAATCCAGTTCCCAACGGCCCTCACTCGAAGAAATCCGCCGTTACATAGAAAGCTGGGGTGAAGAGCCCTTGGTAACTCACCAAATCGCGACGAATGTCTATTGGGTTGCCGGTGCAGGCGGAAATTCCGGAATAGTCGTTGGCCGTCGTGGCGTTGTTGTGATCGACGCAAAGGTCAGCTCCGGCGCGGGGAAAAGACTTCTGGACGAAGTCGCTCGGATCACATCCAATCCCGTTACGCACGTCATCCTTACGCACGGTGACGGCGATCATGTCATGGGGCTTGCGAGTTTTCCTGCGGGTGTGACCATCATCTCTCACGAGAACTGCAAGACAGACATGGAGGCTGCAAACGCTGTGGCACTCATGGGCCGGCTTCCTAGCAGGGCTTTGCCGAACTGCACCTTCACGACAAGATTCGCCTTAACGATTGAAGATGTCTGGTTCGAATTTTTTCACTTCGGTCCCTCGCACACCAGCGGCGACACCGTTGTCCACCTCCCGGACGAGAGGGTGATTTTCGCCGGTGACATCCTGGCGTGGGGCGGCAGTCCAACTCCCACGATACATGACGAGAAACATGGCTCGGCGAGTGGCTGGCTCGCCACTGTGCGGGAGATGCTCAAGCTTCCAGCCGACATCTTCGTAACTGGACATGGCGACCTGCAAACGAAGGTGGAGGTCCAGCAGAAGCTGGATGAGTTCCAGCAACAATACGATGAGATCCAAGTCATGGTCGCCCGGGGCAAATCCCTGGAGGAGGTGGAGGAGGCAATGGCGGTAGATTCACCAGCGCCACTCGCTGGAGGCCTTCGTTTGGCAAGTTTTGCATCTGTAGCCTACCACCAGCTCAAGAAGACGAAAGTAGGAGATTGATGATGCATATGGAAGCGCTGGACCATACGACCGCGATATTCGTTGTTCAGCGTTTTCGTCGAGCTCGACGGTGGTCAACTTTCGGGTTGTGTCTAGCTAATCCATCGGATCCGCGAAGCGTCCAGCAATGCGCCATGTGTTCCCACGCATTGATTGCTCAGTCAGTCGCTGACCGAGCTGACGTGTCCGTCACAATGCCTTCAGCTCGATGCGAATAGGAACTTTTCGAATCCGCCACTCCCCGACTATGTCAGTCGGGTCTCACACGCCACTCCCAGTCGAGGCATCCGTCCCGGCACGTGTCGTACCGAGAGCTTGCCATCCCTCATTCGGCTGTGCTTTGATTCAAGCAGAGATAGGGTGATGAACGGTACAGAAGCTATTGAGGGGGAAGAGTCGAGCTTGGACCGACTCTTTTGATAATGATCGTCGTACGGTTTCGGAACCCTTCCCCATCGTCTCACAAGGCTAGAACGACTTTTCCTGGAACTCGCGCCCCTGTTTCAGCTGCAGTGATCGCGGACAACGCATCAGTAAATGGAACGACGAGGCCGACAGTCGGTCGCAACACACCTTCACTTGCAAGGTCAGCGATTGCCGACAGATGTTTAATCCCCATGGTCGCGAAAGCGAGCTTATATCGTCTGGCTAGCATTCCACGCACCATCCTGCCGGGCGTCGGATTGATATCGACAAAAATTCCTTTTCTGTTGAGCATCGAAAGCCCAGCCCCCACAGACAGGGTTCCAAGCGTGTCGAAGACGGCGTCGAATTTTCCATTCTGAGCCTGGAGCTGCTTATCCCCATAGGTGAAAACCGGATCGACTCCGGCTGCTTTGGCACTTTGCAAGGACGCGGTGCCACATGAGCCGCTCACTTTAATCCCTCGGGCAAGCGCCAACTGCACTGCAGATGCACCTACAGCACCGGTGCAGCCATGGATGAAAAGATGCGATCCCTTTGACATTTTGGCCTTGTCGAATACGGCTGCCCATGCGGTCATCACTGGAATGGGGAGGCAGGCAGCCTCCTCAAACGAAAGGCGCGCCGGCTTTTTTGCCACCAAATGTGAATCCAGGATGATTTCTTCCGCAAAGGCACCGGATTCGTTGAAGTCAACGGTCCCAAAAACGTCGTCACCGACAAAGAGACCCTTCACATCCCTGCCGACGGCAGCGATCACTCCAGCGAAATCGGTTCCCATACCCTTTGGGAACTTCCGGCTCCTGAATAATTTCATGACGCCTTTTCGGAGCTTCCAATCAAAAGGATTTATCGCCGCTGCACTAACGGTGACACGTATCTGTTTTGCACCAAGCTGAGGCAAGTTGGCTTTGCCGATATACATGCGTTCCGGGCCGCCGTAGCGGTCATATTGCACTCTCTTCATATTAGATCTCGTTCTTCCGTCAAATATTGCCCTAACCTTCGTTGCGCTGTTTTCACCGGCAATGGTGCCCTCCAGGAGGGACATACGCACGGCTCCATTGCCTATAAGCTCCGGAGCTGATTTACCCGCATGTGCGGTTTCATCGAGTTGAATGTGGCGCGAACACATGTATACTCCTATCAGAATACTCTCGCGAGAGCAATAGGGACACCATGTCATCGATCAGGCTATTCATTTTATCTTCCTTCGCCGATATCGGCCCCATGCACGGACACCGTCTAAGGCAGGAGGCCGATCGCAAGCGTGTGCCGTTTTGGACCGACATTCCCGTCGGAGCCGTTTATGGTGCAATGAATCGGCTCGCGACCGAAGGGCTGTTGCGCGAAGCGGGCCGCGAACAGGAAGGCAACCGCCCTACCCGTCAGATTTATGAAATCACCGACGAAGGAAGGCGTGTGTTGGCGGATCTGAGGCGTAATGGCCTGACGGAAATCTGGTTTAAGTATGATCCGTTCGACCTCGCGCTTACGCGCACCGATCCAGCCAAACTGGACGAACTTCCCGCCCTCCTGGCCGACCGGTTTGCAAGGATGACAGCGCTGCTGGAAGAGCGGCGGCGCATGATCGAGCAAGCCATGCCCTTTATCGGAGTGGCGGAGGAATGGGCGGTCCGTCATACAGAGCGCCGGATGGAGGCGGAGGTCCAATATCTTGCGGACCTCATCGCAGCTCTCCCGGATCTCATGGCCGACGAGCGCAATCCCCGGCCGCGCAAGGAAAAGCCATAGGTTCTGTCAGGTGACAGCCGCCTTGAGGCCAACTCCAATTGGGTTTTCTTCCCGTGGTTATCGGGCATTCACTGTTGGACGCGCCATCTGGCTTGCGGCTACGTCTTGAGCGGGTCGGGCCGCAAAGCACGAGTGATTTCGCCTAGGATGGTCCGCTCATCGAGTCATCAGGAAAGCTCAGCAAGGTCCTGTTCCGTCAGCACGATGTCGCCCGCAGCCATATTTTCTTCCAGATGAGCAATGGAGCCGGTGCCGGGAATTGCGATCATCACTGGCGAAAGAGCCAGTAACCAAGCCAGCGCGATCTGGTTGCTGGTTGCCCCATGTCGGCCTGCAATCCGCGCGAGACGCCCGTCGTCGATATTCGCCATCCCTCCGCCGAGCGGGAAGAAGGGGCTGAAGGCGATATTCTCCGTTTCACAAATTCCCAACAGCGCAGCATCTCCGCGCTTGGCAACATGAAAATTGTTCTGCACGGCAACCACCGGCGCTATCGCACGGGCTTCGGCTAGATGATCGGCATCGATATTGCTGAGACCGAGGTGACGAATTAACCCCTCCTCGCGCAGCGCTGCAAGAGCTTCGAAACGTTCAGCGAGCGACTCGCCATGGGGCGGCGCCATCTCCCCGATGCGCAGATAGACCAGATCAAGCCGGTCCAAGCCGAGATCTTGAAGATTTTCCTCTACCAACCGGCGCATGTCGGCACCTGTCGCGGTCCGATGGCTATCGTCCGAGCTGAAAACGTGACCCACTTTGGTTGCGATCACGAGGTCCCGGCCGTAGGGAAAAAGCGCCTCTTGAATTAGCCTGTTCGCACGAACAGTTTTATCGCTGCTATGATAGAAGGCGGCCGTATCAATCAGGTTCGCACCGAGCTCGACGGCGCGGCGAAGCACGGCGCGGCCGGCGCCCGGATCCCGCGCTGGGCCGCGAAACCCCTTCGATACAAGGCGCATGGCGCCAAACCCCATCAGGTTAACTGGCATGTCTCCGCCAAGAGAGAATTTCACAGCTTTGTCTGACACTGGTTGCTCCATGAATTGCGAAACTATTTGTGCGGAAGAAATGGGGGGTTCTTCGCCATATACTCCTACATGAGTATTCTTATGATAGCAATACGCAAGGCAGTGCGGTCAGTTGCTGACGAGTGTACCTGTTCTTACGAACTGGCCGACATCGTTCGAAGCCTTTGCAGCGACCTTGTTCAAAATCAGCGGTAGGATGCCGCCGGCCCGTAGGATCTCGACCTCGACCGATCCCTTCTTCATGCCGGCAATGGCCGGCGCGTCTCGCTGACGGGAATCCGATCCTGCGGGCGCCGGGAACCTGCAAGACTCGGCTCTATACTCGCTAGATCGATTTGCAGCGTGGAGGTATAGCGCGGCTGTGAGGAAGGATCGAACCAAATGCCGACACGCTTGGCAGAGCGTTCGACAAAATTGACGTGATCTTCGCTGCGCCCGGTCGTCCGCAGATATTGGATCGTCTGGCCATCAATCGGGAAGTAGGCGCTGTTGCCGCCGAATTCCGGCGTCATGTTGGCAACAACGGCGCGATCGCCTGCCGTCAATATCGAAACGCCCGGCCCAAAAAATTCGACGAACTTGTCCTGAAGGTCGATCTGGCGGAGCAGATGCGTGACCATCAGAGCAAGATCGGTCGCAAGAACACCATACCGCATGCAGCCGGTCACCAAAGAAGCGCAGAAGCGCAATTGAGCCAACACGGCCAGTTGCGCTATTGGGTTCGCACGAAGGAAATGTTGCGTTCGATGTGGATTCAGGCACAAACACCAACTCGATGTCGTGAGTTTGCCGATTGCCGATATTGCAGATCGACAGGAAGCTCCCCCTCGCCGCGAAATGCCAGGTGAAGTTACCCAGGGGAGCTTGTAGCCGCCGCGCCACCTTGAGTGTCGCGGCGGCCAAAATGTTCGACGCGACTTATTGCCGGCCCGTCTTGATGACTTTGTCGAAATACGGCGCTGGCGCCACTTTCACGCGGATTTCGCGCAACTCATGGCGGTCCACCGTGCGCCGGCGTGTATTCGGCTCGCCCCAGAGGAGCGTGAGTTCCGTGCCGGGGGTGGCGTCTTCAAGATTGACAAGCGCAAGCGAAATGAAGCGCTTTGCATTCGCCGAATAGGCCGACCATTGCGAGACGCCCGCGAGCTTGCCGTTGCTTAGAACAGCGTCGGATTCGAATGTGGCATACATGGGTGTGGGAAGAGCCATGAAGCGGCCAGGCTTTTCGTGGTCGAAGAGCGAAGCCTTGATCGTCGCGGCAACGTCATCGTCGTTCCAGACGAGCGTCACCTTCGTGCGCCTCTGGTTGGCTGCCCGATCCTTGAGCGCATCCCGGCCCACGAAGTCGCGGTTCCAATCGATGAGGCCGCCATAACCCACTTCGATGGGGTCGACATAATAGTCCTCGATGCGGTCGGAGACGTGACTGCCACCGAGCGACGCGATCGATTCCAGATAGTAGTTGTTGAGCCATTCGCGATAAGGCTTCATTTCGGCGCTGTGATAGATCGCCGGCAGCGGCATGGGCATCCAGCCGGATTCCTGGGCCGTCGTGGAGTAGGCAAGCGCGCCGATCTTGCGCATTCCATATTTCTCGCCTGTTCTTTCCAGCGCTTCCCGCACAGCCTGCTGGTCGTCCCATTTGCCATAGAGTTCGAAGCCCGGCGCGCCCGCCATACCATGCCGCAACGCCCGCACGTTTTTGCCGGCGATCCGGAACTCGCCGATGAAGAAGAACTTGATGTCCGGCAGCGTGTTGCCCGTCACGTCCTGCATAAGAGCCAATGCCTGTGGCCCCTGGATCTGGAGCCGGAACACATCGCGCGGCGCTTGGCGGACCGACCAGTTGTCATTCTTCTCGGCAGTCACGTTCAAAGATGTGCTTTGGGCATTGTAGAGCAGCCAATCGCTCGCAAACGGCGCGCCGACGACGCGGAAGAACTCCTCCTCCTCGCGGAACAGGATCGCGTCGGCGATGTAATTGCCGTCATGACCCGTAAGGACGATCTGCTTGGCGCGGCGCACCTGAAATGGATCGAACTTGTTGAGCGCGAACTGCGACAGGAAGGGGATCACTTCCGGCCCGCGCAAATGCAGTTCGGTCATGTGATAGGATTGCTCCAGAAGCGCGACGCTATCCTTCCAGGACTGCACCTCGTCGCGCCAGTTGGTGAATTCCGGAGGTATGCCCGGAAAGACATAGGGGCCGATATTCGACCCCCGCAGCAGCTTCACCGCTCCGCCCGCTTCGTTGATCAATGTTTCGAGGCTCCTCGGGGCTCCTCCACCTGCAGCCATGATACTCCTCCCTTAGCTTGCGACATCCTCCAGTGTGGCCTCAGCCCGTTGGTTGCTTAACGGTTGAGATCAAGAAAACATACTAGTTGGTATCGAAAAACCTATTGGTATGTCAAGCAAGACGAAAATGCACTGAATTAAATGCGCCGTCGCGATTCATCCTCGGGGAGCCGTTTGGAACTCGGAGGATTGCTTGCTGGTCGCCTGCGCCCAAATCGCCTTCTGACAGACGATGCGAGGGCCAATCAGTCCGCCTGCGCTAGTGAACCGAAACCATGGCGGACAGCCTTTTCAGTACGGAGAATTCGAGCCGGACGTTCGTCCGGCTCTTTGCAGGTCTAAACGGTCAGAACGCCGTTCTTCTTTGCCGTCCACGTGGCGATGTAGTCCATCAGGCCCGGTGAGAGGCAGTCGTAGGGTGCAAGGCCCAGCTCGGTTAGACGTTCACGAATTGCGTCCATCTTCGAAGGGGCATACCCTGCCTCGATGATTGAGGATACGAACGCGGCAAAGCCGGGTTCCGCCCATCCTTCTTCTTCGAAACGCTCGGGGTGGACGAAGGACAAACCCTTGAACGGATGATCCCGCTCCACCGGCCCGTACATATGAACACCGCACTCCTTGCAGGCATGTCGCTGGATCAGGGCATTTGCATCGACGACCACGAGCTTATCGCCGTTCTCAACGACTTCCACGGCTTCCGTGGGCGCTACCGCAACGATGGAGAAATTTGCGCCCACCGGCTTCCAGCATTTGGTGCAGCCGCAGGCATGATTATGGGCGATATCGCCTTTGATCTTCACCTTGACCGGGTTCGTGGTGCACTCGCAAACGAGAGTGCCTCCGGCGATCGGGGCACCTCCCGTCCTCAATCCCCCATCGACATGGGGGTGTATGCCGACATTTGCCATTGCATCTTCCTCCTATTTGGCCGGACACCACGCCCGGCCTTCAGAACGGCAGGTAGCCGATTAACGATCCAGTCGCTCCGCATGCCACCTCAAATGGGGGGCCGAAGGGGCATTCCTCGAGCCGCTCGACAGTGATCCGCCAGGTGTGGGCCAATTGGAACTCCGTTACAGTTCGACGGCGTAATAGGTGAATCCGCCTTCGTCCTTCCCGACGCCAGAAATGGCGTCATTGATCTTCTCCAGCGGCCACACCATCGGCGACATGACCGACATGTCGATGATCCCTGCTTCGACCATCGCCGCGATCTCCATGCCTTCCGCGGCCGTGAACCATACCGAGCCGATCAATTCCATCTGCTCGTCCATCCACCATTTGACGTCGACAGGCAAAGCGCCCGATGTGCCACCGATGTTGATGATGCGGCCGCCCCGTTTGACGCCGCCCATGGCGTCCAGCATGGAGTCGAGCGGCGCCTTGGCGCCGAGCGTATCGAGCATCAAGTCCACTCCGCTCCCGTTCGTCTGCTCCTTGACGAATGCTCCCGATGATCCCTTCACGTTCGAGAAGGTGACGATGCGATCCGGCGCGATCGCTTTCAGCCGTTCAAGCAGCGCCTCGCCCCTGGCCACGGCATAAATCCTGGCAACACCCATCGCCAACGCGAACAGTGTGGCACCCAAACCCAGTGTTCCGGTTGCGCCGTTAATGATTAGCGTCTTGCCCATCAGCGGTCCGCACTTCTTGAGGGCGGCGTAGGACGTACCGAGATAGCCCATGCGGGAACCTTGGACGAAGGTCATGTTGTCGGGGATTTTGACGACCTGCGCCTGCGGGGCCAGCATGAATTCGCCGAAGCCCCCGTAAGGATAGCGGGCGAACATGTCCATGCTTTTGGGGTTGTAGCCGAAGTACCCGCCAAGCGTCCAATATTCGCAGGCCTGCGGTTTGCCGGAAGAACAATGGTGGCATGCTCCGCAGAAACGCCCGGGATTCACATAGACCCTGTCGCCCGGCTTGATGCTGACAACTTGGGGACCGACCTCGTGAACCACACCACTCGGATCAAGACCGTGAATCGCAGGCCGTGGCGGCAGCGGCATTTGCGGATACCAGGTCTCCCAGTTAGCCAGAACATTCGCCAGGTTCGGAACCATTCCGCAGGCTTTTACGCGGACGATTACATCGCTCCCGGTGGCCTTTGGACGTTCGACCTCGTCAATGCTCATCGGCTGACCCACGGCGTGGAGCCGCGCGGCACGCATCATTTCCATCGGTATTCCTCCCAAACTCGAAGATTGCCCCGTATTGACATACTATATGGACTGTGAATACCGTTTAGTATCTTAAAAGGCAAGCGAGGAATGCAACTATCCTCGCCGACCCGGCAGAGGCCGGTGTGAAGGAGGAGAAATGAATTTCGTTTTGGTCGACTGGCTCCGCATTCTCTGCGGCGTCTGGTTTATCCCCCACCTGATCGGCAAGGGCCTCCATTATGAGAAGGCAGAGGGAACGTTCGACGCGGCTGGCTTCAAGCCAGCGAAGCTGTTCGTCGGTCTTGCGATGGTTGCAGAGGCGTGTGCCGCCGTGGGTTTGATTTTTTCTGTCTATCCCAGGATTGCGGCCGTCGTCGGTGCCCTGGTGCTGTTCGGTTCGGGCTACGCGGTTACAAAAATCAACGGCCTGAATTGGCGTTGGCAGAAGATGGGGCCGGAATATCCGATCTTTTGGGGGCTCATTTGTCTCTCGACGGCTCTTGTGTAACCGGTGCATTTTGAGGTACGCCTCGGTGTCTGGATACGCACGAACGGGAATTACGAATGGCACGGCTGACACGTGAGCAAAGTCAGGCTCGAACGAAAGAGAAGCTTCTAGCGTCCGCTTATGAGGTCATGGCACGGTACGGCTACGCTGGGGCTTCGATTGAGCGGATCGCCGAGGAGGCCGGCTATTCGAAGGGCGCGTTCTACTCGAACTTTGCCAATAAGGAAGACATCTTCCTCCAGCTTCTTGCCGGCAATGCCGGTGGCGACGTGGTTCAGTTGACGGAACTTCTCGGGAACTGTGATGATCCCATGGAGCTCATTGACGTTCTCGCGACCTGGGCGAACAACCGCGGCGATGACCGGCGGTGGGGAATGCTGGCGATCGAGCTGCTGCGCATGGCACAGCATGATCACACACTCGGAGATCGCCACATCAAGCTGTTCCGGGATCAGTGGGAGGGCGTCGGCAAGATCCTTATCGAGAAGTTGGATCTCGTCATGCAGCCCCCCGCGAGCCCGTTCTATATTGGCGGTATCGTTCTCGAACTTACCTATGGCGGTATTTCGAGCTTCCTCAGGGAGGGAGCCCCTGGCGACATGGTCCGGGTCGTTTTGCACGACATGTATCGGTCGTCGCGAGCAACCAAATCCGGCGTCCCGGTAAAGGCCTGACCGGGACCATCTGCCACACGGCATGACAAACGCACGGCTTTACCGTCAGCCGTCCCGCGCGCCGTTAACGTCTCAACAATCTATCGATCACCGAAGTCGCCATGCAGCGGGGAAAGCACCCGCTTTTGCGTCCATAGCGCGCTTGACTTCCAAAAATTCGGAGACTAGCTTTCATTCGGAAACCATTTAGTATGTGAAAACTACTCGGTATCCAAACTGAAAGTGGCGACCGCTGTTGAGGAGCATGCGGTTATTGGGGGGACTATGAGCAAAAGTAGAATGACAGCGATCTGTCGGAGCATGCAACCCGGACGTTAGGGCGCTGGCTGCTTTGGTGCCGGCTGTCACGCGCTGGCGTGCCGGACGCCGCAGGATACATTTTCGCAATTCGGAAAACATCTCATGCTTGGATTTGGCAACTCTCCGCAGGAGGCGTTGGCCGCGTCCCTGCTCGTCATGATGCTCGTCGGCATTTTCGCGTCGGGCCTGATGCGCTGGCGCGGCCTGATGCGCCCTACCGACCTCCTGATGCCTGCTGCATTGCTGGCAGCCTATTGGCTCGTCTACAACAAGGTGCCGGCTTTTCCGCCTGTCGGGGCGGTCAACAAGCTGTTCTACGTGATTGTTATCGGGACGGCAGTGGGGTTTGCGGTCGAGATCGCCGCCCAACGCGCGGTTCGCGTTGTTGCCTTTCTTCAGCCTGTGGCAGCCGCATTTTATATCGGTCTGCCTCGTTTGGGAGTGGCGACGTGGGAAGTGGTGGCTGCTGCGACGGTGGGCGTTGCTATAATGTGGCTCATCCTGCGCGGGATGTCGGCTCGCGCGGAGGATGACGTAAAGCGGGGCGGCGTCGTTGCCGTGCTTGCGCTCGGCTTCGCGCCGATAGCCCTTCTCGGCGCATCGTCCTCCTCGTTTCAGCTCTGTCTGATGTTCGCAGCCGGTTGCCTGGGAATTCTCCTGGTACACATCGTCAACCCCGTTTTCCGCTTTGGCGGCGCCTCATCGATCGGCGTGTTGGGTGGACTGATTTCCGTCGCTTTCACCGTGGTGTTGATCACGCGCAAAGCCGATCCCGTCGCCATTGCGATCCTCGGCCTCTGCGTCGTGCTGCCAGTGTTCTCGGAGGGTATCTGCCGGATGCTTGGCGTATCCCGGCAGTTTCCGCGCCTTTTCGTCCATGTAGCCCTGGCTGTGCTTCCGGCCGCGTTGGCGGTCGCTGTCGCGTTCCTGGACTATGGATCGAGTTTTCCAGCTTAACCTGAGGAGGAGAATGAAAATGAAATATAGACTTGCAGCTTTGTTGCTTTCTATGACGTCGCTCGCCGAGGCAGTGTCGCCCGCTTGGGCCACCAAGTTCGACATCGACCCCGTCCATTCAGGAATCGCGTTTTACATCGACCACCTGGGCTTCTCGAAAGTGATTGGGGTCGCGCAGGAATTCTCAGGCGCTTTCGACTTCGACGCCACGAAGCCCGAGGGAAGCAGCCTTGATGTCAAGGTCAAGGTCGGTTCGATCTCGACGAACAACAAGCAACGCGACGGCGACATCCAGGGTGCTGATTGGTTCAATGCGACGGAATTTCCGGAAATCATCTTCGTCGGCAAGGAGTTCAAGAAGACCTCCGACACCACGGGCCAAATTACTGGCGACCTAACGATTGCGGGCGTCACGAAATCCACTGCGCTGGATGTCAAGTTCAATAAGGAAGGTCAGAACCCCTGGGACAAGAGCCACGTTGTCGGCTTCAGCGCGACAACTAAGGTCAAGAGGAGCGATTTCGGCATGAAGGCAGCACTTGGGATGATCGGTGACGACGTCGATCTCGTGATCCAGGTGGAAGGTCGCGAGCACCAAGGCTGATTGAACGCAATCCCGACCGCAGGGTCATTTCGCGAGAAAGGTACCGTCGCTGTCGCGCGACGGTACCTTTTCTGTATAGGCGCATCAGAAAACGCTTTGCCCAGAACAAATAGCCGCTTCACCGGCCGCTTCGCAGCTTCCATAGTCGCCCGACCCGGGGATGGCGGCCGGGTGAAATTTCCAACTATTTCGGATACTTTTTAGTATGCAAATTCTAATCAGTATGTTAACGAAGATCCATGCGGCTGGAGGACGGAGATAAAACCGTAAGCGCGCATCGGGAGGATCTGTCAATGCTTTCGCCTGCAATCTCGCTCGTTTGCGGTACACCCGCGCGGCCAAGCTCGCCCATTTGCGGACCGCGAACCTTCAGCCGACGCACTCCTTATTCTTCCGCGACCTGACACTCGCAATCAAGGCCGCACCGCGGCAATTCTGGCAATCATCGAAAGGAAATCTAATGGACGTACGCGCCGCCGTCGCCATTGCCGCCGGTAAACCGCTGGAAGTCATGACCGTTCAGCTCGAAGGCCCGAGGGCCGGCGAAGTGCTGGTCGAGGTCAAGGCAACCGGCATCTGCCACACCGACGATTTCACGCTCTCAGGCGCCGATCCGGAAGGCCTGTTTCCGGCAATCCTCGGCCATGAAGGCGCCGGCATCGTCGTCGACGTTGGCCCCGGTGTCACCTCGGTGAAGAAGGGCGATCACGTCATTCCGCTTTATACGCCCGAATGCCGCGAATGCCCGTCGTGCCTGTCGCGCAAGACCAATCTCTGCACGGCGATCCGCTCCACCCAGGGCCAAGGGCTGATGCCGGACGGCACCTCGCGTTTCTCGATCGGCAAGGACAAGATCCACCATTATATGGGCTGCTCGACCTTCGCCAATTATACGGTGCTGCCGGAGATTGCCGTCGCCAAGGTCAATCCGGACGCCCCCTTCGACAAGATCTGCTACATCGGCTGCGGTGTCACCACCGGCATCGGTGCGGTCATCAACACCGCCAAGGTGGAGATCGGCGCAACCGCTGTTGTCTTCGGCCTCGGCGGCATCGGTTTGAACGTCATCCAGGGCCTGAAGCTTGCCGGCGCCGACATGATCATCGGCGTCGATCTCAACAATGACAAGAAGGCCTGGGGCGAACGCTTCGGCATGACGCATTTCGTCAATCCGAAGGAGGTGGGCGACGACATCGTGCCCTACCTCGTCAACATGACGAAGCGCGGCGCCGACCAGATCGGCGGGGCCGACTACACCTTCGACTGCACCGGCAACACCAAGGTGATGCGCCAGGCACTGGAGGCCAGCCATCGCGGCTGGGGCAAATCGGTCATCATCGGCGTTGCCGGCGCGGGCCAGGAGATTTCCACCCGTCCTTTCCAGCTCGTCACCGGCCGCACCTGGATGGGCACGGCCTTCGGCGGCGCCCGCGGCCGCACCGATGTTCCCAAGATCGTCGACTGGTACATGGAGGGCAAGATCGAGATCGATCCGATGATCACCCACACCATGCCCCTCGACGACATCAACAAGGGTTTTGAACTCATGCATTCCGGAAAGAGTGTCAGGGGTGTTGTCATCTATTGACGATCAGCAACTTTCTAAGAGGGGAATTACATGATCATTGGATCACCACGAGAACGGCTTGAGGGGGAAGCACGCGTCGCGATGACGCCGGACAGCGCCACCCAGCTTCAGAAACTCGGATATCAATGTGCCATCGAAACCGGCGCCGGCAAACTTGCCGGCTTCTCCGACGACGCCTATCGCGCAGCCGGCGTCAGGATCGTCGACAGCGTTGAAGCACTTTTTGCAAGCGTAGACGTCATCGCCAAGGTGCGCCCGCCGGAGCCGAGCGACATAGCAAAGCTTTCGAGCAACAAGACGCTGATCTCCTTCTTCTATCCCGCGCAGAACAAGGAGCTTCTTGAGCAAGCGAAGGCAACGCGTGCAAACGTGATTGCCATGGACATGGTGCCGCGCATTTCGCGCGCCCAGAAGATGGACGCGCTGTCCTCCATGGCCAACATCGCAGGCTATCGCGCCGTGATCGAGGCCGGCAATAATTTCGGCCGCTTCTTCACCGGCCAGGTTACTGCGGCCGGCAAGATCCCGCCGGCCAAGGTTCTGGTGATAGGCGCAGGCGTCGCCGGTCTTGCCGCCGTCGGCACCAGCGTTTCGCTCGGGGCCATCACCTATGCATTCGACGTTCGTCCGGAAGTGGCCGAGCAGATCGAATCGATGGGTGCAGAATTCGTCTTCCTCGATTTCAAGGAGCAGCAGCAGGACGGCGCGACAACGGGTGGCTATGCATCCCCGTCGAGCCCGGAATTTCGCGAAGCGCAGCTAAAGAAGTTTCGCGAGATCGCGCCGGACATCGACATTGTCGTCACCACTGCGCTAATCCCAGGCCGCGATGCGCCGAAGCTCTGGCTTGCAGACATGGTCGCTGCGATGAAGCCGGGCTCCGTGGTGGTCGACCTTGCGGCCGAACGCGGTGGGAATTGCGACCTGACTGTTCCGGATCAGAAGATCGTTTCCGAGAACGGCGTCACCGTCATCGGCTACACCGATTTCCCGAGCCGCATGGCCGCGCAGGCATCGACCCTCTATTCGACGAACATCCGCCACATGATGACGGACCTGACCCCGAAGAAGGATGGCGTTCTCGTCCATAACATGGAAGACGATGTTATTCGCGGAGCCACTGTAGCCTTTGAAGGCGAGATCACCTATCCGCCGCCACCGCCAAAGATCCAGGCGATTGCAGCCCAGAAACGACAAGAAAAGGCCAAGGAGCTGACGCCGGAAGAACGGCGTGCCGCCGAAGCTTCCGCCTTCAAGTCGGCGACGCGCCAGCAGGTCGGCCTGCTCGTCGTCGGCGGCCTGCTCATGGCACTTATCGGCGCCTATGCGCCGTCGGCCTTCATGGGCCATTTCATCGTCTTTGCGCTCGCCTGCTTCGTCGGCTTCCAAGTGATTTGGGGCGTCAGCCATTCGTTGCATACGCCTCTGATGGCGGTGACCAATGCGATTTCCGGGATCATCATCATCGGTGCGCTGCTGCAGGTCACAGCGGGCGGATGGCTGGTGACGGCCCTTGCCGCCGTTTCGGTGGCGATCGCTACCATCAACATCGTCGGCGGCTTCATGGTCACCCGGCGCATGTTGAACATGTTCCAAAAGTCGTGACGCCGGCCCGGGGATCAGAATCATGTCTATCGGTATCCAGACCGCGGCCTACATCGCCGCATCCGTTCTCTTCATCCTTTCGCTCGGCGGCCTTTCCGGTCAGGAAAGTGCCAAGCGCGCCGTATGGTACGGCATCGTCGGCATGGCGATAGCCATACTCGCGACCATCCTCGGGCCAGGCGTCGGGCTTTCCGTTGTCCTGCTCATCATGCTCGTCGTTGGTGCTGTCGTTGGCACGTTGCTGGCGCAGCGCGTCGAAATGACCGGCATGCCGCAGCTCGTAGCAGCGCTACACTCCTTCGTGGGCCTTGCTGCCGTGCTGATCGGCCTCAACTCCGACATGACGGCGCATGAGTTCGCCACCAATGCGGAAAAGATCATCCATGAAGCGGAAATCTTCCTCGGCGTGTTCATCGGTGCGGTGACCTTCACCGGCTCGATCATCGCCTATGGCAAGCTTTCCGGCCACATCCGCGGCAAGGCACTCATCCTGTCCGGCCGGCACATGTTCAACATCCTGATGGTGCTCGTGTCGCTTGCGCTGATGATCATGTACATGAATGGCGCGGGTTCATGGTCGCTCTACCTGATGACGCTGATCGCCTTTGTCATCGGCGCTCATCTCGTCATGGCGATCGGCGGCGCCGATATGCCGGTCGTCGTCTCGATGCTCAACTCCTATTCCGGCTGGGCGGCGGCGGCGACAGGCTTCCTCCTCGGCAACGACCTCTTGATCGTAACCGGAGCACTCGTCGGCTCGTCGGGCGCGATTCTCTCCTACATCATGTGCAAGGCAATGAACCGCCAGTTCCTGTCGGTCATTCTCGGCGGCTTCGGCAATGCCTCGGGCCCGGCGATGGAAGTCGTGGGCGAGCAGGTTGCCATCGATGCCGAAGGCGTTGCCGCAGCGCTCAACGACGCCGACTCGGTCATCATCGTTCCAGGTTACGGCATGGCGGTCGCGCAGGCTCAAAGTGCGGTTTCGGAACTCACCCGCAAGCTGCGCGCAGCCGGCAAGAACGTGCGCTTTGCGATCCATCCGGTTGCAGGCCGCCTACCTGGCCACATGAACGTCCTGCTCGCGGAAGCCAAGGTGCCCTACGACATTGTGTTGGAGATGGACGAGATCAACGACGACTTCCACGAGACCGATGTCGTCATCGTCATCGGCTCGAACGACATCGTCAATCCGGCCGCAAAGGAAGACCCGAATTCACCGATCGCGGGCATGCCCGTGCTCGAGGTCTGGAAGGCCAAGCAGGTTTTCGTCTCCAAGCGCGGCCAGGGTACCGGCTATTCCGGGATCGAGAACCCGCTGTTCTACAAGGAAAACACCCGCATGTACTACGGCGACGCCAAAGAGTCGGTCAGCGGCCTGCTTCCGAGGCTGGCCTAAGTTCGATGATGAGTGCCGCCACCAACTGAAGAAATACTGTCAAAGAAACGCATTCCTCGGCAGCCATAAGACCTTCACCGGCAGGCTGCCGTTGCGCGTTCTGGATAGTTCATTCAGAGGTCGCCCGACTACATTCAGCGCGCGATAGGTTGTGGAGACGGACCCGTCCACATGCGGCTAAGGCCGCTCGAACGGTTTGTGTCAGATAGCGAGATCGCCTGCAAACTAGAAGGTGACCTGTGTTATCGAATAAATGAGCGGAATGACGCAACGCCCATGGCTAGGAGTGCCATGGGCGCGGACGAAGTCTTAATTGATGCGTTCTTCAGCCCGAAATTCAGCCATGAAATATCTGACTGCCGGAAGTCGCTCGACTATCGCTTGGAGCATCCGCTTCGAGTGCGACTAAACGGTGATTTTGGCTCGCCGCTCAGCGTATGATCCTCGAGATCCGCCCGTGATGCGAGACGATCTGCTGCTATTCTTCGGGGGCAATGCGAACGACGATTCCACTGAGAGTCTCGTCAAAGGGGATCTGACAGGAAAGCCGCGAGTTCTCTTGGCGGTAGTCGGAGCCTTCCAGCAACTCGCTCTCGTCGATCGAGGGCGCCGCCAGGCTTGCGGTCTCTGGCAATTCCTCGACGTAAAGGTGGCAGGTGGCACAGGAAAGGCACCCGCCACACATTGCAAGCAGCTCATCAAAGCCCGCGTTTCGGATATTCTCCATCAGCGAAGCGCCCACTCTTCCCTCGAAACTATGCAGCTCTCCGTCCCGCGTACGCACCGATATCATAGACATTTTTTCCTCCACTTCATTCCGGCCCTCGAATGCCTCACGGCACTTCGGGGCCAAGTTCCTTGAGTTGTTTCGATGTGTCCGCCAGGGCGTCGCGGTCGATCCTCGCTGAGCTATCGACAAGCTTTCGTCCTTGCACGTAATCGCGGGGTGCGTTGATGCAATCGAGGGCCAGAACCGCCCCGTCCTTCAGGTAGATGACGCTGAAGCTTCGGCTGTTGGGACTACCGCGTGTCACCACGCTGTCAAAGCCGTAGTTGAGACCAACTGTCTGGATCCTCAAATCGTATTGGTTGGACCAGAACCAGGGCGTCGCATCGTAGGGCTTGAGTTCGCCGCAGATCGCCTTGGCGGCGGTGGTGGCCTGATCCGTAGCGTTCTGTACGGATTCAATGCGAATGCCACGGCCATGTCTCAGCCTTGCGCAGTCTCCGATGCAGTAGATGTCCGGCAGGGATGTCTGGCAAAACTCATCGATATCCACACCGTTTGAGCCTTCCGCGCCCGCCTCGATCAGCGGGCCGGCTGAAGGGGTAATACCTATGCCGACCACGACGATATCGGCGGGGATCGTCTCGCCGGTCGCAAGTACTACGCTCTTGACGCGGCCGTTGGAACCCTCCAGAGAGCCGACGCCGGAGTTGAGGCGAATGTCAACGCCATGTGCACGATGTTCGGCTTCGTAGAACCTCGATACCGGCTCCCCGGCTACGCGCGCGAGTACGCGGTCGAGCGCCTCGACCAAAGTGACCTCTTTGCCGATCTCTCGGAACACCGCTGCCGCTTCGAGACCGACATAGCCGCCGCCGACGATCACGATCCTTTCGGCGCCGGGAAGGACTTCGACGAGCGCGTCGCAATCCGCCTTGTTGCGGATATAGCAGATTCCGGCCAGCTCGCTGCCGGGGCAGGAAAGTTTCCTCGGTTCGCCACCAGCCGCCCAAACAAGCTTGCCGTAGGAGAAGCGTTCGCCAAAGTCCGTGACGACGACATGGGCTGCCGCATCGACGATGGTCACACGCCTGCCCAGCATCAGTTCCACTTGTCGCGAAGTCCAGAAATCCGGCGGCCTGAGATGCATCCTTTCGAAGGATTTCTTGCCTGCGAGATATTCCTTCGACAGCGAAGGGCGGTCGTAGGGGACTTCCGGCTCGGCGCTGATCAGCGCAATGCATCCCGTGAACCCGGACTGCCTGAGCGCTGCCGCTGTCTGCGCGCCGCCGTGCCCGCCGCCGACGATGATGCAGTCGAAGAAGCGATTGTTGTCCTCCCGCGTCATTGTCATGACTCTCTTTCAGCGCCGATGAGGACGAAGCACATGGTCGCGGGCTTATCGCCCTTGTTGCGCCAGGCATGGCGCGTGCCGCATTGGACGACGACGTCGCCCTGCTTCAGCAGCGTTTCGGCGCCGTCGTCGAGTTCGAGCCAGACCTCGCCATCGAGGACAATGTCGTAATCCACTGTGTTGGTGGTGTGCATACCGGGGGCGTCGGGCTCGAATGCCTGGATCAGGCCGGGGATATGCACCGCCTGTTCTTCGAAGGCGGCAGCCGGATCGACGGTCGCGAATACCGAGTCCGGCGGGAAGACGACGATCATCAGCTTCGTCTGGCCCGGTTCGGGGGTGATCAGGATTTGCGGCGGCGCCTGCTCCGCATGACCCTGCGGAAGGCTGGGTTTCGCTGACGTTGCGTAAAGGACGGAGGTAAGATGGCCCGGCACGGAATCGTACACGTGGGCATTGGGTGCGGGGCCGTCGCTGATGAAGACGGACTTGCCGTTGCTAATTCCTGTGACGACGCGCCGGGGTATGCGCAGTTGCGTTGCCTTATTCATAGATCAGGCCCTTCGCCTCAAGCTGCGGACGCATGTTGTTAATGTCGAGGCTCAGCTGGCCCGACTCGTAGAGGCCACGCTTCTCCTCCTCCATCTTCTGACGCTTTCGGGCCTTCTCCAGAACCGACGCCGCCTCGTCGCGCTTGACCACACAGACGCCGTCGTCATCGGCGACGATGACATCGCCCGGCTCGATATAGGCTCCGGCGCAGACCACGGGGACCTGGACGTTCGCCAGCGTCTCCTTGACGGTGCCCTGCGCCGATATCGCCTTGGACCAGACGGGGAAGTTCATGGACCTGAGGTCGGCGACATCGCGTACGCCGGCATCGATCACCAGACCCAGAATTCCGCGAGCCTTGCACGATGTCGCGAGAAGATCGCCGAAATATCCGTCCGTGCATGGCGAGGTCGGTGTGACGACCAGGATGTCGCCGGGCTGCGCGACCTCAAGGGCGACATGGATCATCCAGTTGTCACCCGGTGGCACCTCGCATGTGAGCGCCGTCCCGCCGATGCGCGCGCCCTCGATCACGGGGCGCAGATGCGGGGCCAGCAGTCCCTTGCGGCCCTGCGCTTCATGGACTGTGGCGACACCCAGCTTGCCCAGGGCTTCGCATATCTCGCGATCCGTCCGCGGTGTCTTGGTCATTACCTTCATTGGAAGCCTCCCGAGATGCATTCAAACGTATTTCAACCAGCCGACCGCGCCCAGGAGGAAGCTGCGCTCGAACACGCCTGCGGCGCTGGATCTGGCGGCCTCATCAAGCAGGTTGGCGCGGATCATCAAGTCGACCGTGGCATTCATCGCAGCTTGCGGAATGGAAAGATCGCCGGGCCACATGCCCATGTCGCGCATGTAGTGAAGGCCGCGCGAGGCGAGTTCGCTGTCGTCTTTCGTGGTAATTCGCTGGAAAATCGGAAGCGTGATGTCGTCGCGGCTCGGGTCGTTTGTTATCGCATAGGCTTCGAACAGCGCCTTGAGGAAACGGGCGACCACATTGCGGTTGCCGTCCAACCAGCTTTTGCGGCCGATGACTGCGGCGAAGACGATCTCGGGAATGACATCGTTGATTTCGCCGATCAGATTGTAGCCTTCGCGTTCGGCCAGGAAATTCCATGGCGCGGGCTGCGGGGCGCACTCAATTTCCCCCGCCTGCAGGGCTTCCCAGCGCTTGGTGTGGATGCCGGCAAGTTCGAATTCGTAGTCGCCGGGATACCGCAGGCCTTCCTTAGACAACAGCATTTGGGTGTAGATCGCCGTGCCCTCGGTAAGCGACGAGGTACCGACCTTTTTGCCCTTGAGGTCCCTGATCGTCTTGATCGAAGGCTGAGCGACGAGCGACATCGGCAGGCGATTGGAATTCGAGGCAATAACCCTGAGCTCGCCGCCTTTGACGAAGTTCGAGACGGCACCTTCAGGTGGCGTTATCGCGAGATCGGCCTCGCCTTCGAGAACGGCGGTGGTCGCCTTGTCGACGGTGCCCATCTTCTTGTATTCGATCACCAGCCCGTGCTTGGCGAAAATTCCATGCTCTTCGGCCACGAAGACCGGGAGCCAGTTGAATCCTTGCGCCCCGCCAGCGAGGCTCAGATGTCGGCTGGAAACCATGTGATTTCTCCCTATTCAGTTGCGACGCTTCAAAGGCCGCGTTCGCGCAATCTCTTGTCCAAGAGTGGATAGACCCGGCGTGCGTTTCCTTCGAAGACTGCGTGTCTCTGTTCGTCGTCGAGGGCGAGATGGTCGATGTATCTCTTGGTGTCGTCGAACGGGTGCCCGGTCTCCGGATCGGTCGCCTTCACAGCGCCGAGCAGCTCGGAGCCGAACAGGATGTTCTTGGTGTCGACGACGCGGAAGAGCGTATCGATCCCCGCCTGGTGATAGACGCAGGTGTCGAAGAAGACATTGTTCATAAGGTGCGTGTCGAGGCCGGGCTTTTCGAGCATCATCGACAGGCCGCGATAGCGGCCCCAGTGATACGGCGCAGCCCCGCCTCCGTGCGGTATGATGAACTTGAGTTCCGGATGGCGCTCGAACAGGTCTCCCTGAATCAACTGCATGAATACCGCCGTATCGGCGTTAATGTAGTGTGCGCCCGTCATGTGAAGGCAGCGCTCACAGGAACTCGAAACGTGGATCATCGCGGGGACCCTGAGAGCGACCATGGCCTCCCACATGGGATCCCACCATGGATCGTAGATCGGTGGCGCACTCCAACGCCCGCCTGATGGGTCGGGGTTGAGATTGCATCCGACGAAACCGTTTTCGACGCAGCGCTCCAACTCCTCGATGACATCAGACAGGTCGCCGTCGACTGTCTGAGGAAGCTGGCAGACCGCCGCGAAATTATCCGGGAACATGTCGACGATCCGGCCAATATTGTCGTTCGATAGGCGCGACCACTCCTTGGCGACCGACAGCCCCGGTACATGGTGTCCCATACCGGAGGCACGGGGGCTGAGCAGCGTCACATGCGAGCCGCGCTCGCGCTGAATTTTAAGTTGGTTCGCCTCAATGATGTCGTACAACTGCTTATCGGGGATTCCCGGATAGACAGGGAGCACGGAAGACTTTCCTTCCGCATAGGCGACTTGCGCCGCGCGGAAGGCGTGGTGCTCCGGCGGTTCGGTCGTAAAGTGGCCGTGGCAGTCGATGATCAGCGACATCACGCATTCCACTTCGCGGGGAGGTCGGATATGCCACGGAACCGCCAGCCCTTGCCCTTGACCTCCCGCGACGGATCGAGGCGAAGATCGGGCAACTGCCGGAACACTTCGGCAAGCGCAATCTCGCCCATCGCACGGGACAGGAAGTGGCCGGAACAGAAGTGCGGACGGAACCCGAATGACAGGTGCTGCTTCTTCTTGCGGAACATGTCGAAGCGGTCGGCGTTTTCGAAACGGATCTCGTCGCGGTTGGCCGACCCCATGACGATGGCGACGGATGACCCCTCAGGGATGACCGTGCCGGCAATCCCGAAATCTTGCTTGGCAATGCGCGGTGTTACGCCGATCGGGGCGATCCAGCGCAGACCCTCGTCGAAGGCGCGCATCGCGTTTTCCTGCGGCTGCTCCGCCATGAGTTTCGCCTGGTCGGGATTTGAAAGAAGACCCGTGCAGGCGTTCGCCGCTGCATGGCCTGGCTCCTGGAGGCCACCGAGGATGATGACGCGCATGGTCGGAGAAATCTCCTCCCAGCTTCGAACCTCGCCCTTTGGCATTCCGCCGTACATGACATGGCTGAGCAGCGAGTGGTTGGGCTTCGACAGGCACGCCTGGTAAAGATCGCCCATCTGCTTGTCGATGTCGGCAAGCGCATCGTCCAGTCGCTTCCATACGGCCGGATCATTGCTGACGTTCTGCAGACCCAGCGCCATCGCGTGGAACCACTCGACGAGAGCTTCGTTTGGCGTCTCCGTCAGGCCGATGACATCGCCAATGCACCGCACCGAGATTGGCTCGAAGAGTTCCGTCGTCAGGTTTGCTTCACCATTCTTCTTGATGGCGTCGATGTAACGCTGCACGACCGGGCGCGTCACGCCTTCGACGAACGAACGCACGCGTTCCTGCGTGAGATTCTCGTCGATACCCTGGCGGAGGCACTGATGATCTTCCCCAGACATGGTCAGGACGTTCGGCATGCCCATGACGCGGGCCTCGGGGCGGTCTGCCGAACCCGACGGTCCGAACGCTTTGTCGTTGCCGCCGATCGTGCGGCAGTCGTCGAACCGCGTAATGAAATATTCTTTCGTCCCTTCGAAGAAGGCCACAGGCTCCTCCGCGCGTAGCCTCGCGTAGACGGGATAGGGGTCCCTATAGAGATTTTCGCCCGTCAGCTCGGTGTTCGTTCCCGTCATCGATTTCCTCCCTCACCCTGCATCGCAGGGTTTTCGCCAATCCCGCCGTCATGTTCTCCAACCCGACGGCATGCATTCTCAGGACGTTCCTCTAGAGCAATCGCCATGCGATTGATGCTTGACATACCGAAACGTCTTCGGATACTGATAGGTATCCAAAGCGGGATTGGCTGTCAACAAGAGAAATGGACAGGCCGTGGAGAGACCGCCTCGGGAGGAGGAAATCATTGAACGACAGCAGCATCGCCGAGATGCGTCTTGTGCTTGAGGCGCGTGATGTCTCCGTGCAATTTGGCGGCGTCAAAGCCCTGACCAATGTGTCGGTTTCCGTGAGGGCCGGAGAAATCTGCGGCTTGATCGGACCAAACGGAGCAGGCAAATCGACCTTTCTCAATGCGGCGACCCGGCTGGTGAATTACACAAGCGGATCGATCATGCTTGGCGGTCAGCCGCTCGAAGGCGTCGGTTCGCGCGAAATGATCGGAATGGGCATCGCGAGGACCTTCCAGAACCTTGGCATCTATGCGTCCATGACTGTTCTGGAGAACGTCATGCTCGGTGCGCATCATCGGTTTGGCGGCAAGTTCGCCCAAGCGATTTTCGCTCCATCCCGGGCAAGGGCTGTGGAACGGTCCGCGCGCGAAAAGGCAATGGCAGTGCTTGAAGAGGTCGGCATGGCCGAGCTCGCCCCGCGCACCGCCGGATCGCTTCCCTATCCCCTGCAGAAGCGTATGGAGATTGCTCGCGCGCTTGCCGCCGAGCCAAAAATTCTTCTGCTCGACGAACCTGCCGGCGGGCTGACGCACGGCGAAGTCCACGAATTCGGGGCGCTCGTCGATGGCATCAGACGCAATCGGGACCTCTCCATTCTTCTCATCGAGCATCACATGGGGTTGGTCATGAGCCTTTGTGACCGGATCGTTGTGCTACACCTGGGCCGTAACCTGGCCGAAGGCACCCCTTCCGAAATCAAATCCAACGACGCGGTGATTGCCGCCTATCTCGGGAAGGCAGCATGACGCTGGATCTCAGAAACCTCTCCGTATTCTATGGCAAGACGCAGGCGCTGTTCGACTGTTCGTTCTCAGTGGGCGAAGGCGAGTTTGTCGCCCTGCTCGGCTCCAACGGGGCCGGGAAGACAACGCTCCTGCGCGCCGTGTCGGGACTGCTCCCATTCAAGGGCTCGGTTGCCTTTGCTGGAAAAGCGCTCGACAAGATCGTGGCGCAGAAGCGCCTCGCGCTCGGCATCGCGCACATACCCCAAGGACGAGGGACTTTCTCCGAGTTTACGGTCGATGAAAACCTGTCGCTCGGAGCGACGATCGTGTCCAACCGATCCCAAGTGAGGGAGGACAAGGAACGCTGGTACGAGACATTCCCGCGTCTGCGCGAACGGCGCAACCAGCTTGCGGGAAACCTTAGTGGCGGAGAACAGCAGATGCTGGCTGTGGCACGCGCGCTCATGTCCCGACCGAAGCTTCTGATGTGCGACGAGCCATCGCTCGGGCTCGCCCCTTCGATCACCCAGGAAATCCTGGCGATTTTCAAGACGCTCAACAAGGATCACGGCATGACGCTGCTCGTGGTCGAGCAGAATGTCGACATCACCCTTCAATATGCCGACCGGGCCTTCGTCATCGAGGCCGGCCAGATCGTCGCGAGCGGTGCGGCAAAGGAGCTGATCGGCAACGAAGACATCAAGAAATCTTACCTGGGAGTTGCCTGATGAGCCTCTTCTTCCAGCTCGTCGTCAGCGGCCTGACCACGGGCGCAATTTACGCGGCGCTGGCCCTGGCGCTCGTCCTCATCTTCAGGGCAACCAACGTCGTCAACTTCGGCCAGGGCGAGATGGCGACCTTTTCCGCCTATGTCGCCTGGCAGTTGATGCACTGGGGTGCGCCGCTCTGGCTCGCCGTCCTCGCGAGCCTCATTGTGGCGTTTGCTACTGGGATTGTAACTTTCCGCTTGATTATCCGGCCGATGATGAGCGCTCCGGTGGAGGCAATCGTCGTTATCACCCTTGGTATCCTCGTTCTCTTCCAAGCCGCGTGCATGTGGATGTGGGGCGCCGAACAGCTCTCGTTCCCAAGCCTTTTCCCTGACGGCGGCTTCAATATCGGTGGGGTTCGCGTGCTCTCTTCCGCCATCGGCACGCTGACGATCCTTCTTGTTATTGCTTTGGCAATGGGCATCATCTTCCGGTTCACCAGGCTTGGCCTGTCGATGCGCGCGGCCGCTTTCGACCATGCTCGAAGCGTGCTTGTCGGCGTCAACGTCGAACGCATGCTGATGTTGGGATGGGGCTTTGCCGCTGTCATCGGGGCGCTTGCCGCCATCCTGATTGCCCCCCGCCTGTTTCTCAGCCCGACAATGATGACGCCAATCCTATTTTACGGGCTCGCTGCAGCGACGCTCGGCGGCTGGGACAGTCCGCTTGGCGCGATCGTCGGCGGCCTCGCCGTCGGCGTCGCCGAGAGCTTGGGTGCCAGCTACCTCTCATTTATCGGCGCCGACATGCGCATCGCAGTGCCGATCGCCCTCACCCTGGTCATCCTGCTTGTGAAGCCCGTTGGCCTGTTCGGTTCCTATAAGGTGACAAAGCTATGAATGATGGAGTCCGCGCGGCCACTCTCAAGTTCGGTCTCTTTGCGATCGTCGCGATCCTGATCCCAGTCTTTGCGCCGGGATATGCGTTGCAACAGGTGGCGATTGCCATCGCCTACGCCATCGCCATTCTCGGTTTGAACCTGCTGATGGGGTTCGCCGGGCAGATTTGCCTTGCACAGGGAACGCTGTTCGGTGTCGGCGCTTACGTTACCGCGATCCTCAACGCCACCTACGGCGTCTCGCCGCTCGTGACGCTGCCTGCCTCAGCCGCGGTGGCAGCCGCGATTGGGCTGGTCATCGGCCTTCCGGCACTCAGGCTTCAGGGCTTGCAACTGGCCATCGTTACATTCGGCATTGCGGCCGCGTTCCCGCAACTGCTGCTCAAGATGAAAAGCCTGACCGGCGGCGTATCGGGGCTTTCGATCGATGCCCCCGAAGCTCCGAGTTTCTTCTCGGATCGCCCCGAACTGTGGCTCTATATCATATCGCTTACGTGCGCGGGTGTCGGTGCCCTGCTCGTCTCGCTGATGCTCTTCGGCGACAACGGGCGCGCCCTTAGAGCACAGCGGGATAATCCACAGATTGCTCAGGCGCTCGGCGTCAACCTGACACGCACCCGCCTTTGGGCGTTTGCCGCAAGTTCGGCGCTCGCCGGACTCGGCGGTGGAGTGTTCGGCATCATCAGCGGTTTCATCAGCCCGGAGTCGTTCCTGGCAATCCTGTCCATCAACATCGTGATCGGCAGCATTGTCGGCGGCGTCACCAGTATCGTCGGAGCGTTTCTCGGCGGTCTCTTCATGGTCTTCGTCCCGACCTGGACATCTGACATCAACCTGAGCCTCGGCAATCTGATCTACGGCCTCGCGCTGATCCTGATCATGACGGTCGCGCGCAACGGGGTCACTGGCTTCATCGAAAAATGGCTCTCGATGACTTTTCGGAGGATGGCGAGTAGCCGACGCCAAATTGAAACAAGGGAGGAACTGATATGAGATTTATCTCTGTACTGAAAGGATGCGCAATGCCGCTGGCTGTCACGGCACTGCTCGCAGCAAGCAATGCCAATGCTGCGGAACCGTCGCCGGGCATCACCGACGACACCATTAAAATTGGGGTCACCGGACCGCTCACTGGACCGGTCGCGGTCGTCGGCGGTGTCGCCGAAGGAATCCGCGCGCGGGTCGAACAGGCCAACGCCGAAGGCGGCGTCAAAATGGGCGATGGCAAGACCCGTAAGATCGATCTCATCGTCGAAGACGATGGCCTTGATCCCCAGCGCACCTTGGCGAATGTCCGCAAGATGGTCGAAAAAGATCAGGTATTTGCTCTCGTCGGCACAGCCGCGACGCCAAACAACCTGGCAATCGGCCGCTATATCACGCAGAAGAAAGTGCCGAACGTTTTCATGTATTCGGGTGTCGTCTCCCTGAACGCTCCCGAATGGGAGGTTGGCTTCGTACCGTCGTTTTCAACCGAAGCCGACTCATTTGCTGCGTACCTTCAGATCAACAAGCCCGACGCAAAGGTGGCCTTCCTGTATCTGAACACGGAGACCGGCCAAACTTTCATGAAGGCCTTCGATAGCGCAATCGACGGAACGAACATCAAGGTGATCGAACGCCAGCCGGTGACATCGCAGGACCCCACTGTCGAGACCCAGCTAAACACTCTGAAAGCTTCCGGCGCCGATACATTGGTGATTATCGCCGCGCCGCGCCAGGGCGGCGAAGCCATCCGCTTCCAATCCGAAAGCGGTTGGAAGCCTTTGACCCTGGTCACGAACTTGTCGTCAGCGTATCCGGTTCTCCAGTCGGTCGGCCTGGAAAATGCCAAGGGTATCATCACCTCCGACTTCCTGAAGCCGATCACCAGCGATCAGAAGTCCGGTGACGAAGGCGTCGATCACTATCTCGACGCCATAAAAGCAGCCAAGGTGAACTTCGTCTTCGCCAATACGATTGGCCAGACCGGATACGCCATCGGCGATGCGCTCATCCAGTCCCTCGAAAAGCTCAAGGACCCCACCCGCGAAGAGCTGATGAAAGTCGTTCACAACATGAACGGATGGAAGAACCCATTGCTTCAAGAGGGTATCGCGATGACGACCAAGGAAGGATCCGACATTTACCCTGTCGAGGCGCTCCAGCTCTACCAGTTCGACGGCCAGGAATACGTGCCGCTCGGTGGAGTTTTGGATTTTGAAGGCAAAACACACGAATAGTTCTCCCTCCGTTCGGGTGCCGGTAACCCGGCACCCCTTCACTGAGGTGAGGCAGATTTCACTCAGCAGTGCACTTCGATCCGATTGGCTAGGCGTCAGTTTTTGTTTCGGTATGCATCCGGAAACACGATATCCTGATCGACGAGCACATTGAACTTGTACCCTGGCCGGATCTCCAGTGTCGGCTGCACGTCCATATTGCGCTGGATCGTCCGATCGGCAACGCGCCCGAAGGTTTCGGCGAAATTCCGCCGCGCTGCGTCTGAGGCAGTATCCTGCGTCGCCAGAGTCGAACTCTGCGGCACGGCCATATCGATGCCCGTTCCGATCAGGGCAATCAGCACAGCCGACCCGAACGTCCTGAGATAGTGATTGTTCACTTTATCGGTGAAACCGCCATAGCCCTGGGCGTCCGTACCCGCCATGCCGCCAATTTGCAGCGTCGAGCCGTTCGGGAAGATGATGTCGGTCCAGACGACAAGAACACGTCTCTGGCCGAACGAGATCTTGCTGTCATAACGGCCGAAGAGCTTTGTTCCCTGCGGAATGAGCAGGCGATGACCGGTTGCGCTGTCATAGACGTTCTGACTCACCTGCGCAGTGATGCGGCCGGGAAGATCCGAATTAATGCCTGATATGAGCGTCGCCGGAATGACGGAGCCGCGTTTCAGCTCAAAGGGTGATTGCTGTGGCACGACGCGATTGGGGAGGTATCCGAGATCCTTGAGATCGGCGTTGAAGAAATCCTCCTTCGAGCGCTGCCCATTCGGATCGACGTTCTGACCGACGAGACCGGCTCGCAGGGCAGCACTATAGAGGTCGGACGGCGTTCCTGCGGTCGGCGCCGTGGTTGCCGCGCTCGCGTCGTCCGCTCGCGAGCGCGCGTCGAGCTTGCCGCGATCGATGGCGAGCGGCGCGTCATAGGCGGTATCCCTCGCCTGCAGTCGGGCCATGCGCTGGCGATGCCGTTCACGCAAATATTGTTCCTGGTTCTCGCGTTCGAGACGTGCCCGCCATGCATCTTCCGGCTCCAGTTCCTGCCAGCGCCGATCGCCTTGTTCGGGCTGCGGCGTGAAGGGATTGGGCACCTTATGCTCGTCCTGCTTTGTCGAGACAGGTGTTGGCTGGAACGTTGTCTGCTGCTGCGGCTCACCGATAATTCCGTCGGTCACGCCACGCTTGATCTGGTCGGCGAAGGTCGAGGCGGGATTGCCCGAATTCCCTTCCGGGCCTCGGTCCTTACCCGAATAGAGTCCGCGGGAAGCAAGGCCGTAGAAAATGACGGCGAGAAAGGCGACCAGCAGCACGATGACCACGACGATCGGCAGACGGTTGATCCGCTTGATGCCTTTATCGATTCCTTCGTTTGCGGTGCCGCCGAGCTTGAGAGATTGAGCCATTCTTCTCCTCCCTCAAGGGCGTCGCATCAGCGACAACGCGCTCGCCGCCGTCGCCCCGTTCGCCGTGACGGTATAGGCCCGACCAAGTTCGACACTATTTGTCGAAAGACGCACCAGAACTTGACCATCGAACGGTGTGATTACATAGGCGAGCGTGACGACTTTTGTCTCGCCATCCGTCTTCTGGTCGGTGATAACGGCATAGCCCCATCCCTTGAGCGCCGCCTCGAGCGCCTGCCCAAAGGATGAGCTATCCTGCTTAAGAGCGATTGTCGCTTTCCCTGGTCCGATTTGCTCGGCGAGGCGGCTGACCATATCACCTGCGAGGGCGCCTGCGGCCGGGGGTGAGATTTCCACCGGCGCTGTGCTGGCGGCGAGGCCGTCGGTGTCCGTCGACTGGCATCCGGAAAGAAGAGTGACCAGGATGCAGGCTGAGGCAAGACTGAAGACGAAGCGGAGCCCAGGAGTTCGCATCATCGCCCTCCCCTTCTGATCGTCACTTTTTCTTGCTTCCACCCCACGCCGGAGACGAGGACGGCGCGATCGATATTGTAATCGACCACCATCATATTGTTCTTCAGGCGATAGTTGACGATCCGGTTCTGTCCTCCAGAAACGACGAAGAGCACTGGCGCATCCTGCCCGGAAATCGAACGCGGAAACTGGATGTAGGTCTTGAGCCCATCGGAATAGACCCTCGTCGGCCGCCAGCCGGCTTTTCCCGAGACGGAATAGGCGAAACTCAGCTGTTCGGCTGGAACGCCGGCGCCGGGCATGGTGCTTGCGTCGAGCCGAGCGTTGACCTCGGCGAGTTTTGTCGAAACATCTTCGGGATATTCGAAGCCAACACGGGCCATATATTGCATCGCATGCGACTTGAGCTGGATATGATACGTGCGCCTGGACGTCGTCACGACCATCGACGTCACCAAGCCGGGTTCCGAAGGCTTGATGATCAGGTGTATGGCCTGTCCGCCTGCCGCTCCCGATGTGGCGGGTTCGACTTTCCAGCGAACCGTGTCGCCGACCAATACGTCGCGGACGACCTCGCCGCCCTGCAGCTCGATATCGCAGACCTGAAGCGGCGAGCAGACGACGGAGGGCTGCACCTCCCCATAGAGGAAGATCACCTTCCCATCCGCTCCCTTGGTGACGAGGCCCCGCGATCCGCGCCACTGGGTGGAAAGTCCCAAACCTTTCGACTCATTGGCGGTGGCGCCGTCGGCGGCCAGCGCGCGGGAAGAGACGAGGATCGAAGATGGCCCGACGGCGAAAATGATGGCGCCGGCCGTCAGCGTGGCCCGTAGAGTTCTGCGTGGGATGTTCATGTGGGAGGCCATGCCTTTCAAAGCTGTGCGGTCCAGTCGAAATCGCGGAGATAAAGACCGATAGGGTTCAGGCGGATTACGCCTTCGTCCTGGGGCGGCGTGAGCGTCACGGTGGCGACGCCGCGAAAACGGCGCACTGCAGTTTCCTTGCCGCGCCGGTCTCGCTCGAACTCCGTCCAGTCGACCTGGTAGGACTGGGTGGAAAGGGCGACGATGTTGTTGACCTCGACCGCGACCGTCGCGGTCGTCGCCTTTTCGAACGGCGAGTTCGAGCGGAACCAGGCATTGATCTTTTCCGTCGCGGGATCGGACATCCGGAGAAGGGCGTAGGTCCGGTCGATATACTGTTTCTGCACGACCGCATCCGGCGTGACGGATCTGAAGTTTGAGACGAAGCTGCCAAGGGTCGCGCGCACGACCCGCGGATCTGCATAGTCTATCTGCTGCGGCAAACCGGCGTTGGCAGCAGTGCCGAGCCTGTCGATTTCGACGATATAGGGAACGAGCTTAACCTGCGTGCTCTGGTATAGCGCATAGGAAAAACCGATCACCGCCATGAGCATGCTGGTGACGCCAACGATACGCCACGCCGCGGCAGCCCTGACATAGGAGCCATAACGTTCGTTCCACTCGTTTCGTGCGGCGATATAGGGATTGTCGGGCGCATTACGTCCGGCCATAAGAACTCTGCCTCCGGCTACTTGTTTTCATTGATCGGTGGAGGCGGCGGCGGTGAGGGTGTGGCGCTTGTCCGCGTCTGATCGAGCTTCGCGTTGGCAAGACCAAGCAGCGAACCGGCATAGGCTCCCGGTGAACCGATCACCTTATCTTTTGCGGCCGAGCCAGCTGCCCAACCTGCACTGCCGATGCCGGATGCCATGCCTCTTAATGCAGCGCCTGCCATCGATGATCCCCCTACCCGCGCCGCGCTCGCGGTCTGAACGCCCTTAGATGCGGCGTTCGCGCCAAGGAATGCGCCGCCTGCGGCGAAGGTAGCGGCTTGGCTGCCGTGGCGGATCGCTTCCATGCCACCACTCACCGATGCACCCTGCACGACGCCCTGCAGGATTGGCGGCACATACATCGCGATCACGAAGACCACGACCGAGATGCCGGCAATCGCGAGTGTGGTGATGAACTGCTCGGAGGTGGCCGTCGGCGCTTCGGCGAGGCTCAGCAAAATGTCGGAGCCGATTTTGGCGATCATCACCAGCGCCATCAGCTTCATCCCGACGGAGAAGGCATAGACCAGATATTTGATGGCAAAGTCCTTTGTGAAGGAAGAACCGCCGAGGCCGAGCATGATCATGCCGGCGAGCAGGCCGACATACATCTCCACCATGACGGCAACGAAGATCGCGGCGACGAGACTGAAGGAAATCACCACCACGACCATGGCGAAAACGGCGGCGATCGCGAGCGCATTATCCTCGAACAGGCCGAACTTCGCCTGTTCGGACATCTTGGTTGCGACACGGATACCGGCGTCGAAGATGTTGGCAGGGGACGCAGAGCCGCCGCCAGCGCCAATCTGAAACAGACTGTCGACCACCGCCTTGGCGAAGGAGGGACCCTGATCGAGGATGAAGGCGAAGAGACCAATGAACATGATTCGCCGGACGAGTTCGGCAAACCAGCTATCCAGCGAGGCGGCATTGATCGCCAGCCACACGGCAGCGATGCTGACCTCGATGCCGGCCAGGATCCAGAACAACGATCGCGCTGCATCCATCACCGTCGTTTCCCAGCCTTTCGCGGCGGTGACAACGGAGTTCTCCAGCGTCGTGAGTACTTCGCCCTGTTGCGCGAAGGCAGGAGTACTTGCCAACAAGACGACGCCGACCGCAATGAAGGCGAGCTGGATCTTCTGGAAGGAGCGAACAATTACCATCGTGGTTTCATTTCTTGCCCGCCACGGACATTCCGATCCGGATCACCACCGAAGAACTTTTCCCGATATCCCCGATGCTCGGTATCTGAAGCAGGCCGCGAGACGCCCACATCCGATCCGGACCGAGGTGCCGGATTGGGTTGAACCAAAATCCAAGTGACGATGCCGGCGCCGATAATTGTGGCCCCGGCGATGGCGATGGGCAGGCGCAGGCTCACCAGCGGGGCTCCATCGTTTGACCACCGCGGATGTCACGCTCCGTTGCGTTGAAGAACTGCTCGCGGCGGGCCTGCGCCAGATCCTTTTGCGCCTGTTCCGATTGGAACCACGCTCCCATCATGGTCATTTGCTGGGAGACGAGACCCCGCAACTTTTGCATCTGTGCGACCTGTTGGGCGGCGATCTCGTGCCCGACCTGCAGTGCTTTCATTTGTCCATCGGCTGATTCCGACATCGAGCGCAGCGATGACATCGTGCGTTCCTCACTGGAAAACTGGTCGGCGGTCAGATTTGCGGCCTTCAATGTCCCGGCGATCGTGTCGCGGTTCGTGTCGGACCAACTCTGATATATCGTCGAAAAGCTCGCCCCATTTGGCAGACTGCTCTTCATCTCGGAGAAGCTTTGAAAGCGCTGCTTGAGGAGGTCGTCGATATTGCCCATGGAGAACGCAACCCCTTGACCCTGCGCGACGACGTTCTGCAGGTTCTTCAGGTCGCTCTCGACTTGACCCCAGACGTGGTCGGGTAGTTGCGCTGTGTTTTGCAGCAGGTTTTTGTAGATATTGAGCTGGGTTTGGATTTGCTCGGCAAGCTGGGAGATCTGGGTGATCTGATTGTTCACCTGCTCGGCAGATTTGCCGACGAGCGAAACCAGTTCGGCGTTATTGGCGAGCTGCGTCCATTCGGTCGCCTGCCCTGTCACGCCGCTGGCCTGAACGGGAATGGGGAATGCGGTCGAAAAGGCGGCCGCCGCGATGACTGCCGTGCGGACTGTTTCAAGAGATCTGGAAGAATGAATCGGCATGGGCGATCCCTCTTTGCTGGAGCCAGTGGAGAGGCCACGTGGCCCCATACTCGAGGTGGAGCGAACGGATGCGCTTCAGGTCTTCCTTGCCTGATGCGCCGACGAATGAGAGAGCGACAGGACCGAGCGCCATATCGAACAGGCGGCGGCCCTCGGGTGAGGCGACGTAATATTCGCGCTTGGGAATGGCGGTCGCGACGATCTCGATCTGCCGCTCGTTGAAACCGATCCGCTCGTAGAACTCGCGCGTCCCGGACTCGCGGGCCGCGCCATTCGGCAGGCAGATTTTCGTCGGGCAGGATTCCTTCAGCACGTCGATGATGCCGGAGCGCTCAGCATCCGAGATCGACTGCGTGGCGAGCACCACTGCGCAATTTGCCTTGCGCAGCACCTTCAGCCATTCGCGGATCTTATCGCGAAAGACCCGATGACCAAGCATCAGCCAGGCCTCGTCGAGAATGATCAGGCTGGGGGCGCCGGTAAGACGCTTTTCGATGCGGCGGAAAAGATAGGTAAGGACGGGGACGAGATTGCGCTCACCCATGTTCATCAACTCTTCGATCTCGAAGCATTGGAAGGCACCGAGCGCCAGACCGTCCTCCTCGGCATCGAGCATCTGTCCCATCGGACCGTCGACGGTATAGTGGTGGAGCGCGTCCTTGATCTCGCGCATCTGCACACCGGATACGAAATCCGAGAGCGAGCGACCACGCGATTCCGCCATCAGAGCGATCTGGCGGGAGATGGCGTTGCGATAATCCGGCGTGATCGTCACGCCCTGCAGCGCAACCAGCGTCTCGATCCACTCGGCGGCCCAGGCGCGATCGCCATCGGCAGAAAGTTCGGCGAGCGGGCAGAATGCGAGACCGGCACTTTCCTCCTTCGTTGCTGGCCTATTGGCGTCGCCGCCGATCTCGTAATGGTGGCCACCAATGCTAAGCGTCAGCGGCAGTATCGAACCGCCCTTGTCGAAGGCGAACACTTGCGCGCCGGCGTAGCGGCGGAATTGCGCTGCGATCAGCGCCAGCAGCGTCGACTTACCCGACCCGGTGGGACCAAATATCAGTGTGTGGCCGACATCGTCGACATGCAGGTTCAGCCGGAACGGCGTCGAACCGCTGGCGACCTGCATCAGCGGCGGCGAGGCCGGCGGATAGTACGGGCACGGTGCGGTCGGGCTGCCCGACCAGACCGAATTGAGAGGAATCAAGTCTGCCAGATTGCGAGTGTTGATCAGCGGTTCGCGGATATTGGCATAGGAAACGCCGGGTAGGCTGCCGAGAAAAGCGTCGGTCGCATTCAGCGTCTCGATCCGTGCACCGAACCCTTCGACCTGGATCAGGCGGCGGACGGCCTCGCACTTTTCTCGTAGGCGGTTTTGATCCTCGTCGAAGATGACGATGACAGGTGTATAATAACCGTAGGCGACGAGCTGCGATGAGGCCTCGGCAATTGCGTCCTCGGTTTCGGCGACCATCATCATGGCATCCTGGTCGAGCGATCGGGATTGCGTCTGGAAGAGCTGATCGAGGAAGGGTCTGACCTTCTGCTGCCACTTCTTGCGCGTGCGCTCCAGCCTCGCCCTTGCTTCCTCCGCATCGAGGAAGATGAAGCGTGACGACCATCGATAGGCAAGCGGCATCAGGTCGAGGCTGTTGAGGATTCCCGGCCAGCTTTCGGCTGGTAGCCCGTCGACCGCGACGACACCGAGAAATCGGTTCTCGACCAAAGGGGTCAAGCCGTGCCGTAGCTCGGCCGTCACCAGCCAGTCAAGATACATAGGGATCTCGGGCAGACGCACCGGATGGTTCTCGCCGGTGATGCAGAAGCGGATGAACTGGAAAAGCTCGTTATAGTGGGCGGCACGGAATCCGCCGTGCTCTGGCGTTTCTCGCGTCAGCATCCGGCGGATCGACACGACGTTCATGAGATACTGTTCGAGCTCGCGGATAGAAGCTAGAAACGTCTCCAACGCCCTGTCGGCATAGGTGGTCGAGCGGCTGGCTTTATCGGAGTACACATAGCGTGTTAGGCCGGAGCGCCGCGGCTCCGGCGGCCGCCAGGTCAGGATCAGCGCGTGCCGGCTCTCGAAATGGCCGCTCTCCTTCTGGAAATGCGCTCGCCGTTCAGCGTCGATCGCCCGCGTGATCGGATCAGGGAAGTGGCAATCATCATTGGCCGGGTAATCGTCAGTCGGAACCCTGGCAGCTTCTACTTGTATCATCCAGCCCGAACCGAGGCGCGAGAGGATCGCGTTGATCTGCCGTGACACTTCGTTGCGCTCGGCGTCGGTCGAACTTTCGCTGTCCGGGCCGGCAAAATACCAGCCTGCCATTAGCGAACCATCCTTGAGCAGGATCACGCTGTTGTCGACCAGGCCGGCATAGGGCACGAGATCGGCAAAAGACGGTTCCGTGTGGCGGAGTGATTTGAGCGCTACCATCGCACGATCCTCAGAATCTGCGCCAGGGCGACGACGTGGCGCGATAGAACGCCTTGTAGGAGATGTGCCGGACATAG
The DNA here is from genome assembly GCA_900468625.1 of Hyphomicrobiales bacterium. Lineage (GTDB taxonomy): Bacteria > Pseudomonadota > Alphaproteobacteria > Rhizobiales > Rhizobiaceae > Rhizobium. The sequence continues at coordinate 78,615 of UBUL01000030.1, forward strand.
ACCCGCCGCATGAGGGGATCGGCCTTCGCCATCATACGAAGGGTGGCCACGGCGATAAGCCAGATGGCTATGCCGAACAGCGCGGCATACCAGGTCAGCACCACAAAGATCAGGATGATCGCGGCAAGGGCCGTGAGCAGCACCAGCTCGCGGTCTGCGCCGATCAGAAGGTTCGGACGGGACAATGCCCGGTGTACGCGCGCGCGGGATAGGTTGGAGCCAACTTCAGCCATGAACCCCCTCCCCCTGCGCGCAAAGCACTACCTCCGGCTTGGAGATGTCAGCATTGGATCGTGCCGCCTCACCAATCGATGCCCCTGTCGCACCATACAGGGCAACGATCTGCGTTGCGCCCAGAAGAACACCGCCTACGAGGGCGACATAGCAAAGCCTTCTCGCGAAATCGTTCAATTCGCCCCCGAAGATGAGCATGGCGCCGGCGATCGCCACGGCCGCCAAGGCGATGAAGCCGGCGACAGGGCCGGTGATCGACTGCTGGATCTGCTGCAGCGGCGTTTCCCACGGCAGTCCACCCCCGCCGGATGATGCAAGCGCCGGCTCCGCCAGGGCTAGAGAAATGGCAGCGAGCGCAGCGTTGGCGGAAATAATCTGTGTCCTACGCGACATGACTGTCCTCGTCGATTTGTGCGTAATGTTCGGTCCGATAATGTGAGTTGCTGAAGCCCTCGACGTGGATGATCTCGCGGACCCGCCTCCCCTTGCCCGCCCGCTCGATGGAGACGACGAGATCAACTGCCTCCCCAATGACATCCTGCATGGGCTGATGGCTCGCTTCCGCGGTCAGTTGCTCGAGCCGACGCAAGGCAGACATCGCAGTGTTGGAGTGAATGGTGGTGACTCCGCCCGGATGTCCGGTGTTCCATGCCTTCAGCAGCGTAAGGGCGGCGCCGTCGCGTACCTCGCCAACGATGATACGGTCGGGTCTGAGACGCATTGTGCTCTTCAGAAGACGTGCCATATCGACCGTGTCACTGGTGTGCAGACTCACTACGTTATCCGCCGCACACTGGATCTCGGCCGTGTCCTCAAGAACGACCATGCGATCGTCCGGCGCCGCCGCAACGATTTCGGCGATGACCGCATTCGCAAGCGTCGTTTTGCCTGACCCGGTTCCCCCGGAAATGACGATGTTCATCCGGGAGTCGATCGCGCTACGCAACACAGAAGCTTGTGCTTGGGTCATTACTTTCGACTTCACGTAATCGTCGAGTGGGATGAGCCGGGAGGCTCGCCTCCGGATCGTGAATGTGGGCGCCGACACCACTGGCGGCAGCAAGCCCTCGAACCGATGTCCTCCAATCGGCAGTTCGCCCGAAATGATCGGTTGCTCGTCGTCGGCTTCCGATTGCGATGCATGGGCGACGCTGCCGATGACGACTTCGGCGGCCGCCGGGCTCATCACGCCCGCTGCGGCAATTCCGTGGCCGAGCCGTTCGATGAACAATCTGCCGTCAGGATTGAGCATGATCTCGACGACCGTTGCATCGTCAAGTGCGACGCAGAGCTGGTCACCGAGCGCGTCCTGGAGTTTGCGGACGAGACGGGAACGAGAACGGAGCTCGGTCATGCCGCGCTCCTGATCCGGTTGCCGGCACCGTTCGTCGTGATCGGGTCATATCCCGGCGGGCAAACCCGATCGAAGCTCGTAGGATCGGCCGGCAGGACGCCCCCAACTGCGACGGTGTCACCGATCGAAACCGGAGATCCAAGTCGCCGCATTGGCCACCCAGCCCGTTTCAGGATCCGCTCAAAGCGAAGATCGGTTGCCGTGACGATCTCACGGAATCCGTTCACCATCGACCATTCGATGATGCCGGCGAACATCGTCAGTGTGGCGAGGTGCAGTTGTCCCCCTCCCCTTCCCGCCGGTAATGACGTGTCGACGCAAAAGCGGGAGCTCTCGATCATTGCTGCATGGTCACCGAGGCCGTTTGCTAGCAATTGAGGGAATGTCCGTTCCAGCATGGTCGGGCCGGAAGCGGGCAGAAGGCGCGCACATCCCACTACTTTCCGGTCAAACGCGATCGCCAGAATGTAGGTTGGGCGCAGATCGTCATATTGATCGCGTTCGCCGGCTGAGGTGAGGACAACATCCCATTCCAAGCGTTTGCCGAACACCGCGGCTCGAAGATGGTGCATCTGGTTCAAGTAGTTGCGGTGGCTTCCGTAATGGTCGGCCGAGACGCTTAGGATCCGCATTGTGATCTCCGCATGGACTGGTCAAGCAAAGGAAAATCACCTCGTTTTGCGCATGGCTATGTGTAGATTTGCATCCGGTGATTCTACCGAGTCGGGGTGGAGTCCAGCATCTGTGGACGTTGCGAGCGGCGCAAACGGCGCGATTTCATGTGCAAATCTGCAGTCGGTCGCGACTGGCCAACTCAAGAAGAATCGGCCTAACTTGCGGAAAGTCATTAGGGAATCGTTGTCGTGGGAGATTCCGCGGAGTGCGCGTTAACCTGTTGTTAACCAAAAACGTCTTGCAACCGTGACGGCATTCGGTAATCGTCACGGAAAAATGGCGTTACGTGCCAATTAACCGTGACAAGAGATTTCACCGTGAGCAAAGCAGCTGCAATGTCCAGAAATGATCGCCCGTCGGTAGACGTTACCATTGGCGAGCACGCGGAACTGCTAAGTTCTCAGCTTCAGGCTATGAGCGAGGCCCTTTTCCCGCCGACGTCGCACAAGAGTTTGCGAAAATTCACGTCGGGTGAAGCTGCCCGTCTGATGAAGATATCCGACTCGACGCTTCGAAAGATGACGTTGGCGGGAGAAGGTCCACAGCCTGAGCTTGCCAGCAACGGGCGACGTTTCTATACGCTTCGCCAGATCAACGAAATTCGACATATGCTCGCTGGCTCTACTCGCGGGCGCGAGAGCATTGACTTCGTGCCTCATAGGCGGGGCGCTGAGCACTTACAGGTCATCGCCGTGACCAATTTCAAGGGTGGCTCTGGCAAGACGACCACCTCCGCCCATCTTGCACAATATCTCGCGCTCCAGGGCTATCGAATCCTTGCTGTCGATCTTGATCCGCAGGCGAGCCTCTCAGCCCTCCTCGGGGTTCTTCCAGAGACTGATGTGGGTACGAACGAAACATTGTACGCGGCAATTCGCTACGATGAAGCAATGCGGCCACTGAAAGAGGTTATCCGCCCGACGTACTTTGACGGTCTCGATCTTGTTCCTGGTAACCTTGAGCTTATGGAGTTCGAGCACACCACTCCAAAAGCCCTGACTGATCGCGGCAGCCGCGACGGACTTTTCTTCACACGTGTAGCGCAGGCCTTTGATGAGGTCGCTGACGATTATGATGTGGTCGTTATTGACTGCCCTCCCCAGCTGGGTTTCTTGACGCTGAGCGGCTTATGCGCGGCCACATCGATGGTCGTTACTGTGCATCCCCAGATGCTCGACATCGCCTCGATGAGTCAGTTCCTGCTCATGACGCGCGATCTCCTTGGTGTGGTTCGGGACGCCGGGGGCAACCTTCAGTATGATTTCATCCGTTATCTTTTGACGCGGTTTGAGCCCCAGGACGCGCCGCAGACGAAAGTTGCTGCGCTGTTGCGCAACATGTTTGACGACCATGTTCTCACCAATCCGATGGTGAAATCGGCAGCCGTATCGGATGCGGGTTTGACGAAGCAGACGCTTTACGAGATTGGGCGAGAGAACTTGACCCGTTCGACCTATGATCGGGCGATGGAGGCTCTTGACGCAGTTAACTCGGAAATCGAATCCCTGATCAAGTCAGCATGGGGCCGCGCGTGATGGGCCACGACACCATACTTTCAGCGACTCTGTTGGGAGCTCCCAACAGTCCAGTGCTTGCTCGATCTCATCTTGTCGCCAGATGTCGTCCTTTCGATCGGGATCGCCAGCACCCCGTGGATTTTTGGCGTGGCGCCTATAACGGCGCCGTGTTGGGAGCTCCCAACCAACCGCATTTGGTAGTTGAAGCGCAATACCACGGCCGCGGTCTATGGAGGCCTTTGTCATGAGCCGCAAAGACGCAATCGACTCATTGTTCCTCAAGAAGATGGCGGTCAGCGAAAAGCCCGTAACGGATAAACCGCCAACGCGCGTGCGCTCTGGGGCCATTTCCGCAATGGGTTCGTCGCTGCAGGAGATGGCGGAAGGGGCAAAGGCCGCCGCGAGGCTGCAGGATCAACTGGCTTCGGGCGAGGCCGTCGTATCTCTGGATCCGTCCATAATCGAAGGCTCGCCAATCACCGACCGGCTAACGACGGACATCGATCCGAAATTTGATCAGCTCGAGGCCAGTATTATGGAGGATGGTCAGCAAGTTCCGATTCTTGTTCGTCCTCATCCTGAGGCGACGGGCCGATACCAAATTGTATATGGAAGGCGGCGATTGCGCGTTGCCGCAAAACTTGGGCGTAATGTTTCCGCCATCGTCCGGAATCTTACCGATCGAGAATTGGTGGTGGCGCAGGGGCGAGAAAATCTTGACAGAGCGGACCTCTCGTTCATCGAGAAAGCACTATTTGCTCTTCGACTCGAAGACGCGGGCTTTGATCGTGCAACGATCATCGCGGCGCTCTCCACCGACAAGGCTGACTTGAGCCGCTACATAGCCGTCGCCAGAAGCATACCAATGACGCTCGCCACCCAGATCGGCCCGGCGTCCAAGGCTGGTCGGTCGCGCTGGGTCGCACTTGCTGAGAGCCTCGGGAAGGTTTCTTCCATGGACGCAATCGACCAGATTATTGCGTCGGAACAGTTCAGGAATTCAGATAGCGACGCCCGCTTCTTACTTGTGTTCAAGGCAGCGTCGAAGCCCAGTAACAAAGTTTCTAAGAGAGTGCGGGCTTGGAGTACCCCAAAGGGACGAAAGGCCGCAAAAATCCAAAAGGATGCGCGGCAAACAGCTTTGATTTTTGACGAGAAGCTGGTGCCCGCTTTCGGCGAGTACGTCGCCGACCAATTAGATCGTCTCTACACGCAATTCCTTGAAACAAACGGAGGAGAAAGATCTGACAGGCAGTAACGGCCCTATCGCTTCTGAGCGTTGCTCGATCGAACTGGGCCACAGGTAGCCGCAAAAGAAAAAGGCCCTCCAAAACGGCGTTCCGGAAGACCTTCTCTGTAGTATCGCAGCTAAGAGAATCGCATTTCCAGGAATCTCAGTCAAGAGTCCCGTGAGGGAAAAACGTCGTGTTGGCGAGCGGATTTCTTTTGCCTAACGAAAGGTAAAGGGAAATGCAAGCACACGTCTCAACGACGCCCTTTGGGCGGCGGCCGGTGTCGCTCGGCCAAATTTCAAGTCAGATGTCGGCAAAGGCTGTGGAGCCTAGCGCGAACGCGAACAAATGGCATGTATTCCAGAATATCCGGGAGGTGAGGGAACTCCTCGGCGCCACGGATCGCTCGCTTGCGATCCTCAATGCCTTGCTGACCTTCCATCCGGAAACCACCTTCACCGGCGATGCCGAACTCATTGTATGGCCCTCGAACGAGCAGCTTGCAGCGCGTGCCAATGGCATGCCGGCAACGACATTGCGCCGACACATCGCGGTGCTCGTGGATTGCGGCCTGGTCATCCGACGCGATAGCCCAAACGGCAAACGCTTCGCCCGCAAGGGCAGGGGAGGCGAGATCGAACAAGCTTATGGCTTCGATCTGTCGCCAATCGTGGCCAGGGCTGAAGAATTCAAGGACATGGCTGAGACGATGCAGGCCGAAAAGAAGGCCTTTCGTGTTGCAAAGGAGCGGCTGACGCTGCTGCGTCGCGATATTGTAAAGCTGATCGACGCGGGGATAGAAGAACGGGTTCCCGGCAATTGGGGCAGGGTGCAACAGACGTATCAGTCGATCATGAACAGACTGCCGCGCTCTGCGCCTCGCCAGCTCGTTGACGATATCTGCATCGATCTCCACGCGCTCTACACGGAAATCCGTGACGTATTGGAATCCTTCGCAAAAACACAGATTCCGGTCTCCAATGAGTCCCATTCCGGTCGCCACATACAGAATTCAAAACCAGACTCTATTTCTGAATCTGAACATAGCATTGGAAAAAAAGAAGAAGCTGGCAGCACGGTGGAGGAAACCGATAACGTACGGAGCTTGCCGAAACGGGAATTGCCTTTGGGGATCGTTCTGGATGCCTGCCCAGGAGTAAGGGAACTTGCCCAGGGTGGCGAAATCCGCCATTGGCGCGATTTTCGGGCAGCGACGGAGCTTGCGCGGCCGATGCTGGGAATCAGCCCGAGCGCTTGGCGAGATGCCTGCGAGGTTCTGGGCGAGCAGCACGCCGCGATCACACTGGCCGCAATCTACCAGCGGGCTAACCAGATTGGTTCCGCCGGAGGATACTTGCGCAGCCTGACAGACCGAGCCCGGGAGGGTAAATTCTCGACTTGGCCGATGGTCATGGCGCTATTGCGGACCAAGCTTGAGGCGCAGAAGGTGAGGGGTAACGATCGGGGGGCCAGCCTGGATGATCCGGCGGGGAGCGGTTCGGGTCTGCGTGCGTCGGACGCCCTGCTGAGAAGCGTCAACAGGGCGAGACCGCTATGAGGACTGCTTCTGGCTCCGTTCCCGAATGATGATGTCGCAGCCAGCCGAGCGCAGTCCAGTCTCCTGCGCTTCCGTCGCTTGTTCGTCCGTCGATAAACGCGTGTAGCCGATCAGACTGGCTTGTTTGGTCGCTCGGGTCATCGACCAGCCTAAGCAGGGCGGCGGTCGCGGAGAAGCGTCAGCAGGGCCGGATTGATGTAAAGGTTCTCGCGTCCCGCCTTCACCTCCTGAAGCAAGCCGTTATCGGTGAGTGCCTTCAGGTAGACGGATGCCGCCTGACGTTTTGCGATGCCGGCCTGCACAAGATCGCTAATGCGGCAGTACGGGTTGACGAAAATCACTTCAGCCAGCTCCCGTGTGTAGAGTTTCGGGAGATCGCGGCGAATTCGTTCAGCGGTCTGATCGAGCAGATCGCGAATGGCGCGAATACGTGCTGTTGACCAGTCCGCTGTCTCTCGTACAGCTTCGAGCATGTAGAGAATCCACTCCTCCCAGGAGCCTTGCGTGGTGACGGCAAGAAGCCGATCATAATAGGCGCGCTTGTTGCCGATGATATATCGGCTGAGGTAGAGGACGGGGATGTCAAGCAGGCCTTTATCGACCAGATAGAGGAGGTTGAGGACGCGACCTGTGCGGCCGTTGCCATCTATGAAGGGGTGGATAGCCTCAAACTGGTAGTGCATGACAGCCAGTCGGACCAAAGGGTCGATTTCTTCGGCCTCGTGAATGTAGCGTTCCCAGTTTGCAAGCTTGCTCCGGAGCAATTCCTGTCCTTCCGGCGGGGTGTAGATGACCGTGCCAGTAGCCTCGTTCATCAGTGCTGTGCCAGGCGTTGAGCGGATGTCGAGATCAACGCCCTTGATCCTGCGGCAGACAGCGACAGCCGTTGACGTTGATACCGGGCGCTCTCTGAGCGACTGAAACCCCTCGCTTAGAGCCGTGCGATAACGAAGCGCTTCCTTCGTTGCAGGATCGGCCTGACCTCCTGGCTCGTTGGCGAAGCGGAAAAGCCGGTCGGTCGTGGTGACAATATTCTCTATTTCCGAGCTTGCCTGCGCCTCAAGCAGTGGGATCGAGTTGATAAGGACAGACTGGTTGGGTATGAGCTGCCCTGAGACGCGGAGTTCAGCCAGCGAGGCCCTTGCTGCGATGCATGCCTTGAGCACGGCCTTTGTTTCGACGTCCTCTCGGGGCGGTAGAGACGGAAGATCGTTATAGGGGCGATCAGGGCGGAACGTCATGTCGGTCAATCCTCATTTTGCCGACATGTCGCATTGGATATGTCGATGGCATCGACACGTCAGTAGTTTATGTCGATGAAAGTTGATTCTATCGACATATTATGGGGCCTGCAAGTCGACTTCCAAATGCAGAAGATATGGATAAACGATTGTTTGAAAACATCTCTGGACCCCTCTCCGCAGTGACAAAGGCCAGCATGTCGAACCCGGGACGCGAATCCCGTTGAATTGGGTAAGTAACTAGAGGTCGCAAATGAAATCAATGTTCTAGTTACTGTATGGTTGTAAAGAAGTTTGCGAGCAGAGAAGAATCGGGCCATCCTCCGACAATCGCAAATAAGTAGTCCTTCATGACGCCAACACATATAAAATGGCTCCACAAAACAGACGAAGTGCTTAAAACCGCAGACGGTGCAATGGTGGAGGTCTGGGAGCTCAACCATGAGGAGGACCCCGCTGTCCTGTCAGCCTGGGCGAAGCATTTCCGGCAGCATTACTGCCTCGATGAGGAGCTTGCTGATCTTGTTTCAGGAACGGGAAAGTCGAATGCCGAGTTCCTGACCGAGATCAAGTTTCCGAGCGCCAAGGTCGGGACAGGGCCAGCTACGCGATCCGGTGACTTTGGAGAAATTCTCGTTGCTGACTACATCGAGTTCGTTCTCGGCTACTGGTGCCCTCGTGAGCACCGCTACGAGGACCGCATCAACGCTAACGTCTCGGATAACGGCACGGACGTGGTCGGCTTTCGCTTTGCCGGTGAAAAGCCGAGTCTGAAGGACGAACTTTTTGTCGTAGAGTCCAAATCCGGACTGCGTCCGACCACTGAGAATCGACTTCAAACGGCCGTCAACGATTCTGCAAAAGATCGCCTGCGAGAGGCAATGACGCTCAGCGCCCTGAAAAAGAGGCTGCTTCGCAAGAATCGGGACTCCGCCCTCAAGGTCGAAAGGTTTCAAAACGAGGCCGATCGACCTTTCACACGATGGAGTGGGGCGGTCGCGGTCCTCGATACGGAAACGGCATCGAAAATGGAACTGGAGAAGACGCGGGTTTCAGACCACCCCAACAAGGACAACCTGAAACTCGTCGTGATCAAGGGCATTTCGATGATGGATCTCGTGCACGCGCTCTATGAAAGGGCAGCCAATGAAGCCTGATGCAGTTGCACGACAAGTCCTCTCAACCGTTCGAGCAACGGCAAAAATGCACGAATTCCGTGTCGCTGTGGAGGACTTCATCGAGCTGCGGCGCGACCCTGCCTCGCTCTATTCTCTGGCGGTCGGAATCCTTGGAGATGCTGCGGGCGCTGTCGCCGATCATTTTGTCGAACCGGGGACGAGCGCCCGTCCTCCTACCTGGGCGGAGGATACATCGATCGATGAGAATGTTCGGTTTGCCGCGACCTTCTTCGACTCTTATCTTGAGGCAAGGTTAGACGGCAGCATCTCCGCCGAATTTTCGCTGCTATGTGCGGCAGCCTATTATCTTTCCGACGCGATCGGAAACGCTGTGGTGATAGTGAAGCGTTCAGATGAGCCTCCCGCTGACCTTGGAGGCGGACTAGCGCTTCTCGCGAGCAGGATCCTGCAGAATCGACTGGATCCGATCGACGCAGAAATCTTTCACTCGACATTCGCAAATCGCCTGCTCGAGCTGGTCCGCGCACATTACGCCCTTCAGGACGAGGACGAACGCGCGATTCCGGAGCTCTGTGGCGAGCTTCGTGAGATGCTGTATGAAATCGGAACCGACCGCGAGGTCCTTTACGCCGATATTGTCACCGCAATATGCGCGGGTAAAATCCAGAACTCGTCGCGCAACAAGCTTCCACCAGCTTCAGGATTGCCCCTGACTGCCTGGTCGCCGGCGCTTACGAAGCCGGGCTTCCCGATAGAACTCTGGCCAGCACAACGGCGTATCTGTGATGCCGATCTGCTAAACGGGCGCTCTGCCGTCATCCAGATGCCAACAAGTGCCGGAAAGACGCGAGCGACGGAACTTATCATTAGGGCAGCGTTTCTTTCCGGACGGACTTCCCTCGCGATCATCGTCGCGCCATTTAAGTCGCTCTGCCACGATATTCGCTCAGATCTCGTAAGAGCCTTTCAGGGCGAGAATATACTCATGGACGAAGTTTCGGATTCCTATCTGATGGACTTTGGAATTGAGCAGCTTCTCGCCCAAAACAGCGTTCTGGTCATCACGCCGGAGAAGTTGCTCTACATGCTGCGTCGGGCCCCTGATCTGGCCGAGAGAATCGGACTGATTGTTTACGACGAGGGTCATCAGTTCGAGGGTTTCACTCGCGGGCCAACCTACGAGCTTCTCCTTTCGTCGCTTCGAATGATGCTAAAGCCTGCTGCGCAAATCGTTTTGATTTCCGCGGTGATTGGAAATGCGGAGCAGATTGCCGATTGGTTGATTGGAGACGCTTCTGCGATCGTTGGCGGAAAGGGTCTTCTGCCGACTGCAAAGAGCATTGCTTTCGCGAGCTGGCAGAAAGAGCGGGGATGGCTTAGGTATGTGAACCCGTTGGATCCCGATGAAGACGAGTACTTCGTTCCCCGAATTATTGAAGAACTTCCACTCGAAAAGAAGAGTAAGCGGGAACGCGATCGAGTCTTTCCGGACCGCAATCACCCTGCGGAAATCTCGGAGAGTGTCGACATCGGGTTGTACCTCGCGCTGCACCTCGGGAGCAACGGGAGTGTGGCATTGTTTTGCGGCCAAAAGGCCAGCGTGTCGAAGGTCTCCTGGCGCGTGGTCGATCTGTTCACGCGAAAGGTCGAATTGGAGAAACCGAGCGCTTGGTCTGATCAGCAAGAGCTAGACCGCCTTGCTAACCTAATTGCCAGCAATCTCGGTAACGACGCCGACGTCGTCGGTGCAAGTCGCTTGGGAGTTCTTTCCCATCACGCAAGCACGCCACACGGCATTCGCCTCTGTGTCGAACATGCGATGAAGGCAGGTCACGCACGGATCGTCGCCTGTACGTCGACGCTAGCCCAAGGCGTGAATTTTCCGATCAAATATTTGGTGGTGACTGCCACCCAGCAAGGCAAAGAGAAAATCAAAGTCCGCGACTTTCACAATCTCATGGGTCGAGCAGGTCGCGCAGGCATGCATACGGAAAGCAGCGTCATATTCTCCGCGCCCCCGATCTACGACGAGCGAGGAGACGACTATAAGAACTGGCGTTGGGAGGCTGCAAAAAAGCTACTAGATCAGGACGGTGCTGAACCCAGTCAGAGCAGTATCCTCCAAATTTTTGACGACTACAAACAGACAGCTGGCACCCCGATCGTCCTTACCTTCGATCTCGCTGATGAGAATTTAGCCTTCGCGGACGAGGCTGCGATCGAGTTGATTGTCGCGGAAGTCCTCAAGCAGTTTCCAAATGTAAGTGCCTCGGAGCTCAGAGATTATTTACATGGGAGGGCGAGGGCGATTCAAAGCATAGCGATGTACCTCGCTCAACATATCGACTTCGAAGCGGAAGATGCCATTGATGCCGCCGAGCGATTGGCCGCAAACACTCTGGGCTATCATCTCGCTGATGAAACAACACGACCTCGCGTGATTGCGCTCTTTCAAGCGACGGTCAAATCGATCCAGAGCAATACGGATGCCGCTTATCGCTTGCTGATCAAGAAGTCCCCACTTCCGCCAGCTGCGCTTCGCAAACTCAGCGCGTGGGTCGAAGCGAGCACCGAGCAGCTGACTGCAGCCGTTAAAGAAGGAACACTGTTGCCGCTTTTGATAGAGCAAGCGCTCCCACTGGCTTCAGCAAAATCGCTGTCGGCGTTGAGCGATGCAGCAGTCATCCCCACCATTCTATCGGCATGGACCGATGGAAAATCCTTCGCGGAAATACGACAGATCCTTGTCAACGATGACATCCGTGTGAGCGGAGATCATGCCACCGCCGATCACATTGTAGCAATATGCGAGGATGGATTTGGTTATCATGTCGCCATGATTTTGGCCTCGGTCGTGGACCTGCTTGAAACGATTGAGCCAGAGCTAGTCGACGCCACGACGCTTATTCAACGGCAAGTAAAAAATGGACTTCAGACAGAATCCGCGCTTGCATTCTACGAGGCGGGCTTTGCGGACCGAGTGATCGCGCAATTACTTGCTGAAGCGTTTCCAACTGTGAACGATCGTTATGGCGCCAAGGTAGCTTGCAGAGACAATATTGGGATGGTTGCAGCGCTACTAGAATCATCCCCAGAATATTTCCGAGGAGTAGCTCACGAGCTGGCGAGCATGTGATTTTGTACAGGGGGCGCCACACCTTTTTAAATCCACTCGGTATAGAAACTCTGGCACGTGTCCTCGCTGCGAAGTTGCGACTCCGCGATACCGTAAATTCACTTCCGAATCGCTAACCAAATTGGCTGGTTTTCGTTCGCGCCGCCCCCCTGCCGTAACAGCGCATTAAAGAAGCCTTGCCGCGCGTCCGTTGCGCCGGGCTGCACTATTATAGTAACTCGCTGCCTGCTGCACAGAGCGATGCCGCGACTGCTCCATTGCCTCGGGGAGGGGAATGCCGCGGTTAGCCGCCTCGGTGAGATACCCGGACCGCAATCCGTGCGCCGAAAACTCCGCACTCTCCAGCCCCGCCATTTCCGCCCGCTGCTTCAGGATCGCGTTGACCGACTGCGGATCGAGCGCCCGCCGCGAGACGGTGCCCCATCTTCCGATTGCTCGAAACACGCTGCCCTTGTCGATCTTGGCCGCCGCCAGCCAGGCATTCAACGCGTCGACGGGTCGGCCTGTGAGATAGACGACGTCGTCCTGCTCGCCTGATGTCGTTTTGGTGCGGCCGAGATGAATGGCCAGAGAGGGGAGGGGAGGGCCGTCGGGCACTGCGATCGGGGGCTCTGCGGTCAACTGCTCACGGCGCAGTCCGGCAATCTCGCTGCGCCGGCGGCCACCGGAGGCAAAGGCGACCATCAGGATTGCCCGGTCCCTCACATCGCGCAGGCTGTCGGTCGAGCAGGTCGCCAGCAGCTTTGCTAGCACGTCGCCAGTCACCGCCTTGGCGCTCTTGCGGCGACGCGTCCGGGGCACGGCACGCACGGCGAGGCGAATGGCGGATTTGAGGGCAGGGGAGGTGAAGGTGCCGTCGAGTCCGCGCCATCTGGTCACGGTCGACCAGTTCGCCAACCGCCGGCGCACGGTGGCCGGCGCGTGTGGGCCGATAGATTTCAGGAAGCCCTGGGCGCGCAGATTGTCGGCGACATCGGCCGGCATGCCGTGATCGGGATCGGTCGCGCGCTTCTGCGGATCCCATAGGTGCTGGGCCACAAACTTCAGCAGCAGCGCCTCGGGCGCCGGCCAGGGCAGCGATCTCTTCGTCGCAGCCAGAGCCCAGGCCTCGAGATAGGCGAGATCGGAGGTGATCGCCCGCAGCGTGTTGGCGCCCATGCCTTCGTTGACGAGATGGCGCAGAGTTTCGACATCGCTGTCGGTCAACAGCTCGGCCAACTCATCCCGCCGGTCGATCGGCAGAACGGACGCAATGGTGTCGAGCTCGACGGCGCGCCGCTCGACACCGCTCAGGCTGGCGGACTTTCGCGGTGCCGCCATCAGTCGATCTCGACATGCGGCCGCCAGCGGCGGATGATTTCAACAATCTCCGGCTTGTAGGCATCCGGATAGGAGAGCGTTTCCTCGCGAGCGATCCAGGTGAAGACGGTGATCATGTCCTCGCAGATCTCTGGATCGAGGTCGGCCAGGTCGGTGAGATCGAAACCGCCATGCACATCGGCATTCCACCAGGCGAGCAGGAAATTGGCGACGCGCCGGCTCTGGCCGGTATCGCGGTGGGCGACGTTGAGGAGCTTTTCGATGGCGAAGCGGACGCGGTCTTCCATGTCTGGGAGCCTTTGGTGAGTGTGGTTTAGCCAAGATTCGGCGGATTCGGGGCCTCTGTCAATCTACCATCGATAAGAGGTAGTTATCGATGGCTATCGCCGCAGAAAACCACCGTCCGAGCAACGGAAGTAAAGCCCAAACTCGCTTCAGTATGACAAAAGAATAGCCTTAATTCATATGGTTAATGGAATGGAAAATCCGAAATCACGCGTACGTGGGGGTAGTACGTGGGGCAGATTTGGTGGCGGTGCCGGTTCATTGGGCAACGGTGGTGGCGCAGCCGAGCCGAAGTGGCCCCGGGTGTTCAAGCCCGAGCGAGAATGATCGCCGACAGGGGCGGAACCGGTGGGCCGACGTTGCCGATACCAAGCCGGTCACCGAGATAGTGGTAAAAGGACAGCCCAAGCTTTTGGCAGGTCTTCAGAAGACCCAGCATGACGTCGCGCGCAACACGGCCATCGCGGCTCATCGTGCCGCCGGAGATCTTTCGCTTCGTGACAAAACTCCGCAGATCATTTTCGGATGCGTTGGTGTGCAGCGGAATCTCGGGATGATCGAGCACCTTCAGTAGCTCGCTCTTTCTCCGAAGCAGCCGCTCAAGCAGCTTGTCGAGTGCCTCATACCCAGTGCGCAGGCTGAAGATTCGGTCGAACCGTCGTCGGAAGGCCGGCCCGGCCCGCGGGGAAGGGTTCTGCTTATAGGCTTTCAGCGCCTTGTAGAAACGCCAGACGAGATCGCGGACCATGGTGAGCGACCGCTCCTCTTTTGCGGTTCCTGGCATCAGCTTTTGCAGGAGACGTTCGGCATGAACCCAGCACAGCGCGTGATTGCCGACGCGGAACTGGCCGGCGTCGTCGGACACGATCACCGTGTTGCCCATCAGGCCGTGGTGACGGATGGAACCCCACAGGCCGGCCTCGGCATGCATGCCGATCTCCTGTCGGTCGAAGATGTCGATACCCTTTTCGGCCAGATGCGTCATGAATGGTACCTGGTTACAGAAGCGCTGCGGTTCAGGAGCGCGAAGTCCAGCAGGAATGGCCGCATCCGCACGGCGTTCTTTCAGGTAATCGAACGCGGCATCGTTGAGCACATAATCCTGGTAGTTGCCGCGCAGTAGCGACAGGAAATTCAGGCGGGACTTCGATTTTGTGGTGCGAAAGACAGTAAAATTCGGGCCGCCGATGTGTGTGGCGTAATACGGATTATGGGAATGACGGGCGCCGGTGTCGTCGACGGTGACATAAGACGACGACACCAGACCGGCATGCAACACCGCCGCGTCCTCGGCAACAAAGCCATCCAGCTGCCGGGTCAAAAGCCGTACGATCTGGCGTTTTGAGATGTCGAGACCAATGTCATTGAGCAATGTCGTCAGACGGGCGGCCGTTACCTGTCCTTGTGCATGCAACATCAGGCACAGCCGCCGGAGATTGGCGCCATGGCCACCGATGATCCCCGCCGGCAAGGCTGCCAGTACCGTCTTTCCGTCCGGCGTCACCCAGCATTCGCGACGGTAATGCACGAGCTCCGCCTTGAGCACCAGGTCGCGAACATAGACGCTTTTGTACCCCTTGAAGCGTGAGCCGGCCGGGGCATTGATGCGCAGGATCTCCTGCCGGCTCACCCGTTTCACATCCAACTTTGCGCCGCGCGGCTTCTTCTTTGTCTGGGCTTTGTTATCGGATTTGGCATCCGTCGCCTTGTCCATACCGGAGGAGCGAAACGGCGGGCGCGGCGGCAGGTTCTTCAACCGGGCGATCTCGTCGCGCAGCAGCTGGTTGTCGAGTTTCAGGCGGGTGTTCTCGAGCCGAAGGGCGGCGTTTTCCTCGCGCAGCTGAATGTTGTCGGCCTCAAGCTTCTCAAGCCGGGCTTCCGCCTGCTGCGACCGCTCCAACAGACCGGACACCAGACTGCGCAACGCATTCAGCGACAGCGTATCGGCATGCTCGGGGGAGGGGAGCCGTTTCGTCATGACAGAATCGAATCATGATTTGCCCCTGCAGGAGAATCCCCAGGCCAGCAATCAACTCTCAAAACGCCGGGTTATGCACACTTCTATGCTCGCGCACCGAAACGCTGCCACCGATTTTGCCCCACGTACAAATCACGCCTCATGATGGGGTGAACTCCGTCCGCAGTCGGCCCCTGTGGTCACCTAGCCGGGAACTCCAGGTAATCCTGAAGAGGTCAGAGAGTCCCCCTCAATCTTAAGGGGCCGACCAGGCTAAATCTGTCGCGTATCGACACGAGGAGGGTCGAAGTTTGAGAGAGGATTGAGGCCAAGGAACCGCAAGAGGGCTTCTGGTGCAACGTAGTTGATCCCTGTCGCTCCGCCGTTTTTCGTGAACTTCTTAATTTCGGCAAAGACCTCGTCGTGTTCAGTGGCAACAGAGTTCGGTTCCCAAACCTTTTGGTAGACATAGCGCGAGGCAAAGCCCGCGAGAACATCAGCAACTTGAATCCCCAGGGAGGATTTGGAGTTCTGGAATCTGAGGGCAGCCGGTGAGGCGAAGCGATAGTTTGCGTTTCGGAGCTTGATCCCCGAACCCTGCGCGTGAACCTCTTCCGCGAGCTTTTTGTTTGCATCGATAATGTCGTCAAAATGTGCCTGTTCGTCATGGACGAAAGTGATGCTCCCGATCTGACCTTTTAGGTAATGATTTAGCCGCGCATAGATGCTGGTGAACGACGAGATGTTAGGCAGAAGCCAAATGAGGCCGTCGTGCTTGTTACGGTCTAGAATCGGGAGTGCCTGCTTAACTGCGGCATGCGGATGGCATTTCTCGAAATCCTTTAGGCTTGCGCGCGTAAACTTCTCGACGCCAGCAGCAATCTCGCGATCTGCCTGGGATCGATGGCTCCAGTGAATAAGGCGTTTAAAGACCTGACGGGCGTCAGGCCGCTTTTGAGTCTGACATGCAATCGCATACAGTTGCACCAGCTCATCGGGGCCATGCAGGGCGATGTAGTCGGCCATCACGTTCTTCATGAACATGCTTTCACGCGACAAATCGGCCGGCGAAACATAGGGAACGACGATTCGTTCGACAATGTTCATGATCACATAATAGTGCTTGTCGACGAGCTCGATGAAAACCGGCCAGTCGCGATCATGTAAAAACCTGGCGAGATCGGACACGAACCTGGGCTTAGATTTTGTCTTGGTCGATTTGAGTTCTGTCCCCTGCAACCGATGCAGCGCCTTCAAACGGTCCACTTCGTCGCCAAGAGCGGCAAGGTCGTCGATGCCGATGCAAGCCAGCGTAAAGAGACGCTGGCCTCCAAAGCTTGGGTGAGCACCAACTTTGCACAGGTCTCCGGTATTGCCGCTTTCGTCCAGATAGAAGTTTTCAAGCATAGCGCGCTCCGACATTCTGCTCGTATGATTTAGACCACGCAGGTCACCGAACAGAAAAAGCCTGGCAGTGCGGCGAGTTCATAGGTCCGGGAAGCGAGGTTTCCCTCGGCCGTGCGGACAACCTCCCGAGCATGATCGCCTGATCGAAAACGCAGGCTGCGGGCAATGTTGGCGAGCCCGACGAAAAGCGGCCTGAATCCGAAGCCGTGTCCGTCCTCCGTGTAATATCGCGAGATCCCTTCTGACAGGACCAGTTCGATCGCGCGTCCGTGGTCGGTTAGGCCAGCATAGAGCGGGTTTGACTTCAAACTCGCAAGGACGCCGATACCATGATCGGCTACGACAAACTCGAATCTGTGGGGCTCAAGACTAAAGGCGAAATAACCGGTGTCGCTCTTTTGGCTGTGGTCGACGACATTGCTCCAAAGTTCATCAATAGCTGCGAGAAACTTGCCGCTATGGTCGTTTGAAAAACCCGCATTGATGCTCAGGCGCTTCAGTCGGTTGATCATGTCTGTCCAAACGAGCCGGTTGGAGACTATGGTCGAAACGGGGGCAAACCCGTAGGGGTTCGGCGCCTCGTCAAGCCAAGCCGTTTCTCGATCGGTGACGAAGCGCCGGAAATGCTGCTGCTCCAGCCATTCCGCCTCGGACGGTGTCAGGAGAAGCTGCGGGAAGATGTGGGTAAGCTCAAGAAATGCTCCTAAAGATTGAGCAGCACATGCCGGAAGGTCCGCCGTGTCGACAGCGCCGGTCTGTAACGCCAGAGAAATATCCTCGACGAGATCTAATGTGAGCGTTTCGATGAATCACCTTTAGACTGACGCCATATCTTGGCCATAAAAGCGTCCGCGAAGGAAGAGGTTCCGTTCGCTTAGGTTGTGTTGAAGCATATCATCGACCTCAGAGGGGATCTTTGTCTGAGACGAAACCCAGCCAAGCTTTGAATTACCGGAGCGGACTGCACGCTGGCGCTTGATCGTCTTCATGTAAGCCATCGTATCGATGTAGATCACCTTCCGGAAATCTCGCTGAAGATGCGCTATTACATCCGGGTCACCTCTGACAACGATGTCGAGCGGCCGGTCAGCGGTTTGAGCGATCTTGCACAAGCCATCGATATGGAACTGCCGGCGCGCCTTTTTGCCGGAACCTGTGATGAACTCGTAGGAGATAATACCAATCTCTCTCCGCGCACGCACGAAGTCCGCCCAACGCTCGAAGTCTTTCAATGTCCTGGAATTGACATGGAGTGCGCAGGCGATCCCATTTCCCTCGAATTCGCTCCAAACTATCGCAATGCGCTTCATCGCGTGCAGGTCATCGGTACGCGGCTTGTCAAGCACCAGGCTGAAGTTTGGAGCGGTAACAAGCTGGATGTCCAAATTACGAAGCTGCCGAAGGACCTCCATGCGGCGATCTTGCAAAGTCCACCAAGGTTCGATGCGTTCGTCGTGATCGACCCCGCTGAGTATGAGATCAGCCGACGGATCGATTTTGAACGCCTCGCAAAGAAGATCCCGTGTAGCGAACCGAACCTCGCCACGGGCGAAGTCCACCACGTCGTGGAATCTCAGGGTAAAAGCAGATCCGGATACCGGGCGATCGCGACCGGTCCAATGGTAAATCAGTGGCACGACATCGTGCACGATAGGCCGGTAGTTTCCGGTCATGTGTGGTATATTAGCAAGATCGAAACCAAGGATTTCACGGAGCTGATCGACATACTGGACTGGATTTTTCATGCAAACAGCGGTGCACTCGTTTGGCTTTCCACAACAGAAATCCAGGCAGTCCAGAATAGAGTCCCGCACCGACAGGCCGCCACACCACTCAAATTTGGTGCAGTTTCCGCATCCGAGGGCAAGCGAATGGGTAAATGGATCATCCGTGAGCGCGCGCACAAGCACTTCATTGCTGGGTGGATCTAGCAAAACGAGACCTCCGCTTTGCCCGAGAGCTTCATGATGCGTCGAACAATTCCGCCGGCCGTCCCGCCACTACTGGAAAGGTTGGTCAAAACATCGGGACTTGGATTGTCGTAGACGCCAACGACGTTGTTGCCGTGGCTTACAGTGATCGCGGTTTTGCTCAATTCGATAATCAGCCGGTCACCTTCTTTGACGGCCGCTCCCTTCTTGAGCGAGATCATAGCGCAGCGAGGCTGATCGGTAGGCTGTTGAGTAAACAGGTCTGGCGTCGCGAGCTCGACGCGCTTTCGGTCTATGTGCTTTCGTATCGTCGTTCGAGTTCGCGTTAGAAACTCAATTCCCATATGCGCGCTCCGTTAACAATGGACGGTAGTATTTCGATCTGCCTTTGGTGTATTCACGAATGATTCCGCGCGAGGCCAAGCTAGCCAAGCGGTTATTCCATGCCGTTGTACTTTTTGTTTTCTCAGCTTCGCCAAACTGTTCCATTAAAGAGTTGGCGTCGACCTCGTCGAACTTCAAGACGAGGTCGAATGTCAGCTGTTGCTTGGGATCAAGATTACCAATCAGCTCTACCTTCGATGCGCTACCGTCTGCCGCAAGCTCGCAGGTTACGATGACGTCATTCTTGGCATGGGCAATAACCGACAACTCATCCCAGACATCGGAATTCGCGTTGGCGACGACCGGATAATAGGACGAGCTCTTCGTCCGCAGATAGGTCTTGAGGGCAAAGACAGACTCGCGGAGATAACTCGCTGTGGCGACCTCGATACCGCCGAAGTCCAGGAAGAGCGGTTGCGGGACGACCATTTCGTCTGGGATTCCCTTGATCATCTCGGCGAAAGCGATCTTCCCATTGACGGCGCCGGCAAGGACAGGGCCATCGGAAATTTGCATCAAAGAGATTCTCATAGTCGTCACCTTTCTCACGTGCGTTACGTGAGATATAGGCGTCGACGTGCTTTTCGTCAAGCGTGAAAGTGCAAAGGTGCCCAATCCTCCCCGCAGCGCTAGGTGCGAGACAACGATGGTAGCGCAAGTGATGACGGCTTGTTCACCATCGAGCCCTCCATTCCCTCTAGAAGGTCTGAGGTGCCGATACGGGAGCTTTATGGCTTGCCGATAAGCACTAAACCAGCCAGTCAATCTGATTAAACCGTTGCCTGCACGCTTCCGCGTAGGTCGGTTCAATCATTTTTGCGAAATCAATAAGTCCCTTTATATGCGCTTTCATTCCCCACACAGAATCGAACTTTCGCTGAAGCGCGTGATTAAGAGGCCCATACTTCTCGAGAAAATAGAGATGCTGACGGATGCGGTCCTTATAACCCTTGGTCAGACGGGGCTCGGTACCATCGACCTGCAGGCCGAGCACGATCTTCTTTCCCGATGGGGGTACGACAATGCTTTTTCTCGCGTTCGGACGATAGCCGGCTTTTGACAAGATGGCATATGCTTCGAAGATAAGCTTCCTGCACGCGTCTCGGCCAAACTGAGGATCCAGTGAGGAAAAGGTCAAGTCGTCACTGTAGCGCGTGTATTTCAAACCGAACTTGGCCGCGACCTGGAAAAGAAGCTTATCGCAATCGCGCATCACGATGTTCGACAGGAGCGGGCTGCTTGGCGCACCTTGCGGCAAATATCCGAGCAAACGCTGATTATAGGCATAAATCTCTTGATTTACCCCTTTCGCCTTCCATTGCTCATAACGTTCGCGTGGGCTGTGTTGCGGCGTACGGATTGTGCAAATTCTTGCAAGTTCGAAAGCGACGAGCGGGGAATATCCTATGCTCCTGAAACATCGGTAGACCTGGATTTCAGAAACGGATTCGAAGAAGTCGGATATATCGAGTTTGATCAGCCATGCACTTCCGCAGTGGATCGACGCGCATTTTTTGATTGAGCTGCGCTTGGTGAAGGCATGACTAGCGCTGTGCGGTCTGATCTGGGCCAGGATGTGGGTGTTGATCCAACGTTGAACAGTCATTAGTGATCGGTTCGGCACATAAAGAAACCTGCGGCCGCCAGATCGCTTCTGTATTGAGAACTTATTGTATGGCATCGAGGGTTCGCTCGTAAATGTCGCTCGTCTCGAGACGAATTCCCGTAGGTCCGTGTAAGGCACGCCGCAGCGCGACGCCAAATGTTTGAGCGACAATATCGAAGGCAAGCTAGGGTCAGCATTGATGACCCTCTCTGATTGAGCGATTGCGGCTTCGATTGTAGCTTCCGGAAGGCCCATTTTCCGGGCGTCGACGCGATAAAGGTGAGACGACCACATTGCTGTTACTCCGATGCGTCGACGCGGGCGACGAAGCGCTCTGCTGCCCAAGGCGTACGATGGAGTCTTGCAGAGTGCTTCGTCTCCAGCCAAGCCTGAGCTTTCTCACGAGGCGCAGGAAATCCTTGCCCCAACCGCCGCCCGAAGACGGCGGTAAGCAACTGACGTTGCTTGCTAACACTAATCAGCATGTGGTCTGTCTCAGTTGTCGAGGATAGTAATAATCAGTTCCTCGCTCAACCGTTGCTTTTTCTAATACCCTGAATTTTCTTGCGGCATTCAGTTCAGCCAATCCCTCCGGCGTTATTCGCCGCTGCGGGCTGAGAAATTTCCATTTGATGCAGCGCTCAACGATCCTCTCGCAGTCCTTTGAGCTAAGGCCGGTTGCAAAACAGATTGCAGAACGCTTTCGATGTCCCTTGGCGATCATCGCCAAAACGAGCAGTATAGTCTTTCCGGTTTCGCCAGTTCGAGAGAGAGCGCCGGACTTGGCGAGTTTCCTCTGCCCCATATCCCTCAACAAGGCCGCGGTATCGCCGCGGACGATTTCTGGAGGGAAGACCGACGCCACGGCGGTGCTGACCGTCCTATGGGGGAAAAGCCCCCTCCAACCAGGGGATCCATCTTTAAAATCCCAAAGGATCGCCGGTGTGTTGTTGGGGCACCCATGCTCGAAAACGATCGAGCACATGCCCTGTTTGTAACCAAACCACATGCTCTTTCGCCCCTTGAGAGCCCGCCTTCCGTATTCCCTGCAGAGCTTCCTGATGGAGTCTCTCTTCTCCGGCTTTATAGGGAGAGAATCAAAAGATGTCGCGTCGCGGTGGACCAGGACTGTCGGCTTGCTCTTATGCCTCTGGACGGATTTCATACCGCTTTCGGTCGAAGAATAGGCAATCACATGAAATGCAATGTGCTTCGTCGACCACCATGACTTTATGGTCGATTCAAGCCAGAGGCTTGCGATGAAATCGCGGACCCTGTTTCCGGAACCTATAAGGTCGTCGACAAGGAAGATCGCCCTGCAGCGCCGGTCCCTCATTTCGGCGAGCGTGGGGTGGTTTAAAAACTTAATCGGATTACTCCTTGCAAGTTGGCGGATGATCTGGGCGACGATGGCCTCGCTGCCTAGGTCGGGTGTTGCGTCAACCGCACCGACGCTACGGCCATCGGGGCTTGGAATTGTGCAACTGAAAAATGGTATTGGCTGAGGCGTCATCCATTTTTCCGGTGCGCTCTTCGGAAGCTCCCGGACCGCATATAGAGCGATAGGCCCGTCAATCTCGGCGGCTGCTTCTTCCAGATTCTTCTCGAGGTTTCTCCTGAATTCGTTGTGCGAGATCAGCGTCAGGGAATTCGCAAGAAGAATAGCAATCTCTTGGTCGAGATCGTCAAACTGGCTTAACCATCGTTTGCCCTGTTCGGTGTAAATTAGCTTTCGCGCCAGAAAGGCGCCGTCTTCTTTCATACCGCCCAATCTCCGCGGCGTTGATGAAACCTGTCAGTCATGCCCTACCTTCAAAGAAGAAGTTCACATCCGGATGCTTTTCGGCAGCTAACAGAAGTACGGCAATCGCCTCCCTCACAAAGCGACGATCTCTAGATTTATCGTTGCCGAAATACTTGCCTCCATGGAAAAGATTGTTACGGACGCGACGAACCGCTCCGAATAGCTCCTGAACGCTTTGAGGCGGTTCCGCATTCTGTTCAAATCCGTAGAGGCCATTCTCGATGAAATCGGCCTTGGGCGGCGCGTTCAAGATTGTCGGACAGATATTATGCTCCCGCACGTAGCTAAGGAAAGTGCCGCCTATAGGCTCGCTGTTTGCAAACCTGTCCCAGGCAATATCAAGCTTACCTTTTTTCATCTCTGCATAGCCGGCCATCTTCAAAGCGAATTCGAATCTGGCAAAGATTCGGAACAACTTGTTCGCCTGACGAGGTAGGGCGTTTGCGGCAGTTAGGTCGACAGCCATTTCGACGCTTTCTATTTTCACGGTTGCTCGTTACGGTGGTGTTTTGAGGTCTCGCTTGAGCGCCCATTGCGCGTCTGTGGGGTATCACACCAATCGTTGAACTGGATCATGGGCGCGCCTTCTTGTTCCGAGTGGGCTTTTTCTTTTCCGCTGTTTCCGGACGTGAAACGTCCAGAACGACGACCGATATTTTTCCTTCCATTGCGGAAAGCAGGTCGGACCGCAGCATCGCCTCTAATTCTCCTGCGCTGGCAGGCGGTTTTTTGGCGTCGCGTCTTTTGGGTAAACGATGTTCAGCTCCGAACCAAAACACGAGATAGATACCATAGCCGAAGGCTCCTTCATCCGCGGCGTAACCAGCGAGCTGTTCTTCGGCGGCAGTCCATAGTTCGGCATTGTAATGGCGCTTTGCCTCGATCGGCAGGTTCTTTCCTGCATGAGAGAGAAGAAGCACGTCTGCCCGGGTGTTTTCACCGCGACGGGCCTCGGGCATAGAGGCTATTATGCCGTATCGTTCTAGCCGAACCTTGAATAGTTCGAGAAGCCGATCCCGGTCTTCGTTTTCAATTTGTGGCTTCACGGCCGCGCCATTGCGGTCCGTATTCCAATAGCGCTTCCATGGCATTTCACTGCCGGTCCGTAGCGTACTCTTGTACCTTTCAATCTCTTCTAGAACGACAGCGGCAAGGTCCGCCGGGCTCGCCGGCGGGCCGCCAGCGAGAGCCGCTTTCAGCTGAGCAACCGATGGTGAAATAAACAGGTTGTCGCGCATGAGACGCGCGTGTTCTGCCGCTGCATGTGTCAACAGCGATCGCCAGCTCCGATCAGACGATGCGATGAGGGATTTCAGTTTTTTGCCTGTGTCCGGATCACTTGATGCACTGAGACGGATGATCGCCGCTCGGATAATGTGGCTTGGGCCATCGGATCGCGCCCAATCTCGATCTTCCGATGGGTAGACTCCAGCCAGGGAGGAGACCCGAAGCAGGTCAAGCCGATCAGGCTGCAGGCAGATTTCATGCAATCGATTCACGAGATCGCCGTCTGGAGCAAGCAGCGCTGTGCGAATTTCTTCGTGCGTGTGGGACGCTTGGAAGGTTTCCGGGTCGAGTATAAGGACGACGGATTCCCACAGCCGCCTACTTTGATCATCCAACTCTCCGGCGAGAGCACTTTCGGTGAGATCTCCCATCTCGATCCTCGATAAGAGTGGCGCTGACACCGTCAGGGCTTGCCGCAATGCCGTGTGTGGCAAATTTGGGCGCTCCTGCAGGAACCGCTTCAACAAGCGAGAAACAAAGTCCCGCTCTTGCGACGAAGCCAAATCGTGGATCGCATCAAGATCCTGGTCCCCGGCATCAAGCGCCGAATTCCAATAGCGAAGGATCTGCTCTGTTCCTTTATCGGGATCGCGCGCAAGGTGCTGCACCCCCCAAGTGGCGAGCGATGGCTGATCGTCACGGCTGAAGTAGTTTTGCCGAAGAGCAACGAGTGCGATAACCGATGGGCATTCGCCGATCTCCTCCTCTCTTCCCGCGAGGAGCGCCTGGTGAATCCCGGCCGCAACAACATATTCCTGGACGTAGGATCCGTTGGTCGCTTCAGCTTTACCGAGGGCGCCGGCGTCGACCTTGATGTCGGTACGGATTGCGAACTGGACAAACCCTTCGGCGATGGCGGAGGTGATCCGGGCGTTGGTGAAGTGCTTGATCTTGGCAAGCGGATCTTCTTTTTTGGAGATTACGGCGTTCCGATAGAGTTCGGACGCCCATTTCAGCGCACCAAACTCGCTCTCTCTGCCGGCCGCGATCGCATTGAGATTCGGTTCAAGGGAAGCGATATTGTGGGTTCTGGCTGCGTCGGTTTTCGCGAGTTCGTTTGCCTTTCGCTCTTCCTCCTTTTCCTTCCAGCTTTTGTTCGGATCTTTGCGCAGATCCGCTATGAAGTCTGAAAAGTTCTCTTCCTTTTCGAGCGCCGAAACGATGCGGCCCTCCCATATGGGCCATTGGGATTCACTGCGAACCGCATAGGCTGCAACCTCGAACAGTCGTCGGCGGCGAGGGCCGACCTTAGTCTTGCTAGCGAGATCGAGGAGATTCTCTATGAGAATGTCGTCGGGAACCCTCCGGGCAATCGTGATGTAATGATTGGTCGCCATCCACGGCCCCTCCTCGGCGGGGCTGCTTTCCAGCAGGACGGTAAAAAGCTCAAGTTCGCGCTTTTCCTTATCGACATCGATCCAGGCGCCTATCGCCTTGGCAAGCTTCTCCTCGAGCCGATCCCACTCGTAGTCGCGCGTGTTCCTGATCCAGGACCATAGCCGTTCCGCACCGATTTCTCGGGTGTCGTTGATCGTATAGGCGAGAGCCACCTGCATGAAGTGCCGAACTTCCGGCTTAAGGCCGTGCTCTTCAGTCGACTTGCGGATGATTGGCTGATCGAAGAGATCGGGACGAGGGTCTTTCCTGAGCTTCGAAAGAAGCGAAAACAGATTGCCACTTTCCTCGCTCTCACCTACCTTGGCGGGCGGCAGGTCGTTGAGGTCCGAAAGCAGGTCAGAGATCTCCTGATGGGATAGCTCTCGCGTGGGGATGTCCGACAAGAGCTCGGCTCGCAAGGAAATCTGATCATAGGTTTTGGTTGTTTGACACAGTTCGGCGATCAGTGCGCGCCTTGCCGTATCAGTATCCGAGCTTCCTTTGACCCACGCCTCAGCGGCTCTCTGACGTTGCCAAAGCGGACGGGATGGAGAAAGTGCGATTTCATGCAGCTTGACCTGCATTCCTTTCAACGGCGGCCCGTCGGCAAGAGCCTGGAGGACCGTAAGCTGCAGATGGCTTGTGACCTCATTGTCGAGGACCGATAGGAAATCCGGCACGAGATCGTCACCAGCCAGGCCACCAAATACGGTAATTGCATCCCGCGAGGAGATGAAAAAGGGGTCGTCGCGATCAAGGTTGGCGAGGATTGCCCTGCGGCAATTCGTGGTAAAGGCGGCCGCGTCACCATAGGCAAGAGTCGTGGCCGCGTCCCGCTCGATCAGCCTCAAAGCACCCTTCTCGTCACCCCGTTGCGAGAGATGCGCCGCAAACCAGGCGTAGAGACCGCGCAGCTCGCTTGGTGCCTTCTGATCGTTGCTGGTGATGAGCGCAGTTGCCCGGCGCAAAGGAAGAAGGATGCCATTCAGCTGCCCGGTAACTCGCTGTGCGAGGAATCGGCCCGCCAGAAATTCTGCGATTGTTCTGTGCGACGGCTCAAAGCTTTGACCCTCTCCTCGGAAAATCGCCGTGTCCAGGGAGAAACCTGCCAACTCGGGCTCGATCGGAAGCGAGTGGACGATAACGAAATCTCTGGCATGAGATCCAACGGCCAGCGCATTCGAGCGCCAAAGTGCGCGGGCGCCGGCCGCAAGCAGGTAGAATGACAACTGTCCTGCTGCATCGATAATCTCATCGACTGGCGGCCGCCGATCGTTGACGCGTTGTGGATCATGCTCGTGAGCAAGTGCATAAATGGCACGTTCGAACAGCTCAAATCGGGTGCTCGGCCATACCCCGCCGGATACCACAACCGAATGGAGGAGGCGTAAGCTCAAGGGATTCTCAAGGAAAGCTCCAGCTCCGCGAGCGCGTGCCTCCGATAGGAACCGCTCCGGATATGCTTCGCCCAAGCTGGATAAAACGATCTCCGCCTCGCTATCGTCGAGCGGCAGAAGGTGCGCAACGGCGATTGGCTGGTTTTTTGCGGCTCGCCGCATAGCGAGCATGTCGGCAGCCTCACGCCAATCTTCCGCGCGGCAGGTCAAGCGCCAACGCTCGACTCCGCTTTGTGTGATTGCGTTGGCAAGTTGTAAAAGTTTGTCCTTGCCATTTTCTCCGGCACGATATTCGTCCAGCGCGTCGAGATACGCGGTGGAGCCGGCCGCAATCGGGATCCCGTTCATCGCTTCGCGGCAGGTCAGAAGCTCGCAACCCTCCTGACTCGCCTCATATTCGAGCGCCGTGGATTTTCCAATTCCTGGCTCGCCAAGCAAGACCACATAAGGCATGCCGCGTAAGGCGCTGAGGTGAAGTTCGACGGTCTCACCCTCAAGCACCACGGCAATGCGTCTGTCTAGCGGTGTTTTGATCATGTATCTACGGTAGTATTTGTTGCGCTGATCGATCAACCGAGAAGCCTCTTTTCTCAACAACATTTGGAGGACAGCTTTGAAGCGCGATATGGATTTGGTGCGGGATCTCCTATTGCAGATCGAGGAATTCGATCAAGGCCTCGGCGGCGATGTTGAAATCGAAGCGGGGGATCGAGCGCCGCAAGTAATCGCCGAGCATCTGCGATTGCTTCTGGAAGCCAGGCTAATAGACGGTGATGTAGTTCCGGACGATCAATATGCATTTGACCACATCGTGCCGACCCGGCTGACTTGGGCTGGACATGATTTCTTGGACACCGTGAGAGATCCAGAGATCTGGAAAAAGACGAAGGAGGGCGCACTGTCTGCAAAAGGCTTCACGCTCGATCTTCTGCAAGATCTCGCCAAGGGCTTCATCAAAAAACAAATTGAAGAGCGCACTGGCATCACACTCTAAAGCGCACCTCACCCCGTTTCCCACCAAAACATTATTGGCTGAAGATGCACGAACCAAACTTTCTCGACCCTCTAGGATCACGTCTGCCAGCGCTGGAACAGAATCTATTGAAGTTGCGCTCGGCTCAGATGGTTTTGGTGCTTTTCTATGCCGAGCAGCTCAAAGCAAAGGTGCTGTCGCTCATTCAGAGGACCGACAGATTTATGGCTCTGACAGGGCGGCCGGAACGCGTGCCGAAGGGAACAAAGAATCCAGTCGGAAAATGTCTGGATGCGCTCCAAGCTGACGGCGCACTGGCGGCTGAAGAGAAGGCCGAAATCAGGCGCCTTATCGACTACCGCAACAATGTCGGTCACGATATCCACGAGCTTGTCGCTGATATCACAACGGAACGTTCTGTCCGCCGATCTCTGGCATTCGTGCCTGATAGCTTCGCCCGCTATGACTATGAGGCGGTTGAGCGATTGCAGCATTTCCTGAAATTACTGGATGAGCGGCAGAGAACGCATCATTATATCGGAACTGTCAGTTTTGATGGGCTTCAATTCCGTAGTGCCGAACAGGTCTTCCTGAGGGAGATCAAGCTCCTCCGCCGGAAAATTGCGAAGCAATGGCGCGTGAGGCAGCATCAGATCGGTATCCTGAACCAGGAGATTCGGTCTGTTGTTATCGAAAATGAAGAGACAGATCCGCGTCATCCGGCAAATCAGTATGATGATGGTCGCCTGACAAAGCGAGGACAAGAAGTGTGTTATCGTCTGTTCGACAATGGTCTCTCGCCGACGGCCGTCGCACATCTGATGGGGCTGAGATTGATTTCCGCCCGCCTCCGGCAGCGGCGGTGGTTCGAAATCGGGGGCAAGAGGCGCCCGCCGGTGGACTTCTCAAAGCTGCCTGAGCGAAAATACTGTCGGCGCGATGACGATTGAATCTTTCGCAGAACTCGCCGGTTTGACGGCAACGTTCAACTTACAAACCGGTAAGTGGCATTTGCTGATACGATGATCACAGCGAATGCCGCCCGGAAACGCTAAATTGTTGAATTGTAACGAAACCCGAAAGGGTCGTTAGTTCAGATCCCTTCAAGAGTTTAAAGAACTATCTTCGCCCCTTGAACCGGTCGAATGCCGTCAAATGCTGGACAGGCGGGTCGGCATCCCAGCCGTAGATCTCGGTTCGCAGGAAGCGAAGCTCGTCTTCCAGGACCTCTTCGACGATCTCTATCCACCACGATTTCGGCCGGCCGTCGCTTCCGTCAGACCAGCGATAGCCTCGTTCCTTCAGCCGGTCCTTGAGATCGAAGGGTGAGTTCTCCGCGAAGATGCGCACGCGGGAACGCTGGCTTGCCTGGTAAAGCTCCGCAAAGGGTGTTTGATCATTATCCCCCTTAGAGAGCGCCAGCACCTCCAGCAGTGCGAAACAGTCGTCGACAGCGCGGTGTCCGATATGAAAATAACCACTCTGGTTGATGAGATAGCCGAGCTTGGTTCCCTCGTAGCCCCTGGCACTCCAATCGATCTCGGAATTGGAGCACGCCCAAGCCTTGCGGGCAAAGATCGAAGAAAAGGCCTCGCAAAAGGGCCGATCGAAGCCGGCATTGTGGGCAATGACGAGATCGGCCGGCTCGATGAGCGCACGCACCGCCGGCATGTCGATCATCTGGCCGAGGACCATGGCGTCCGTGATGCCGGTCAGCCGGGTGACATCGGCCGGGATCGGGATGCTCGGTTGCTGCAACCCGCCATAGATGCCGGTGACATCGCCGATCTCGCCGTCCTCATTGAAGCTGAAGGCGATCAGGCCGATTTCGATGATCTCGTCCTTTCTCGCATCAAGCCCGGTCGTCTCGGTATCAAGGATGACGCCCCGGAGCGGATAGCCAGGCCTTGGACTGGCGGCGATCGAGCGAGCTTCGAGCTTTCTCAGAATCTGGTAGCGGCCGGTTGCTTGCAGGATCCGCACCATCTCGGCTTCGTCGGGAGCGGAGCCGTCCTGCCGAGCACGCAGGCTTGGCGCTAACGTTCTGCGAACGGACTGCGGATTCTCCGAAAACATGTCCAGCTGAGAGGTCATGGCCCATCCGACGAAAATGATCAGCGCGAATCTAAGGTGTCTTTCAGCGGATGAGAAGCTTTCGATAGGTCCGGCGAGCTATACCCACGGAATATTGCGAATAAAGGGCTAGGAGAGAACTTCGCTCGAACTGCGTGATCGTCTACTGGCACGTACGGAGGTGGCGAAAGCTCTGCAGCCGGTTGGATGCTGGCCGCGATCCAGGAACGGGTGAGCGAGCGGAACCTCTACGGTTGGCGGAGACTGACGGAGATCGTGGATGCGGCCGTGCATGAACTCCTCTTATCCGAGCAGCTGTCTGTTCATTGAGCCGCTGAAACGCCGCCGTTATAGCAAGTCGGATGGGCTGACCAGCTCGCCTTCCTTGGTAACGATGGTCGATCCATAGGGCTCCTGAGACGCGACGATCAGCGCATCATCCGGCAATGGCCGTGCAAGATCCTTCGCTTCATCCCAAGGCGCTGTCATCCAGATATCGGTTTCTTCCCTGGTCAGCAGGAGCACTGGCATGGCTTTGTCGTGGATCGGTTTGACCAGATTGTTCGCATTGGTCGTCAGGAACCCATAGAGATCGTCGGTCGTGAACCCGTCCTTGACCTTGCGCACGGAGGTCCATTGCGGAACATGAATGCCGGCAAAAAACATCAGCGGCTTGCTTTCGTCTCGTGCAAACCAAGCATTCGGCACATTGCCGCCTGCCTCCTGGCTTGCCGGATCGGGCTCGGCGAAGCTGGTGACGGGGACAAGGCAGCGGTTCTCAATGCCGAACCAGCGCCGCCAGTGGGCAAGCTTCAGATTGCGGACATTGGTGACGCCGCGGTCGACCTGCTCGCGCAGCAGCTGGTCGAAGTCAAAGTCCTTGCCCTTGGCCCGCAGCTTCTCGGCCTTGGCCTGCGCCAGTTTCTCAAGGGCGAACCGCGGGGAGGGAAGACCCCAGCGGGCATGGACGAGCTGCTTTTTCCCGTCCGCGGTGTTGCGGAAGATCGGTCCCATCTGGTCCGGGTTCATCTGATAGGCCGGCATCAGGTTGATCAGGCTCTCGGCATCCTGAGCCCACTTGTTCACCCAGTCCTTGTCTTCCATGCGGTATAAGTTGCACACGCTCCATCTCCCTTGAAGCAGGCTGATATGGTAGCCGACGAAGCGCCGGAATGCCAATCGGCGGCGATCGGCGGAGTAGCTTCGAAACTTTTTCCAAAGCTTCGTCCGTGCCCCGCCGAAGTCATGTCCATGATTCCCAATGCGAATCTTAAAGTCCACTAAAATAGAGGGATAATATTCCTATTTCGGGTTGCTTGACTTGCAAACCGACATGGAACATTTAGTGAACATATACACTTGACCGACATGACGTCGATACCAACGCGACCTTGTAAAGGACGTGAATGATGACTGCTGCCCGTAACAGGGTGATATCCGATCTGAAGGACCGCATTGCGTTACTGCAAGGGAACGCGGGCAGGAGGAGCGGCTGTCTGGCCTTCGGTGTGGCTGAGATCGATGCGGTGCTGCCGGGTGGAGGCCTTGCCTATGGCGCCGTGCACGAATTCGCAGGCGGCAGGGTAGGGGTCGTCGATGGTGCCGCCGCGGCCCTCTTTGTCGCCGGCATTGCCGCGCGCACCAGGGGCAAGATCGTCTGGTGCCTGACAAGGCCGGATCTGTTCTTTCCGGCATTGGCGCAGGCCGGCCTGCACCCGGATCGTGTCATCTTCGTCGAGGCCGACCGCGAGGAGGACGTTCTCGCCTCCATGGAAGAGGCGCTGGCCTTCGGTGGCCTTGGCGCCGTCGTCGGCGAGGTCGTGCGGCTGCCGATGGTTTCCTCCCGCCGCCTGCAGCTGGCGGCGGAAAAGACCGGCACGATGGGCCTCGTGGTCCGGCGTTGGCGGAGGCAGGTGGAGGCCTCGGATTTCGGGCAGCCGACGGCGTCGACGACCAGGTGGCGGGTGAGCGTCCTGCCATCGGAGGACTTGCCGGTTCCAGGTGTCGGGCGGCCGCGATGGCTGCTCGAACTGATGAGAGTGAAGGCGGGTGAGTGCGCTGAGTTTATCGTGGGAGCGTGCGATGCCACGGGTCGTATCCATCTATCTGCCGGACCTGCCGATCGAGCGGATCAGGCGGATGGATCAGAAAGCAGAATTATCGCCTGACAGGCCGCTGCTGCTGATTGCCAGGAGCGGCTCCAAGCGTTTTGTATCCGCGGCCGATGCAAAGGCTAAGGCATGCGGTATTCGGGTTGGCATGCCGGCCGCCAAGGCGCAGGCCATGGTGCAGGATCTGCAGTTCGTCGATGCGGATCCAACTGCCGATGCGGAAGCACTCGAGCGGATCGCGCTCTGGGCCCTCACGCAATATTCCCCGATCGTCGCCGTCGACGGCACGGACGGTATCGTCATGGATACGGAAGGCGCCGATCACCTGCAGGGCGGCGAGGCTCCCATGCTGACCGGCATCGTCAACCGCTTCCGGGCGAGGGGGCTGACCGTCCATGCCGCGATCGCCGATACATGGGGTGCGGCCCATGCCTGTGCCCGCGCCACCCGTCGCGAGGTCGTCATCATTCCCGCTGGAGAGACCGCTCGCGCCGTCGAACGGCTGCCGATCTCGCTGCTGCGGCTATCGCCGGAAATCGTCACCAGTCTCCGCACGCTCGGTTTCAAGACCATCGGGGAACTATCGGCAACGCCGCGGGCGCCGCTGGCGTTGCGCTTCGGTCCCGAGATCGGCCGACGCCTCGACCAGATGTTCGGCCGGATAGCCGAACCGATCGATCCGATCCGGGCGCCGGACTGGATCGAGGTCGTCAGAGCCTTTGCCGAACCGATTGGTGCTGCCGAGACGATCGACAAATATGTCGGCCGTCTCCTCGTCCGGCTGGTCGCGGAACTGCAGCGCAAGGGGCTCGGTGTTCGCCGCACCGACCTCATCGTCGAAAAGGTTGATGGCAGCAGGCAGGCGATCCGTGCCGGCACCGCCAAACCGGCCCGCGATGTCGCCTGGCTGACAAAGCTGTTTCGCGATCGAACGGAAAAGATCGAGCCCGGCTTCGGCATCGAGAAGCTGACGCTCATTGCCGTCATGACTGAACCGCTTGCCGAGGAGCAGCGATCGTCTTTGGTCGACGAGAAAGATCAGGACATCACGCCACTGATCGATACCTTCGGCAATCGCGGACAGCGCGTCTATCGCATCGCGCCGGTCGCATCCGATGTCCCCGAGCGCAGCGTCCGGCGGATCTCGGCGGCAGCTGAAGACGTCACGGAAACCTGGGTGCATCACTGGCCGCGGCCGGTGCGGCTCATGGCGCGGCCGGAACCGATCGACGTCATCGCGCTGCTGCCGGATCATCCGCCCGTCTCCGTCACCTGGCGCGGCAAGCGCCGGCGGGTCAGACGCGCCGATGGGCCGGAGCGCATTTTCGGGGAATGGTGGACCAAAAATTCCGAATTCGATGCGGTCCGGGATTATTTCGTGATCGAGGACGAGACCGGCGAGCGGCTGTGGATCTTCCGCTCCGGTGATGGTGTCGATGCGGCCACGGGCTCACATCGCTGGTTTTGCCATGGGATCTTCGCATGAGCTACGCCGAGCTGCAGGTCACTAGTCATTTTTCCTTCCTGCGCGGCGCGTCGTCGGCCGACGAGCTGTTCCGGACGGCCAAGGCGCTGGGCATCAGCGCGCTCGGGATCGTCGACCGCAATTCGCTGGCCGGGATCGTCCGGGCGCTCGAAGCTTCGCGGGCAACGGGCCTGCGGCTTGTCGTCGGCTGTCGCCTCGATCTGGCCGATGGCATGTCGATCCTCGTCTATCCCACCGATCGCGTCGCCTATTCCCGCCTCACCAGGCTGCTGACCCTCGGCAAGAGCCGCGGCGGCAAGGCCAACTGCATCCTGCATCTCGAAGACGTCGCTCTTTATGCCGAGGGCCTAATCGGCATTCTGGTGCCGGATCTCGCCGACGAGACATGTGCCTTACAGCTTCGAAAAATGGCAGAAATCTTCGGCGATCGCGCCCATCTGTCGCTCTGCCTGCGCCGGCGGCCGAATGACCAGCTGCGGCTGCATGAGCTCTCCAATCTTGCAGCACGCTTCAAGGTTCGAACCGTCGTTACCAATGACGTCCTCTTCCATGAGCCGTCACGCCGGCAGCTGCAGGATATCGTTACCTGCATTCGCAACAACACCACCATCGACGATATCGGCTTCGAACGCGAGCGGCATGCCGATCGCTATCTCAAACCTCCGGAAGAAATGGCGCGTCTCTTTCCGCGCTATCCCGAAGCACTCGCCCGCACGCTCGAGATCGTCGAGCGCTGCAGGTTCTCGCTAGAGGAACTAACCTACCAATATCCGGAGGAGGCGATCGTACCCGGCAAGAATGCTCAGCAATCCCTGGAGCATTATGTCTGGGAGTGCATTCCGAACCGCTATCCCGAGGGCTTGCCGCCATCGGTGCTGAAGGTGATCCGGCACGAGCTCGATCTCATCCGCACCATGAACTACGCCCCCTATTTCCTGACAGTGTTTTCGATCGTCCGCCATGCTCGTTCGCAGGGTATCCTCTGCCAGGGGCGAGGATCGGCGGCCAACTCGGCCGTCTGCTATATCCTCGGCATTACCTCCATCGATCCCGAGACCAACAATCTGCTCTTCGAGCGTTTCGTCAGCCAGGAGCGCGACGAGCCACCCGACATCGATGTCGATTTCGAGCACGAGCGGCGCGAGGAGGTGATCCAGTGGATTTACAAGACCTATGGCCATCACAAGGCGGCTCTCTGCGCGACGGTGACGCGCTACCGCGCAAAAGGGGCGATCCGCGATGTCGGCAAGGCGCTCGGCCTGCCCGAGGACGTGATCAAGTCGCTGTCCTCGGGCATGTGGTCGTGGTCTGAGGAGCTGGTGACCGATCGTGGGCTTCGCGAGCTCAACCTCAATCCGGGGGATCGCCGGCTTGCGCTGACCTTGACGCTGGCGCAGCAGTTGATGGGCGCGCCGCGCCATCTCGGCCAGCATCCCGGCGGTTTCGTGCTCACCCACGACCGGCTCGACGATCTCGTGCCGATCGAGCCGGCATCCATGGCCGACCGGCAGGTGATCGAATGGGACAAGGACGATGTCGAGGCATTGAAGTTCATGAAGGTTGATGTGCTGGCGCTCGGCATGCTCACCTGCATGAGCAAGGCGTTCGCCTTGATCCACGACCACAAGCATCTGGATCTCGATCTCACTCAAATCCCTCAGGAAGATCCTGCGACCTATGCGATGATCCGCAAGGCCGACACGCTCGGCACCTTCCAGATCGAATCTCGCGCCCAGATGTCGATGCTGCCCAGGATGAAGCCGCGCACCTTCTATGATCTCGTCATCCAGGTCGCGATCGTCCGGCCCGGTCCGATCCAGGGCGACATGGTCCATCCCTATCTGCGCCGGCGCGAGGGCAAGGAAGCTGTGGAGTATCCGACCCCCGAGTTAGAGGCCGTTCTCGGCAAGACCCTTGGCGTGCCGCTCTTCCAGGAGAGCGCCATGAAGGTGGCGATGGTCTGCGCGGGCTTTACCGGCGGCGAGGCCGATCAGCTGCGCAAATCCATGGCGACCTTCAAGTTCACCGGCGGTGTCTCGAAGTTCAAGGAAAAGCTCGTCTCCGGCATGGTCCGGAACGGCTATACGCCGGAATTTGCCGAAAAGACCTTTTCGCAGCTCGAAGGCTTTGGCTCCTATGGCTTTCCGGAAAGCCATGCCGCCAGCTTCGCCCTGATCGCCTATGCCTCAGCTTATGTGAAATGCCATTATCCCGACGCCTTCTGCGCGGCCCTCCTGAACTCACAGCCCATGGGTTTTTATGCGCCGGCGCAGATCGTCGGCGATGCCCGCAAGCATAGTGTCGAGGTCCGGCCCGTCTGCGTCAATCGCTCGCGTTGGGACTGCACGCTGGAGCCGGTCGAAGGCAGCGACCGTCATGCCGTGCGCCTCGGCATGCGCATGGTCTATGGTCTCGCTCAAGTCGATGCAGCCCGCATCATCGCAGCGCGGGCCGACCAGCCATTCGAGAGCGTCGATGATCTCTGGCGTCGGTCGGGCGTGCCGGCGGCATCCCTGGTCGAACTTGCCGAGGCGGACGCGTTTCTGCCGTCCCTCAATCTGCAGCGCCGCGATGCGCTCTGGGCGATCAAAGCGCTGCGCGACGAGCCCTTGCCGCTGTTTGCCGCGGCCGCCGAGCGTGAGCAGAAAACGATCGCCGAGCAGCGGGAGCCGGAAGTCCAGCTCCGCCAGATGACCGAAGGACATAACGTCATCCAGGATTATAGCCATACCGGGCTTACCCTTCGCCAGCATCCGCTGGCCTTCCTGCGCCGGGATCTCACCGCCCGCAATATCGTCACCTGCCAGCAGGCGATGTCATCTCGGGACGGCCGCTGGTTGATGGCGGCGGGTTTCGTGCTCGTGCGCCAGAAACCGGGTTCGGCCAAGGGCGTGATGTTCCTGACCGTCGAGGATGAGACCGGACCGGCCAATGTCGTCGTCTGGCCGACGCTGTTCGAGCGGCGCCGGCGCATCGTGCTTGGATCCTCGATGATGGCGATCAATGGCCGCATCCAGCGGGAAGGGGAGGTCGTGCATCTCGTCGCCCAGCAGCTCTTCGATCTCACTAGCGATCTGTCCGGTCTTGCCGATCGCGATGAGGCGTTCAAGCTACCGACCGGTCGTGGGGATGAGTTCGCGCATGGCACGCCTGGCAGTCCGGATTCGCGGGAGCGGGCTGTCATGAAGGTGCGGGAGATTTATGAGCCGGATCGGCTTATCGAGAGGCTGAAGGTGAAGAGTAGGGATTTTCAGTGATCACGAGATGGCCTTTGAGCTAAGTCGCGATCCTCGCGAAAGGACCGGCTAGGCCGGCCCGTTCAACTTCTTACCAGGTCTGACGGCCATACCAATCGTCCACGTCGGATTTGGCGCGGTCCCTTGCAAGGCCGTAGCGCTCCTGGATCTTACCTTCGAGCTGATCTCGCTTGCCGGCGATTTGATCAAGGTCGTCGTCGGTAAGCTTACCCCACTGCTCCTTGACCTTGCCCTTAACCTGCTTCCAGTTGCCTTCGACGCGATTCCAATCCATGGCAATTCCTCCTTTTCGGATTACCAAGGATCAATGCCCGAAGATACGAATTGTTCAGTTCTAAGCGTCGGTCATCGCACCACGTCGTATCTTCCGGATTGATTTCGGATGTACCTGCGTCGTTCTTGGCTAACGGTCAGGCGACTTTTGCGGCAAGCATTTCGTTGATGCAATCTTCGTTCCGCGCTTCCAATTGCTGCATCGGAAAGGCTCTGATGAAGATACGGATCGTCTCGTCGAGATCGGTGCCGGATTGGGACCAGCCGGGACCGCAACTGACCTGCTCGCCGGCAAGATCCTCGACCTCGAACAGACCGCAGGTTTCGCCGGCCTCGTCATCGACGGCAAGCTGAAGCGTCCCGAAGCATCTGTGGTCGTCGTTCCAGTAAACCGCGATCTCGAGAAACCGTATGCCGGGCCGATTGCCGATCTCCGTCAGCAGTAAGCCATGAACCTCGTCCGTCGCGAGCGGCTTCGGCTCGTCCCAGCAAAGTTCCTCGTCCAAGGTCGGGTAGTCCATGACGTTTTCCAGCAGGTCGCGCATCCTGTCGAGATGGCGAAGCATGTCGGGCGACTTGCCACGGAAGCCGGGCCGATCGTCTCCGAACGTATCGAAGGCATGCCGGCCCAAATAGCCGACGAAATCATAAAGCGCCTGCGCTTCGTCTTGGCTTATGGTGAGAACGCCGTCTCTCGGTCGTGGATCTCTCGAATATTCAAACATTGCTTCCTCCTTCGCTTTCGAAACTTGGAACCCAGCCGCGGGTAAAGCCGACGCTCATTCCAGCCTCGCAGAGGGCCAGTTGTTTGCGGACGAACTGCAGCTCGGCGAGCAGAGCGCCGATCGTGGCGCGGGCGTCGCCATCGAATAGGTCGAGCGCCGATGCGACCTGATCGAATTGCGGTTCATCTGTTTGAGTGGCTGCGGCTATCATGAGGCAATACGTCTCCTGCACCCCTGAAATCACGGGGGTTCGAACTGCTGAGTTGTCGATATGGAACTGCGCGACCGGCGATCGCTTCTGTCAGTATGTTCTTATTATGTTCTCATTTTGGATTGAGTCAAGAGCCCATCCATTCCGTTGGGAGCTGGAGAGGAACGCCTGCGATTCCGGCTTACCAGCCGCAGTGGCTGAGTTGCCAGAGTGAGGAAAGACTCGACTCGCCAAGCTTTCTCTGTTGCACTGTTTTCCATGACGAAGTCCCCGCGTAAGTCATCCAAACCCCTTCTCACCGCCTCGGAAATGCCGCTGCGAAGCCGGGCGCGCAAAGCTCGTGATCCAGACCAACCGCAATTGCCGCTCGATCCAATGCCGGAGCGGATCCAGCCGGCGCTAGCGCTTCTGAAGTCGGAAGTTCCGAAAGGGCCGCAGTGGCTCTATGAGATAAAGTGGGATGGTTATCGGCTCGCGGTCCATGTTGAACCCAGCCATGTGCGCATTCTTACCCGTGGAGGGCACGATTGGACTGATCGCTTTCCGACGATCGCCAAGGAGGCGGCCGACTTCGGCACGACGATGATCCTCGATGGTGAGGCTGTCGTCCTGGATGACGAGGGCAAGTCGAGCTTCAGCGCCCTTCAGCGTGCCCTTGGGGGAAGGGGCGGGCATCGCCGGGCGGATGAGGCGATCTTCTATGCTTTCGATCTGCTCTATTTCGATGGACACGACCTTATGAAGCTGGATCTCGCCGAGCGCCGGCAGATCCTAGACGGGCTTCTCCCCGATCATGCCGGCGTCATAAAACTCTCCGAGGCGGTCGAAGCCGATGGTGAGGAACTTCTCGCTGCCGCATGTGCCTATGGTCTGGAGGGCATCATCGCCAAGAACCGTGAGCGGCCTTATCGCTCCGGTCGTACCGGTGACTGGATCAAGGTGAAATGCGTCCAGAGCGACAGCTTTTTCATCGTCGGCTATGAACCATCTGCTGTTGCACACGGCGGGATCCGCAATTTGTTTCTCGCTGCCTATAGAGGGGACGATCTCATCTACGTCGGCAATGTGGGGACGGGCTTTAATGAACGTGATGCCACGAGGCTTCGCAAAGATCTGGACAAACTCAAGACTGCGCGGGCGCCGATCGCGCTGAAACAGCGCGGCGTCGTCTGGGTTCAGCCAACACTGATCGCCGAGATCGAGTATCGTGCCTGGACCGATGACGGCAAACTGCGTCACGCTTCGTATAAAGGTCTCCGGGAGCGGCAGGACAATGCCGACGTCTATCGTCTACCGCGATGAAGCGCGGAGCGATCAACATGAGGTTCGCCAGCGCTGCATGGCGGTCTGTCCACCATACCAATGCGAAGAACTCTTCTCTCGACATGGCGCACTCGGGGGCGTTTGCGGGAGGGAATCCTACGCTAGGGCGTTGGCAGATGATATTCGCTGGTGAGAGATTTACGTGTTTCGATCTAAACGGAAAAACATGACCAGCAGATCAGGCGACGGCGGCGATGCCTTCGATCTCGATCAAAAAGTCTGCCCCATAGAGCTTTGAAACTTCAACCAAAGTGACAGCAGGCGCTGCTGGAGGCGTTACCGTGGTGAAGAACCGGTTGCGGCTCTCGCGATATGCGCCGAGATCACCTACGTCTCGGAGAAAGACTGTCATTTTCACAAGGTGGCTTGCATCGCAGCCGACAGCCTTGAGGGCCTCACTCAGGTTGTGAAAAACTTGATCGGCTTGGGCGGTGAAGTCGTCTTTGCCAACCAATGCGCCGTCTCGGTCGAGTGCAGTCTGACCTGCGATGAAGATTAGCCGGCTCGCCTTGACATCCACTACCTGCGAATAACCCGGTGGTGACCCCAGTTCCGGCGGGTTTAGACGTTGGATTGCACTTCCTTTATCAGTCATCAAACCCTCAAAATTTTTGGTCACTTGCGGGACGGGATAGAATCGTACGTTTATGCAAAAGCTAGAAATCTCTATCAGTTTATCGCAAACGGCGGTTTGTGATACAGGTGGAAATACCATTCAGGCGAGGGAGTTTCTGTTTCAAAATCC
Source organism: Hyphomicrobiales bacterium (assembly GCA_900468625.1). Taxonomy (GTDB): domain Bacteria; phylum Pseudomonadota; class Alphaproteobacteria; order Rhizobiales; family Rhizobiaceae; genus Rhizobium. Next base: position 118,633 of record UBUL01000030.1, read on the forward strand.
ATGTCGCAATCAACGTTCCGCATACGGCTATCGCTATCGTAGGATTGCGCCCCCTCCCGCAAACGACCCCCGCTCTGCCATTCGAAAATTCCTCGAGTATTTGCTAGGCTGCGGCGTTTGCCTTTTTGCAGATGGCAGCACATCGCTCGAGCAACTCGTCAAACGTTTCGGCGTCATCGAAAAGAAGACCGTCGTCCACCATCCTGGCGTAGTCCTCCCTGAGGGCTTTCTGTCCTTCACCGGCCGGCGTTAGCAGCAGCTTGCCGTTTACCGCTGTCTCGTAGTCAATCGGCGATCGGTCGGCGGCTTTCTCCGCGAAAAACATCGACTTATGCTTCGCGACCGCGTTTGCGAGTTCGCAGTCGGAGATTGCGCTGTCTGCCAGGCCAATGTCGTCGAGGCGTACGATGTCATGCCAATGACGTGAAAAGCGATCGCCCCGCAGCCGCTCCTGCAGACAAAAGACATGGATCGCAGTTGCCTTTTCCCAGAAAGTCCGTTCGGCATGCATCACTTTCGGGCTAGCCGTCGGGAACTCGACCCCCTCAACGAGACCGGCCGCGTCAAAGGCGATATCTCGAAGGCTGGCTGGCTCTCCAGTTGAACGGGCTCCGAACTCCAACATGACGCTGGGCGCGACATAACTAGATCCTGAACTGATGGCCTGATAGTCGATGTAAAGCCTGTCGCCATCGATCCGAATCTCTGCGGGCAGCGATTGCTTCTCAAGTTCAACGCCGATGATCAGTGCAACCGTGTCGGTTACCCAGATCGGTAGTCGTCGTCGCACCTCGCTCGACCAGCGCTTTTCCTCGCTACGGGTTTTCGGGAGTGCTTCTTCGTTGTCCCCAACAAGATCAGGGGCAAGCGCGCGAATATCGTAGGTGAGGTGGGGCGCCTCGATCGGTCTGATGCAATGGCGAGAACCTCACGCCTGTCGTCGATCGATAATTCGAAGAACTGATCAGCCATGGACTGCTTTTCCGACACTTCGTGCGAGCCAAGTCGGAAACTGAGGTGCTGCAGCGACAAGCTCGTTGAACGCCTCGGGCGGCAGTTTCCGCTTGATGCTCGAAAGAGCCTCTTCTGCTTTCTCCGGCCCCAGCCAGGCAAGCGCGCGCACGGCGACGCCGGCCGGCCGGCCGGCGAGCGACAACTGCCAGCGAGGGACGTGCTTGAACTCAACCTTTTGGCTTCCGACACTCATTGTCCGGCTGCGGCCAGAGGTCAAATAGATGGAGCGAACCGGAACCTGCGTCGTGAGCCCAAGGGCGTTGGCCGCCGCCGCTCCATTCGAAACGATGACCTCGCCCCGCTGGTGTGCGACTGCCTCGACAGCCTGCTCGACAGTGGGCGGCCTGCTCCCGAACCGGCTTTTGATGGCCTTCATGTAGATACCACGCCCGGCCCTGACCAGTTCTCCCCGCTCATGCAGCCGCGACAGAGCCTGGTCTACCGCAGCCCGGTTTCCGAGATGCAGCAGGCTTTTTGCGGACAGAGCCGTACCCTCCGGCAATTGCTCGGCATAGCTAAGAATTTGAGATGTCAGTCGTTGCATTGGCTTTTCTCCTGTCAGAAATATATGCAAGTTTCTGACACTCTGCAAGTCAGCCAGTCAGTGCTGCCTAAGAGAACCTATGCAGCCGCTCACACCCGGTTCCCAGGCTGGACTGCGCGAGAGATCGGGAGCACGCCGGCGTGCTCNNCTGTCGGCCGTCGAAAAAATAGGCTTTCACCGCTTCGCGCCGAACCTTCCGATTTTTTCCCCCGTCCGACCCATGACCGGATCTTCGCCCTACCGGGAGCGGGCTTCCGCCCCCTCCCTTCGTCCCGAGGACGTGTGAGCACGTCCTTCGGACCAAAGGAAGAAGGCTTCGCCACAGCGGGTTCTGAACAACCCGAAGCAACGCGAACTCAGGAGATCGAAGCCATGACGACGACTATCATCATTGAACTGAACAAGCTGGACGCCGACCCCAAGAACGTCCGCAAGACATACAGCTCTGCGAAACTGGCCGAGCTTGCCGCCAACATTGATGCAGAAGGGGTTCTGCAAAACCTTGTCGTGCGGGCCGGCGGCAAGCGCGGGCGTTATTTTGTGACGGCCGGCGAACGCCGCCGGCGGGCGCTGCTGATGCTGATGGAGCAGGGGAAGATCGCAAAGGACCACCCGGTCGAATGCAAGGTCCGCGATGGCTCGCAGGCGACCGAAATCAGCCTTTCGGAAAACATCTTTCGCGAGGACATGCACCCGGTCGACCAGTTCGAGGCGTTCTCGGTCATGGCGGCGGAGGGCAAGTCCATCGCCGATATTGCCGCCCATTTCAGCGTGAGCGAAATCATCGTGCGCCGCCGTCTGGCACTGGCCAAGGTATCCCCCAAGCTGCTTGAACTTCACCGTGAGGGAAAGATGACCTTTGAGCAGCTTTCCGCCTTCACAGTTTCCGACGACCATGAACGGCAGGAACAGGTCTGGGAAAACCTGCCTCAATGGGATCGGCAGGCGCACCGGATCAAGTCCAATCTGGTAACTGGCGAAGTTGCGAGCACCGACAGGCGCGTCCTGCTGATCGACGGGCTGGATGCCTATGAACAGGCGGGCGGAGCGGNNGCGCCGCGATCTCTTCGATGAGCAGGGCGGCGGTTACGCCCTTGATGTCGCCTTGCTCGACAGGCTCGTCTCGGACCGTTTGGAAGAGGTTGCAGCGCCTTATCGCGAGCAGGGTTGGAAATGGGTGGAGACTGCCTTCGAACGTCCGGACTGGATTTTCGACAGACCACGCATCTACCCGGAAGACGTGGAGCTTTCTGCCGAGGATCAGGCCGAATATGACGCGCTTGTTGATGAACACGACGATCTCGTCGAACTGATCGACAACGATGCTGCAGACGAGAGCGCAGATCAGCGTATCGCTGACATCGACAAACGTCTGGACGAAATCTCCGCAAAGAAGGAGATTTATCGGTCCGACGACATGGCGCGCAGCGGCGTTGTGGTGTTCATCAACCGCTATGGCAAACCGGAAACCGCGCTTGGCATCGTCAGGGACGGCAATGAAGCTGAGGAAGCACAGGACGACGACAGCGATAACGCAACGGACGATGCCAATACTGGAGCCGTCGAAGCAGGCGAGAGCATTCCGACGTTCACGCCCTCCCAATCCTTGATCGAGGTTCTGACCGCGAAGAAGACCGCCGCCTTGCGTGTGGAACTGGCGAACAATCCCGATGTGGCCTTGGCCGCCGTGGTTCACGCCATGCTGCTGCGCATCAGCTACGGCGGCTACGCGTCCGAGCAGAGTGCACTGCAGGTGTCGCTCACTCATGAGCGCATGGGCAAATGGATCAAGCAGCCGGAAGATTGCGCGGCATGCGTGGCCTTCGAGAGCATGCAGGAGAACTACGGGCACAAAATTCCCGGCAATCCCGCCGATCTATTCGACTGGTGCCTTGGGCAGAGCCGCGAGGAGCTTCTGTCGCTGTTGGCTTACGCTGCCGCCCATGCCGTCAACGCGGTGCAGGTAAAATTCACCGACCGGCGGAACGGTATCGAGCAGGCAAACCAGCTTGGCCGTGCCCTCAAGGTCGATATGACGAACTGGTTCGAGACGACCGCCGACAGCTATTTCAACCACGTCAATCGTCGCGGGATCGAGCAGGCTGTTCTGGAAGCGAAGGGACCGGAAGCCGTCCTTGCGATCTCTTCGGCATCCAAGAAAGCCGAGGCTGTGCTTATCGCAGAACGGAAGATCAAGGGTTCGGGTTGGCTCCCGGCGCCGGTTCGGATTGCTGTCGATCCGAACGGCGAAGTCGAGGCCGATGCGCGATCCCTGCCCGTGGCAGCGGAATAGTCCCGCCCTTGCCAGCCAGCCGGTCGCGCTCCGCTAGCGCGGCCGGTTCCTCCCTTGNNGCAATCGATAAATCCGATATTCGATCAAACTCCTGACCCGGCGCTTGCCACTGAAATCTGCTGCAAGCTCATCCGCGCCTACCTCGCCGGTGATGAAGCTGGAGCGATGTACAGGATACTTTGAACGCCGCCCTCAAGGCTTTCGACCTGCCGCCAAGCTTCATCAAGCATATCGCAGAGCGCGAACGTTAGCGCAGAGAGCGCCCGCCGCGGCGTCAAGCCTCGGCGGGCGCTGACGGACGCCTTCCGTCGCAATTTCGAAGGGCAGGGGGCCGAGGGCTTCGCCCTTCTCTCCCCCAAACAGCCTTCCGCCCACCTTCCTCCGCAACGCCATTGCTCCGTGCAGGCGGTTCCCCGCGAAGTCCGTTTTCCCCTTCCAACCCACCACTCTCGCGGCCCCGGAAGGCAGGAGCGGCGCCCTGCCTTTGCAGGACCAGCAAGCCGCTTCACGGATCAACTTAAGCTTTCAAGGCCATCCCATGAACAATTGCCGCCTCAATNNCCTGCCGTTACAAGCACGACCTCTATTCGGTCTTTTCCGACTGGTGTGAATGCGCGGCTATTTCGATGAGCAATGCCGTCGATCTCATGCATTTCGAGAGGCGCGAAGCGCGCTATCTCGAAATCCTCAGAAACTATGACCGCCAGACCATTGAGACCTTTGCGCACATCCTCGCGGAAGTCACGATGGCGATGGAGGGCGCGCCGCAGGATATCCTCGGGGAGACGTTCCATGCGCTCGAGCTACACAACAAGGCGCGCGGGCAGTTCTTCACACCCTACACCGTTTGCCGAATGATGGCACTCATGGTTGCTGGCGGCAAGGAGGAGGTCAGCAGGGCCATGGAAAGACGCGGCTTCCTGATCGCGCAGGAGCCCGCCGTTGGAAGCGGCGCTATGATCGTCGCGCTGGCAGAGGCCATACGGGACGCCGGCTTTAACTACCAGCGGCACCTTCATGTCACCGCCGTGGATATCGATCGCCGCGCGGTTCACATGGCGTATATCCAGTTTTCGCTTTTGCATATCCCTGCAACGGTTCTCGTCGGCGACAGCCTGGCAATGACGTTCCACGAGGAGTGGCATACATTGGCGCACGTCATGGGCGGCTGGAATGCGAAGCTCTGCAGAGTCGAGCGGGAAGGGAAGGGGGCTCCACCGATGTCAAACGCCGTAGCACCCAAATATGATCGTGCGCAATCCGCCGAGCCAAAAGCACCTTCCTTTGATGTCGAAAAGACCGGTCAGTTCAGGCTTTTCTAATCCGGACCATTGCGAGGCGGAGGCCATATCCGGCCCTCGCCATGTCAATGTCGATTCCGCCGCTTGCCTGGCCCGAGCCGCTATCGAAGCGACGCGGGACAGGGCGAGGGGTGCCCCTGGCGCCCCACCCCTCGGAAC